>JAUMVK010000007.1:0-12079 GCA_030530205.1 Thermoguttaceae bacterium | reverse complement strand
ACTCCGCGGGTCCTTGCGGAGCTGAAAACGGATCGGAACTCCAAGGGTCAGAGGTGCATACCGTGAAACCGTTTACTCCGTCGCTCCGTCTTGACCTGGACGGCGTGACCGACTCGAGCGACCGACCGAGCGACCGACGCACCGAGCCACCCAGGCGGCCCGCGCTGATCCAGCGACCGAGACCGGAACGGAGACCGGAACCGAGTCCGTCTTAATGGAACCTCACCCAGAGACGGAGGCCGGAACGGAGGCGGGGACGGGTGCAGGGCTGCGAGCCGTTCGACGTGTACCAGGTGGGCCACCTACCCCCGCCGCGGGTCCTTACCCCCGGAAACCAGGCGGAACTACTACAGTCAGAGGTACGGTCTGGAAGAAACTTTGCTTTATGAAGTCCGTTCGACGATCCGCCGGAACGGTATCACCCAGGCGGCCAAGAAAGCCAGCAGCAGCGACGCCCTCACCGAGCTGGACGCCGTGACGATGGAAGCCAGGCCGGAACTCCGCGGGTCCTTGCGGAGCTGAAAACGGATCGGAACTCCAAGGGTCAGAGGTAAGGATTTAGAAACAGTTTAGCACTCATAGCCCCCACGCACACACGGCAAAACAAGCGATAAAAGCAAGCGAATAGAATTACATCTTATTGAGTGCAAAAATATTTTTTATTTTTTTTGTTTTTTTCTATCCTTACCCCCTTGTAATATCTTAAATCTACTATATACTTACAGGTAGTATAAATATTAATTCCATTTTGAAGCATAACCATTTTTGGGAAACGCAGACCGTCAATACCTCCCTGCCGTATTGACGTTAAATTTCGATAATACCATTTTTGATATTATCATACATTTTTACGCAAGGTAAAAGCTAGGCGGGGGCTGGTTGGAGCAGCAGCTTTTATTTCCCTGGGTGAAGACAGGGAGATTACCAATAATAACAATAAATCCTGTGGTTAGGGCGTTTATTATTGGGCGTAGAGATAGTATGTAATATCAGAATGAGTATCTGATCCCACCGTTTAACGGTGTTCTGATCTCTTCTGATCCTGATTCCTAGTTTACTTTTACAGGGTAAATATACCCAGAAAAGGAGCTGATTGCATGACTATGCAAGTATCAGTGGAACATCTTGAAGAAGTGCTTGAGAGCGTCGCAAAGTGGGAAGCTCAAGACCTCAAGACCGCAAAGAAGCTGATCCGGAAATTCTTCCCGCTGGAAAGGCTGATCGACAAGAAAGAAGCGGCCCAAATGCTGAATTGCTCACTGCGTCAAGTGGACTACTTGCGCGAGAATTACGGGCTGCCGTGGATCCGTTTGGGAGAGGTGGTAAGATTCGACCGCGCCAAGGTGCAAGAATGGCTGGAAGCTCAAAAACAGACCGGCCCCGGCTGCGTTCCTTCCCTTGCCAAGCAACCCAGGGAGGCGGCGTAAATGAAGAATCTGCATAAAAAAAGCCCTTACTGTTTTTCATGTTGGAAGCAGGAAACAGTAAAGGCCGAATGTGCAGAGGATAAAGGGTAAAAAATACCCATACTCCCCACTACTTCTTATTATACCATCTCTGGTTTTTAAGTCAAGCAGTGGGGGGGGACTATGTCTACAAATTCTTAAAATTTTTCAGGAGTTAAAAATATGCTTAAATATCATCAATCGATGACCAACCAATACGATACTGAGTCATTTTATAAGCTATGTGACGAAGCTGAAAAAATGGATCCGCCGTTATTGGCCCCAGTCCTGATTGGATATTATGAATATATCATCGACATATTAAAAAGGGTCAATGATCAACCGGTTTACGGTGTTTCCAAGCGGTACCTGATCCGAGTGTTGAAACAGTGGTGCCCCACATACTCCCCGGAGCCTATTCTTGACTTATTCCAGCAACACGGCTTTTTGATCGTCCAAAAATACGACGATGGAACCGAGCTATACAAGAATTACGAGGTTGACAAAGCCGCCGAATACATCGAAAGAAAAAGAGCGGCTGGCAAAATGGGAGGGGAAGCAAGCCAAGGCACGGCACATTTAACGCCCGAACAAAGGCAACAGGCCGCGCAATTGGATCGAGATCTTGCGGCAAAGCGTCAAGCACAAACCAAAAGCACTCCTTAAGCACTGCTTAAGTATAGCTCAAGCATAGCTTAAGCACTGCTTAAGTACTGCCCAAGTACTGCTCAAGCTATAAAATAATAGGAGATGAAACAAAACTAAAGAAAAGAAAAACCTTTTTTCTTTTCCCCTTGAGTGATGATCTTTTGAACCCATAAAACCGGATTCACGATCTAACCCAAAGGACACGGCACCAAGGCCCAACTCTAAACACGCCGTCAAGCGTCATTTAGAGGTTATGGAACCAAGGCAATGAACCATTACAGGCATCCCCCAGCCAACTCTATATAAAAACGATAGAGCGGGCGGGGGGGCGCAAAACTGAAAAATTAAACCTTTATCCTGAAAGGGCAAAAACTATGGCAAATTTCACTTTCAAACATCTTTCCATTATGGAACTTAATGAAGGCGTACAGATCCGGCTTAAGACCAACGCCGAGACCGTCCAGAGGTACAAGGAAGCGATAGAGGAAAAGCACGGCACATGGCCGTTTCCTCCGATAGACGTTTACTGTATTGATGGAGAATACCACATTGCAGACGGGCACCACCGCTGGCAAGCGGCACTGGCGGCCGGTCTGAAAACCGTTTCTTGTATCGTCCATGATGGCACCCAGGAAGATTTATTAAAGACTGCTTTTAAGGGGAATAAGAAGAACGCTCTTCAAATGACAGACGCAGACTTGAAACATGGGCGCGAGCTGGCTATTCTCAAATACCCGCACAAATCCGACCGCGATCTGGCCGAGATCTGCGACTGTTCCCCGATGACGATCAACCGCGCCAAGAAGGAACTCGAAGCGCAAGGCCGGTTTGAACGTCCTGAAACCATCATCGGAAGAGATGGCAAAGAGCGTAAATCAACTGTAACAATGTTACAGTACAAGGCCAAGCAGGATTTTAATATTGAGGATTTTAGAAAACAGTGTTTAGAAATCCGCGATGAAGCCGCAAAGGAATTTTACGATCTGGACAGGGGCGAAGCCGATGAGGATTCCACGGAAGAGAGAGCGGCATTTAAGGCAAAGTTAGAGGCCCAAAAAAGAGAATTTGAGGAAAAATGGAAGTGGACACAGTATATAAAAAAACCCGTTGATGATACTGAAATATATCTGTTCTCCGAGTGCATGGGGGACGTGCTTTATTTTGCATATTTCATTTCATTAAAAAATGGGCAGCCCGAACTTTTGGTAAAAGGCTGGAAAGACTGCCCTCCCCCAAAGAAGCCCTTTTTTTATTACACTGTTAAGAGGCACATGACACCGGCGGAGTACCTCAAAACCGAACTTGAGGAACAGGAAGCCGAAACCGAGACCGCAAACGAGCCTTGCAAGTGCAATTTCCTGCAAGAGTTATGGGCCTTCAAGGTGATAGAGGAATATAAGCGGATAACCGCATAATTCCAACACCCAAAGCAACGCCAACCCAGCCCCCTCTTTCTTGAATTTTTTTCACTTTTTTTCACAAAAAAGAAAGAGGGGGGAATATTCCTAAAGAAAAAAAGTGATATAATAAACATACTGAAAACTTTGCAACCTTAAAACAAGGAGATCAAAAACATGGCACATATCGATTCAAGAAAACTTAAATCCGGCGCAATGATCCATGACGTTGTTTATAAGACTTCCAACGGAGGCAAACATAAAATTACAGGATTCACGAATAAACGAGCCGCAGAGCGTTTTCTCGACAATTTTGAGAGGCTTATGGCACTGCGCAAAACGGGCACAGAATTGACCACGGCCCTTATAGAGTGGATTGACGATCTACCCGATGAAGTACACGCCAAACTTTCAAACGATGGATTTTTAACGCCAAGACAAAAGCCCGGCACACTTCAAGAACTGGCTGAATATTTTCTCAATGGGAAAGACGTACAAGACGAACTAAAGGAAAGTACTTTAAGAAGCCGTCGAACGATGGTAAACCGCTGGTATAAATTCTTTGGCAAGTATCGAAGAATTACAGATATTACCCGTGATGACGCAAAAGATTATGCAACATGGCACGAGAGCCAATATGAACTCGCAACATGGGGACGGGAACTTAAATCCTTAAAACAGATTTTCAATTTTGCAGTAGAAGAACTTCACTGGATTAAAGAAAATCCATTTAGTAAACTTAAAGGCGGTAGTCAGGCAAACAAAGAAAGGTTTTATTATGTGACACTCGAAGAGGTCCGGCTAATTTTGGAAGAGTGCCCCACCGCGGAAATGAGACTTATTTTCTGCCTTGCCCGGTTTGGAGGTCTGCGAATCAGTGAGATCCCGGTACTTGATTGGGATTGCGTCAACTTCCAACGCAGTACCCTAACCGTCAACATTCCAAAGAAAACAAGTAAAAAGGCTGAGGCTAAAGGGGATTATGTGACCCGCACAATTCCTCTATGGCCGGAACTCCGTCAAGCGTTTACCGAGTATTGGGAGACCCTGCCCGAAGGCGCACCGATGAAAGTTTTCCCAAACTATCCGTCTGATACAGCAATAAGAAACCGATTTGAGAATATCCTCAAACGTGCTGGCGTTCCGATGTGGCCCAAATTTTTTCATAGTATGAGAGCGACCCGCGCCACGGAGTTAAGAAGATATTTTCCAGAGTATCAGATCAACGCATGGATAGGACACACGCAAAAAGTAGCAGAGACCCATTATATTCTGAATCCGGTACAGGATATAGAAAGCGCGTCACAATTCGCAACTATGGGAACCCAGCCCCCCTTTTCCGATGGGAACCAAAATGGGAACATGATGGGAACCAAAATGGGATTGCAGAACATTTTTGAATCTAGCAAACATTTTTCAGAAGTCAAGAAAAACCTTCAAAATACGGGCTCAAATCAAGAAAAGAAAAAAGGGCTTGCAAGTCTGCAAACCCCTGAAATGACCTCAATGGGACTCGAACCCATGCCGCGGCCTTGAAAGGGCCGTGTCCTAACCACTAGACGATGAGGCCACTGGTGAAAGAGATTCGGCACGCTTGTGCCGGCAATTCATCTTTCAAGTGCGCCTAAGTATAACAGATTCTCAAATTTCGTCAAGGAGGGGGATTCCCTTTTTCTGAAAATTTTTCGTTTTTTTCCTGTTCCAAAACTTGACGTGTCCGGCTCTCTGTGGTATAATGCCACGAAATCGTGTTCAAACCTTTTAATCACCTGCAGTTTTCATTTTGATTCGACGGCTCGGAAACCTCATTTCCAGGCGTCGTTTTATGGAAAGATCGATCTATGACTGATATTCAAACTGTACCGACTCGCGAGCAGGTGCCCGCCGGGGATCGGTGGAACGTAGAATCCATTTACGCCTCAACTGCGGATTGGGAGAAAGATTTCGGCGAGTGGACGGCTAAAATCCCGCAGTACGCCTCGTTTCGCGGAACGCTCGGGCAAGGGGCCGATGCGGTAAAAAAGTGCCTCGATTTCTCCTTTGAAATGGACCGGATCAGCGACAAACTCGGGACCTACGCCTCACTGCGGACCGCGGAGGATGCCGGGAACAGCGAATTCCAGGCCCTTTTGGGGAAATTCATGAACGCCGCCAGCCGCGCGGCTCAGGAAGAAAGTTTCCTCTCGCCGGAGCTTTTGGCCCTTCCGGAATCGCAGCTCGCAGAATACCTCGACGCCCCCCAGCTTGCAGAGTATCGGCTTTGGCTCAAGCGTCTTTTTGAGGAGAAAGCCCACACGCTCAGCGCGGCGGAGGAACGTCTTCTCGCGATGCAGGCCGAAATGGCGCAGACCCCGTCCAAGGCGTTCGACCAGCTCACCGACGTGGACATGAAATTCGGCACCGTCACGGACCATCAGGGGCAGACCATCGAGTTGAGCCACGCATCGTACAGCGCCCTGCTCTACGGGCAGAACCGTGACGTGCGGCGCCAGGTCTTCACCCAGTATTACGAGGAGTTCGAGGCCCACAAAAACACGCTGGCGGCCGTTTACTCGGGAAGCGTTCATCAGGACATTTACTACGCCACGGCCCGGAATTTCCCGACGGCGCGCGAGGCGGCGCTCTTTGACGAACGGATCTCGGTGGGCGTTTACGATCAGCTGGTCGAGACGGTCCACAGGTTCCTGCCGAAACTTTACGAGTACTTCGAGATCCGCCGGAAGATCATGGGGATCGACGAGATCCACATGTACGACACGTACGTCCCGATGTTCCAGGACACGGAAGTCAATATTCCGTGGGACGAAGGCGTCGCGCTGGTTCTGGAAGCGGTGAAGCCGCTGGGGGAGAATTACGTGGAGAGCATGCGCCGCGGTTTGACTGAGGACCGGTGGTGCGACCGTTACGAAAACCGGGGGAAGTACTCCGGAGCGTTCAGCGGCGGCTGCTACGACACGTTCCCGTTCATTCTGATGAACTACCGGAAGGACGCGCTCGACAGCGTGTTCACGCTCGCTCATGAGGGCGGGCACTCCATGCACTCGTACCTCTCGCGGAAGACCCAGCCGTACATTTACGGCAATTACAAGATTTTCGTCGCGGAGGTCGCCAGCACGTTCAACGAGCAGCTCCTTCTGCACCATCTGCTCAAGGCCCAACCGGAGAAACGCCAGCGGCTGAACCTGATCAACAAAGCGATCGACGAGATCCGCAGCACGATCTTCCGCCAGACCATGTTCGCGGAGTATGAACGGGACGTTCACGCTGCGGCCGAGGCGGGCGAGCCGCTCACGCTGGACTTTCTGCTCGCCACGTACCGGAAACTGCTGGAGCTCTACTTCGGGCCAAACTTCACGATCGACGAGTGCCTGCCACTGGAGTGCCTGCGCATCCCGCACTTCTACAACGCGTTCTACGTGTACAAGTACGCGATCGGGCTTTCAGCGGCCATTGCGCTTTCCCGACGGGTGCTGAACGGCGGCGAGGCGGAACTGGCGGACTACCTGGGATTCCTCTCGGGTGGATGCTCGAAAGAACCTTTGGAACTGCTGCTCGGCGCCGGGGTCGATATGCGGACACCCGAACCGGTCGCGGCGGCGTTGGAAGAGTTTAGCCAACTGGTCGATGAATTGAAGACAGCAGAGTAAAGAAAGATCGTCCTGAAAAACACCCATAAAAAAAGGCCGGGGTTTTATCCCGACCTTTTTTGTTTTCAGATTTTCAATCATTCAACGACGACGGTGTCCGGATCTTCTGAAGACCTTGGAGCCCTCTTCAGCGGCTGAAGTTTCAACATAACCACGCGCGTTTCATTGTGAGCCTCAAGAACTTCATCGGACGAAAAATTGATTTTACGTTTCGATGTCCCTTCCCAGGCATCTACGGAAGCGGTCATCGGGTAAATTTCTTCTGGTGGTGTAAGGCCCAGGATCCCGAACAGATTCTCACGTTCCTCAATACAGTTCTCCTCCATTTGAGGATCTTCCTGCTGACCGGCCATGGTAATCGCAAATTTGCCTTTACTTTGCAAAACCCCCAACGTATTTGCAAGTTTCTGATTTACGGCAAGCGTCAGGTTCGAAATTTTCTGCACTTTACCGGGATTGGTTTCCATCATCTCTGCGCTCGTGGTCACCACACGAACGTTTTTGCAGATGGTAATCATTGTGGAGGTTGGAATATCCGGATGAATATTCTTGGAAGGCATCCAGGCGATGTTTACACGAGAATTTGGATGAAGCATTCCGGCCACTGAATTGAATGTATCGACGGGAATCGTCATGGCCAACTCATCCGGGCCGAGCTGTTCCTCGATCATTGGAACTTTCCCGAACTCATAGAGTTTTTCTTCCGTAATCCAGTTTCCAGCCATGATACGTGAACTGGTCACACGATTCAAAACCATATCGGCACTTTCAAACGGGAGAGCGCCAGGAGAACCGGCGTTTTTCTGGATGCGAAGGAAAATGGATTCAGGGATCTTCACCACGTTCAGATTATCCGACGTCAGAGTCGTGTTCGGAGCCAGGTTTACTTTTGCCATGACAATCGTCCTGGTTGGGGCTGGCTGAGGTCTCGCCACAACTTTAGGAGCCTCCACAACCGGGGTCTCCTTCTGCGGTTTCATGGCCTGACGTACACCGTACGCCGTCCCGAGCCCCATAAGAATGGCAACAATGCCGACCATTACAGTCGTTGGACTGGTTGAACTCATAATAATTCCTCCGAATATGCCAATTATATCTTATTGATTTTGAAGTTTGTTTGTACGGGTGTGAAATCTTTACTTATAAAAAACCGGGATATTCTGAAACGTGTTCGTGACGAACATGATCAGGAACAGCACAACGCTCAGAGCCACTGGAATGGCAAACGGGATGATCCGTTTTAACTGTTTCGGTTTGTCGCGGCTGCGACGTTCTTTTTTGGTCAATTTTTTATCAGTTTCCCCGGTCGAACCCAATTTTTTCATACGATTCATTCTGCGGATCATCCGCATTGGTCCAACGGCGATCATGACACAGACGGAAAAGATTGCCCCAAGCAGTATCGCCACGCAAAAAACGAGCAGAAACCACTTCACGCCGAGCCATATTCCAAGCGCTGCAAGGAGCTTGACGTCTCCGCCGCCCACGCCTCCAATGACAAAACCAAGAAACAGGATGAAAAAACCAACCAGAAAACCGGCCAGTGCCCACAACGGTGTGATCTGGCACAAATATGAAAACATAACGTCAAAATGGATACCTTCCATTTCACCGAGTTCCGCCATGGAACATTCAAGCGGTTTGGCTGCGCCAACTCTTTGAACGATCCAGAGCGTGATGGAAAAAATGAGTCCCAGAATAGCAAACGGGATCGTGCACTTATTAGGAATTTTGCGCCAGACGGTATCCGTCACGGCCATTCCCAGCGCGAAAATCGCCAGCGCTGCTATATAAAAAACCGGGAAAAAAGTAATCATGTTTTCTGTCTGATTCAGGTTTGGTTTTGTAAGGATCGTGTATTACAGGAACAACATTTCAATGCCGAGTCCTGATTATTCGGCAGTAACCTCGCCGGGGGTATCCGTATAATCATGTTCCAGGCAGGAGCCCCCGCAGGACTGATCCAAATGTACTGCTGAATTTGCCATATCACCAAGTTTGAGGACTGCCGTATCTCGAAAAACAGCCAATCCTCCGATGATTCCGATCGTAAGGATGATCGTCAGAAGGATCCACTCAAACGCCAGGACACCCGTTTCGTCGGCAAGAAACAGATGCAAAATTTTATGATTTCTCATCTTCTTTCACCCTTTGACCGCTTGAGTATCATTTGTTATAAATATCTACCTCAGTGGAAACGGTTCCGCCCCTGTAACTAGAACCTTGTACGGTATAACGGTTGTTTCTTCCCTGGTAGTCATGTATCTCGTAAGCCGGATCAACGGCTCCAACGGCTTCTGCGCCGCTGAAAAAACTTATGCTGACGGCATCTCGCATGGCGCCAATGCCCGTAACGATTCCAATGACACAAATCGCCAAAAGGAAAATCCATTCCAGCGTCAAAAGACCGCTTTCGTCACTCAAAAGGGAAGCTCGAATACTTTTCATGGGGTGTACTCCTTCGGGGTAATCGTGACGGTGGAGGAAGTGTACTCCATGGCCGGAACTACCATGTCATGGTTCAGTTCGGTGGGTTCCAGAACTTTATAGCTTGTATTCAGCGAGCCGACAGCTCCACCGACCTGCATAAATTTTAGCGACACAGTATCACGCATGGCCGCGATGCCGCCGATGATACCAATCGTCAAAACTGCAAAAAGCAGAACCCACTCAAACGTCAAAATTCCACGACGTTTCTGACTCATTTTATGCTGTTTTTTAATACGCATTCAAATTTCCCCTGCAAAAAAAATACTTATATTCAACTCTATCTATCGTCCGGGAAAATTAAGAACAATCGTTAATCCCGAAACATTCAGGCAAAAAAGAGCATCTTTTATGATTTCTTCACCGGTTGTTTAAGATAGGTAAAATATTCCCCAAGGTAGTATAAAGACATTTTTCGAAAAAATCGGTAAATTTTCCCAGACGGGGGCTTGATGATTTTTCATTTCTTTGTATATTTAAAGGACTTCTTTTCCCTGCTTCTCATCCTTTTATTATTAATATACAGAGGTTCATTATGGCGGAACAGCGTGACGACATTCGAAACATTGCGATCATTGCGCACGTGGACCACGGAAAGACCACTCTGGTGGACTGCCTTCTGAAACAGTGCAGCCAAATGCGTGACGCGGAATTTGAGTGTACGCAGATCCTCGACTCGAACGACCTTGAGCGGGAACGTGGGATCACCATTCTGGCCAAGAACATCGCTCTGAACTACAAAGGGGTGAAGATCAACATCATGGACACGCCCGGCCACGCAGACTTTGGCGGAGAGGTGGAGCGCGTTCTGCGTATGGCCGACGGCTGCCTGGTCCTCGTCGATGCCGCAGAAGGGCCGATGCCCCAGACCCGGTTCGTACTGAGCAAAGCCCTGGAGATTGGCTTGAAGCCCATCGTTCTGATCAACAAAATCGACCGCAAAGACGCCCGCCCGCAGGAAGTCGTGAACGAAATGTTCGACCTCTTCATCAATCTCGGCGCGGACGAGGACATCGCCGACTTCCCGTACCTGTTCTCGAGCACGAAGGAAGGCTACGCGACGACCGACCCGAAAGTCCGGACCGGGAGCATCGTCCCGCTGCTGGACCTGATCCTCGAAAAGATCCCCGGCCCGACCGTCGAGATGGATAAACCGCTGCAGATGCTCGTGACGACGATCGACTGGTCCGAATTCGTCGGCCGGATCGCCATCGGGCGCGTTCAGGCGGGCACGCTCCGCAAGGGGCAGACCGTCACGGTCATGCAGAAGGACGACCAGACGACGAACGGGAAAGTCGCGATCCTCTACACGTTCAACAATCTGGGGAAAAACGAGGTCCATGAAGCGGACGCGGGCGATATTGCGGCAATCGTCGGCTTGCCCTTCGTGGAGATCGGCGACACGATCTGCTCACCGAGCGCGCCCGTTGCCATGCCGCGAATCCACGTGGACGACCCGACGCTGCGCATGACGTTCGGGATCAACACGTCGCCGCTGGCCGGCAAAGAGGGGAAGTACGTGACCACCCGCCACGTGCGTGACCGCCTGATGCGCGAGCTGGAGCGGAACGTGGCCCTGCGCGTCGAGCCGGTCCCGCAGTCCGACCAGTTCCTCGTTTCAGGGCGTGGGATCCTGCACCTTTCCGTTCTGATCGAGACGATGCGCCGCGAAGGGTACGAGTTCTCGGTCGGCAAGCCGGAAGTGATCAACAAAACCATCGACGGCGTGGTTCACGAACCGTACGAAACGCTTCTGGTGGAGGTTCCCGCTGACGCGACCGGCCCGGTGATGGAGCTGGTCGGCCAGCGTTTCGGCGAGCTTCTGGAAGTTTCCTCCCGCGGCGATTTCCAGCTTCTGACGTTCACCATCCCCGCCCGCGGCCTGATCGGTTTGCGCACCCGAATGTTGAACGCGACGAAGGGGACGGCCATCATGAACCACCGTTTTGAGTGCTACAAACCCAAGGCGGGCGAGATCCCCACGCGGAACACGGGCGTGCTGATCTCCAACTCGAACGGAAACGCCGTGGCGTTTGCCCTCGACGCACTTCAGGGCCGCGGCGATATGTTCGTGGAGCCGAACGATATTTTGTACGAGGGGATGATCGTTGGCGAGCATTGCCGCGCAAAAGACCTGACGGTGAACCCGATCAAAGAGAAAAAGCTCACGAACATGCGCGCGTCGGGAAGTGACCGGAATATTATTCTCAAGCCGGCCCGTAAAATGACGCTGGAAGAGGCTCTGGAATTCATTGAGGAAGACGAGTTGGTAGAATGTACGCCCAAATCGATTCGTATGCGAAAAATCCTCCTCACGGAGAACGAGCGCCGCAAAGCGGGCCGCGCGTCGGCGAATGATGATTAATCCGGAGGGACGACGGCCATACGTGTCAACTTACGGGGACGACGCTTCCAGCATCGTTAAGAAATACGGGGACGACGCTTCCAGCGTCGT
>JAUMVK010000006.1:0-125817 GCA_030530205.1 Thermoguttaceae bacterium | reverse complement strand
ATTATGAATTATAAATTTGCTGTGGGAATGAACCACCTACAGCCAGGGTTTTACCTGGGATTTATAATAAAATCTTCAATTCATAATTCAAAATTCTTAATTCATAATTAAAAACAAAATGCTTTCATCGATCTTCATTTTTCTCCGCGGTGTTCTGATGGGCATCGCGGACTCGATTCCTGGCGTTTCGGGCGGGACGGTCGCGATGATCGTCGGCATTTACGAACGACTGGTGCTTGCGATCAGCAGTTTTGACACGCATTTTCTTTCACTTCTCTTTGGCGGAAAAATCCGGCAGGCCCTGAAGCACGTACAATTCGGGTTTCTGGGTATCCTTCTGTTGGGAATCGTCGTAGGTCTGGGCAGCTCGGCGGTATTTATGCATCAGCTTTTGAGAGATCATCTCCCCGTCACCTTTGGGGCCTTTATGGGGATGATCCTCGCGTCAGTCGTTATTTTGTTCCATCAGATCAAAAACAAAACCTTCGCCTGCGGCATTGCGGTAGTATTGGGAACGATCGCTGCCTGGTTGATCACAACGTTGAACCCCATGGCAGGAGAAGATTCCAGCCTCCTGTACATTTTCTGCTGTGGCCTGGTGGCGATTTGCGCCATGATCCTTCCGGGAATCAGCGGCTCCTACATCCTGCTGATTTTGGGTGAGTATGCGCAAATCATCGCCCGTGTGAAGGACCTTGCACACCTGAAAACGACCCCTGGTGATTTCCTGACACTCTGTGTTTTTGGAGCAGGCTGCGTTCTGGGACTTTTAGCCTTTTCCCGTTTGCTCGAATTCCTCCTAAAACACTACCACGGTGTAATTCTTTCCCTTTTGATCGGTTTTATGCTTGGGTCAATCGCTTGCCTTTGGCCGTTCCAGCGGATGACACTCGTGGGAGGCCACATGAAATTTGAACGCCTCGCGATGAGTTCCTTTTCGACCGAGCAACAGATTTACGTTCTGTGCGCCCTGCTTGCGGGTCTGGTGGGGGTTTTGGTCCTTGAAAGGATCGCTTCCATTCTTTCCGTTAAGTCAAAACGGCCGGGAACAGGAGAAAAATAAAAAACGTTTCGTTCCAAATGATGCCCTCGGGATATGTTCCCGAGGTTCCTTATGTACCACTCGATTTTCCACTCTTTTCCACTGCTCATCTCGCTGATCCTCATCCTGGGGATCTGCACGTGGTGGAGTATTCTGCCTGAAAACAGACGAAAATCGTGGCTTTTGGTTCTTCCTCGCTGGATTTTGCTTCTTCTGCTTCTCTGGATCCTGGCCCGGCCATCCGCGATGCAAACAGAAACCGAGACATACCCGGGAAACGTTCTGATCCTTGCAGATTCGTCGCGAAGCATGGAAGTCGCTGACTGTCCGGAGAAAAAATCCCGTTTTGAGGCACAAAAGAACGCCCTGACAAAAAGCGCGCCAGAGCTTGCCCGGATGAGCAAAAATGTCGAAACTGAGGTTTTTGCTTTTGACCGGACACTTCATTCCATTAAGTTAAATCCTATGGGGAAAATCGGGTTTTCCAAAGCCCCGACCGGTGACGAAACGGCACTCGGCGCAGCTCTTTTGGAGGTTCTTCGCAAAACCTCCGGGAAAAAAGTCCTTGGCGTGGTACTTCTGAGTGACGGCGCACAGCGTGCCCTCCCGCCCCGGGACGCGCTCCCACAAACGGCCGCAAACCGTATGAGCCGCCTTGGGATCCCTCTTTTCGTCGTTCCATTCGGTTCAAACCGTCAGGAAGATCAGGCCCCCGACGCGGTCGTTGAAGATTTTCTGGTGGATCAGCGTGTTTTCGTAAATACCGAAGTCACGGTTACAGGCCGGATCCGCCTCGACGGACTCGCGAAAACATCTGTTCCAGTGGAACTTCTCGTGGAAACTCCTTCAGGCGCCATGGAAATCGCGGCTCAAACGACCATTCAGGCCGAAACTCCCGGAGAAACTGTCCCTGTTTTGCTTTCATGGACCCCAAAAGAGCCGGGAGAGGTCAAAGTCACGCTTCGAGTTCCGCCCCAGCCTGACGAAGCCTCCGTCATGAATAATCAACTCGATGCTTTTGTGACTGTTTCCAAAACAGGCTTGCGTGTGCTGTACCTCGAAGGAGCGTTTCGCCCCGAGACTGGTTTTCTTCGCCGTGCCCTTGATTCTGCCAACGAAATCCAGCTCGACCTGGTACGGGTTCACGATCCTAAAATTTCCAGTACGCCCGAATCAGCTTCCACACAAACGCCCAAACTCGCTGAACTCCTGAATGAAGAATATGCGGTAGTGATTCTCGGTGATGTAAACACTGCGTGTTTTCGGCCGGAAGAATTGGAACTGCTCGTCCAGAAGGTTCACGAAGGGACCGGGCTTTTGACGCTTGGCGGCTTGAGGAACTATGGACTGGGCGGGTTTGAAAACTCACCTCTGGCAGGTCTTTTGCCAATCGTTATGAGTCCGGTGGGCGATTCAAAGGAAACGCAGGCTTTAGCTCAAGCGCACTGGAATCTGCCTGTTCGGTTTCACCTTACTCCAGCCGGTCGGCATCATACCGCTCTGGCGCTTGACTCTCAAAGCTCCCGTTCCGACCAGATTTGGGCCAAACTTCCGCCTCTGGACGGCGCGAACCGGTTTGCCGAGGTAAAACCCGGAGCGAAAGTTTTAGTTTCCGATTTCTCACCTGAAAATCAGGAGATCCCACTCCTCATCGAGCAGTCCGCAGGTCGGGGCCGTGTCATGACGCTCGCTGTCGATAGTACGTGGCGGTGGCAGCTCGCAGGTTTCGAGGAGGCCCACAAACGGTTTTGGCGGCAGCTCGTTTTCTGGCTCGCCAATCGGGACGCGACATTGGACGGGACCGTCTCTCTGATTCTTCCTCAAAGACGTTTTCCTCAGGAGCAAAAGATCGAGTTTCAGGTCTCCGCCCGGCTTTCCAACGGCGAAACGCCTCAGCCCCCCGAGACTAACACACCACAGGAAAACTGGACCGCGTTGCTGGAATGGCCGGACGGGAAACAGCAGGTGATCACGCTCACTCCGGAGAACAGTCTGATGAAGGGGCAAATCCCCGAAAATCTGCCGGAAGGCGATTACATGATCTCCGCCGCAGTGACTCATCAGGGACAAAAACTCGGTGAAACCCGGTGCAGATTCCAGATTTATCGTCACGATCTGGAACTGGATCACGCGCAGGCTGAGCCGGAACTTTTGACCGCACTCGCCCAAATGACCGGAGGAGAACGCATTGCACCAAACGATCTTGGAAAACTCTGGGACCGGCTCGCTGCAAGCCGGGAGGATCTGAAAATCGAACGAAAACTGGAAATTCCGCTCTGGGACCGTTGGTGGTGGCTCGCCGCGGTTTTAAGTCTTTTGTGCTTCGAGTGGTTCTGGCGGAAACATCGGGGTCTTCCGTAAGTGCGTTTTTTCTGCGCCCCCCTTGACAAAAGATCCATCTGTGTTATAATATGCGCTCTGCTTGGTATTACCGGAGTTTTTGGAAACCTCGGTGGTTTCTCCACTTTTGCCACGTCACGGCAAGGGGGTAGTACACATAAGCGGCTCAATTCAATTTTTACAGTTTACGAAAGGAACCTCAAATGGCTCACTATGTAGGACCAAAAGCGCGTATTAACCGTCGTTTCGCGGTGAAAAGCAATGACGAAACCAAAGGCGACATCCTTGGCATTTTTGAAAGCGCTGGTGCGCTGCGTGCGACGAAACGTCGTCCGTTCGCTCCCGGTATGGCTCGCCCCCGCGGCCGCAAATCCGTGTACGGTCAGTCTCTTGCCGAAAAACAGAAGATCAAATACGCCTACGGGATCAGTGAGCGTCAGCTTCGTAAACTTTACGCGATTGCCAAACGTCAGCAAGGCAACACGGGCGAAAACCTGAAGGTCCTCTGCGAACGCCGCCTCGACAACGTGATCCGCTGCGCTGGTCTGGCCAAGACTCGTCCGCAGGCCCGTCAGGGTGTGGCCCACCGTCACTTCCTCGTCAATGGTGTTCCCACGACTGCTGCTTCTTTCTCCGTTCGTCCGGGTGATGTGATTTCCGTGAAAAAGAACGAAAAGCTTCAGGAAATGTACAAGGGTATCTTCGAGGAAATGAAAACCGTCTCCGCCTCCGCGTGGTTGACCGTTGATGAGGAAAACCTCACCATCACCGTCACCTCGATGCCGATGGCCGCTGACTTCTGCCTGCCGATCGAAATCGACCTCGTGGTCGAGTTCCTCGCCCGCTAATTTACGGCACTTCAAATCCAAAAGGCCTCCATAATTTGGGGGCTTTTTTCATTCTAAACAAGCTGGGAAATTCTGGCATTTTTATTTAGTCCGTTCCCCTTAAATCTTCCCTTGTTTTTCCGAAATATTTCTCTGAAACCTCTGGACAAAAGGCCGATTTTGTGGTACAATGAAGTAAAATAGATTTTTCCGATAATATCGATTAAATCGAAAAACGAAATTTTTCCAGCACAGAACGTTCGATTTCCGTTTCCAAAGTTTCCAACTGTCTGTAGAGTGTTGTCATGGCCGAAGAACCTGAACACCTTGAACCTCAGCCGCAGACCGTACATGTTCCGGTAATGCTCCGAGAAATCCTGGAGGCGCTTGACCCGCAGCCGGGGCAAATTATCGTGGATGGAACTCTTGGCGGTGGTGGACATACACGGGCTTTGGCCGAACGTGTAGGAAAGGACGGACTGGTCATTTCCCTCGATCGGGACCCTGGAGCCATTGAGCGGGCGGAAAAAAACCTTCGTGGTATGCCGATTATCCTTGCTCACAGTAATTTCAGCGAGCTACAGGAGGTTCTGGACGAAATAAAATGCGGGAAAGTTGATGCCATGATGCTCGACCTGGGTCTTTCGAGCGACCAGCTTGCGGACCGGGAACGCGGTTTCAGTTTCAATTCAGACGGTCCCCTTGATCTGCGTTTTGATCCCAGCGAGGGCAAACCTGCGTACCACCTTGTGAACACGATGAAGGAAACGAATCTGGCCGACCTGATTTATGAGTACGGAGAGGAACGTTTCAGCCGCCGAATCGCGCGGAAGATCTGCGAAGTTCGCCGTGACCATCCCATCCGGACGGCCAGTGAGCTGGCGGAAATCGTGCGCCGGTGTGTGCCACACTCTCCCCGGGAAACGATCAATCGGGCGACCCGTACGTTTCAGGCGTTACGAATCGCGGTCAATGGAGAGCTACACGCCCTTGAAAAAATTTTAAGGGAAATTCCCTATTGCGTCAAACCCGGCGGAAAAGTCGCAATTTTAAGTTTCCACTCGCTTGAAGACCGTCTTGTCAAAGAGGCATTCCGCGAAAAAAATTGCTATCGTGCCGTGAACAAAAAACCGATATTAGCTGATACGGAGGAGGTTGCGCGTAACCCTCGCTCACGCAGCGCGAAACTGCGAATTGCTGAAATCGTAGAGGAGTAATTCGGTGGGAAAGAAAAATCGTAATCGTGGCAGCGGCCGCGGCAGATACGACGATATGTTCGATTATGCCAGTGGTAATGACGAAGATTACCAGTACAGCTACCAGGATGAAATTGACAGCACTGAATTTATAGATGTCGAGGATCAAAAGGATTCGCGTAATGGGGGAGGTATGTCCTCAACCGAGAAAAAAACAAAATCCCAGGCCGCCGAGGAACGGGAGTCGTGGGATTTCATCAAGGCCAAAATGGACCAATCGCTGAGTAAACTCGGCAGCAGTTCAGCCTCAGGAAAGAAAAACGACAAGGCAGATGCTTCTTCGAAAGAAGAAAAAGAAAAGAAGCCGAAAGGTCCTAATCCTGCCGTGGTTCTTTTCGGAAAAATGAAATCGTTTTTTTCCGCAGCTTTCCAAAAAACGTGCGCGGTTTTCAAGCGCAAGCCCAAACCTGAGGAAAAAATCAGCGATGCCAGCAAAGACCCGGCCGAAAAGAAACCAGGTGTCGCACGGAAAACTTTTTCCTTTTTGAAGAAAAAGACCGAAACCTTCACAGATGCCGTAAAAGCAGCTGCACAAAAAAAGAAGGAAAGCAAAAATTCCTCCGGTGAACAAACAAATTCCAAAGACGCAAAGCCTACGCCTGACGCATTGATGCGGGAACGCCGCAAGACGTACCTGATTTTGGGCACCATCACCATGTGTATCGTGTTGCTGCTTCTTACCGCCGGGATCCTGTTCATCGTGAATCATTCCGGCAAATCAGGCAAACCGGTTGCACAGAATACGGGAACACAAACGGCAGCGCAGACCCAAAACTCAACGAAAGCAGAGCAAAGTGACGAGCTTTCTCTGCCACTCACGGCGAATTCCGCCTCCAATTCCGGGAAAACTCAGGAAACCGTTCCACCGTCACTCGATTCCGATCTGGGACTTCCTGACCCGCTCGATGACCTTGCGAATAATTCGGCCACCAAGTCAAACGAGAAATCCGAAAGCGAAATCCCCACGGTTGATGACCTTGCTACGGATTTGACGGTGGGGGATGTTGTCAAGTCCAACGAGACATCCAAGGAAAACGCCACGGATCCTTTGGCTTCCCTGGATTCTCTTGTGGATGAAATCGAAGTTACTCCGTCGGATGATAATCCTCCGACAGAAGACCCATTAAAGGCCCTTGCCAAACCAGAGGAAAAGGAAGAAAAAGCGGAAGATCCACTTGCCGGGTTAAGTTCCTTGCCGGAACTTGAAACGTCTGAGGACGCATCGGGGAAAACGCCGGACCCCAGTGACCTTTCGGAGCTTCCATCCCTGACCGACTCCACGCCGGAGGAGGAACCTTTAAAGGCTAACGATTCGGCAAATACTTCCCTCCAGGAAGAAACGCCGTCGCTGAACGATTCGACCACGAAAGAATCCGAGGGGAAAGATTCCGCCAGCGACTCGTCTCCATCGCTGCTGGACCTTCCAGAATCAGATTCCCCCGGCCCGGTTTCCGTCTCGCCGACGATTTCCCGTTCCGAAAATCAAAACCAGCTTCCAGAGGAAATGGGGACTCCTGATGGCGTGAACCCTGGTTCCAATGTTGAATCCTGGAACACGCCGGAAAGTACAGATTTGACCGATTCCACAAGTCCCAAAGATTCTTTGGACCTAAACGATACCCCCTCCGGGAAAGAAACCGAATTGGATGGTTTGGGTCTTGACGAAAACGTTGGGAAAAAGGAAAGTAAAGCCTCCGAAACAGAAGGAGTTTTGGGAGATTTAAACCAACTTGACGCTTCCACCCCAACCACACCTCCGTCACTTTCCCTCGACACGGATTTGGGAAGTGGAAATGATTTAAGTCCATCGACCGGAACGTCAAAAGATCAGAAAAACACAAAATACACGAATTATACCTCGTTGAAAGACGATACGTTCTGGAAGATTTCCGAAAAATTCTACCAGACGCCGGCCTACGAGAAAGCGCTTTCCCGGTACAACATCGATGTTGTACCTGACCCTAATAATTTAAAGGAAGGAACGGTCCTTCAGATCCCGGACGTGAATTTCCTTCGAAGCTGTTACCCGACACTTTGTCCGCAGCCGCCTCAAGTGCTTCAGGTTCCAGCCTCCCCAAATTCCGATCAAACGCGGGACGTTCAGTATTACTGCGCCGCGGAAGGCGATACCCTTTCCCTGATTGCGGAACGGCTTTTGGGTGACTCCTCCCGTTGGCCTGAGATTTACCGTTTAAATGCCGACAAAGTACGTGATATGGACCTTGTACCGGCAGGAGTAAAACTTTTGATTCCGGCAGATGATGCCATCCCGGAGCAGAGCATCTGGCAATAATAAGCCACAAACCTGAATTCCGGGAAGAACTTTCATTTACCAAAAACTAATAATCATGGATTACTCAAAATTTTACCACGATTGGCTCCAGCTTGACCTTGCTCCAGAAGAGGACCCGAATTTTTATCAAATTCTGGGCCTGAAAAACATGGAACCTGACGTGCAGAAAATTGAGACCGCGTTTCGGAATACTCTCAACAGTCTCCAGGATGTCAACGGCATGACGAATCCAGAGGCTTTCACTGTCATTGTAAGTCGGGTGCTGGAAGCCCATAAAGTTTTTCTCAATCCGAATCAGAAACATCTTTATGACCTGCAGCTCTCCCAGAGTACTGGCGAGCGTATCTGGAAAGGTTACGAACGTCCGTCTTTCCTCACGCGGGTCCGTCAAATGAGCCTGATCGCTCTCAGTTTCGCCCTTGGTTTGGGCGTGGTGGCTGTAATGGCTTTGTCCGTCGAACGCAACCCTGATGGTTCAATCATTTTCCGTGAGGAAGCACAGGCGCGCAAGGTTCCGCCGTTTACCTCACAACTCGATTATGTGGTTTATCGCCCCTCAATCGCTCAGGACTACCAGCCGAATGGGTACACGGTCGCCATGAACAAAGCGGCCCACAAAACCGGGCAGCTTCTGACTGCTGGACCTTCCGAAACTTCCGAGTCGGGCACAGAAGCGCCGAATACGGAGCTCCCCGACACCAATCAGATCGCGGAAAATCAGAGTACCGAATCAGAAATGGAAGAATTTTCGCAAATTCTTTCCGAAAAAATTGCCACACCTAAAAGCGAGGAAATCGCAAAAGTCAATCGGCGTTCGCCTCTTTACAGGAAAATCGCCGCTTTAGAGGAGCATTCGGAGAATCCAAAAGACATTTCCAGCGAAGAGGAACAACTCGAACCGGAAGTTGTGGCAAATGCTGATTCACAACAGGACGTGGAGATCGCAGCAACGATCGATCCGCAGGAAGATCTGAAACTCGAAGCGCCAGCTGACGTACCAGAAAAAACGGAACCACAAATCCAGAAATCGGTCGTTTCGTTATCGAACATGATAACAACTTTGGAGAAAGTCCATTCCTACCTGGATTTCTCCAAGCCAGATACGGCTGAAACCTATGTACAGCTTCAATACGTTACTATCTGCGAATATCTTCAGGAACTGATTGAAAAAGATGTGACAGTAGATCCTGAAGAGATTCAAGAGTTCATCGGATACTCTTTGAAAGTAACAACAGGTTTAGGCTGGAAAAAGCGTTTTCCCGAAGCGTATCTGCTTTGTGACAAGATGAAAGAGTTCTGCGCCAAATACGAAACGGAGCAGGTCCTGAATGATAAGATAACCCGGCAATACGATGTAATCAAAAATTACGAAGCCCTTTACAAAGAGGCCATGGATATCTCTGAGAAACTTAAGCAGGCTCAATACGCCAACGACAAGGAATTGAACACGAAGTACGCGATGTGGCTCTGGCAGGAAACTGGGGAAATACAGAACTCGATCCAGTACTTTGCCAAGTGTAAATACCCTACGATTTCCGAAGCGGCCCAAAAGGAAATGGAACTGGTCCAAAACAAGGCGATGAACAACCCTCAGAAGCTTCGGGAGGTTGCTGATTCGTGGTGGGACATCGCTGAGAAACAACTGACAAACGAACGCCAGAAAACTCAAGTGAAGGAACACGCGAAAAAGTTTTACCTCAAAGTCCTCCAAATGGATTCCAGTCTTTTGAATGATGTCCAGAAAGCCAGAGTGGCGAGCCTTTAAAAGGCGCGGAAGCAAAATTTGAGTAAAACTTTTGAGTTTTTCCTGATTTTTCCTCCCCCCCCTTGTAAAAATTGGGAAATATGGTAAACTATAGAATAAGATGAAAGTCTGCGCCGGAGTGGTGGAATGGCAGACACGATGGACTCAAAATCCATTGTCAGCAATGACATGTGGGTTCGACTCCCACCTCCGGTAATTGGACCGTGCTGCGGATTTTCCTCGTACGGTCTTTTTTTGTCGCAGCGGAGCAAGGGAATCCGGTTAAAAGCCGGAACGGTCGCCGCCACTGTAAGCGAACGTGCGCGCTTGACTTCCTTTTCAATGGGGAGAAGAAAACACGCACAATTGAAAAATCAGGTCTGAAGCACTCTTATGCTTTACCATTGCCAATCATGAGGATTGGTGAGAAGGTTTTGATTTTTCTTTTCGCGAGTCAGGAGACCTACCGCTGCACGGGTTTGAATTGCGCTGCGGACTGACGGTGCGTTCGAAAGTACATTGATTTATGATTTGCGAGTCGGAGACGTCTGTCTCCCGGAAAGTTTTACGCTCGTTCCTTTACCCGTACCGCTTTCTCTCAAATTTATAATCAGTGTTCCAGTCTCAAATTGGAATGGGAGCAAAAAATGCTCAAGCGTCCTGCGTTTACACTCGTCGAGCTGCTCGTCGTGATTGCGATCATCGGCATGTTGGTCGGCTTGCTTCTTCCCGCAGTTCAGCAGGCCCGTGAGAGTGCGCGTCGCATGATCTGCGCGAACAATCTGAAGCAGTGCGGCCTGGGCATTTCGCTTTACGCCACAGCGAATCAGGAAAAACTTCCGCCGGGTGGTTTTGAGTACCAATATATGATCTCCGGTGGCAAGAATTTCGCCTGGTCGATGTACATTTTGCCGTATATCGAACAAGGGGCCCTCTACCAGATGATCGACCAGAATTACGCCTACAACGCAACGCAAAATGCCAAGGCTGCTGAGTTCGTGGTCAAGACCTACCTTTGCCCGGAACTCGCGAACGCCGAGGCGGTCGTTAATGGGATGGGCCAGTCGCACTACGGCGGAGTCTGCGGAACAACGCTCCCCGAAAAGGCCAAAGCCGGCGACAATAACGGCGCGATGATCTTCACTGGAACGAAAACGACCAAAAACCGATTCGGAACTTCGACCAGCGAAACATTCAATCCTCTGAAAATCAGCGAGATCCGCGATGGAATGTCCAACACGCTTTTCATCTCGGAAGACTCCCGCGGCAGTGACGAGTACGCCTACGGAGACCGCGCGTGGATCTCTGCGAACAACGTGTTCGAGGTGGCCTACGGTGTGAACTGCGCCCCGGCAGACGATAATGAGATTTACAGTCTGCACCCCGGCGGAGCGCACGCTGTTTTCGGCGACGGCTCGGTTCATTTCCTCAAAAAGGGGATGGATACGGAAACACTCGGAGCGATGATCACGCGCAATTACGGTGACATTTTCCAGTTTGACGATTAGATTAGAATGATAAGGATTTAAACCATGAAAAATTTCCTGTTTACCCTTTCAATCGCAGCGATCCTGCTCGCGGGCACGACCTCGGTCGATGCTGCGGTTTATACGTTGGGTTTTGAGAATTACGTCCCGGGAACGAATACGTACTTCCAGGGTTTTGTTCCTGCGGACATCGACGAAGACGAGTATTCTTACACTTACCTGCACTCCTTCCAGACGCCCGCCGGAAACGTCACGCTCGGCTCGACGTGGGATGACTGGGGAATCTACTATGAACCCTACGTTCCTTCCTGGAACTGGGGTGGCGGTTTCACCATTTCCAACATTTCCGGGGAAAACACATCCGCCCCACGTACCGTAACGGATGCAACCGGTAAAGTGGTCTCCAATGGTTCTTACGTTTACTCCGGCAACCAGTACGCGGCCGTCGCCGGTACGACGAACTATCCCAACAATGGCTACGGCGTCACGGTTTCCGGCGCGAATTCCTCTGACTCCTACGCGATCCTTTTCGGTTCGTCCTACCGCGGAGTCCCTGGCGGAACCATTTCCTTTGAAAACCCGGTCGATCTTCAATCCCTGAGCTTCACGAACGCGCTCGGCGCCTTCAATGTCGTGACCTTCGGCGACGCGTATTCCGCGAAAGCCTCCGATGGCAACTGGCAGGCCGTCATCGTACAGGGGATCGATGCCGAAGGAAAATTGACCGGGAACCAGGTCCTCATGCTGGCCGACTACCTGCAGGGAAATTCCATCGTGACCGACTGGCAGACTGCCGATTTCGCGGACGTCGCGACAAAAGTTTACGACGCGGCTTATTACGGCGTGGATGAGAGCAGTGCCGACTACCAGGCCCTGAAACAGAACGTCGAAAGCGGCCAGACCGACGATTACCTCGGGAATCCGATCCTGGCCGACTTTGGCAACTTCGAGGGCGTGAAATCCCTGCTTTTCTACTTTGATGGTTCCGACGAAGGGCAGTGGGGATTCAACTTCCCGGTTTACGCCGCGCTGGATAATTTAGTTCTGGGAAATTTCACGCCTGACCCCACCTACGTCCCGGAACCCGCTTCGTGGGCATTGCTGATCCTGGGCTTTTTGGGACTTGGCTCCGTCTTAAGCAAGAAAAGAACCCGGTAATTCCGAAAGAATCTGCGGGGACGACGCTTCCAGCGTCGTTTTGAAATCCAGAATCTGCGGGGACGACGCTTCCAGCGTCGTCAAAAATCCTGTCAAAAATTGAATGTTTACGGGGTCATTCCTGACCCCGTTCACCATCTTTTGAAGAAGTTTCTTATTCCGTGATGGAATCGGCAAAAGTTCCGCCGGCCGGTATCATTGGGATCACCTGCTCACTGTACGGGATCGCAACGTCCAGAATGAACGGTCCTTCCGCGTCAATCATTTCCTGCAGGGCTTCTTTCAGTTCAGCCGGATCACAAACGAAGCGGCCTTTCCAGCCAAACCCCTCCGCGATTTTCACGAAATTTGGGTAACGGTTCACCGGACAGTAGTCGGGTTTCATCGCATACTTTTCCGGATCATCGATCGGGCCAAGGAACGTCTGCGCGTGGTTTTTGTTGCAGAACCGGTCTTCCCACTGGTACACCATCCCGAGGTATTGATTGTTCAGGAGGAGCAGTTTGACCGGGATCTTCTCGCACTGGCACGCGGCCATTTCCTGAATGTTCATCAGCAGACTGCCGTCGCCTTCGACCACGATCACCATTTTGTCCGGATTACCGACTTTCGCGCCCATCCCGGCCGGAAGCCCGAAGCCCATCGTACCGGCACCGCCGGACGTGAGCCAGTGCTTCGGCTGGTTGATCTTGAAGTACTGCGCCGCCCACATCTGGTGCTGGCCCACTCCCGTCGCAACGATTGGATTTTGGTCCTTCGTCATTTCGTACAGCGTTTCGAGCGCCTGCTGCGGCAGGATATTCTTTTTACTCGGACGGTACTTCAGGCCAAGAGTCTTTTTCCACTCCGCGACCTGCTTCAGCCACGGCGTACAGTCGGCGTGTTTCTTCGGCAGATTTGCGTTGATTTTCTGCATTACCTCTTTCAAATCGCCCGAGATCGCGATGGCAGGGTCAATGACCTTTCGGATCTCTGACGCGTCGATCTCCACGTGAACGATTTTGGCATAGGGGGCGAATTTCGAGGCGTTCCCCGTCACACGATCACTGAAACGGGCGCCAAGCACCATCAACAGATCGCTCTCATGAACCGCCTTATTCGCTGCGACCGAACCGTGCATTCCGAGCAGGCCCAGGGAAAGCGGATGTTCCGCCGGGAAACCACCCAGAGCCATCAGCGTGCTGGCGACAGGGATCTGCATTTTCTCGGCAAATTTACGCACTTCATCCGTCGCATCCGACGAAATCGCTCCACCACCGAGATAAATCACGGGCCGTTCCGCTTTTTTCAGAACCGCAATCCAGTCGTTGATCTTTTCGTCATCAGTCGTCGAAAGGACTTTTTCGTCATAGCCCGGCAGATTCATCGGAACGTCAAAATCGGGTTCCTCGAAAATACACGTCCCATTTTCGCCCTTGAACGGCTCGCCGACTTTCGCAAGAAAAATATTCTTCGGAATGTCCACTAGCACCGGGCCTTTGCGCCCTGAGTTCGCGACATGGAACGCCTCCTTGATCACGCGCGTGATGTCGTTCGGGTTCATGATCAGGGCGTGGTGCTTTGTGATGCTGCGGAAAACTTCCGTCGAGGGCATTTCCTGAAACGCGTCGGTTCCAATGACGTGTGTTCCGACCTGGCCCGTGATGGCAACCAGCGGGATCGAGTCCATCTTCGCATCCGCGATCGCGGTAAGAAGATTCGCAGCGCCAGGGCCTGACGTGGCCGAGCATACACCGACTTTTCCAGTACTCCTTGCGTATCCCTGCGCGGCAAAACCTCCACCCTGCTCGTGACGCGGCAGGACGATGCGGATTTTGTCCTCGTAGCGGGAGTACGCCTGATGAAGTGGAATCACGGCTCCGCCTGGGTATGCGAATACCGTGTCCACATTATGATGAATGAGCGCAAGTACCACGACATCCGCACCCGTTAAAGGTTGAGAGGAAGCGGCAGTTTGTGCTGTTTTCAGGGGTTTTGTGTTTGACACGGAAATTCTCCTTGTGAAAATGGAATGAAAAAACAGTAAGTCTTTCTCTATTGTAAGAAATAGAGTTTCTAATTATAAAACATTTTAAAAAAATTTCAAGGGTGGCCGAAAAAGATTTCGCCCGCTTTGACGTTTTTCTTACAAAAAGACGCTATCAGGACAAACAGACAAAGTTTTGAGGTTTTGGGGGACTTTTTCCTGAAAAAACTCTAAAATTCTTGAAAAATCCAATCTTTTTTTCTGTTAAATCTTTTTTTTCGTGTATAATATATTTGTAAATATCTTTGATTTTTATCACTTCGAGAATTTTGAGAAGAAAAATGCGCACATCATTATTTCGCGTTTTCCATTTTTTCGTTATTTTGGCAACGACGGTCTGCGGCACAGGCTTAATGGCCATGGACTACCCCATCGGTACAGACCCGGATACCAACAACTACACACTGAACACAGACGACTCCATCTCCGCCGGAATCACCGCGACTCACTCCGGTTCTTTGACCATTAATGGAAATGCAACGGTTACAGTCAGTGATACAAACACGCTGACCTCGTCCGGCGCCATTACGGGCACCAATGGAACGACCATCACCAAATACGGCACTGGAACCTGGAAAATCACTGGCGCGAATAATGATTTTGTTTCGTCTATTAATCTGTCGGCAGGGAAACTTCTCGTTACGAACCGGTACTCCGTCGGCAATGTGAACGTGAACATCGGTCCTGACGCGACGTATGAAGTCAACCGGTTAAACTCCCAGAACGGCACTGCGGTTTCGGACTACGTGGGGACCATCTCCGGCACCGGCACGCTGAAACTCACCTCGGTCGGGAACTGGATGTCGAGCAACGGCTCGAACCCTACCCAGCTGCTCAACACTTACATGAACGATTTCACCGGGACGCTCTGGCTTTCCGGGACCTCGAACGGTTCACGCCTCCGCCTTGGCTCCGCGAGCGATATTCAGATCGTGAACAATATGAAGTTGATCAAGATCGACGAAAACGGCGAGTTCTGGAACGCCACCGCCAACGCGGTCAACGTGGATTTTGACCTGAACGGTTTCGGAGCGTCCGACGGAACCAAACGCGGCGCGATCCGAATCGACGCCAACCAGACGTACAACGGCTCGTTTTCCCTTTCCGGCAATTCTTCCATCGGTTTCTGCGGCGTTTCGGGGCGTACGGCCACTTTTAACGGCCCAATCGCAACCAACGGCTACACCCTGCAGCTGGGAACGACCATCGCCAACACGGCAGAAGCAAATTTCTGCACTTACTATTTAAATGGAAACGTTACAAGCGGTGCGACCCTCGGAACGATCGAGGTCCCGAAAAACCAGTTGCAGGGGTCCGCCGGCGGAAACGTCAAATTGATCGTCGGTCTTTCCTCGGACGCAGCTTCTCCCACGACGCAGACGATCAACGCGAATCTGGCGTACAGCGGCTCGTGGGCTTCCGGCGTGCATACTCTCACCTTCCAGCCTGGCGCGAACCGGACGATCGAAGTGAACGGCGTGATTTCCGGTGAGGGCAGCCTCACGAAAACCGGCGCGGGGACGCTCGTCCTTTCCGGCGCCAACACGTACCAGGGCGCGACCTCCATCGAGGCCGGAACGGTCCAGGTCATGAAAGCAGGCGGCCTCGGGACCAATACGGTCAACATCGCGGAAGACGCGACCGTCATCTGGAAAGCCGCGAATACGGGCAGCACACTCGTGCACAATTTCACGAACCAGTTCACGGGGACCGGTACTCTGCGCCTTGATAATCTCGGGAACTTCATGACCGCAAATGCCGCCTCGGCCCTTTCCAACTACATGACGGGCTTCAACGGCACGTTGACGATCGGCTCTGGCACCCGATTCCGTCTCGACCAGGGCGCCAACGACGCGACAGGACTGGCGAATCTGAAAGAAATCGTCATTGAGGAAGGCGGCCAGTTCTGGGTCAACAGCAATGGAATGACCATCAAGCCGAAAATCATTTTGGGAAGCACAAAATGGGTAACCGAACCCGGCGTTCCGGGCGGTATCCGGCTCGCCAACAGTTTTTCCGCCACGGGTGGAATGGAACTTTCCGCTGATTCGGCGTTGGGTTTTGTTTACACCAGCAACCAAACCAACACTTTCTCCGGCGGTCTGGAAACGAACGGTCATACGCTTGCCATCAGGAATTACGCCAACCCATCTTCCGGGACCGTGGTGTTCAGCGGCCCCATTTCCTCCGGGACGGCGACCGCACCCGCGGATTATGGGAACATTCAGATGAACGTCTCGCAGACGTCCACGCTGAAATTCACCGCCGACACTCGGGAAGGTTTCGCGAAAACGCAGGCGCTGGACGTGAACCTTGCCATGGGCGCGAACAATCTGGTGTTTGACGCCGCCGACGGTTACACGCTCCAGCTCAACGGGACGCTGACCGGTTCGGGAACCATCACGAAAAACGGCACGGGAACGCTCATCGTGACCCAATCGAACGCTCAAGAATCGGGCGCCATCACCCTGAACGCCGGCACGATCAAAGTCACCGCCGACAAAGGTCTCGGGACCGGCTCGATCGCCATCGCCGAAAACGCGACGCTTGACTGGGCCATGGAAAAATCCGGTCTGCCCCATAATCTGCCCGTGATCTCAGGCTCGGGGACCCTTTACCTTGACGGAAACCTGAATATGATGACGACCACGGCGGATTCCGCGCTGAAAAACACGCTTTCCGACTTCACCGGCACCCTGAAGATCGGGAGCAACACGCGCTTCCGTCTGGACCAGGGCACCAATGATACGGACGTCATTGATCAGCTCAAAGAAATCATCGTGGAACCGGGCGGCCAGCTCTGGTTTTACGTGAATTCCGAGATCTCAACGGACATTACGCTCGCTGGAAAAGGCTGGAAAAACGAGGAAGCCACTTACGGTGCGTACGGCGCGATGCGTCTCTCGAACAATTTCAAAACCACCGGCTCGCTGACACTCGCGGACGACGCGGAGCTTTGTTTCGCGGCGGCCTGCACCGCGGATTACGCCGGCGGGACCGAAATGAACGGTCACAGCCTGCGGATCTACGGCTCCCAGGCGGGAACGGCCGTTTTTGGCGGTCCGATCTCCTCCACCGGCGGTACAATGGGGACGATCAATTTCGAGGCCACCAATTCGACGCTGAAATTCACGAGCATGCCGAACGACACGAAAACCCAGGCCATCGACGCGAACATCAACGCTGCCGCACGCCCGGTCATTTTTGCGCCGGAAGCGGATTACACGCTCCAGCCCAACGGAACACTGACCTCGACCGGGACCGTCACGAAAGAGGGCGCAGGAACACTCGTTTTCACGAACTCGCAGACGCTCGGCACGCTGGCCGTAAGTGACGGCACGCTGAAAATCAACGACGGCACGACGCTGACGGTCAATTCCGTCACACTCGCCCCTCAGGCGCTTTTGAATCTGAAACTCAGTTCCGAAGCGGCCGATACGCCTTTCCTGGCCGTCAATGGAGCGCTGACGGCGAACACGTTCGCGGGTGAAATCGAGCTTTCCAAAGACGCTGACATGATCATCAATTCGGGTGACTCTTTCCTTCTGATGACCGCCGGCGAAATGTCTGAGCAGGCTTTTACCGAGCTGAATTTCTCGCCTATTAATGATTCGCTGCTCGATTTCCCGAACGGATACTGGGACTACAAGCTCCAGTCTCTCGGAAACGGCGTCGGGATCTACGCCATAGCAATGGAAAGCCAGAGCGCGATGGTTCCTGAACCTTCCGCCTGGCTTTTGCTGGCACTCGGAGCGTTTTTCCTGCTGAAGCGGAAAAAATGATTTCGGAATCACCTGTCCTTAAACTAACTTAACAAATTTCAGTCCTTTAACTTCCGGTCGTCCTATGCGCCACGCCTTTACACTCGTCGAACTCCTCGTCGTCATCGCCATCATCGGAATGTTGGTAGGCCTCCTTCTGCCCGCGGTACAGCAGGCGCGTGAGGCCGCCCGGGGGATGCAGTGCGGTAATAACCTAAAACAGTCAAGCCTCGCTTGCATCAACCATGAAACAATTGTCAAGGCATATCCCAGCGGCGGCTATGCCGGTTACCAGTACGTGGGTGATGCAAACGCCTCACTGGACAAGCAGCGCTCCGGCTGGACATACGCCATCTTGCCGTATATGGAACAACAGGCGCTTTATAATGCCCCCGTCGCGGAACGCATCAAAACTGTAATTCCGGCATTAAACTGCCCAACACGCCGTCCGGCGAAGCCCTATTTGTCTCTGAACCGGACAATGTACGGGAAACTCCAGGACGGAACGGAACAGTCCGCTCCATTGGGAACTTCCGCCCCAAAAACGGACTATGCGGCCAACATTGGTTCACACACAAGTGACTGCTGTTACGAAGCGAACTGGCGTAGTAACACGGCACTGATCACTCAGTATGGGCCTGTTATTTATTGCGAAAGTCTGACAGATCAGAGCGATATCAAGGACGGAACGAGTAACACTTTCCTGATTGGAGAAAAGTATTTGAATGTAAACGTCTATACTGGCGTACAGACCTCCACCGATGGCGGCGATGATGACGCTCATCTTTCCGGCCGAAACCACGACAATGTGCGGACTGCCGGTACAGGGCCGCGTGGTGACCGCCCGGGCTGGACGAATAACCATTTTTTCGGATCAGCACACACTGGCGCGCTTAACATGGCGTTCTGCGATGGTCACATTTCGAATATCTCCTACGCAATCGACGCGAGTACGTTCCAATACTTGTGTAATCGCCAGGACGGTCAAGTCTTTTCCAGTCAGTATTAAGGAAATAAAAAAGCCTCCCTTTTTTGGGGGGCTTTTTTTCACCAAAAAAACTCTTTGTGATTTTCTTCTACTTTTCCAGAGCCGCCGAGATTTTCTGCACCAGAACGTTCAGATTCTGCCCGGTGACGGCCGAGATGAGCAAAACCTCACGCCCGGTCAATTTCTCAAGCGCCGCCTGCACTTCCGTCGCTTCGGGAAGCTCCGCCTTGGAAACGACCAGAATTTCAGGACGCTTCGTCAACGCTTCATCATACTGCGCCAGCTCCGCGCGGATCGCTTTGTAGTTTTCGATCGGGTCCGTCCCGTCCATCGGCGCCGGCTCGATCAAGTGCACTAGGATCCCGGCCCGCTCGATGTGGCGCAAAAACTCGTGCCCTAGTCCGATTCCCTGCGCCGCGCCTTCGATCAGTCCCGGAATGTCTGCAATGACAAACGACCGGTCGATCCCGAGCATCACGCGGCCCAGATTCGGATACTTCGTGGTAAACGGGTAGTTCGCGATCTCCGGCCGGGCCTTGGTCAGACGCGACAGGAGCGTACTTTTCCCCGCGTTCGGTTTCCCCAAAAGCCCCACGTCGGCGATGACTTTCAGCTCCAGTTTCAGCTTGCGCACTTCGCCCTCTTCGCCCGGCGTACACTGGCGCGGCGCGCGGTTTTGCGAGGTTTTGAAGCGCATATTCCCTTTCCCCCCGGCACCGCCGCGAGCCACGTTGACCTGATCGCCTGCGTGGGCAAGGTCCTTCATCAAAAAGCCTGCGTCCGCGTCGTAAACGAGCGTTCCCGGCGGAACATACAGGATCACGTCTTCCGCATGGGCCCCGTGCCGCTGGTAACCTTGGCCGGAAGTTCCGCGCAGGCCAGTCCACGTCCTTTTCATCGTGTAGGGCATAAGGGAATCCACGCCCTCTTTGGCCTCCAGAATGACGCTTCCTCCGCGTCCGCCGTCGCCGCCGTCCGGCCCGCCCTTGGGAATGTACTTTTCCCGGAGGAAACTGACGCAGCCGTCTCCGCCGCGGCCACCGCGAACGACGATTTCAACCTGATCAACGAACATGAGAAACCTCCGAAAAAATTCACTGAAAAACTCTTTGAGAAAAGCACAAAAAAAGCCACCGGAAAGTTTCCCGCTGGCTTTTTGTTAGTGCTGAAAAGAGAACTCGAATCTCCACCCTATTAACTAGGACTAGGACCTGAACCTAGCGCGTCTACCAATTCCGCCATTTCAGCAACTTTAAAAACAGTATAGCACGTTTTCAGATTTCTGCAAGGGGGGGAGCAAAAAAATTTTTGAGGAAATGTGAAAAAATGCGTTTTATGGGAAATGGGGAGATTCAAAACTCACCTGGAAGAAATTCCTGCCCAAGTTCCAGCCCGCACATTCGTCAAATCCCCGTTTATTCTTCCCATTTTAAACATTTTCTGGATTTTTCCTTCTTTTTTCAACCGCCCCCTCTTGAAAAAAGTCAAACTGAACAGATAATAACAGAAAATGAATTCATTACTTTTAAAGGAAATAACCATGCGCAAAATCTTCACTTTTAGCTTTGTACTTTGCATCGTACTCGCCTTCGCGACGGTTTGCCTGAACGCAGAAGAACCCGCTCAAAAACAGGCCGACTCGCCGAAACCCGCGGAAGAACAGAAACCGGCGGATAATCAGCCCCCGGCTCCTGAGAAAGCTCCTGAGACAGCCCCGGAACAGGCCCCTGAGAAAGCACCGGATCCCGCGCCTGAAAAAGTGCCAGAGAAAGCACCGGAACAGACTCCGGCCCAAAATCCAGCTCCGGCTCAAAATTCAACCCCGGCTCCGGCGCAGACTTCAACGACTGCACCCAAGCCTGCTTCAACCCCCGCACCGGCACAGACTTCAACCTCTACTCCAGCAGCAAGTCAAACCTCAGCCCAAACGCCTTCAAAGAAGGAATGGAAAACCTTTGAATTGAAATCCGTTCCTTTACGTGTCAACGTAGAAGCGTCGGGGATCGTATGGGCGGAAGACATTACGCCGATCAAACTTTCGCCGAAAACAACATCCTCAACGCAATCCTCCACGCTGTCTTTCAAAGTGGAATCAGCCGTCAAGCACGGCACCACCGTTAAGGCCGGCGACGTTCTGGTCAAGTTCAAGAAGGATGATTACGATGCAATGCTTCTGGATCAGACTTTGGATTTCCAGCTCGCCGAAATCGCCTACAAGCGCGCGAAGCTTTCACAGAAGACCGCCGACGTGAATTTTGCGATCACGTCCAAGCTGGTGAATCGCAAAAAGGCCGATCGGCTGACCAAATGGGAATTCACTCAAAAGTATGACGTCGGGTTCAGCCGCCGCAGACTGGAGCTTTCTTTCGAGTCCGCAACCCAAACCTACGAAAACCAGAAAGCCGAACTGGAGCAGCTCTCCAGAATGTACAAAGCGGAGGAACTGAACGAACAGTCCGAAGAAATCGTCCTCCAGCGTCAGCGTATGGCCTTCAAGCTCGCACAGTATGATTTCGATCTCGCAAAAGCAAGAAATGAGTGGACGCACAGAATGCTCATTCCGCGCATTGAGGAAGACTACAAAGACACGTTCGACAAAGAGATGGCCGCGATCGAACAGGAAGTCGCCGAACTGGAACTGACCCGGAAAGCAACGGAAATCGAGCGGAAAAAACTGGATATTCAGTTCCAGAAAACCGTCAAAAAGTACAATGAACTGAAAGCCGACGGCCAACTGTTCGAGCTGAAAGCTCCGAAAGACGGGATCGTTCTGTACGGCTCGCTGGAAAACGGTACGTGGGCGAATTACGCCAAATCCGTATCGTATTTGCAATCCGGGACGGAGGTCCCAAAGGAAACGGTCTTCATGACGATCGTGAATCCCGACAAAGTCTTCGTGAAACTGACTGTCCCCGAGTCGAGTTACTCGAAAATTGCCATTCGTCAGAAAGGCTGGTTCGTCGCGACTTCCTGGCCGGACGTGGAAATTCCCGCGGAAGTGACGGCTCTCGATTCCGTGATCTCTGAAGGAGGATACCAGGCGACCGCGAGCATTGATCTTCCTCCGGGAATGCAGCTCGTACCGGGCCTTAAAGGCAAAATGATGATCGCCGCCGTTCGCAAATCCACGGCGCTCCTGGTCCCCGCCACTGCCGTGGACCGCGGAGATGATCTCCAGCGTTTCGTGTACGTGCTGGACGAAGCGAAGAACGAGCCGGTGAAAAAGCCGGTAAAAATCGGAATCAAAACGGGTGAAAAACTCGAAATTCTGGACGGGGTCTCTGCCGGAATGAAAATTCTGGAAGATCCCAAGAGCGTCGAGTAAACGAAACTTTCCCCGAAACTCAGGCCCAGGGACGGTGAAACGCCGTCCTTCCGATTACCATGAAAAACTTCCTTTTACTCTTCATCGTCCTCCTTTTTCCGGTTTCACTCGCTGCCGAGGAAAAGCAGTTTGACGACGGTCTTCCGCCGCGTGACGCCTGGAAATTCACCGATGACGTCCCAACGCCGCCGACGATCGATCCCGTACCGGTGGAAAAGCTCGACGCGGCGGTTCTGCACGGGGTGCAGTTCCTCCTCAAATCGCAGAACCGTGACGGCTCGTGGGGGCTTCCGATCCACACCAAAAGGCTGAACATTTACGCGCCGGACGTCGCACATACCGCGTACCGAAGCGGAACCACCGCTCTGGCCCTTGAATCTCTGCTTCGGGTGGAACGACTGCTTCAGGAATCGCCGAAAAACCGCGTTTTGCCGGAGCTTGCGGCCCTTTTGCCCGAAATTTCCGCCTCGATCGACCGCTGCGAAGTCTGGATGTTCGACTTTATGCCGAAGCTGAAGCGCAGTGCGCAGGACTGCCTGTATAACAACTGGGGCCACGCTTACGGCATGAGCACGTTTCGTTTAATGTACGAACGCAAATTTCCTCAAAAGCCCTTAAAACCGGCGGAACTGGCAGAGCGTCAGGAACGCATTCGGGAAGCAATCCGCTACCAGATCAAGATGCTGGAATCGGACGAATGTGCCAAAGGGGGCTGGTGCTACTACGACCGCGAATATTCGGCGGAACACCCCACCGCTTCGACGCTTTGCTTCGTGACCGGGACCGTGCTGGTAAGTCTCGCAGACGCCAGAGAATGTGGCGTGGAAATTCCCGATAAACTCATCAAACGCGGCATCGCCTCCATCATCCGCCAGCGCCGGCCGAACGGGTCGTTCGCTTACGGGGAATATACCGCGAACAAAACCCACGGTATTAATCATTCCCCCGCAAGTCTCGGTCGGTCACAGGTCTGTCATCTTGCGCTGGGGCTTTGGGGTGATACTCAATACGCGACCCAGCAGGAGTACAAGGACTGGCTCAACCGCCTGATCGCCCGCATTGGCTGGCTCGATATCGGCCGGAAGCGCCCGGTTCCGCACGAATCCTGGTTTCACGTCGCCGGTTACTTTTACTACTACGCGCACTACTACGCCGCCCGGGTCATTGACGAACTGGACGACCCGGAAGCGCAGAAGGTTTTCGCGAATCATTTGACTGCGATCCTGCTGGAACTTCAGGAAACAGACGGCTCGTGGTGGGACTACCCGCTTTACGACTACCACCCGTACTACGGGACCGGAATGGCCATCAGTACGTTGATCCGATGCCGTGGGAAATAGTTTTACCGCCAGACTTTTAAGCCTCCCTGAATGGGATGCGGCACAGGAAGCATGGGAAATTTCCGCAGTCTTTCTCCTCATTATTTTTTCTTCATGATTCGTTAATACATAAAACGCCCTGGGAGTTCCACCTCCCAAGGCGCGTCATGAAGAAAACCGAAGTTTTCAGAGGGATCGGGAAAGATCAGCCACCATCCGCCGGGGTAACATTGCCAGCACGGTGCGCGTGATCAAGGTCAATCTTGATGACTTCCATCTTTTCTTCGTTTTTGATCGTGTGAGGAATCGGCCAGCCGTTACGAATGACTTCCGTGTAATACACCTTGCAAACCCAGTGTGAATGATGGATCTGCACCGGACCAACCAGCGGCAGAACACGAACCGGGTCCACGATGTCCTGGACTTTTTCCTTCACGATAATAATATCGTTGTGCTGAACTTCATAAAGTGCCGGCCAGTTCCCGCGGACGTTATGAATTTCATGGAATTTGCGCATGATCTGATCGTCGCTCGGTGCGTCCTCGGCAACGTGCGGACGCCCTTCCGGAATCGGATCCAGAATCTTCATCTTCGAGTAACGCTCCGCCAACGCTTCGTCTTCCTTTTTGTCCTGGAAGTACGGCGACACCGGAATCGGAACCGACAGAATACCAAGGCTTACGCCCGACGAACAAAACGTACAGCCGCTTGCCGTGAACATCAGAACCGCCAAAGCGGTCAGAAACATTCCCTGTAAACTTGTTTTCAACATGACTCCCTCTCATTTGAATATATGACCCGAACAAAATGGATTTCATTCTGTTCTTGTGGCAATTTCTTCAGGATACACAAGTTATATCGACAATTCCGATGTAAAAACTTGCGGATTTTTCTGATTATATCAATAAAATCGTGAAAAAATTTTCCAGAAACAAAAAATGGGAAATATAGACAAGACAGAAAAGAAAAATGCCGCCAAAATGACGGCACTAAAGGGAATCATTTCCTTATTCGTACTATTTCATCGAAACCCGATGATTCTCGCCAAGCAATTCCTGGGCTTTTTCCAAAACAAAATCACGTTCAGTCGCCCGCGCCGTCCCGTCCGAGTAAAAGATGGGCTTTCCCGCTTCACGCACTTCGTAATTCGGGTTTACTCCCACATAATTGTAACGGTTTCCCGATGGTCCAAAGAACTGGGAAGTGGTTAGTTTCATAACGAACGGACTTTCCGGGATCGGGTAGATTTTTTGGATCACTCCTTTTCCAAAGCTCCGCGTTCCAATGAGTACACCTCGCTTGAGTCCCTGAATGGCTCCTGCGAAAATCTCCGAGGCGCTCGCGCTTTCTCCGTCAATGAGAAGGATGAGCGGAATCTCGTTCCATTCACTGTCCAGGTGAGCACGATGAATAAACTCAGAGCCAGCGCTCTTGACTTGAAGAATGTTTCCCTCGTCAAGGAAAAGTTCCGAAATCGCCACCGCCGAATCGACCGTTCCGCCGCCATTTCCACGCAGGTCGATAATCAGCGAGGACATACCCTGCTCTTTAAGCTGACTGAGTGTCTGCAGCATTTCAGTTGCTGAATTCTGTTGAAAACCATTCAGCCTGAAATAACCGATCCCATCCGAGTCAGGTAAAATCATTGCGTGTTCAACGCTCGCCATCGTAATAGGTTTGCGAATCAATACGATCTCTCGCGGCAAATCGTCTTTAGCCTGCACACGAAGCGAAACGGAAGAACCCATCGGGCCTTCAAGTTTAACCGAGACCTGCCGATTGGAACACCCCACAACTGACTCATCATTGATGGCGATGATCTCATCACCCGGACGCAAATCCGAATTTGCTGCCGGCGAATTTGGAACGATTCGCACGATTTCCGTCCGGCCATCCTGAGTTTTGATGGTGACCCCCAGACCGACCATATTCCCGGAAACTGACGAGAGAACTTCCTGATACTGATCAGGGAGAAGGACTTCCGAGTAAGAATCCAAACTGGTTACACAGTCGAAAAGTCCCTCCATCACAAGCAAAGAGGCATTTTGACCAAAACGATTCTGAAAACGCCGGCCAATTTCCAGAGTGGAATTCGTCAAATCGTTTCGGGACCTGATGATGGAATCCCGCACGAACTGACGAATTTCTTCGCGAAATGCTTCGATTTCCCGAGGAGCCGCATTCGGCAAAACCCGGGCACGGAACGTCTCACTGCCAAGTGCCAGGTCCATACAACGGGTTTCCCGATAAAAAATTTCTGTCTCGGTAAACGACTGGACGAAATTCGCCATGACGATGTTCCAGAAATTCCGGACGAACACCCGCAGCCGGGCAGTATCGTACTGACCCGCCGTATTCATATACCAATCGGTCTCAAACCTCTTCTGAATATCATACAGCACCTTCACTCTGCTGTATTGGGACTGAAGACTCCTTACTCCAGGAAAGCGATGAAGTGCCGCAGAATATTGCCTCAGAGCCATCTCCAGATTTCCGGCTCTTTCATACGAAATACATTCCTCAATAATCGCGGAAACCTGCTCTTCGACCCGGAGATTCCTGTCAAGTGGAATGAACGCAGAGCCCTCAACCGTTGGAACGCCAGGCTGTGCGGCAAAAATGTTCGATTCCAAACCTGGAGCAAACCCGAGAAGTAAAGCGGCAATAATTGAAAACATTGGTGCCTCCCTGACAAAATGTAACGGTTCTATCCTTTAGAACCATTTATTAGTAATATACCACACTTGAGGCCAACTTGCTACCGGCACGAATGAAATTAACCAAAAAATCCTCATAATTATCGTATCTGGGTTCCGATTGTAACGATTACAGAGTCTTCAAATTTTATTTTTATCTTTTTTTTGAGACTTTTTCTTTTTTTAGCTAAAGTTTCGAGAGTTTTGTAAAATCTGACAGACGTTTTATTCCCTCGAAGGCTTTCTGTCCCAGAGCCTTCCTGGAAAGACTGACCGCCAAATCTCTTTTTAAGGAAACACATATTTAGAAAAAACCTGGCCTGTTTTTCTGAGAGGACTGAAAAATTTTTTTGCCGGTACTTGTAAATTTTTTGGAATGTGTTAAAATACTGAAGTCTTTGTGAAAGACGCCGGGGGTATAGCTCAGTTGGTAGAGCATCGCGTTTGCAACGCGAGGGTCACCGGTTCGAGTCCGATTACCTCCACTTCAACCCAGGCCGAAACGCACGTTTCGGCTTTTTTTGTGAAAATTTCCGGTTTTGAAAAGGTTCCTCCACCGCCCCCCCTCCTCAAAAACTTTTTAACTATTATACTAAAGAAAGTTTCTGTTCCTTCAATATTTTATAATATATTATGTTCCTCCCAGCCGTTTTTTCCATTTGCTGCCTGTTCGCGTTCGGCCTGGAACTTGCGTGTCTCCGGTCACGAACTGCGGGGAAAGTTTTCGCTGAACTTTGCTTCCTCGGCGCAGCTCTGGCTGCAATGGTGGTTTTTCTCGCCCATCGGCTTTTTGAGTCGGCACAGAGTCCCCTTTCCACACCGAAGGACGCGCTTTTCGTGCTCGTTGCCGTGCTGACGGCGATCTCGCTCGGTCTGATCTCGACGCACCGGGAGAAAACCTTCGGAACGTTCCTCCTCCCGATGATCCTGATCCTGCTCGGGATCGCGCAGTTTTGCGCCTCCTCTACCCCCTTCGCGACCGCTCCCGCTTCCCGTGCGTGGGGGATGGTCCACGGCGTGAGCATGCTCCTGGCGGCCGTTTCAATTTTCTTCGGTTTCCTTTCCGGGATCATGTATTTGCGTCAGGCCTGGAACCTCAAGCACCCTGGCTCCGCGTCCGTGCGTCGGAGTCGATTTTCGCTCCCATCGCTGGAGTGGCTGCACGTCGCCAACCGGCACTCGATGAAACTGGCCGCCACAACGCTCGCACTCGGCGTCCTTTCGGGAGTCGTGCTGGACGCTCTGAAGGGGGAGACCGTGAACCTGCTCGCGAACTGGATGATCCTCGGGACCACTCTGCTTTTGGCCTGGTTCGTTTTTTCGCTCCTCCTGGGTTTCTTCTGGAAGCGCGCCAATGCCGGGCCCCAGATCGCCCGACGGACGATCCTGAATTTTATCGCGCTTTGCACGCTTTTCGGACTGGTCATTTTCTCCCAGCACCGGCTTGTGATGGAGCCGTCGCCTGAAACGCCCGCCGAGTCATCGGTCCCAACGACGGAAATCGAGGTGCGCCCATGATTTGGATGGCGATTGGCTGCCGCTACCGGGAATGTACCGTTTCGATCCGGGAAAAACTCTCGTTTTCCGAGAGTCAGGTCCGCGACGCGCTGGCTCTGCTCCGAGACCGCTGGCCCGAACTGGAGGTCGTGATCCTTTCCACGTGCAACCGTGTGGAGATTTACGCCGCGCGTGAGCTGAGGGCCGAATCATCTTTTCCGACCGACGCAGAAGCCGGGATTTCCGAACTCACTAAATTTTGGGCCGACTTCAAGGGCCTTTCCCCTTCTGAAGTCGAGGCGGCCTGCTTCCACCGCGTCGGGGCCGAAGCGGTCCGCCATTTGTTCATGGTCGCCGCGTCGCTGGACTCGATGATCGTCGGCGAGGCGCAGATCGCCGGCCAGGTCCAAACCGCCTACCAGCTCGCGGTCGAGTGCGGGTCCGTTGGGCCGCTGCTTCATCTGGCGTTTCAGCGAGCGGGAAACGTCGCCCGGAAAGTCGCCGCCGAAACAGCGATCCACCAGTACAGGACGAGCGTCCCCAGCGTCGCGGTTTCCTGTTTCGCCCGCCAGATCTTCGAGCACTTCGAGAGCAAGCACACGCTGGTCATCGGGGCCGGCAAAATGGCCGAGGAGACGCTCCTCTACCTGCGTGAAGAAGGCGCGCGCACCATCACGATCGTCAACCGGAGCATCGAAAACGCCCGAAAAATGGCCGACCAGTTTCAGGGAAGCGTGCGCCCATGGGAAGAACTCGACGCGGCCATCATCGACGCGGACCTGATCGTCAGTATCACCGGCGCGACCGAGCCGATTATGACGCTCGAACGCTTCCGTGCCCTGGAAAAGCAGCGTGGTTTCCGCCCGCTTTTCATTCTGGACCTTGCGGTCCCGCGCGACTTTGACGGTCGGCTCGCCCAGCTTCAAAACGTTTACCTGTACACGGTGGATGATCTGCAGAGCGTCTGCGATGCGAATCAGGCGGCGCGTGACCGTGATTTTCCCAAGGCGAAAACGCTCGTGGACCTTCAGCTCCAGTCTTTTTTGCTCGACATTCGCCACCGGAAATCCGGCCCGATCATCACGGAGCTGCGCCAATTTTCGGACCAGACGAAACAGTTGGAACTGGAACGGCTTTTCCGCAAAATGCCCGGTCTTTCGGAGGCCGAGCGAGCCGAGGTCGAGTACTCGTTCGACCGGCTCGTGAATAAACTCCTCCACCCGACGCTCGCGGCGCTTTACGAATCGGGGCAAAATCCCGAAAACCAGCGCGGTCTGCTCAACGCCGTGAAGAAACTTTTCGGGCTGAAGTGATTCGTCCCTCCCACCTTCTTCCAAATTCATTTCACCCCATGACCAACATTCCGACCCTTCACTGAAAGGATTTTGAAGACCATGAAAATTTTCCAGCCCGTTCTTGCAATTTTCTTTTTTCTGTTCCTTTTGCTGACCGGCCCTGCCTTTTCGTGGGAGCCGACCGGCGACGGTCTCGTTTTCAACGGAAAGACCGCCTACGCTTCTCCCTTCGAGGGCGTGAAGGTCAAGCCACAAAATTTCTCCGTCTGCACGTGGGTGAAGATGGAAAAGGAGTGCGAGTCACAGATTTTCCTTTCGCTCAGCGGCATCGCAGAGGATTGGACCCTTTACGCCTACAAAGGGCGTGTCCGGATGCTGGTCCAGTACGACGCGGAGGGGGCGTACACGCACGTCAACGCTGAAATGCCCGCGCTTCACCACTGGGTGCACATTGCGGGGACCTGTGACGGAAAGCAGATCAAACTCTACTACGACGGCAAAAAAGTCGCTCAGGCACCGCTGAATCGCACCATGAGCCGCTTCACCGCCGAGAAGATGAAACTCGGCTCTGCCAACGACTTCATGCGGAACCTGGTCGGAAGCCTCGAAGACGCACGGGTTTATGATCGGGTGCTGACTCCGGAAGAAATTCAGGATCTGGCCGCCGGGAAGACGGAAACGGAAAGCCTGAAAAACGGCCTGGTAGGTCACTGGGACTCCGTACACGTGAAGGACGGTGTGCCCGTGAATCAGGCAAACGCCCAAATTCTGACCGTGAAAGCGGACCCCTACGACTCGAACCTCCTGAACAAGAAAGACGACGGTTTCCGGAGCATTTGGTACTACAATCAGGCGATCGGCGGCGAGTACGTTTACAAATACTCCGGCGGTCTGGGCAGTTACCCCGCCAACCACTACCCGTTCTGCGTTTACAGACCGGAGGTGAACAAAACGTTCTTCTGCTTCGGCGGCACGGACCACGACCGCAAGACGCTCCTGCACGAGGTTTCGTACTATGACCACGCCACGGGAAAAGTCGCCCGGCCAACGATCATTCTGGACAAAAAAACCGACGATGCGCACGACAATCCGGTCATGACCATGGACGACGCGGGTTACATCTGGGTCTTTTCGACGAGCCACGGCACGGGCCGCCCCTCCTACGTCTCTCGGAGCGCGAACCCCTACGACATTTCGAAGTTCGTGTCCATTCCCGCGACCAAGATCCAGGATGGTCAGGAGGTTCCGATGACCAATTTCTCGTACGTCCAGGTTTTCAACGTCCCCAAGAAAGGAATGTTCGTCTTTTTCACCACGTACGACCGCAGGGTCCTGAACGATCCCAGTACTCGCGCGCAGCGGATCCTGAGTTTCATGAAAAGTCCGGACGGAATACACTGGTCCGAGTGGAAACCGATCGCGGCCATGGCCGTGGGGCACTACCAGAACGCCGCGGTCTGGCAGAAGGGCGAGACGCTGAAAATGGGCTCCGCGTTCAATTACCACCCGTACGACCCGGAACACGGGCGCGTGGGGCTGAACTACCGCACCAATCTGTACTACATGGAAACGCTTGACGAAGGGGTGACCTGGCAGACGATCGACGGCAAACCGCTCGAAACGCCGCAGATCGACCCACACTCCGCCGCACTCGTACACGATTACGAGCCGGAAGGAAAGAACGTTTACATCATGGACCTGATCTACGACGAAAACGGCTTCCCGGTCATTTTCTACATCACGAGCAAAGACTGGCGCAGCGGCCCGGACGGCGACCCCCGCGAGTGGTTCACCTGCGCGTGGAACGGAAGCGACTGGGAGATCCACAAAATCACCGAGTCCGACAATAATTACGACTTTGGGTCGCTCTACATCGGAAACGACGGCGTGTGGCGCATGATCGGCACCGACGGAACGGGCCCGCAGGCGTACAACACCGGCGGCGAAGTCTCGCTTTGGGTGAGCCGCGACCACGGAAAGACTTGGACGAAAGAGCGCCAAATGACCGAAAACAGTCCGATCAACCACTGCTACCCGCGCCGGCCGATCGACGCCCACCCGGACTTTTACGCGTTCTGGGCCGATGGCCACGGCCGCCAGCCGTCCGAGGCCAATCTTTACTTTTCGAATATTCGCGGCGACGTGTTCCGCCTGCCGCGTGAAATTCCGGAAGGCGAAGAGATGGTCGCGCCTGAAAAGCAGTAATTTTTTAAGTTTCCAGTTCCCACCATCCCGTATAACTTTAAGTTCAATCAGAAAGGAACCCTCATGAAATCAACTCTCCGATTGGCCGCTTTTTTGGCTGCGGCCGTACTGACGGTTCTGCTTCAGGCGCAGTCCCTCGTCGTTTATGACGCCAACACGCCGGCAGAAAATCTTCGTTCCCTCGGAAACGCCAAATTCGAGCAGACTCCCGACGGGCTCCTCGTCGAAACGCAGGGGTCACAGGCCCAGGGCAAAGAGGTTTTCCCGGGAGTCGCCGTCGTGGGGGACTGGGACCTCACTGAATTCAATACCGTGGAAGTCGTCGCGGGGCACCGTGACCACAAATCCATGTTCAACCTGACCATTCGTCTGGCCGCGGGCGAAAACAATCTGGGCGGTCAGTCCAACGCTTACATCGCCGACACGGGCGTCAGTACCGAGCCGGGCCTCTCCACCGTGCTGGTCCCGATCGACAGGAAAAGGTTCCAGACCACCGGCATTCGCCGTACGCCCTGGGACGGCGGAGGAAAGTGCTGCACGCTCGTGGGAAACAAAATCAACTCGGTCGGGATCTACATGAACCGCCCGATGCTCGACTGGAAATGGACCGTGAAGTCCATCACGCTCAAGAAGGTGGACCGCGGTCAGCTCGTGAAAGACGTTAAGGCCGGCGAAGTGAAACCCTTCAAAATGCCGACCCAGGCCGACTACTACGCCTTCTTCGATCCGAAACCGGTTTGGGAAACCATGACCCCGGAAGAATTCTTCCCGTTCATCGACGTTTACGGCCAGTTCAAGTACAAAGATTGGCCCGGGAAGATCCACTCCGACGCCGAGCTGCAGACCGCCCGCGAAGCGGAAGAAAAAGATCTGGCCGCGCACCCCGGTCCCAAGGGCTGGGATGAATTCGGCGGTTGGGCGGACGGTCCGAAGCAGGAAGCCACCGGCCAGTTCTACGTGAAGAAGATCGACGGCAAATGGTGGATGGTGGACCCGCTCGGAAACCTTTACTGGTCGCACGGCCCGGTCCGCGTCACGTCCTCGAGCGCCGTCACGCCGCTGGATGGCCGCGAGCACTACTTCGAAAACCTCCCAGACGAAAACTCCGACCTGGGGCTTTTCTACACGACGCACGACGAACTGCTCTGGCCGTACTACACGAAACGGAATATTCAGAAGACCTACGATTTCTCCTCCGCGAACGCTTTCCGCAAATACGGCAAAGACTGGCGGAACGTTTACGCCGATCTGGCCCACCGCCGTCTGCGCAGCTGGGGCATGAACACGATCGCGAACAGTTCGGACGTCGCGATCTGCAAGATGGACCGCACGCCGTACACCGACCGCATCGAGCTGAAATCGCCGTCCATCGCGGCCAGTCACGACGGCTGGTGGCCCTTCCGCGACCCGTTCGACCCGGAATTCCGCGCAAATTTCCACCGTCAGCTCCTGGAACGCAAGGCCGAGCTGGATGATCCCTGGTGCTTCGGCTTCTTCGTCGATAATGAATTGAGCTGGGGAACCGAAAACTCGCTGGGCTACTGGACACTTCAGTCTCCGGCCACGCAGTGCGCCAAGATCGAGTTCGTAAAACGCCTCACCCAAAAGTACGGGACGATCGAAAAACTGAACGAGGCGTGGGGGACCAGTTACGCCTCTTGGGACGCTCTGCTCCAGTCCACCGCCGACCCGGGAGCGAAAGCCTCGGAGGATTGCAAGAATTTCGCGTGTGCCATCGTGGAAGAGTACTACAAAAACGTGCGGGACGAGTTCAAGAAGGTCGCGCCGAACAAACTGTACCTCGGCTGCCGGTTCGCCGGCGGGACGAACGAGACGTTCCTCCGCATCGGCGCGAAGTACTGCGACGTGCTGAGCTACAACATTTACCGCTTCACGGTGGATTCGTTCAAACTTCCGGAAGGGGTCGATAAACCGATCCTGGTCGGCGAGTTCCACTTCGGCGCTCTTGACCGCGGCGTGTTCCACTGGACACTCATCGGCGTCAAGGACCAGAAGGAACGCGGCCAGGCGTACTTCAACTACGTGAAATCCGCGCTGGAGCATCCTAATTTCATCGGCGTTCACTGGCATCAGTACTCGGAGCAGCCGACGACCGGCCGTTTCGACGGTGAGTGCTTCCAGAACGGCTTCGTCGATGTGTGCGACACGCCATACGTTGAGACGATCGAGAAGATTCGCGAAATCGGCTACCAGATGTACGATGTGCGCTGGAACAAGAAATAATTCTCACGAGATCGCATAAACCAATTTGCGCGTGGGGCCAATCTGACTCCGCGCGCAATTGTTTCGTTTATTCTACAGAATCGTCATTGATCCCGCTCGCACGGGCGCTCGGTCGAGAGGATCCAGCTGCCGCTTTCGTTCATGCGCACGTCTTCTTCGGGGATCCCCAGCTCACGGGAGAGTATCCGGATGATCCTCGGCTGGCAGAAACCGCCCTGGCACTTTCCCATTCCCGGACGGACACGCCGCTTGACGCCGCGGATCGTCGTCGCGCCGCACTTCCGGTGGATGCAGTCCAGCACTTCCCCCTCGGAGATCTTCTCGCAGCGGCAGATGATATTCCCGAATTTCGGGTCCTTGCGCACCAGTTCTTCACGTTCCTCCGGAGTCATCCGGTTCAGACGCACCATCGGCCGGCGGCGCGGTTTGAAGTCCGGCTTCTTTTCCATCTTCAGCGTGTTGGACGCCATTTTGACCACCTCAAGCGCGATCGCCGGGCAGGACGTCAGCCCCGGAGATTGGATCCCGACCAGATTCACAAAGCCCGGAAGCGATTCCTCAATGATGAAATGCCCGCTCTTTTCCACGGCACGCAGGCCGGAAAATTCGCGAATGACCTGGTTCATCGGGATCGTCGGCACGAGTTTTCTCGCCGTGGCGAGCACCTGCGCAAGCGTTTCGGCGCTCGTCGAGTAGTCGTCTTTCCGTTCCACAAATTCGGCAGAAGGCCCCAGAATGTAATTCCCGTGCGTGGTGGGACTTACGAGGATCCCCTTTCCTTTCGAGGACGGCACGGTAAAAATCGTGTGCCGGATGAAATCGGAGTCGAAATGGTCCAGAACGAAATATTCCCCCTTGCGCGGGCGGATCTCAAACTTCGTGTCGGGATTCACCAGATTATTGATCTCATCCGCGTGAAGCCCCGCCGCGTTGACCACGACCCGAGCCTCATAAACGTCGCGGTTCGTCGTGACTTCGTACCCACCGCCGTCCAGAGCGCGGATTCCGGTCACGCCCTCGTTCAGGCGGAGCTGAACGCCGTTTTCCATGGCGTTTTCCATCAAAGCCACGCTCAGCTCGAACGGGTTCACGATCCCCGCCGTGGGGGCGAGAAGCGCAAGTTTCACCTCCGGCGTGAGGTTCGGCTCAATAGCGAGCGTCTGGTCGTGGTCGAGCATCTCGACCGGCACGCCGTTCTTTTTGCCGCGCTCTTCCAGCTCACGCAGAATTTCGACCTCCTCGTCGTTGGTGGCGATGGTGAGCGACCCGATCTTGCGCATGTCGATGTCGAGTTCCTCGCACATCTGGTCGTAGAGCTGATTTCCCAGGACGTTCATCACGGCCTTCTCGCTACCCGGGATCGGGTCGTAGCCGGAGTGAACGATCGCCGAGTTGGCGGAAGACGTGACCTGGCCGACGTCGCTTTCTTTTTCGAGGACCAGAATGTCAAGCTGGTAACGGGCCAGTTCCCGGGCGGCGGCCGAGCCAATCGCTCCCGCGCCGATGATGATGAGGTCGTACATGGTTTTAGAATTCAATGAAAGGCGAGCTGTAAGGGGGAATTTAAAGCCCCCATCTTTGAGGGGGGTGGCACGAAGTGCCGGGGGGAGAAATGAAGTGGGGAAATCGTTCCCGCTTCCTTACTCCCCCAGTCTCGCTGCGCGAGCCAGCCCCCTCACAGAGGGGGCCTTCCTGGATCAATTCACAGCACAAGCGACGGAGCCGAGTAAACGCGGGCCTTCAGCTCGGCGTTCAGCATGTAAAGCCCCTTCGAGTCGGCGCCGAACAGTTCCATTTTCGTGATCATGTCAGCGGCGTTCTTTTCTTCTTCGCCCTGCTCCTTGACGAACCAGTCGAGAAGCTGCATCGTGCGGAAGTCGTGCACCTTAAACGCGGCGGCATAGATCCCGTTGATGAGCGACGTGACAAGTTTCTCGTGTTCCAGACCGGCTTTGAGCGGGTCCATGCTGTTCTTCAGCGTGCATTCCGGCTTGCGGATCGCCTCGAAGGTGATCTTCTCACCGTTGTTCTGCAGGTACTGGTAGAAGAGCATCGCGTGATCACGTTCCTCCATCGCCTGGATCCGGTACCAGTTTTCGAAGCCGTCCAGCCCGATCGAGCCGTAATAATTGGCAAATTCCAGGTACAGGTACGCGGAATAAAATTCGTGGTTGATCTGTTCGTTGATGAGTTTAGCGACTTTGGCGTCCATATAATTCTCCTTAATAATAAAAGGGACGGGTTGAACATTTTTATTAAGTGTAACCTTTTCTGAACCATTTGTCAAGGGCCCGGAGGTGCAGAGTGTCGCAAATTTTCCGAAAACAGGAAAGAAAAATCGCTAAAAATTTTGACTTTTTTTCAAAAAAAACCGAACCCCCCGCCTGACAAAACGTAAAAAATCTGGTATAATACGTAAGATAGGTTTTAACTTTTGATATTAATTTTTAAAAATCCTGATTTTATCCAACCGGGTTTGAACCCAATATCAGATTCCTGCGTATAGCTACCAGGTAACTCTGTTTACACGTCGTTAAAATTGGGGAATCGAAAAACACAGGAGATTGCACGATGAAGAAAATCGTCAAACGGCCGGCCTTCACACTGGTCGAACTTTTGGTCGTCATTGCTATCATTGGTATGTTGGTTGGTCTGCTCCTCCCGGCTATCCAGGTGGCTCGTCGTACTGCCATGCGTATGCAGTGCCAGAACAAGGAAAAGCAGCTCACTCTTGCCGCTTTGAACTTTGAAAGCGCAAAGAAACGTCTGCCTGTAGCTGGACGCACTCCGAACAACAGCTTTGACGGTGTCAGCGGTTTCGTGCTTCTTCTGCCCTATCTGGAACAGGAAGCCCAGTATAAAATGGTGAAAGATGATGTGAGCAAATCCCTTTCAAGCACTTCTACCCAGTTAAGGGATTTGGCCGCGACCTCCATGCCGGCTTTCCGTTGCCCGGCTTCTTCCACGAACCCAACCGTGGATGACACCGGAAGCAGTCAGACTGCCCCTGCAGTTGGTAACTACAAATTCATCGTGGCTTCCATGGAAACACTTTACATGAATGCCGTCTCCAACAGTTCTTCCGTCGGTTACGGCAGTGTGAATACGCCTGACGGCGCCACCTCATTCGGCAACAAAGGCCGTACGCTTGGTGAAATCTCTGACGGTACTTCCCACACGCTGCACATGACGGAATCGAACGAGCAGTATTACGCTCGTTGGGTCGTTGGTCAGGACTCCGGTGTTTACACTTACTGCACCAAGGGCGGTATTTCCACCCCGGTCAAAAGTGGTACAAACTCTTTCTACGCCCCGTCCGGATTCCAGCAGAACCAGCTCGGCGCTGACGCCACCTACGCTGATAGTACTCCGTGGACGAACCTGGATCGTGACTATGAGCAGTATCCATACGAATGGTCCTCGCTTTCCAACAGTTCCTTCCAGAGCGGTTCCGGTACGGATGCCACCAAATTTGGTCCGAGTTCTGAGCACAACGGTGTCGTGATCCACACGTTCCTTGACAACTCGGTTCATAACATCGACATCGAAATCGACCCGGCGGTCTATTTCTTCGCTACGACCTACAAAGGCGGCGACCCGGGACTCGATGTTGACTGATACGCTTAATCGCTTGGGATAAACCCCATAAGCAAATTTCACGGAGCTGGAAGGTTTCAGACCTTTCAGCTCTTTTTTGTTTTTAAAAATTTAAAGCCTCCCCTGAAAGGGGAAGGGGACCGCCAAAGGCGGTGGAGGGGTTTCAAAGAAAAAGCCGATTTTCCCCAATTTCGGAACCCCTCCGGCGCTGCGCGCCACCTCCCCTTTCAGGGGGGGCTTTAAAAAACAAAAAATACTACATTTTTTCTCTTTTTTCCCCCGCACCCCTTTGCATTTCAGCGAAATTCTGTTAAAATTTAATGAGGAAATTTTAGGGACCTTGCAAATTATACGAAAGGATTCAAGATGGATAAAGTATTGGCACTGATTCTCGGCGGCGGCCGTGGCACACGTTTGTACCCGCTCACCAAAGTACGTTCCAAGCCGGCCGTGCCTGTCGCGGGCAAATACCGCCTCATCGACATTCCACTCTCGAACTGCATTAACAGCGACATTCTGAAAGTTTACGTCCTCACCCAGTTCAACTCTATGAGCCTTCACCGGCACATCCGCGGCGCGTACTCCTTTGACCGTTACCGCCGCGGTTACATTGAGATCCTTGCCGCCGAGCAGACGATTGACAATCCGAACTGGTACGAGGGGACCGCGGACGCTGTGAAAAAAAGCCTTCGCTATGTAGCGAGCAGCAATGTGGATTACGTCATTATTCTTTCGGGCGATCAGCTTTACCGAATGGACTTCCGCGAAATGCTGAAAATCCACAAGGAATCCGGGGCGGACGCGACGATCGCCTCGATCCCAGTCCGGGCAAAAGACACTACGGGGCTTGGCATCATGCGCGTCAATACCACCACGGGACAAGTGGAAGGCTTCCTTGAGAAACCCAAAAATGTGGATGAACTCAAAGGTTTTGAAACCGATCCTGACTGGCTCGCCACGCAAGGCATTAAAGCGAAAGGCCGTGACTACCTCGCAAGTATGGGCATTTACGTTTTCAACAAAAATATGCTCACGCACGTTCTGAGTAAAACCGAATACAAAGACTTCGGCAAAGAAGTCTTTCCCGCATTGATCCACAGCAAAAAAGTTCACACGTACGTTTACGACGGCTACTGGGAAGACATCGGAACGATCCGTTCCTTTTTTGAGGCCAATCTGAGCCTTGCGAAACCGAACCCGCCGTTCAAAATGTTCGAGCCAGACGCTCCGATCTATACGCGCGCACGTTTTCTGCCTTCCACGACGATCACCGGCGCAACGGTCTCGGACTCACTCATAGCTGACGGATGCAATATCGGGCGCGGCGCAGTGATCGAAAACTCCGTCATCGGTGTACGATGCCAGATCGGCGCGAACGTTACCATTCGGAACTGCGTCATCATGGGCGCTGACTTTTACGATCACGAGGCAGAGGATGAAGACGCTGGAAATCCAATGCCTCTGGGAATTGGGACTGGGTCGTACATCGAAAACGCCATCATCGATAAAAACTGCCGCATCGGTAAAAATGTGCGGATTTTGAACACCAACCACCTCGAAAATATGGCTGAGAATGAATACTGCCAAATCGTGGACGGGATCGTCGTCGTGCAAAAAGGCAACTGCATCCCGGACGGTTGGGTGATGTAAAGTTCAACAAAACAGGAAATTAAAGAAAAAACTTCAACATTTAAGGAAAATCCAATGACCAAATTTAATGTAATCCAATTTGTGATCTCATTCTTTATGGCGGCGCTCCTTTTGACTGGCTGCGACATGAAAGCCCCGGTCGTGGACCGTAACGCCGAGGTTTCGGACACTTCCACCGAGAAAACCGAAGCGACAAACTCCGAAGCCACGAAAATCGATTCCGAAGTATCCGAAGCCGCGAACGAACTGATTCCGGAAGCCCTCCGCGAGTTCACAACGCTCCCGAAAGACCGTTCGGCCAAGTCGCTTGCCGCTTACCTTAATTCTCTGGACGGTTCCGAATTCCAGGCCGCTGCGATTTCTGTAATGCAGTCCCAAGGCGAAAACGCGAGAGCGGGTCTCCAGGTCGCCGCGCAGATGATCCAGGAGAACAAACAGACGGCCGCGGACATGATCCTCGGCGCTGAAGACGCGACAGAAGACGAGTATATGCAGGCTCTTTCGGTTCTGATGGAAAATCAGATCATGAACGCCCAGCGGACGCAGGCCTCGCCGGAAAGCGTAAGTCTTCAGCTCAACACGCTGCGCGATAAAGTGGCAAAAGGCCGTTTCCCGAAACTCACCGAGCGAGTCGATTTGGTCAAAGATTCCCTCAGTCTGCTGCAAAAAGCCGATCTCATGATGAAGGACGGCACACCGAAAACCGAGGACCTGAACGCTATCTACGGCGAATACACCGCGCAGCTCGATAAAGTTTTGGCCCAGAAGCTCGACAGCCTGAACGTCTTCATGCTCATGAACATCGCGCAGGTTTTCCAGACTGATTCTGAGAAAATGCTTCCGATCTGTGAAAAACTGCAGGCCGCGCTTGAGAAAAGCCCCGTGGAATCGCTCAAGTCACTTTCCTCCATGCTCCCACAACAGATCGAGGCCCTGAAAAAAGACATTCAGCTTCAAGCCATCACACCTGAAGAAGTTAAAGCAAAAGTCGCGAAATTCAAAACCCTCCCGGAAGAAAAAACCCCAGCCAAACTGACTGAGTACCTGAAACTCCTCGAAAGCCCGGAATTCCAGGAAACGATGCAGTCTTTCCTCGAAGTGCGTAAAGAAGAAGTCCAGAAAACCGTCATGGACGAGTGGAAGGAAATCGAGACAAATACCGAGGAAGCCGCAAAGGAAATTTTCAAAGCGGAAGATACGACCGAAGAAGAATTCAAGACCGCATTTGAATGGCGTCTCCGCCTTGCCATGGCCTACGCCGCTGACGAGGAAAAACCCTCGTTCGCACAAATGGAAGAACGTTACACCGTCCTGAAAGACGAAGTGGAAAAGAGCAAATTCCCGCAGTTCGCACCACGTGCCGCCGTTTGCGCGCAGGCCGCCGCTATCCTGGAAAAAGCCGCGCCGATTTTTGAGGGCACATCGCAGCCCACTCCCGAACAGAAGGAAGCGCTTTATCCGGATCTCTTTCAACTCGCCGAAGACGCCGCGAAGAACGACGCGCTGATCGGACTTCCTGCAGAAGTACTCATGCAGAGCGTTGGAATGTTCCAGGACGATAAAGAAAAGGCCAAGCCAATTCTCGAAACACTCATCAAGGGACTGGAAGGCAAAGAGGACGAAAACTCCCAGATGTTCCTCAACTCCCTCAAAATGCGCCTCCAGATGATCGAACACCCGGAAATGGCGCAGCAAAATGGACAAAACCCGCAGACCCAGGCTCCGGTCGAGCCGGAACTCACCGCGGAGCAGATCGACGAGTTGAAAACCAAACTCGAAGCGATGACAAAACTGCCGGAAGAAAAAACGGCGAAAGCTCTGGAAGATTTCGTGAATTCGGTCAGTACCCCGGAATTCCAGCAGACTATCATGCCTCTGTTCCGCAAACAGGATCCGGAACTCCAGACCTGGCTGACGGAAACGATGAACAAATTGCAGGATTCCGTGAAGGAAGCGCTCGTTCTTCTTTGCAAAGCGGAAGACACGACGGAAGAACAATATAAAGACGCCCTTCAGTTTCGTCTTGACGTGATGCGTTCTGACAAAGCACGCAAGAACATTGAGCCGGACTACGCCGCTCTGACCGAAGAAGTCAAAGCCGGTCGTTTCCCTGCGCTTGTTTCTCTTGTTGAGCTGGACGCCGCCGCTGCCTCCCTCATGGACAAAGCCAGTGAAATGTTCAGTGCCGCCGAAGAACCGACTGCCGAGCAGAAAGACGCCCTTTACGCCGAATACATTTCCTTCGTGGAAAAAGTCTGCGCTTCCGGTGAAATGAAAGGTCCTCAGCTCCAGGCCATTATGCAGCTCGCATCCATCTTCGTGGACGACAATCAGAAAACCAAACAGATATGTGAAATGCTTCTGAAAGGTCTGGAAGGAAAAGACGACCCACAGTCTGAACACCTGCGCTCGATGATTCAGAACCAGCTCGACGACATTAAATTCGTGACCGAGCCGATGACGTTCACCGCGCCGGAAGGAACGGATCTGAAAGGACTGAAAGAATTGGTCTCTCAGAAGATGGAGATCATCATGCGGGCCGGTACAGAGAATCTTCCGAATGAAAAACTGGCCGAATTCCTCGCCGCCGTGGAAAAATACGGGAACGCGGACCTGACGGCCTACACCTCGTGGCAGATCGATCTGATTCACCTGATCCCGCTCATTCAAAGCGCGGACTTTGATATCCAGGCGTTCAAGGATAAATTCCTCGCCTGCGTGAAAACCGGCACGGAGAAAAACCTCTTTAACATTAATTGCCTCCAGATGTGTGTTCAGATGGTCGCAATCGCTTCACAGAAACCCGGCGTAAAATCCACGGAGGAAGGCAAAGCCGCAATCGAGGAAATGCTCAACGCCATCCTGCCGGTCTGCGACTCGCTCGAAGTCACCGGCCGAGAAGAGGAACTGAAAGGCCAGTTCCGCAAATCGATCGAAAGTTTCCTGAAGGAACTGAAAGAAGCGCCGGAAGAAGTCGTGCCCGACACCCTGAACCCCGCTACCCAGGCGATTCCAGCGCCCCCGGCCGCGAATCCCAACGCCGAGACCGAGGCCCTTCCGACCGAGATCAATCTCGACGATGAACCGGTAGAAGCCCCAAAATCTGATGAAGCCCCCAAGACCGAAGAAGCCGCCACTCCTTCGGAATCGACCGCCGGCACCGAGGATGGTGAGGATGAAGAACTCGAGGAAGATGATTTGGAAGAAGATGATCTCGAGGAAGACGAAGCTCAGAAGGTCGAAATTCCTGAACCGATTCTGAAAATGATCTCTCTGCCCGAGAACGCAACGGTTGAACAGTGCGTGGAGTACGTGAATTCGCAGGAAAGCGAACAAATGCAGGAACTCCTGATGCAAGTCGTACAGACTGGCAATCAGCCCCTCTTCCTGGCCATTTTGGATAAAACGGCAGAGGACACGATCGTCGCCTGCGACCGGATTTTTGCCTCCAAAGACGTGCAAAAGGCGGATTTCTATTACGCCCTGAACGTTCGCGTCATACTGCTCCAGCGCGAGACGAAGGACGATTCGGAAGCGTTCTCCGCCAAGTTGGACGATCTGAAAACCACCGTGGCCAAAAGCCCGTTCCCCGAATTGACGAAAGTGCTTGAAACCGCTCAGGACTGGTACGCGTTCAGCCTCAAAATAAAGGGGTTGGAGGAGGATCCGACAGACGAAGAACTCAACGCTTTGTTCAAAGAATACAAAGCGCTCCTTCCGAGTGCCTTCACTTCGGATTCCCTGAAATCTTACTCTCTGGACACTTGCATCCGCAGCACCTCGATTTTCATGCAGGACGAAACCAAACTTTTGGAAATCGCCAATCTGATCCTGAAAAACTCAGAAGGAAAAGAAGGCGAGGACTGGGACAATTTGCGCTCTGCCATGAATAAACGGATCGAATCGATCGAGCTTAAGACCAAGCCGGTCCGGTTCACCGCCAAAGAAGGCGCAACGCTGGACGAATTGAAAAACTCCGTTGATGAAAAGATCCAGGCGATTCTGGAAATTCCTGATCCGGCCGCAATGCAGAAGAAGCTGAACGAATTGAAAATCGCCGTCGCAGCCGTGAAGAATGAGGAACTCACCGCCTACACCGCGTGGGAAACCAGAATCTTTTCCTTCTTCGGCGAACTTATGCAAACAATGCAGGATTCTGATGACGAAGAGAAGTCCGAGACGAAAAAACCCGACATCATGAAGACTCTGACGGATTTGATCGATGAAGGCGCAAAAGTGAAACCGACCGAACAATCGTTCCTCATGCTCCTGCAAGTCACTCTTTCCCTGATGCAATTCGAGGAAGACGCGGAACCCGAAGCCCAGGCCGCTCTGCTGACGAAACTTCAGGAAATCGCCAAAGCGACTGACTTCGAACATTCGGAAGAACTCATTAAAGCGATGGAAGGCCAAAAAGAGCGGATCCTGAACCCCGACGCTGACGAAGATGAAAACGAGGGTGACGATGATGACGAGGAAGAAGAGGAAGTTTCTACCGATTTCGTCCCGGGCGAAGGCGCGACGCTCGACGAGATGAAAGCCCAGGCGCACAAGCAAATTTCGGGCCTCACCCGCACTTCCCTCGATCTGGAGAAACTGAACGCTTTTGAAGCTTCCGTCAAAAAAGCCGGGAACGAGGAACTCAACGCCTGCGTTGCCTGGGAACTCGGGATTTTCCGTTTCTTCGGTTCACTCCGCACTTCTGGGGAGGAACCGGATATTGACAAGATCGTGTCGAAACTGACCGAAATCGTCACAGAAGGGATAAAACTGAACGCTTTCCAGGACGAAACTCTTCAGCTTTTGGCACAAATCAGCTTGAATATCGCGCCAGATACGAAAGCCCCTGAAACCGGCAAAAAACTTCTGGAAGCCCTAAAAACGGCTCTCGCGACCTCAAAAGCCCAGTGGGCTCCGTTCATGAACGATCAGATCGACGGAATCCTGGTGAAGCTCAATCTCCCCGGAAACCCAATCGAACTGAAAGCAAAAACTCTCGATGGAAAAACGGTCAAAATTGAAGATTTTGCCGGGAAAACTGTCCTGATCGACGTCTGGGCGACCTGGTGCGGGCCGTGTCGCGCTGAAACGCCTAACATTCGCCGCGCGTGGGACGTGTACCACGATGCCGGTTTTGAGGTCATTGGTTTAAGCATTGACGACGACCTGGACAAGCTGACATCTTTCGTCGAGGAAAATGACGTTCCGTGGACCATCGTCACGCAGCAGAAAATGAAGGGCAAGCATTTTGATGACCAGTACGGAATTTCGTCCATCCCAACGATGTTCCTCGTTGGCGCAGACGGAAAGGTCATCACGATCAACGCCCGCGGCCGATTAATGGAGCTTCTGGGTGAAATCTACCCGGATGTGGAAGTCCCCGAAGAGGAAGAAGTCCCCGAAGAGATTGAACTCGGCGATGACGACGATGATGACGAAACCGAAGACGAAGAAAACAATAGTGAGTCCATGGCTGGTGTTGAGGATGAACCGGCCGAGGAAATCGAGGAAGCCAAGCCGGAGGAAATCTCCACTGACTTCGTTCCTCCCGAAAACGCCACACCTGAAATGCTCCGTGAAGCAGTTTTCCGCCAGTTCATGCAAATCGTTCAGTCGGCCAAAGGAAACCCATTCGAACCCGTTCTGAAGTTTCAAAAATCGGTCAACGCTCTGGAAAACACCGACTTGACTCAATTTTTGGACTGGAACATCGAAACGCTCCGGTTTCTGGCCGTAAAAGTCCATACCGCGACCGACATTCAGGCCTTGGCCGATGAACTGGCAGATCTTTTGACCAAAGGCCAAAAGATCAAGGCGCTGCGTCCCGAATTTCTCAGCCCGCTGACGCAGCTTTCCGTTCAACTGATTAGTGCTCTGGATCCGCCCGCCGCAAAAAAGCTCGCCGCGGCAGTTCAGAACGCACTGGCTTCGAGTGATGAACCTTGGACGGCGCGGGCAGCTAAAATGATCCAGGGGATCCTGACCCAGATGGACCTGCCGGGCAAACCGCTGGACCTCGTTGCGAAGACTCTCGACGGGAAAGAAATCAAGATCCAGGACTTTGCCGGGAAGACTGTCCTGGTGGACGTCTGGGCGACCTGGTGCGGCCCGTGCCGTGCTGAATTCCCGCGCATGGCCAAAGCCTACGAAGCGTTCCACGACGCCGGGTTTGAAATCATCGGCCTGAGCGTGGATAAAGACGTGGAAAAGCTCAAAGATTTCGTTGAAGAAGAAAAAACACCGTGGATCATTGCGACTCAGGACGGGATGGACCTTCCGGAATCTTTCTCTGAGAAATACGGCATCATGGGAATCCCCACGATGTTCCTCGTCGGTGCGGACGGGAAAGTCATCACGACCAACGCACGCGGCCGTCTGATGAACCTTTTGGGTGAGATTTACCCCGAAGCCGCCGAAGCCGCCCGCAAAAAAGCCGAGGAGGAAACCAGCCTCGACGCTCCTGCCGATTCAGCCGCGCCGTCCCAGTCAATGAGCACGACCGAGGAGGCCTCTCAGGAACAGACGGAAAGCCCCGCTCAGGAAGCCGGCATCCTTGACCAGTTCGCCGAGTTCCCACCGAACACCACCCTCAACGAGACGAAGCAGTTCCTTGAGAATTTTGACCAGCACGCCTACGAAATTCAGGCCGCTCTCCAGCAGCTTCCAACGATGGAAGCCGCCATGGAGAAGTTTCAGAAGATCCAGGCCGCACGCTCCCAGGCCGCTGATCAAATCATCGCGGACGAACAGGCCACCGAAGCGGATTTGAACTACGCGGTAAACATCAAAACCCAGGGTATTCAATTCTCTGCCCAGTTTCAGAATGATCCCAAGGCAGCGGAAAAAATCAACGATGTTTTTGCAAAGCTGATTGCTGCCCTCGAAGCCCGTAAAGCCGAAACGCTCGTGATCCAGGTTCAGGTCGAACAAATCATCACCAGCTCGCTGCTGCTCGGGCGGATGCCAAACGCCGACGAAATGGGCGCTACACTCGAAAAACTGACCGCCATCTGTCAGCGTGCGAAGGGTTCCAAATGCATGAACGGCGACCTGATGGGGCATTTCATGCAGATGATCGTGGCCGCAAACGATTTGGGCGTTGACGTTCAAAAAATCGAAACCGCCTGCAATGCTTTGCGTGAGGCGGTCCTCGCGACGGAAGACCCCCAGCTCATCAACACGGCCGACTTCATCACAGGAATGGCCCGCCGCGCGATGCTGAAAGGGAAACCGATGGAACTGGTCGGTACGACGCTCGACGGTCAGACGGTCGACATTCAGAAGGACTACGCCGGAAAAGTCACGCTGGTCGATTTCTGGGCAACCTGGTGCAACCCGTGCGTCATGGAACTGAAAAACCTCGAAGACAAATACTACGCCGAGTACCACGACAAAGGGTTTGAAATCCTCGGTTTCAGCATCGATGCGGACCGAAACCAGCTCGCCACCTTCCTGGAACGCCGTAACCTCCCGTGGCAGACGATCTGCCAGCAGGGCGATTTTGACCCGGTTTACTACTACGGCATCCAGGCGATTCCGTGCCTGATCCTCGTTGGCCCCGATGGAAAAGTCATCCGCGAGATACCCACAATGCGCCGGGACGAAGTTCTTTCCGCCGAGCTGAAAAAGATCTACGGCGAGTGAGTTCGGCTCAACTGAATGCTGCTCAACTGAAAATTCCTAATTCCTCATTCCTAATTCCTAATTATAAAATGTCCACTGCCATCGAGAAAATCCGCAATTTGGGAATCATCGCTCACATTGATGCCGGGAAAACGACCTGCACAGAACGGATTCTGTACTATTCCGGCTTCAATCATAAAGTCGGCTCCGTCGATGAAGGAACTACGACGACCGACTTTGATGAAGAGGAGCAGGAACGCGGAATCACGATTTACTCCGCAGCGATCACATACAACTGGAACGGCTGTTCCGTGAACCTGATCGACACACCGGGCCACGTCGATTTTACCGCCGAGGTGGAACGCAGCCTCCGCGTACTGGATGGGGCCGCCGTCATTTTCAGTGCGCGTGAAGGAGTTGAGGCGCAAAGCGAAACGGTCTGGCGTCAGGCCGACAAATATAATGTCCCACGCCTCGCATTCATTAATAAAATGGATCGTGAAGGCGCTGATTTCGACAGAACCGTGAACGAGATCCAGAAGCGCCTCGGAGCCAACCCGCTCGTTCTGACGATTCCCGTGGGAGCGGGGCCTGATTTTATGCCAAATCCTTTCCGCGGAACGATCGACCTGGTTCAGATGAAAATGCTTGTCTGGGATCAGGAATCCAAAGGGATGAAATTTGATGTTCAGGAAATCCCGGAAGAGATGAAAGAGGAAGCGGAACTCTGGCGCACCCAACTGCTTGACCAGCTTTCCATGTTCAGTGACGAAATTACGGAGCTGATGCTGGCGGAAGAAGAAGTCCCAGTCGATTTGATCCACAAAGTGATTCGTGACGCGACGATCCATCTCCTCTGTGTCCCGGTTCTTTGCGGAACGGCTTTGCATTACATCGGGATCCAGCCGCTTATGGACGCGCTTTGCGCTTACCTTCCGTCTCCGCTGGACATTCCGCCGGTGGAAGGGATCGACCCCAAGGCTCACGATCCGAAAAACCCGGAAGAACCCAAGAAAATCCAGCGCAAAACCGACCCGAAAGAAGCGTTCTGCGGGCTGGTTTTCAAAGTTGTGCCGAGCAAACACGGCGATCTTTCCTACCTGCGGATCTATTCCGGAACCCTGAAACCCGGGTCCCGTGTGCTGAACGTGAGCCGAAACGAAAAAGAAAACGTCCCGCAGATTTACCGCCTTCTCGCCGGTCACAAAGAATTGATGAAAGAACCGGTCTATGCCGGCGACATCGTGGGGATCGTGGGATTAAGCAAAACGATCACGGGCGATACGCTTTCCGAAACGAATCACCCGATCCTTCTGGAATCGATCGAATTCCCGGAAACGGTCATTTCCATGGCAATCGAACCGGAAACGACTGCCGAGCGCAAGAAGCTCGATGAAGTACTGGAAATGATGCGCCGTCAGGACCCAACCTTCCAGGCCGTCGTGAATCCGGAAACGGGCCAGACGCTCATCAGCGGGATGGGCGAACTGCATCTGGAAATCATCAAGCACCGACTATTGCGTGATTTCAAACTGAACGTCCGCGTTCGTCCTCCGCGTGTCAGTTATCGTGAAACCATTAAAACGACTGCCGAGGTGGTGGGCGAATGCAGCCGTAAAATCGGCGATACACAGCTGTTTGCTCAGGTCAAACTCAAAATGGAGCCTTTCACTAAAGGCGATAAATCGGTGCTCGTAATTCCGATGCTTCCGATTGAAACGCCCTGCCCACTGGAGCTTCAGGACGCTGTGGTCCAGACGCTGCGCGACCAGGCGGACGGCGGCGGTATGTACGGATTCCCGCTCATTCATATCAAAATGACGGTTCAGGACGTGATCGTTGATGAAACGACGAATGAAACGGCCGTGAATATCGCGGCGGCAGATGCTTTCAACAAAGCGGTACTTCAGGCGGGAATTGACCTGATGGAGCCGATCATGAAGGTGGAAGTCACGACCCCCGATGAATGTGTTGGCGGAATCATCGGTGACCTTCAGCAGCGTCGCGCTCAAGTGAATCAAACGTATGTTCGGGGCAACAGCTCGGTCATTGAGGCGGAGGCGCCGCTCGACACGCTGTTTGGTTACGCAAACGACGTAAAAAGCCTGAGCCAGGGCCGCGCTTCATTCTCAATGGAGCCGCTGACCTACCGTCCCGCTCCGAAAGAAGTCGTAGAAAGTTTCAATTAATCACAAAACCCTCTTTCAAAAGTTTCTGAAAGAGGGTTTTCGTTTTCTTGAGGAACAGCGTTCAGAACTTCACGTTTTCGAGGAACTGGATATTCTTCGGCGTTACTTCGTCCAGTTTACGGGGATCATCGTGTTCGATGAAGTAGTACTTGAATCCGACCTCCTGTGCGGTTTTGAGCAGTGACGGGAAGTCAATTCTTCCGGATTCCCCGAAAACCATTGCGTCTTTGCCGGAAAAATCTTTCACGTGCATCAAACGCCACCGGGTCGGGTAGCGCTTCATGTAGGTCACCGGATCGTAACCGGGATTAACGACCCACACGATGTCCATCTCGAAATTCACCCATTCCGGGTTGGTCTCTCGGGCCAAAACATCGAAAAGCGTCTCACCATCCGCGCAGCCTTCGTACTTCACGAACTCAAACCCGTGATTGTGATAGCAGTAACTCAGACCGTTTTCGGCGAGGTATTTGCCCGCTTCGTTGAACACTTTCACGGCTTCTTTGGCGTTTTCCATCGTGAAACCAACATTACGATCGTGGGGGATCCAGGCGATTCGGACGTACTTCGCGCCGAGCGTCTTCGCGTCCGAAATAATTTTGTCGAGCGATTCCTTCGTCTTTAACTGATCGTAACCCGTCGGCAGTGACGCGGCATAGAGGTGATGTTTGTCGAGCAGCGCCTTGTACTCCTGCGCGGTGTGTCCGAAGAAATCGGAAGCCTCAACGATCGTGAATCCCTGATCCTCCGCGAACTGCATGGCGGCGTCCAGACCTTTTTCCTTTGCAATTTCACGCAGACTGTACATACACATTCCGACTGGCCCTTTGAACTGTTCGTTCGTTCCAATGCCATTAGATCGTTCCGCCTTCACTGGAAGACTGAGAAGTAAAAGGGCAAAAACAAACAGGAGGGTGAGCTTTTTCATAAATGGTTCCTTTCCATAAACTTAAAATTTGAATGAAAACACAAGATTCCATCCGTACATTGAACAATGGGGCTTAGAGCCTTTTTATATATTATAACACCTTTGAAATTTTTGCCAACCACCGGGGAATTGTTTTTCATGAACTTCTTTTTCATTTGTTTTCTTTTCCATAATGACTAAAAAAGAGGATTGTTTCGCACTTTTTCCCCCTAAATGGGGGCGTGGTTATGAAAAATTTAAAAAATTTTCAAAAAATCGCTATTTTTTTGGGGGGAGATACTGGATTTTAATTAAAAATAGTGTAAAATAGAAGCGACAAGAGTAAGGGATTTCAAAATAGTTTTGAAAACTCGTGCGGGTTTCCGCATTCACTTTAAAATTCATTCCATTTTGGAGGAAAGTACTATGAAAAAACTTGGATTTTTCGCTGTTCTTCTGAGCTGCGTTATGTTCATTGGTTGCGAGAAAAAAGCTCCGGAAGCCCCGGCTGCTGAAGAACCCGCCGCTGAAGCTCCGGCCGAAGCCACCGCTGAAGCTGCTCCGGCTGCTGAAGAAGCTGCTCCGGCTGCTGAGTGAACCAGTATTACTAACTAAAACGAATCACCGATTTGTTTAGCCGGTCCTTCGGGTTCCGGCTTTTTTTATGTTTGTGTCCTTCCAACCGTTTCCCGAATCAAGACCATGGACCCCCTTTTAATTCTCTTTATCGGTCTTTTCTTCGTCATTGGACTGATCGTTTACGCCCGTCTGAATCCATTCCTCGCTCTGTTGGCCGCAGCACTCGTCGTCAGTTTTCTCGCCAAACCCGCTCCGGGGACTGAGGGAGACTGGGCCGCGCAGGTTTCCCGAGTTGGAACGGCTTTAGGGGAAATGGCCGGCAAAATTATGATTCTCATCGCAATGGGGTCTCTCATCGGTCAGGCCATGACCCGAAGCGGGGCGGCGGACCGGATCGTGCGCGGGATCGTGCGTCTGTTCGGGCAGAAACGTATGCCGGAGGCCCTTCTCTCAAGCGGGTTCGTCCTTTCCATTCCGGTTTTCTACGACGCTACTTTTTACCTTTTACTCCCGCTGGCCCGTGCGGTGTACCGTATGACACAGAAGCACTACGTGCTTTACCTGCTCGCTATCGGTTTTGGCGCGACACTTTCCCACACACTGATCCCGCCGACGCCCGGCCCGTTGATGGTCGCCCGGGAAATGGGCGTTTCAATCGGCACGATGATGCTCTTGAGCGGAATGGTCGGGTTCTGCACGATGCCGTTCGCGCTGTTGATCGCGAGATTTCTGGACCACAGAAACCCGGAAATCCTGATCGAAGACCCAGTAATTCGCGAGGCGTTGAAACCTTTGGGAGACATTTCGTCGGCAGACGCTCTAAAGGACGAAATCGGCGCGGAACCCACGATGAAACTCCCATCCTTTTTCGCGGCCATTTTGCCGATCCTGCTCCCTGTGGCCCTGATCGCCGGCGCGTCGATCACGAAATCCCTTTGCGGTGAGTCGGCCCAGACCCTTTGGCAGAAAATCATTTATCTGGCGGGTGACGCTCAGGTCGCGCTCATCATTTCGGCCTTAACCGCGTTCACGGTCCTTCAGCTCACCCAGCGGCTATCACTTCGTGAACTGGAAAAGGAAATGGGAACTGCGTTACAGGCGGCGGGAAATATCATTCTTATCACATCGGCAGGTGGCGCGTTTGGTGCGATGCTCCGCGCCTGCGGAGTCGGTGAACGCATTCAGGAACTGATGGTTTCCGGGAACGGCACGCTCCCGGGGCTGGGCGTTTTGCTTCTGGCGTTTCTGACCGCCTCGATGATCAAGACGGCGCAAGGCTCCAGCACGACCGCCATGATCACGACCGCAGGGATTTTCTCAACCCTGAGCCTAAGCTCTGCGGCCCTCGGTTTTCACCCGGGCTACGTTGCCGTCGCGATCGGCGTCGGGTCGTGCGTGACCGGCTGGATGAACGACAGCGGATTCTGCATCTTCGCGAGCATGAGCGGCCTGAGAGAGACCGACGTCCTGAAAACCTGGACCGTGGGACTGGCGCTCATGGGGCTCGTGGGGATCTGCGTCACGATGATCCTGAGCCAGATTATACCGCTGATTTAGAACAAACAGGGTTTTCCTCAAAAGAAAAAAGCCTCCTGACCGGTAAATGTTCCGGAAGGAGGCCCGTTTGGTTGATCAGGTGGATTTCAATAGCAGGCGCGTTTCCAACCGAAAACGGCCAGACCGAAAACCAGAAGCACGAGTGTGGACGGCTCTGGAACCTGGTACGGGCCTGTGAGGGCCGCGTAACCCCACGCCTGTCCCAAAGCCCCAAGCGTACCGTACTGGGAACTCAGAGGGCCTGCGCTTGCGTTTTCCAGCGAGTCGGCAAGTTCCGCCATTTGGGGAACCTCCGCATTGCTGGCAGAACCTAAAACCCATGAAATGTCCTCATTCCCCTGGATTTTCTCTCGAAGCTGGTCGCTCGTCACTGCCGTGCCGTCCTGAAGCCACAGAACCGCCGTCTCTCCATCCAGACTATCCAGCGTGGACTGGAGAAGGGCCAAAGCCTGGGTCTGGTCATTGGTCGTCGCGTCCACAAACGCCACGGGAACTTCGGGGTACGCCTTGGTCAAATACTCACCCGTCTCGGCCCATGGCGTATTGCCGCCGGTGAGGGCGATTTTGCCGGTCACAGGGTCAAACGTCACCACGTTTCCTGACGTGGCCCAGACCGAATCCCCGCGCGTGTCCGTCTTTCCGGCCGCCACCAGAACGTCACCAACGCCGATTTTGCCGGTGCTTGCGGAAGTCACAAGATTTCCAGCTGCGTCAAACGCCTGGATCTGGAACGCGTGCCAGCCGGTCCCGAGAGTCACGGCCGAGCTGAACGTTTTGCTGGCCGCGTCGAGCGTGGCGTCCGTCCAGTCCGTACCGTTTTCGGAAATTTTGATCGCCACGATCGTATCGTCCGCGATGGCCTGCCAGCTTCCTGAAATGGTCGCGGCTGCATTTCCTTCTGCGTCGCGCTGGAAAAAGCACGGGCCGGTCGGATTCAGGACCGCGTCGGACTCGTGGATGTACGAGTAAATATTGGCCACAACATAGTTCCCATTGGCAAGACTGTTCGAGAACGTCCAGTCTTTATTGCCGCCGGCGGAATTACCCAGACCGATCCCGGCATCCCGGTTCGAGGCTCTGCCCCAACCGCAGAAGCTGAAAATCGTCGTTTTCGTATCGGCGTCGTGGATCTGGAAAGTCCCGTAGCCGTTCGCGTTCGCGAATCCGGTGTCCCAGTAATCGTAAACGCCGTTCGCGCCGGTTTGGTAGTCACCCCGGCCAAACTCGATCCGCCCGCCCGAGCTTCCGGTACGGGAAAGGCCCTCGACGTTTGATTCCACGGTCAAATTACGAACACTTCCGGCAATCGCTGCGCCCGTGGGAAGGCCCAAATCTTTGACGTCCGCCGAAAACGGATCCATGGTAATATGCGCGTAGGAGAAATTACCCGTTTTATCCACCAGCTCGACGTAATACCCGACCCGGTCATAAATCGCACCCGAGAAAGTGTCCGACGCGTCGTACGTGTAAGGAACGGTCGTAACGTTTCCTGAGCCGTATCCGCCATTTTGGGCCGTCATCGCGTCCAGGGCGTGGACCAGCGTTCCGCCAGCCTCCACGATTTTGGAGGGGACTTCGATCATCTGAACTTTATCGATCGTCACCGTGCGGTCCGCGTCCGTTCCACCGTTGATCGTATTCGTAAACCGGAGTTTCGTCACGGCATCCGAGGCCGTAAAAGTCCCCGCGAAAGTGTAGTTTGAGGACGCATTTGCCGTGACAAGCTGACGGTCGAGGAACGTCTTCGTCGCGGTTGCACCCTCAGCGGTGATGCTCAACTCCGCGGTATCGTTTCTCCTCGCGTTATACTTGGCAGAAACGGCGTAGGTTTTCCCGGGGGTCGTTTCAATTTCCTGATAAAGAGACGCGGTCACCGGATTCGCGAAACCCTGAATCGCCGCGACGTACGTCCCATCCGGGATCGGGCCGGCATGGAACTCGCTCGCGGAGGCTCGCAAATAGTAACCGGCGGCGGAAGAACTTTCGTACTTCCAAAGCCCCGTGTTTTCGAAATTCCCGGAAGTCGGCGCGCTGGTGGCCCAAATGACGTACTGGCCGTGACCAGCCGCATAGGTGTACGAACCGTTTTCAAAACTCCCGTCCTGCACGAGATTCGCAATGGGCTGGGCCGGGGAAAGGGTCAGCGAGATGTTTCCGACGAAGAGCGTTCTGTCGGCTGCCTCGTTGGAAGTATGAACGATGCTTAGTACGGCCGAACTGGAGTCTGCCGTGAATGTACCGGAATATTTCCTGAACGGATTGGAACCCGTATTTCCAAACGAAGTGGGATTTTGAAGCGGAATTTCGGACGCGCCGGTAATCGAAGAAGAAATCGAAACCGTATTTCCATTCCGTGCGTTATATTCGTAGGACGTGATGTAGAGTTTGCCCGGTTCCAGACCATTGACGGTTTGCGAAATCTCCCCTTTTCCCGCCTGCTGAAACACCTGTATCCCCACAGTATTACCAACGCTTGGAGTAGATCCTGCAAGGCTGGCACTTTGATTTGGCCGGAGGTAATAGCCAAAAGTCGCGGGATTGCCGGAAAGGTCCGTGGTCGCATAAGCCCAGGTCGTTTCCGCAGTATCGAGAAAACCTGAAGGAGTGCTGCTCGGCCCCCAAATGATGTAGATATTATTGCTTGACGTTTTATACTCGCCCGTAAACGTTCCGTCCGTAATGAGGTTTTCGGCCCCAAACGCGGGTACACTGACCATGCTGGTCATTCCCGAAAATGCCAAGCCAAGCGTTACAAATACGACAAAAAACCAACCACGATAAAAGGAACGACGGTTCATTGGTAAACTCCTGTAATTCACTATATTAATTGTGTTTAAATTATGTATCGTTTTTTCTCTTTGTCAATCAAAAAGTAGAACAAAAATTAAAAATTTAAGAAATTTTCAAAAAATTTTTCCGTTCTAAATGAAAAACCCATTTTCTCTATGGTATTGAACTGAAAATTTTGCTAAAATCCTCTCCAGAATGGATTATGCGCCCCTTTCCTGAACTTTCCGGAAGGTTCATCGCGGAATTTCAGGAAGGACGCACCCTAAAATCCCAGTTGGAGTTTAATTAGATGGAAATGCTGCGTACCCTCATCGTCGCTTTAGTTTTTGCCGGAATTACAGTTTGTACTTACTATTACCTGAATTCCTCACAGTTTCCATGGGAAATTGTGAATCAGGGGGGAAATCTGGCTCAAACTTCCAAAAATCCAGAAGACAACACACTTCCGGCTCCGACTTTGAACGATTCCGAGTCACGCACATTCGCGCAGGACGGTCCGTTTACGCCCGCATCATCGAAGGAAGATGAATTCTCGCTTCCCGACATAAATGAGCTTCCACCGGCACCAGGGGTCGATTCCACAGTGGATAATCCGATGGTCGTGGCTTCCACCACACCTGAACAAGCGCCTGTTCTGGATACAGAACTGCCTTCTCTGGATGAAACGAAAACCGCCTCGCCTTTTGACACGACACCGGAATCCGTCCCCGCTCAACCCCAAAAGCAGATTGGCACCTATGCCGAGGTCGAGGCAGAAACAACGTCAGCGCTTCCTGCACCCGAGGATCCCGATCTGGACCTTCCACCCGCGCCAGCTCTTGATACGAATCCCATCCCCCCGACACCCGCTTCGCCTGACACTACAGACCCTTATGTGGCTCCAAACACGGGCGGCGTTTCCAACCCACTTCGTGTACATACCCAGCCGACGGTTCCTGTTCAGATCAATCCGCCGGCCCAAACCCAAATCCAGGCCCCTGCTCCTGTACAAGCCGCCCCTGCTCCGACTATTGCGGAAACACCGGCTCCAATCGTTTCACCAAGCCCTGAGACGGTTCCTCAAACTCAGATTCAAGCGCCTCCACAGGAAGACGCGGAAACCGCCGCGATTCGTGAGTACCTGAAAAAAGCCGCCGAGAAGATTCAAAACGGCGAGATGCTCGAAGTTTTGCAAGAATTGAGTAAATTTTACGGGAATCCCTGTTTATCAGCCGAAGAGTCCTCCGTTCTGGTGAATTATTTGGTTCAAACTGCCGCACAGGTCATTTACTCGCAAAACAGTTTCCTTGAACCAGCCTATACGGTTCAGCCAGGCGACACCATGGAAAAAATTGCCGCGGAATATCAGGTTCCGCAGGCCTTCATCAGTCTTGTAAACGGGCTTCAACCCGGCGCTCCTCTTCAGGCTGGAACTCAGTTAAAGGTCATTCGTGGGCCGTTCCACGCTATTATCTATCTGGATCGGCACGAAATGATCCTGACCCTGAACGGTCTTTTCGCTGGCCGGTTCTGGATTGGAATTGGCGGTGATTTGGTCCAGAAAGACAGCGATTTCTTATTCCTGAAAAAGACAGGAACGGAAAATGGAGATGCCTTGCCTTCCTGTGCTTTCATCACACGTGACAACACAGAAACCGTCAAAATCCAGGCCTGTACGGACCCGAACGCCATCGGAGCCAACGTGCCAAGCGGCGCTATCCTGATGAACCTGACCGACGTCCAGAACCTCAACGCGATTTTGGGCGAGAATTCCCAATTGCTTTTGCGGTGTCACTCTCCCAAGCCAACGGTTCAACAAACGGCCTCTGTACCAGCGGCAGTTCCAGCGCCCACCGCAGTCCAGGCGCCCGCCCCGGTACCGGCACCGGCCTCCGTTCCAGCCCCCGCTCCGGCTTATGGCGCTTCTGCGGAACTTCCCGATTCACTGCCGAGCGCTCTCCCGGATACGCTTCCTGAGGCAGCCCCTGCATCCGCACCGGCGGCCGAGGAATTACCTCTGGAGCTCCCGGCAACACTTTAATTCCTGACACCCTATTAATTTAAAAGAAAGATGTACAATTCAGACGAACTCAAGCAACTGCTTCTCGATCGTGCCCTGAAGTTCGGGGATTTCATCCTCGCTTCCGGCAAAAAGGCCAAATACTACTGTGATAGTAAACAAATTACGCTCAGTTCCAAAGTCCGGCTTGTGGGCGAAGGAATGCTCAAGCTCATGGAAGAAGAGGGAGAATTCCCCGATGCTGTGGGTGGAATGACGATGGGCGCTGACCCGATCGTCGCTTCCATCATTACGATGGCCGATGTGCAGGGGAAAAACCTCAAAGGATTTCTCGTCCGAAAAGAAGCCAAAGGGCACGGAACGAATAAATTTGTGGAAGGTCCCGTTCAACCGGGAGAATCCGTCATCATCGTCGAAGACGTCGTGACAACTGGCGGATCCTCGCTCAAAGCCATCGAACGCGCCGTAGAATTCGGCCTGAAAGTGAAAGCCGTCTACGCCATTCTTGACCGTATGGAAGGCGGACGGGAAGCGTTTGAAAATGCCGGCTACAAACTGAAAAGCCTCTTCACGATTCGTGATTTTGGGATCGAACCTCCGCAGGAGTAAAAAATATGAAACGCGCGGTTTTCCTTATCTTGCTTGTTTCACTCGTCCTTACCGGCTGTACTTCCCTGCGTGAGAGTACAGGTCCGAAGCAGGCAAAAACTTCTTCCAGCAACAAGAGCGAAACGGACAACATGCGCAAAATTATTGACGACTCTGCCGCAGGAAAAGAGCGCAAAAAGAACAATGGGCATTTCATCTACGGCGGTCTGTCCTCAGAAGCCAGGGATATTGAAGACCACCTGTATGGCAATTAAAGGCCTGATTCCCATTAAGGGTTTCTTTTTTTGAGAAGAGTGTTCGAGGGGATTTTTCAAAGAGAAAAATCCTCTTTTTTTTGAAAAATTATCTCGTGGTGCTTTTCAAAAAGAAAAAAAAGAGTAAAATGAAAGAAATCATGGAGGGATTCACCTTCTGCGTATCCCTCTCCCCCTCCACTACGAATACCTTTCATCCTTTTTTAATCATTCCTCATGAATCCTCAAGTCCAAAAAGCCCTTCAGCGTGCCGACGAAACCCGTGACCTGCTCATCGGTGAAGGCGTTCTCCCTCAGGTCGCCGCGATGTTCCAGCGGCAGTTCCCCGGCAAAAAAGCCATCGTCGTGGCCGACACAAACACGTGGCGAGTCGCCGGTCAATTCGTCGAAAAAGCCCTTTCCGAAGCGGGAATTGAGCAGGAAAAACCCTACATTTTCGACGCTGCCGGCGTGAATCCTGAAGGTTTCCACGCCGAATGGACCTACGTCATGATGCTCGAGGAAAATCTCAAAAACCACGACGCGATCCCGGTCGCCTGCGGTTCCGGGACTATCAACGACCTTTGCAAAGTCGTGTCGTACCACCTCGGCCGCCGTTACATGGTCTGCGGAACGGCTGCGTCCATGGACGGCTACACCGCTTTTGGAGCCGCCATCACAAAGGACGGCAAAAAATCCACCCACACGTGCCCTGCTCCGCAAGCCGCCCTGGTCGATACGCTGATCGCCGCCGAAGCTCCGCAGGAAATGACCGCCTCCGGCTACGCGGACCTTTACGCCAAAATCCCGGCCGGAGCGGACTGGATCCTTTCCGACGCGCTGGGAGTTGAACCGATCGACGAGCACGCGTGGAGCGTCGTTCAGGACGGCCTCGCCGCGGCCCTCGCCGACCCTGAAGGCCTCGCAGCGAAGAAACCCGAAGCGTTCGGCCCGCTTCTGGAAGGTCTGATCCTGGGCGGTTTCGCGATGCAGGCGCACAAAAGCAGCCGGCCCGCCTCGGGCGCCGACCACCAATTCAGCCATTTGTGGGAAATGGAGCACCACACGTTCAACGGCGTGGCCCCCTCGCACGGGTTCAAGGTCGCGATCGGGACCCTCGCCTCACTGGCGCTTTACGACTGTTTCCTGCACACCGACATGACGCAGCTCGACGTGGAGGCGTGCGTAAACGCCTGGCCGTCGCTGGAGGATCAGCAGAAAGTCGCCGCGAAACTTTTCGAGGGGACGGATTTCCCGGACCTCGGCGTAACGGAGATCACCGCGAAGTACTCAACACCGGACGAACTGCGGAAACAGCTCACCACGTTGAAGGAAAACTGGCCGGAAATCCGCGCCCGGCTTGAGAAGCAGGTCGTTCCCGTGAAGAAGGTCCAGGCCCAGTTCGCGGTCATTGGAGCGCCGAAGCATCCGGAAGAGATCGGGATCACACGCGAGCGGTTCCGTTCGAGTTTCCTCCGTGCTCAACACGCACGCCGCCGATTCACGATTTTGGACATTGCGGTCCGAACCGGAAATCTTGAAAAGTGGATCGATGAGATTTTCTCGAAGAAAGAGATCTGAGGAAAACATCATTTTTATCGAATATTCGGAACGTGATTGATGTTTATCCCGTTCCGATTTTTTATTTTTAAAATTTACCGATTTTATGGATTTTTCTCTTTTGTGAATGTTTTTCCTTGCCGATAAACCAAAAAGATTTGGAGTATTTTGGTTTTTAAACGACATAACAATTTACCATGAACAGGAAAAACTGGCAGAAAAAACGGCAGTTCCTGCTTTTTCTCGTCCTTTTTGTATTGGTTTCACCGATTTATGCGGATCAGGGGAATGGTCTGTCCGAAAACGCGGACCTTGAAAATACCGCATCAATCAATGAAGTACAAAACCAGGATCTTCATCAGACCTGGAACCTTATTTGTTGGGCAGATCCAGAAGTTCTTTTAAACGAGCTGGAAGAGGCTGAAAAAGAGCCAGCTCTAAAAGAATGGTGTTCCTCTGTGGAAATTCTGGTTCATGATTTAAGCCAAACATTCCCGATTTTGAAAGCCCCTGACCCGGAAAAACGTCGTTTGTTCCGTCTTCGGCCAAACGCAACCGTGAAGAGTACGCAAACTCCTCTCGACGAGTGGAATTTTCAGGACTCTTCCATTCAGGAGCGGCGGAAGGACATTTTGGCGCTGCTGGCGATAAAAATGCAGGAAGCCCGCGAGTTGCAGGCTGCGCTTGTATCCCAATATAACGCCCAGTCGCTCCTGACACGGGCAACCTACACACTTCAGCGCCGGCTTATCCTTTGGAATTATTGCGATGCGCTCCTCACTACACAGCCCGGTCCATTCCCGAGCGTTTCGGAGATGGAATGGCGTTCCCTCCTCGCGGATGTGGAAAAAGTGGCGGCTTCACATCCATATATGGAAACATGGTTCAGTTACTTGCGCCTTGAAACACTGAAACAATTTTCCAAATTTCCACCCACACAACAGCGTGAAATCGCGTGGCAAATTCTCGGGCGTCTCCACCCTTACCATGCGGACGCATCCCAGAAGCAGTTTCTGTCTCACGAAAAATTTAACGAGCTGGAAGCCATGCTGAATCGTTTCGCTTCCATTCGTTCTGTGGACGACTGCCTTATGGCCTCTGCGGAAGCGTATGAGAAATCGGAAGACGTGAGAGCTGGAAACCGCCTCGTAATGGAATCCCGCCGTTTTGAACTGGAACAGGGACGTGAACTGCCCGAACAGTTAAAATTCCTGGAAACCATTTATCGGAATGCCAACTTGCGTCTTTACGTCACGAAGACGTTTTTAAATACCAGCTTGCCACAGCCGGGTTCGGAAGAACGAACCATTCAGGAAAATATGTTGGACCGCACGGTTTATGGCCGTGGAGTATCGAATACGAAGCTGAATGTTGAAATGATTCCGGATGAAAACCATTTCCGCATTGGTTTTCTTGTGGAAGGAACGATGAATTCCTCCACATACTCACCTGACGTTGTAACCGTTTACAATCATACGGCTTCCCAGTACAGAGCGATGAAGGAAATTCTGTTTTCCTCGGAAGGACTGAAAAGCTCTCCGGCAGTCGCAAAAGTTCAGAGCCAAATTGAACTTCAGAACCTCCAAACCCCGTTCGATTCAATTCCACTGGTGGGTATGGTCGCGAAGGGAGTCGCCCGAAATCAGGCAGAAGCCAAACAGAAAAACGCCCGACAGATTTCCGAACAGAAAATTCATAAAGAAGTCTGTGAGAAATTGGACGAGGGCGTAGAAAGCAAGCTGGAAGTCGCCAATAAATTTCTGGAAGAGAAATTTTTCGCGGCGTTAGCCCGATTTGAACTGGCTCTTGAGCAGATGGACGCCAAAACGACGGACGATTCTGCGGTCATTCGCATGCGCCTGGCGGGAATTACCCAGCCTGGAGCATACACCGCTCGCCCGATCCCGCCCGAAAGCAGTCAAATCAATTTCCAGGTACACGAGTCCGCTGTAAACAATTTTCTCCAGAAGTTCCAGCTGGAAGGTAACTCGTTCACTCTGGAAGAACTACTCCAGTACTTGCGCAATCGTTTGCCAAATCTGGAAATTGGCGAGCGTCTCGTTCGTCCGAAAGAGAAATTCCATATAACTTTCGCCGATCAAAACGCCGTAACCGTCAAACTGGTCAATGGGGAATTTATTGTCTGCCTGGCTGTCAAACAACTGACGGTAGGGAGACGATCCTGGTCGGATTTCGTCGTGGAAGCCCCATATACGGTCGAGGCTGGTCCCATGGCTGTTTATGTGTACCGGAAGTCACCCGTTCATCTTTCAGGCAAAATTTCGGCGAGCCAGCAAATCGGCGTACGTGGTGTGTTCAGCAAAGTCTTTCCGAAAACAGAGATGAAGAACATTTTGCCTGAAAAATTCATTCAGGACCCGCGTTTCACCAATCTGGATTTAGACCAACTGATCGTTCAGGATGGCTGGCTTGGAGTCTCCTTTGGCCCCAAACCCGCCAATGGGATCGTGAAATACTAATCTCTGATCCCTCAACATTAAAACGTCATTGAAAAAACCCGTCTGACATCAATCAGGCGGGTTTTATTCTATTGGATCCATCCTTTCCGCGCTGAGTAAAACTCCCGGCACGTCAGGAAACATCCTTTCAGAAAATCATTTTCTCCAGTGTAACTTCCAGTTTCTCTGTCTCTTCTTTTTCAAGTTCATCGCACACTGTGTCAAGTCCAAACACATCGCCTGACACACTGAGAGGAACCTCATCCTTCACAGCCGGAGTAAGAGCCTCCTCAAGCAATTCAGCACGCAGAGCGCTTTCTTCCGCGATCTGTTTCTGGAAATCGGGCGCCTGAGCCGTCCAGTCGTTGACGTAAACATTTCCGAAGGACGTCTGGAAAGTCGGCGCCGCTTCGGGAATTAACGCCCCCTGAGCGATTGGATCACCCCAATCCTTTGTCAGCGAATCGGCGTAAATGATCGAACCCCCTTGCGTTTTCCCAAAATTCCTCGCGAAAAGGACCAGGTCATTAATTTCAACCGCCTTGCTGGCGTTAAAATCAGCCACGTTCTCAATGGTTCCTGGAACCGCAGACCGGCCAAATACTCTCGCAAAAGCCACCAGGTCATTGATCTCGATGCTGCCAGAATCATTGAGGTCGTAAACTACCGGATAAACCAGAGGAAGATTTTTCGTCGTGTTTTCGATCGTACTGATGATCACTTCGAGCGTATCTTCCATCACCACCGAATTTTCCACGATTTGTATTCCTATCGACTCGCCTCGAATTTCATAGTTTTCGGAGACGTGTACGCCATCTTTCTGGCCGTAGAATTGAATACTTCCAAGAAGCACGTGGTTCCCCACGCCGTCCAGATCACAAACTCCTGCGGTTTCCATTCCCGCTTTCACGGTGGCCTGAATCTGCAGTTTGTCTTCATTTGCATCTTTCGTGACGGTCACGGAACTGAAAATCGCAGAATCGTATTTTACGGTAATATTTCCATTTTTCAAAGGATTAAATTTTACCGGATCGTAGGTAATTTCCGCACTGTAACTTCTTAATCCGTTTTCGGTCGCAGAAAGAACGGAAGCCCAAACTTCAACCCAAATGTTCTGCCACTCATCGATCCATTTTTCACTGGCCGGGACTTCCTGGCGTGACGCGCCTCCCGATTCTCCGGTTTCATCCAGAGACGAGGTCTTGCGAACGACCAGTTCTGTTTCACCCTGAACACTCAAGTTGATCGTTTGTTCTTTGGCTTCCAGCGGTTCAACCGGACAGCCCGAAACCGTAGAAACCGAAGCGGTATCAAGGAAAACCGAAATCTGATCTCCTGTTTGAGCCAAAACCGAACCAGCGGACCATTTCAAAACGTTCCCTTCGAGGGAAAGACTGCCAGTGGAGGTAATATTCACCCATGTATTGGAGCCGCTGGTCTTTTTCCGGATGATTACGTTCGCGTTCGCGTTTCTGAGGTTTTCCTCGAACGTCCAGGTCGCTTCCAGTGAATCCTCACGGGCCCGAATTTTCTGCGTCGCGGTCGTTTGTACCAGGGTAATGGTCTGGCTCGCCTGATCCTCCGGAAGAGTCAGGACCGATCCGTCAATTGTGCAAAAGTCCCCGGCATTAATCGTCAGAGTTGCCGTTGTCTCCGTAAATTGTTTGTACGGGAACGTAAACGTGACGGTTTTCCCATCTGCCGAAAGATTGAATCCTGAAGCAGAAACGCCATCGATCTGGACCGAGGATTTGGAAATCAAATCCGCACGAACCGGTTTTTCCAATGTGAATGTCACGCTCGTTGGACAAGCGGTAAGGGTTTCCGAGGCCGGGTTTCCATTGACCTTTACGCCATCTTCTGTCAGACCGAAAGCGTAGTTTTTCTGCTCGATCCCCTGAACCGTCAATACGTAGTCGCACTCGGCACTTTCCGCCATTCCTACGTAAAGGCGATATTCCGTTCCTGCCGTTGTCGAATACGTAAATGTCCCATTCTGACCCGTTCCCTGGATCACCTTCCCTGATTGATCAACGAGAGCCACCTCAATATCATTCACGTCCCCTCTCAGCCCCGCATCAAATGTTGCGGAAATCGAAGAACCATCTGCCGTGAAGTGGTAAATATCGACTTGGGAATCGTAAGGCCATACCGCGTTAGAACAAAGGGTCAGCCGTGCGTTCGGGTTGACGGCGGAAGCGCCCGTCACGTAGAGGAACCCGTCCCGGAGCTGAACGGCCTGAGGAAATTCCCTGACACTTTCCGAAATGACCAGATCGTTGAGCACGTGCCGATTGTCGGTCGGAGTGTCTTTTCTGAAATCAAACGTGTGCAGCGCGATGCCGGAAACATAATTTCCAGGCGCGGAAGCCACGACCAAAACGCCATTTTCCGAGGTGACGGAATAGCCAAAACCAAGGTCTGAGTCTTCTGGCAGATACTCGCCTTGCTGACCGTTCGTGGGAAGTACAAAAACCATTCCATTGTAACCGGATTCTGTGGTCCAGGTATTATCCGTGGAATTGTAAATGCTGTATGTGTTGGCTTTAGGCGCTCCGACAACGACCAATCCTGCGTCGTCAATCGCCACAGAGTAGCCGAAATTAGACCAGTTCTCACTCCAGAGTGGCATCCCGTTTACCAGGACGGGTTGGCCATTTGCCTGAAGTTCCAGATTTACCGTTCCAGCCAGTATTTGCGTCAAATTGTACGTTTGCTTTATGGCTGCATTTTCATCCATGACGAACAAATAGGATGTTCCGTAAGTCGTTTGCGTGCCAACGGCCAAAAGGGCCAAATTCTCGGAGTAATCCATGACAAGACCAAAATCTTTGGAAGTGCCCGGATTCACGATCGTCTGGAACGGCGAAGAATTTCCTCCCACGTTGATGGACTCGAGGCTGAAAAGGTACACCGCGCCGGTCGTTCCATCCGTGTTGGCGTGAGACGGAGCCGAAACCGCAAGGGTGTTACCGTTCAGGACGAGCGTTGAACCAAATCCATCGCCGGCAACCGAAGCGCTCGTCTTAACGGTTCCGACCTGTTCAAAGTCCGTTCCTGCGGCATTCGGCGTATAGATCAAAACCTGGTTATTCGCGGAATTCCCAACGAAAATGTAGTTTCCATAAATCGCTGAAGAAGCAGGATCCAGGGAATTGTATATGCCGGCCGAAGTGAAACCCGCGATTGCCGAGGAAACGTGCCCCACCGCCGAGTTGGAATCATAAAGTTCCGTAATGGTTTCCACTGTCGCGTACTTTTCGGCATTGAAAATCGCGTTTTCCGTCAGAACCAGCGTATAAAGCGCCCCGGAAGCGGGAACATTCGCGGCGGAAACGACAAGCAGGAACGTTTGGGCTTCATCCGAATGATTTCGCACATTTTCGAGCCAAACGTCCAGTGAATCGGAAATCTTCTCGCCCATAGACGACGAATTCGCCTCAGCCAGAAGCGCCCCACGGGAACCATTGGGAAGCTCTTCGTAAAGTTGAATTTTAAAATTCGTATTCGCTCCAAAAGCAACGGAATTGATGGTAAGACCGGCAAAAATCGTACTTTTCCCATCGACCGTGAAGCGATAAACGTCCGTGTCGCCTGCGTCAGAAATCGTCCCCATGGCACTCGTTTGACGAATCTTCTGAACATTTCCCTGACTGTCAGTTTTCTGCGCAAGTTCGGAAAGCTGAACGTCCATCGGGTCCGTGAAATCCGCGTTTTCGTAATTCGCATTCCTCAGAATGTACATCGCGAAAACACCGCATTTAACTCCGTTGTAAAGCAAATCCGCTGTAACCTGCGCGGATTCTTCTTCCGTCAGGCCGCCGGAATGGGCTGAGGCATCGTAACGAATCGTCACGGTTTTCGTCGCTGCGTTCCACTCGGCCTTGATGTGGTCATTCCAGCACCGATCCGCGTAACCCTCCGGGTTCATAAAGCTGAAGGCGATTTGCTCGCCATCCTCTATTCCTTCCAGAACGAACGTGGCGGATTGCCATTCCGTAACGCAGCCAGAAATCTGATGAACAAACGCCTGCGACCCGTCCATATACTGCGGGAGCCAGCCTGTCGAGGGATTGTCTGAAACCACGTTAGTGACGGTTTGCGGGCCGGGAGTAATTGCCAGCCCTTCTGTCGTTACGGTTTCCGAAACGTTCCCGGCAACATCCTTAATGTTCGTAATGGAGAAGGTGTAGAAATCCGACGGAAGAATGTCTCTGGTCGTGAGCGTCCAGGTATTCGTCGCCTGATTGTAACTTCCTTCACCGCTAATCAATCCCATCTGACCACAAATCCTTCCCGTGAGCGTGGGGCTCGCTTCCTGAACGGTTTCATTGAACTGAACATGAATGCGTGTTTTTCCACTCAAATCCGTCGAGAAAGTAATACTCTGAACCGCTGGCGCTGTCTTGTCAACCTGGAACATGCCGGGAATCAGGTTGAAATCCGTACCTGAAAGAGTTTGGATGGATCCATTCTCTGCGAGACCCAGCGTCCAGATCCCCTCAGGAAGCGTTGTGTTAAACGTGAGAGTTACGTGCGTTCCGTCCAGGATATTCAACGTGCTAACGTAGTAACCCGTTTGGAATTCCTCGCCGAGCCAAAGCTGAAAATCCGCAGGCGCGAGCGTTGAGATGTCCACACTTTCGGAAAATTCAAGCGTGACGGAAGGAGGCGCTTGTATAAAGGACTGACCGGCTTCTTCTATTTGCGCCGATGCGGTCGCAGAGGCTTGCGCTGTAATCGCTTCAAGTGTAAACTCCGCTGCGCTGCCGGTCAGGTTCACAAGTTTAACCGTATAATTCACTTCGGATTGGGACGTGTTTTTCAGCGTCTGGATCCACTGGTTCGAGGACTCATCCGACAGCTGTGAATCCACTGCCAAAAGCGTTCCCGCCGAATCATAAAGCTCCATTTTTACGGCTTCCTGCGAGGCCGGATCCGTCACCGTAAGCGCAAGATTTACCGTTTGACCAGAGGCAAGCGAAAGATCAAACGTTTGGCTGTTCGTGGAGAGCGTTCCAACGATGGCATTGTCTGGAACCAGTTCATCAAGGGCAAAACTCCCGTTCAGAACCGCCTGAACCAAAACTTTTTCGTCAGTAGCCGTATCGCTCAGGATTCTTAACTGGAGCCCCTGGATTTCCGGCACATAGGCGCGTTCAATCGTGTAGTTCTCAAGTCCGATCACCTGGAGCTCGACTCTTGCAGCCTCCTCTTGAGTCAAATCCAGAATTTCAAAAGGAGAACCAACTTCGACTTCCAGCTTGCCTCGTTTTACATTACTTGCTTCCGTTCCAGCAGGTTCCAGAATCAGCGTGTGCGCTCCCGTGTAATAGTAATTCTCGACAGTAACCGCATCAAGCGCGGTCCCGGAAACCCCTTGCAGTCCACTAACGTTCAGCGTGTACGGCCCATTGATTATAGTTCCCGGAACATTCCAGACCGCTTGATTCCCGTTTTCAATTCCCTTTATTACAAGCGGCGTTTGTTTCCCATACGCGTCCCTGAAGGTAGCAGTGGCCGATCCAAGACTGGAAACGAGAATTTGCTGGGCGTACTCAACAACCACCTCATTGGAGCGCATAACCGGTTCAGCGGCTTTACTCGAGGAAAACTCCCCAAGCGCTCCGGAAATGGCATTCAGTGAGTACGTGCGCGTAACGTCAGAGGAAAGCCAAACCTTATATGTGCCGGTTTGGGAAGGGGTAAACGAAATCAAAATCGCATCATCGTCGATCGTTTTCTCAAATCTTTGTGCGGCTCCGTCCGGATCAACAATTAAAACGTCTGTTTCCGCCTCGGATTTTGAAACCTGGAATTCAATTTTCGTCCCGGCTGAAATAACATTCATATTCCAGCAATCGCCAACAGAAAAATTGGTCAGTGAAGTCACCGAATTCCCGGCGGGTCCCAAAACGTCCAGTCTCTGCCGGGACAAATGAATGGTTTTCGCGAAATTCGACGAGGTCGAATCATTGTACGTTTGGACGAATTTCCATCCCGGTACCGTTCCGGAAGAAGCGCAGCGATAAAGATGGATACTTCCAACGAGCGCCTGACCGGTATTCGATGTCGATGAAACGGCGAGCTGATTATCCGCAAATGAAAGCGACCTTCCAAAGTTCGGCTCCTGCGATTCGAGGTTCTGCGTCCAGTCCCATTTTCGGGTTCCATTGTTCCAGTTATACATCTGGACTACCCACAGGCCGTTCTTTTTGCAGGCGACCGCGAGCCAGTTTCCTTCAAGAGCCAGAGCCGAACCGAAATTGGTAACAGAATCACCCGTTAGGTCAGCTTCCAGGGTCAAATTTCCCTCATTGTCAGGTTTATAGAAAGAAAGTAAACCACTGGAAACGACACACAGACGATCCTGCTCCGCGTCCCAAACCATTTTGGAGCCAAAGCCCGTAACCGTACTGCCGGCAAGAATCTGGCTCATATTCCAGCCTTCTTCCCCTTTGACAAAGACGTAAACTTTTCCCGAATCCTTTTTCGGAGCCGAAACGAAAAGGTACTTTTCCGTAATCAGGACCGACGTTCCAAATTCTCCGCCCGCCGCAAGGGGATCCGTCAGTTCGGTTCCAACCAGTTCGCCGTCTTCCAGGGTAAAGAGGTATGCCGTATTCGCATCCTTATTCCCCACCAGAATCGAATCGCCGCAAATCGAAACGTCCACATTATTGGAACTGACCAGGGGAGCCGAAGCGACTTCCAGCCACGACGAACCTGCATACTTCCAAAGGTTCACGGAGTCCGAAGAAACAACGGCCATACGATTCCCGTCCGTGTCCATCGTACGAATCTGACCGCTCACTACCGACCGGGAAATGACATCCCACTCTCTGTCCGCTCCTTCCAACTGACCGAGAACAAGATCCGTGGCAAGGTGATTCACCACTTGGGTTTCCTCGTTTGTGGAAGTATTCGCGTTCGCGCCTTCCGTGATCGTTAGCGTATAATTGACCGTTGAAACTGCCGCGTTATCACCGGCGTGGACCCGAATGTAGAGCGTGGAATTTTGCGCAACCGACGCGGAATTCACGAGTGACGTGAAATCGTCGATATTCGTCGCACAAGCAAACGGTTTTACCGCGGTTTCGGAATCATAAAGCTCAAACGTCAAAGCAGAAGCCGTATCGGTGTGAAGCTGAACGCTGACTTTTCTCCCTGTGGTTTGGAAAGAATAACAATCCAAATCATTCGCGTCCTCCTTCGGCGTAAGCTGACCAATGAGGACCGACTGCCGCAGGTTTCCAATCATCGTAACGCTCATTTTCTGAGCGGAAAGAAGCGTATCGTTTACTTTGTCAGGCTGATCAGGCAGTTGCAGCTCCGACTCAAAATTACTTCCGCTGAACGCGATAAGCGTGTAATTTCCCTGAACTTCCGACTGATTGACGAGCTTGTACGTTACCGTGTCCGCAGTCTGCACAGTCTTCATCACACTTTTCGTGGAATAACTGATAGATCCCCCAAAATCGATCGAGGTATTCACTCCATCCGAGTTGATACAATAGACCGAGAGTTCTTTCAGGTCTTTCGTCTGAAACTCGATTTCGTACGTTTCACTCCCCTGTAAATCAAAAGTCTGTGTCCAATATACCGCGCCCATTCCCGCTGGTTGAACGTCAGGAAGGTTCACCGGGACGGCACTCAGAAGCATACGATTTTCAAGAGATTCTAATTGAAGCGCACGATTTTTTTCACGTTTCATACGATTTTCCTTCTGTTTCTTAATAGGGGAAAAGGCCGTAATGAAACAACCAAAGGAACGGATGCCGGTCCTCAAACCAACTCCGTTCACTTTGCCTGTTGCGTTGCGGCCATACAAACCAATTCCGGGAACGGCATTTCCTGCCGCTCCCCTGGTTTTAATCATTCCTCATCCAGTTCAATGTTCAGATCTTCGCGAACCTTTCCGCCCGTCATGCTGGAAAAATCATCATCGAACAAACTGTCGAACACGTCATCCGTGACAGCGGTCGAAAGGTTCACATTCACATTTTCAACGCTCTCGAATTCCTGCCAGACAGAATCGACCCGTTTAGCCGAAACTTCCAGAACCGCCCGAGTCGCAGCCTCAGTCAGGATCTGGTTGAACGCGGCTTCCGACATAATGCCAGAGGCGTCGGTAACCGTCCCCTGAAGAGCATCCGTAGCGCTTCCGAGGATCGTACCACCATTGGCGCGGGCGGCTTTGACGATTTCCGCGTCCACATCCGAAATTTCCCGACGGACTCCTACGTCAATGGTTTCGGTCATCAGGTCGTTTTCGCCGTAAACGTGACTTCCAATGATGATGTGCATATTGCCCATTTCATCACGATAGTTGGAAGACCTCACGCTGTTGCTGAGGAAATCGTTGTAACCGGAGTAGTTGGTCGTCATGCCAAGCGCGTGTCCAAGCTCGTGCAGGAGAACCGTGTAAAGGTCATACTGTTCCGCCTGAACCTCCGCGTCTTTACCCACATACCAACCCATTCCAAGAGCATCGGAATCAAGGTAAACGACCGCCCTGTCTGGCTTGCCGTTTTCATCGCACCCAAGGAGAGACGCCTCGGCCAGGGTTCCATTCACTTCGTTCGTGTATTCCCTTACGATAATTTGAACGTCAAGGTTCAATTCCTCGCCAAGTTTTTCACTCCAGGAATCCAGCGCGCTTTCCAGCGTGTCGGCGATATTGGAGTCACCGCTCATTTCCAGTGTGGTTCCGATCCAGGTCTGGAAGTAATTTTCCGGGTAGATGATTTTCGCGCCGTTGGTCTGCGTCGCTCCGAAGTTTCTCGCAAAGGCAACGAGGTCCTGAATACCGATCAGGCCGTTATTGTCGAAGTCGAGAGCCCACGCAAGCGTATCCGTGGAAACCACGGTATTCGTTCCGAACTTCCGGGCGAAAATGACCAGGTCGTTAATGTCGATGTCTCCATCGTCCGTGGCGTCATACATGACTGCCAGAGCTTTCGTATTCACCACCGTCTGCGTATTGACGTCGAGCCAGAGGCCCGCGGAGCCACACAGCTCGATGTTTTCCAGATTCAGGCCGAGCGAAGTGGAGCCAATAGTTTCGGACGCGATTCCGCCGTTTTTGACCGGCGTGAGCTGGATCCGCCCGACCAGAACAAAACCATCCGCGTTCGTGACCGCATTGGTCAACGTGCCCGAAATGCCCTGAACACTTCCATCCGCGAAGGTGACCGCACCCGTGTTGGAAACATTCCGGCCGAACTCGATCCCCGTGGCGGTGTAAAGGCTGGAATCATAATTCACGTCAAACTTGAAGTTCGCAATGTCGATTCCCGCTTCCTGCGTGTTGACCCAAAGTTCAAGGTAGGATTTATCCCACTCGGTGATATAGGCCTCGCTCTTCCGCAGCGTGCGGGAAACTTCCGACGCGGATTTTTCCTTCACGAGCGACATATAAATGCCGTTTCCTTCCACGATGGTTTCTTTCGCTGCGCTCGTACCTTTCACCATGTTCGGGACGAGGGTTCTGGCGACGACCTGAGCCGCAGGCAAATGAACAGATATGCTCTTGTCTGCATTGGGAGTTCCGATTTCAGGATCCACACCACCACACGCCCCAATACCATCGGAAAGATCGTTATTGAGAATCAGGGAATAACCCATTGCATCCATATCACGACTGAACTCGCCCAAAGTAGAATTTTCACCAGCGGTAAAGGTCAGATAAACGATCTGATAAGTTTCGCTGTTAAAATCCGAACCCGCTTGAGGAGCTTCCACTAAGCGATATTCCAGTGTGGCAATTCCATCTTCATAAGGAGAAACAACTTGTGCGTTGGTCGCCACATTCGTCGCGTTATTCAATGGCACCGTTGCAGCCTCAATCCAGCTCTGCGCCCCATACGGTTTCCCGGCAAGCAACGATGGCTGGAGGAGTGGCAGATTGCATTTAATCCACATCTGAATAGTGTAAGATTGTCCGGCAGTCATAACTGCGGTCGGGTCTACAAACTCGCAATTTCTTCCCGCAGAAACACTATCAGCAACCGCACGTGTATCCGTTCCCCTGGACAGGGTGTAGTAAATTTCAAACGGCTTTTCATAATCAATGGAAAGGGTCAGATCAACATCTTCTCCGTTTACATTGAGGATCGCCGTCTGCGCACTGCGGTCCTGAATGGAGTCATAGGGGTTATAGTAGGCATAGAACTTGCCCGTCTCGGAATCGTACGTCACGAACCGGAACGGCGAGATGGTTCCTGCTTCCACGACTGGGTCGATGATCGAAATGATTCTTTCAGTACCTGTTGGTGAGAATTCTACCGTGTCGTAGTAATCCGTATCACTGGCCTCAGCATTGAAGACGTACTGAGTCGCACCACCAATCGCGCTGAAGTCGGTCACGCTGCTGATTGCAGTCGGGTCAGTCACTGAAATCGTGATTTCATCACGCAAAAGAACGAATCTGGTTCTTGTGAGTTCAAAAACGCTCCTGCTTGCCTGGTATATTTTCTTAACCGTCGTCGCGTCAGCGACCGTTTCGGTGATGACGATTTCCTGACCAAAATTGGAACCGACCGCAGCAACCGTACCGGCAGCAAGCGTGGAACCGGAAACGGCGGCGATGCTCTTGTTCGTGATGGTAATATCTGCCGTCAGGGTAATGTCCTCATCAAGCGTAACTTTCCCACTTGCGCTGTATTCACCGTCATCTTCTTCGAATCCGTACGTTTCAAACCAATCCTGAACTTCGTCACACTGGAAACCAAGATTCTTCGCAAATTCCGTGCCGGCACTTAATACCGTACCCGCTTTCAGGACCGTCCCCTCAGCAAGAGTCGCATCGGCAGTAAGTTCCACATCCTGAGTCAACGTCTTGGCCTCATCAAGATTCACACCCGCACGAATGACTGTTTCCACCTGTTTCGAAACGTCCAGACTGTCGTCCGTGATCATCGCGGAACCGCTGACCACCACGGTGTATTCAAAGGCGCTCGACAGGCCGTTCGTCAGGTCGTTCACGGTCACTTCGATCGCGTAGGTCCCAAACTGGGCGTCTTCGGGGATCGTGTAGGTGGTCGATCCCTGATAGACAACTTCAAGTTCATCATCCCCGTCAGGGCTGAAGAATTTATCAACCTCTTCGGAAAGGTCAAAGACGTTGCCGGGATCGCCGGAAAGGACCAGATCCGCGCCGGGCACGACTTTCGGAGCGTCGGCCGTGTTGGTGATCGTGGCCGTAAACGTGAACGTGCTCGTCCTCGGCGCGGCCTGTTTCGTTCCGGCCGGGCCGTCCGTCACCGCGACGGTGAATTCGATCGTTCCGTAGAAATCCACGTCGTTCGGAGTGAACGAAACAACGCCGTCATTGAATTCGCCGGTACCGAAATTACCCACTTCATCGGTGCGGCCGTCCGTGATCGTCGGCAGACCCGTCACATTGATCGTCAGGTCTGTTCCATCCACCGGATCCACGAAGAGATCGTCGATCCGCCACTCGTAGGTCACAGAATCAGCAGTTCCATCAGGTTCTTTTTCATCCACTTCGAGTTTGTTGGCGTCGTCGGAAATCAGTACCGGCGCCCAGTTGTAGCCGTCGATGCTGATGTAAAGCTGGGCGTAGTAGGTGGTCGTGCCATTGGAAAGCATATACTCGAAAACCGTGTCCACGTCGCAGCCAGCCGGGATGGAGACCCCAACGGTGCCTTCGCTGTTTACGCCAGCCAAAACGTCTTCGGAGCCGCGAACGAACGTGACGTTCACCACTTTGAACCCCTGGTTGGCGAAATCGGTGAATTCGCTGAGCGGGATTTCGTAGTATTCGTCAGCGTCAGAGCGACGGTAGGACTTCGTGACGCTCTTGGCGATCGCGTTCAGCTTGACGATGAAATTGCCCGTATTCGTGCATTCCGTATCGGTGTTCTGGATCTCATAGGGGATCACGATCGTAGAGCCGTGCAGGGCTTCCCATTCCTCGCTCGTCCCGGCGTTTCCGTCGATCGTGCCGCGGGTAAGCGTGAAGCCGTCTTCGGTCACGGCCAGGTTCAGAGTGTAAACCTTGTCGTCCCGGAAGATCGTAATGACCGTTTCACCGTCGTTGACCGAGGTGAGGGCCAGGGTGCCGGAATCCGTGTCGGTGTTGCACTGGGCGAGAACGTTGTACTCCTGCGCCGCCGTGTTGGTAAGCGTAAAGCTGCCGGTTTGGTCAGGCGCGTACGGGTCACAAGGGTCGTTCGTGACCGTGATCTTCACTTCCGTCTTGACACCATTCACGCCCAGTTCCAGAACCGCTTCGCCATAGGCGTAAGGATTCAGGCTGTAAGTGAGTGTGGAACCCTCGAAACTGTAGTCGGCAAACAGGGCCTCGATCGGGGTCTGCACGTGATCATTATCGACCGTGTTGCCATAAACCGTTTGGGATTTGATGGTAACGCTGTTGGTCATTTCGCACGTGTAATCTCCCCAGGCTTCGTTTGCGTCGAAAGCGTTTTCGATGGTGACTTCCACATTCTGCGTGTTGGCGTTTTCCTCGACGGTCTGATTTCTCACGGCCACGCTCTGAACACCCGCCCATGTGATCTCAACATCTATATTCGCAGTCGTTTCCGCGCCGAACTGGTCTTTGACCGTAACCGTCAACGTGGTGTAGCCATACTTGCCGCTGGACGGGGTCCAGGTGATCTCTTTGCCGTCGATCTCGCACTCATCGCCGTTGATCGCGGCAGACGAGATCGTCCACGTGTCGCCTTCCGGATCGGCGAAGTAACCGCTCAGATCGAACGTGTAGGACGGGGTAGCGGTGAGTTTCTGCGTGTCGGTCAGCGTATCTTCTTTGACCTGTTCCGGCGCAAGGTTGGCCTTTTCGATCGCCATATTGACTTCTTTCACTGCCGACTGATCGAACGTGTCGGTGGCGGTGATGGAGGTCAGCGTTCCGAAGCTGTGCGCCTGCTTCAAGGCTGCCGGATCGACCGTCAGTTTGAGGTTCCAGACGCCGTTATTGAACGTCCAATTGTAATCCGTTACAACGCCTTCAGCCCCTTCAAAATTGCAGGTGAAGGTCAGCGTGTCGCCGTTTTCGAGGTCCGCGTCATCAAAGAGGGCCGAGATTTCAGAAGCGGTGAAATAGACGGTGTATTCCGTCTGGTCTTCCACGAACCCGATCGGGTCCTTCGCCGCGAGCGTCGCACGGGTCACGGTCGGCGTGTGGTCGTAGGAGACATCGATCGTCGTGTCGGAAATGCTCTCGTTTCCGGCCTCGTCAATGGCCTTGAACTGGAACGTCTTCGTGCCAAATTCAAGAGCAATGGCGTCACCAGGAACGTAATCGGTCCAGGTTTCCCCCTCGTCGGTGGAGTACTGGAATTTCACATCTTCGAGGGCCGAAACATTGTCTTCGACTTCCAGATTGAATTCGACGGAATCATTTTCATCCAGGAACAGGAAGCCGAAATCGCCTTCTTCCGCCGGAGCATTGGCGACTTCCGTCACGGTCCAGACCGGGGCGGTCGTATCCACGACAAACTCGATGAGCGAGTAAACCACAGACTCATTGCCCGCGCCGTCCACGACCTTGAAGGTGTAGCGGTGTACGCCGTCGGTCAGGGCGGTGTCGTTCGTGAGCGTGCCTGTGAAGTCGAAATTATCGCCGAGCAGTTCGCCGTCACGGTAAATGGAAAGCGTGCAGCATTCCGGTTTCATATCGTTGACCTCGACTTCGTAAGCAACTCGCGGCTGGTTATCGTTGATGAGCGTCTGATCCTCAGCGACCTTACCGGTGGAATCCTGAAGTTCCGCTTCTGATTCTGCGGTCGGAGCCGTATTGTCCACGTAGAAATGATACTCGCAGCTCGGATTTTCCTGAGTCGATTCATTGGCCGGAATGAGCGTGTCTTTACCCCAGGCCTTCAGGACGTAATGATCACCTTCCGAAGCGTCCGCAATGCTGCAGCTAACGGCTTCGTCCGTGCCGGAGCTAACTTCCACTTCCTGATCGTCAACGTATTTATAAAGCGCCCAGCCACAGGTTTCGATTCCTGTGTCGTCCGTAATCGTCGCTTCAATGTTGACTTCGTTACCGGTCAGGAAATACATCTCGTCGTTGTACTTCGTGACAGTTCCCTGCGCGGAGGCTGTAACCGTGAGATCTTCCGGCTGGATCGTCGGCGCGAAACTGTCGAACAGGTACGTAACATCAAAGGAAACGGCCAGTTCTTTACCGAACTCATCGATCAGTGTGAAGGAAATGTTGGAGAAACGGTCCTCGACATCCTGCGCCATACCAGGGGTCATGGTCAAAACCATGAATCCGTTCTCGATAGCGCACGCACTCACGGCAGCTTCCTGGCTGTTGTTCCCGGTAATCGTGAAATCATCACCCGTCAGTGTGGCAATCACTTCATCGGTGAAGTACTTCGTCAGGTCAAGCCGAATCTGTTCGTTTTCGTCGCAGAGGCTCTTGCTTAGCGTCTGGGAGAATTTTTCTTCGTCCGCATTATAGAAGGAACCTGTGGCTTCCGGCGCGACATTGTAAACAACGCTGAATACCGCAGAGGATTCGCTCGTATTGCCTGCGGCGTCCGTAGCAGTGTAGGTGAACGTGTTCACACCGTAGAAAAGTACAACGTTACACGAGTCAAAATTCGTGTTGGACGTGTAATATCTCGTCTGGGAAACTCCCTGCGCGTCAGCAAAGGACTGGGTTACAAGGATGCTCGCCACACCAGAAACTGCGTCCTGAGTGTCCAGCGTGAGCGTGTAATCGCTGCTCGTCACGCCGGTGGGATCCTCCGCCGCGTTCGTGATCGCAACGGTCGGCGCGGTCGTGTCGAAGTAGTAGGTCAGCCCATCTGCCGGGCTCACAGTGAACTCATTGCCAGCATCGTCAACCAGCTTGGCCGTGAACGTGTAAATGCCGTCTTCGGGCAGTTCGGACGACGTGATCTCCGCGCTTGCGGCATCGGCTTCGACCTCAACCGAGGCAACTTCAACTCCATCGCAGTAGAGGATCAATGTGGCCGGCTCAGTCAGGGAATCAAACGTTGCCTCAAAGGACGGAGTGGAGTCCTTGTCCTTCTGGTTGACGCCGCTGAACTCCATTTCCGCCGATTCAACGTCCACCTTCTGATCAACGAAAATCGTGCAAATGGTCGCGTCCTGGATATCGTTCCCGAAATTGTCTTTCGCGGAGTATTTGATCGTGTAGGACTGATTGTGGACCGGGTTTTCGAGCAGGACTTCAGCCTGATCAAAGTCGCCCATTTCGCTCGTCAGGATGGGATTTTCCGGATCATCGCCGTAAACGTAAATCGTGCCTTCCTCAATCGTATTAAAGTCAGTGAAGGTAAATGTCAGCGCAAGGTCTTCCGTGCCGGTGTAATAATACTCGTTTTCGGCTTTGTCGATCAGCGCGTCGTTCTCGTCCAGCGTGGCAACCGGCGCCTCGGTGTCGTTCGTCCACTTCAGATCGAACGAAATGTCGGCCGATTTGTCGTACTCGTCCGTGTAAGTGATCGCGATCCCTTCTGAAACGAACGTCGCGGTCTCGCCCTCGTTGAAGCTCGCGAGCGTCAGGACGATCTCGCCCTGGTCGTTGATGTCCCACGACGCAACCGCATCACCGAGATTTTCGATGCTCACGTGGTTTTTGTCCGCCACGATGCTCGAGCCATCGACCTCTTTGAACAGATCCGCGACTTTGCCGAGGTTCAACTCGCCGTCCGTAACCGTGCCAACGGCCTGCTGGGATTCGTAATCGCTGGCGGTGGTGGAATCGGTCGTCAAACGAACGTCCGCGTCCTGAAGTTTCGTGCCCTTATTCGTGACCTGCGGCGGTTTGTTGTAATCGTAGGTGAAGGTCTTGACCGACTGGTTTCCGGCAGCGTCCACGACCGTAAACGTCCAGACGTTCGTGCCGTAAGACTGATCCAGGGAGTACACGTACTGGATCGACGAATCCGTCACGCCCGTTTCCATCGGTTCGGCAGAACCGCCGCGATTGGAGGTCATCGTCACGCAGCCATCAGGATCCGTGATCATGAGATTCTCGTCCGTCACCGTGATGTCCAGAGACGTCGTGGAGGTTTCGACGTACATCGAATCCGAGCCATAATTCACGTTGTGGCCTTCAGCCGCCACGACCGGCTTTACGGTGTCGATCGTCAGCACTTCCTGCGAGCCGGCGGTCTGGTTGCCGGCCAGGTCCTCGGTATAGAAATGCAGAGTATGCACACCATCCTGAAGTCTGGGCAGCGTCACGAAGAACTCACCATTCTGTATTTTGGTGAGGTCCGAGTTCGTGAGCTTTTTGCGGAACACATCCGTCTGATCATCCTCAACGACGAGCCAGATCCCCTTGTCCGGGTTGGAGGCTTCTTCGAGAACCGCATCCCAGTCGATCTCGCCGCTGGGGCTGATCAGAAATTCCGGCGTGGGGTCGTTGGTGTAAACCATACCCTCGTAAACGTTGTAGTCTGAAGTCAGCTGGGAAGCAACATCCAGCGCAGGCGCTTCCGAGTCGAAAACGTAGGTGTAAGTCGTCTCACTATCATCCAGCCCATTGTAACTGACTGTAATCGTAACCGTGGAGTTCGCCTGGATCCCGCCATCGAGAGGAATGGAAACATTGGGGCCTTCCACTTCATCCACCGTCAACTGCTGGGGATCACCGTTCTCGTCAATGTAATCAATGACCGCTTTCACGGGAAGAGTTTCCGATTCCGGAATAGTGAACGTAACTGCAGGGTCATCAACTTCGGAGGGATCTATATTCGAGATGAAGCGATTTTCCTGATTGGGTACCGGAGTTCCTGTGACACCGGCAACTTTCAGGTTCTCAATCTGCGGCGTAGTGGTGATCGTCGGGGAAATCCGGTAATTCATATCCTGAATATCCGCAGCGAGCTGCCATTCGTTCTGGTCGATTTTACCATTACTATTCTGGTCAAAAATTGTTGGCACTTCGAGGGTGGTCATATCTATTCCGTGCTGTTTATAGAACATGGCCACAACTCGTTGATTCAACCCCTGCGAGTTCAAATAACTTCCCTGGACCTGATAATATTCCTGCTCTGTTCCACGACCATCGCCATTCAAATCAAGTGGATGCGTCACAAAAACAGTCATGGGACCATCCAACGGGGAATCGGTCGTGAGGGTAAAGGAAGATTTCGCACCCATTTTGACAAGGAGGCACGCAATTTCTTCGTTCTGCGAGTCACGAACCTGACTGAGAATGGTCGCGGAATCGCCGTCTTTCAGCCTGAAAGTCGCATCGCTGTTTCCCTGAATGTACACCGCAACCACTTTGTCAGTGTAATTCGTTGTAAGGTTACTCTGCACGGTAAACGTATTCTGATTTACCTCTTTGCAGGCGTCAGAGTCCCGAGCCTGGTCATTCGCAATGGCCGTCTGCATTATTGAAGCAGCCGACAAAAGGTGACGGCTCTCAAGGGCTTCCATCTGCAGGGCACGCGTTTTGCGATTGGCCTGCGTTTTGTGGTTACTGCTGTTCAGGTGACTGGAAACAAAGTTCTTTTTCATGATCAATTTCCACTTTGCGGATGACTAAAACGGGAACTCACACAATATATATTATAATATTGATGTGAACGTAAATTTTTGAATGAATCCTCTCTGAGGCTTGCCGAAACCCTCAAGGTATTCCTTATCCGGAAAAACGTGTGATGTGTTGGTGCATCTTCGTGCGCAAATTGGGTTTCTCGCAACGTTTCCGTTTTAGGGGATTCTTCGTTCAATTTCAGACGTAAATTAGTGTCAGGTTTTCCGCCTATACACCATTTACGCATAAAAATCCGAAAAAGATTTATTAAACATACAAAATTTTCCCAAAAAAGACAATACCTAAAATGCAATACAGCCATTTTTTTTAATATTTTTATCATTTTTGTAAAAAATTGTATTTTTTTCTCAACTTGCTATTCCTTTTTAATCGATAAAATTATAAACTGGGTATTCATACACCTGTTTTAAATGACTAAAGGAATCAGTCATGAATATCATCAATACAAATTTTAAATGGAAGACGGTTTTGAAAGGATTCGCGAGTCTTCTGGTTCTCGTGCCGCTTGTCCAGGCAGAGAATCTTGACGCGCCGGGTTCTTTTGACCATGATTCCTATTGGGCCTCTCTGGATGCTTCCACTTCCGGCCCCTACGGGCAACAGGCATCGAAGGCGAGTTCAGAACAAACACAAGCACCTGCGGCAATCCCTGCATCTGATTTGCCTTGTCAGGAAGAAACGATTTACGGTTATATGGAATCACCAGAACCGGAAGGACTTTTCCTGTACCGATTCAATCAATCCGAAGCGGCTCGAGTTGGAAGCCGATTCCTTGGTCCTGGCAATTTCTTTATTAATGGTTATGTCGATCAGGGAATTCGTTGGGGAAATGCTCAGGATTTTCAGCCGATGGGCATGAACGACCATGACGGCTACCAGATGAATCAGGCTTACCTTTCCTTTGGTCGAAAAGTCGAACGTGCCGATCAATTTTCTATTGGTTACCAGATGGATGTCATGTATGGTTCGGACTACTATTATATGTCGTCCGTTGGACTTGAAACCAGAGATGACAATCAGGCGCACTGGAACGGTATGAAAAACGACCCGCTTTACCGGGCCGGTCGCAGTGAATATGGAATTGCTCTTCCGCAGGCTTTTGTGGAAGTTTATATGCCTTTCGTGAATGGTCTTGACCTGAAAGTCGGTCACTTTGACTCGATTATGGGTTACGAATCGCTTCAGGCGAACAAGAACTTCTTCTACTCGCAGACGTATTCAAAGATTTATGCCATGCCGACCTCAATGACAGGTGCGATTGGAACCTTTGGGCTAATCAACGGCTGGAACTTCATTTTGGGTGGTGTGACCGAGTGGAATACATTCGATTCGATTAACGACAATTTTTCGGGAGTTATCGGATTTACCAAGGAAAGCGCTGATCAATTTTTCACGTTTGCCTCAACATTTATGATCGGTAAACAGACCTCTCCCTGTTATCAGATGCAAACCACATCTGATCAGCAGGAAATGTGCTATGTATTCAACACTTACGGCAAATTCCGCCTTGCGAAGCGTTTGAACTACGTGATTGAATTTACGGCTGGTTACGACGATCGGGAATATCAGGTTCTGGATTGGGCGTCCATGCCAAGGCACCGCGGACGAGCCTGGTTTGGTTTGACAAACTACCTGCTCTTCCAGGTCACCGATTCGTTCTCGTTGGGCGCCCGATTCGAGTGGTTTAACGATGCTGACAGCACGGTCATTGACGGCGGTTATGATTTCGCCTGGCAGGATAAAGCGTCAAACTACTATGCTTTGACGATTGGCGCGAACTGGACGCCGCTTTCCTGGCTGACAATTCGTCCGGAAGTCCGTTATGACTTCAGTGATTTCGATGTGGATGGCATGCAAACCTACGATGGATTCACAAAGAAAGACATGATTACCTTTGGAGCGGACGCAATTATAAGATTCTAAAGAATTACGGACGAAACATTCATTTTGAAATTTTTACCGGAAACCTGGGAGAAACTATTCTTCCGGGTTTTCGTGCATAGTTATTTTATTATTTTAAACGCTCATTTTCTGATTCAAAGAACCTGAATGCCTCGTGTCATACGCCGAACCCGGTTTCTTTTTCTTCGTTGGGTGGTTTTCCTGCTCATCGTTGGAGGCGTTTTGTCCGTCTGTTTCCTCACGTACCATCTGGACCCCATTGTCTATCGACAGATAAACAAATCGTTGAATGAGCGATTTACAGAAGCCCGGGTTTCCATCTCTTCTGCCCATTATGTTCAGAAAAAAGGGTTCGTACTTTCTCATTTCAAGCTGATACCGAATTATTCACCCGATGGGAAAAAGTACCGTACATCCTCCCGACACTCCAGAAAATTCCCGCCTTTGATCGAAGCGGAGCACGTTCTGCTCATTTGCAAATCCCGGCTTGACGAACTGGCGCGGGAAAAGAATATTCCTGTTTCCACGATTATTTTCGACTCGGCGACGATTCACATTTATCGCCGCCCGGATGGTTCATGGTCACTGGAAGCTCTAAAATTTAATCCGAATATAGCCCCAATGGACCCCGCACCGGTCATCCAGTTTCACAACGCGACGATTCAGGTCCATGATTTGAAAGACTCCAAAAGCGAACGCAAACTGATCCTGCGCAATCTGGAACTCAAAATTGACCCAGCCGAGGAAAAACTCACGGATGTATTCGGGAACGCCGCTCAAAATCCGGATGGCACTCCGAAAAAATTTAATCTGTTTCCATTCTCGGGAACCGTTGAATCAGAATATTCTCGAAGGGTTTCCTTTAAAGGGAATTACGACACCAGACAGAATGCAATATTCCTAGACGCAGACATTGCCGGGCTTCATTTTAACGAGGAATTCCGAAATTCCCTGCCACTTGAACTGGCTGAGCGATTTCAGGAAGTACGATTTATTCGCGGTGAGATCCAAACGCATTTGACGCTTGTTTCCAGACTGAAAGAGCTGGTTTCTGCCCGTTATCGTCTGGAAGGCAGACTTGCGGATGGACGTTCCACTGACCCGCGTTTCCCTCAACCTCTTACGTCTCTCTCCACGGATTTTCTGGTGACTAACGAAGGGTTCAGCTTTCCCAATCTGCAGGTTCATCAGGGAGATGGGATCATCGATCTGAACATCGTCCAACATGGTTACGGCCCCATGGCACCGAAACGAATCCTTTCCAGACTCGAGAATATTGATATTTCCGACTCGCTTTTAGACTCTCTTCCGGAAAAAATCGCCTGTTTTTTGAAAAGCCTCTCCCCGGATGGTCTGTTCAATATGGAGGCTGACTTTTACTACGATGGACAGTTTTGGACCCCAAACGGAAAGATTCAATGCACAAACATCAGCGTGAATTACGATAAATTCCCGTATGAGATCAAACAGCTTGCAGGACAAATTTTGCTTCGAGGAAATCAGGTCTTATTTGATTTTCAGACCGGTGACAATTTAACGCTGATCTCTGGTGATTTTTCGGTTCCCACCCGACAGAATCCTCAGCCAGCAAACGGGAAACTGACTGTTCAGGCCCAAAAACTTCCTGTGGACGCGCGCCTTTTGAACGCCTGTCCGAAAGAAACCGCGGATTTTCTTCGTGACCTGGAATTGGGAGGAAACATTAACCTTCACGCCGATTATACGTTTTCCAGCGATTCCGGAACACCAGCGTCATCCCTGGATCTTCGCGTGGATCTTCAGAAGAATTCCTGCCGATACAAAAGTTTTCCTTATCCTCTGCGCGACATGGAGGGGACGATCCTGGTGAATAATCACACCATTTCGGCTCAAAATATTCGCGGATCGAACCAGAACGCCGAAGTCGTTTTTTCGTTTCAGGCAAAGTTCCCCCAAGTCCTTTTCCAAACTCCAAACACTTCACAACTCCCAGGCGGGCCCGGTAACGGACCACTCGAGGCATTTCAGGCCCCTGATCTGGAAAACGAAGCCGCCAATCTTTCTTTCCATCAAATGCCCATAGGGAATAAACCACTCGAATGGGAGTTTTCTCTCACGGGCACCAACGTCCAGCTAAATGGCAGCCTGTTCGCGAATCTTCCGCCAAATCTGGCTGGACTTTTCCGTTACATCCAGCCTCGGGGGCCTGTAAATGTTCGCTACGAATACAAATCCCCCACCGAATATTCAGCACTGAATTCCCCACAGCCCGGAACATCGGGTTCAACAATCAATCAGGCCTTAACAGGGCGCCAGAAACACTTGGTTCTTTGGGTGGATACTACCGACCAGGGAATTCAAATCGATTTCCCCGAAATGAACTACACTCTGGACAAATTTCAGGGGAGTTTCCAATACCAAAATGGGTACTTCCAGCTAACCGATTTCGATGCGGAACACGATTCAACACACTTCTCGGGAAAAGCCTCCGGAATGGTCCAGTCGGTCAACCAGTGGAATTTTAATTTCGATCGTCTGGCGATTGATGGTTTAGCCTTTGACCGTGATCTCATGATGGCTCTTCCTTCCGAAGCCCGCGTCATGATCGCTTCCAAGCGGCCAAGTGGGGCGTTATTCTATTCCGGTACGTTGGATGTTCATTATGACAGTCAGCAAATAAAACCCTTCTCTATCGACTGGGACGGCGAGTTTGGGATCGTGGACGGCTCGATCGACATAGCGTTCCCTGTGACTGCCATTAATGGTGGCGTTCAACTCCGGGGGCACTGGGACCAAAATGCCTTTTACTGCGGCGGCGAATTGAATATCGATTCGCTTTTCCGGCAAAACATTCAATTCACGAAAGTTCAAGGCCCCATCTGGATTGACAATCAGCAGCTTATTTTAGGAGGAAAAGCCGAAAGTCTTTTGCATGAAAAACTGGTTCCACCGCAAACGGCATCTCAGACTCATTCAGCGGTTTCCTCCCGTTCTATCAGCCTGCGCTGCATGGCAGGAACTTTATATGGAAATTTCGCGCTGCAATTCGGCTATCCATCTACATTTCAAAGCCGTGTCGTTTTGACGGACGGGCATTTGGAAGACTGCGCGATCCTCACCGGAAACAGCCAGTTAAAAGGCAAAATCTTCGGCGAGCTGACATTGACCGGAACAGATTCTTCCCTGCACTCACTGCGTGGCAAAGGCAATTTCCACCTCGTGGATGCCGATATTTATAAACTTTCCGTTATGATGTCTCTCCTGAAAATTCTCTCCCTGAAAGAAGTGAATAATACCGGGTTCAGCACCGGCGATGCGGAGTTTCACATTGACGGGAACCACGTTTATTTCGACAAAATCATCTTCTCCGGTGACGCTTTCAGCCTCATCGGGAAAGGAGAAATGGACTTCAAGAGCCAGGTGAAACTGGTTTTCTACTCAGTAATGGGCTCAAACGAGCGCAATATCCCTGTTGTCAGCCCACTGCTTCACGCGACCGGCCGACAAATGCTCCTTATCACGATGAAAGGCCCTATCCAGAATCCCGAGATTTCCCAGAAACCGCTTCCGGGGCTTAATATGGCCATCCAGCAGCTCGGCGAGGAACTCCTTCCGCCCGCCGGCCAAAATAAAAAGAAACAATAAGTTTTTGTCGGAATCCGGTTTACCTAGAAATCGTCTTCCTCTTTCTGGCGAAGCAGATCCGCCCCGGTCATTAAACCCGGGATCGCAGGAAGTTTTTTCAGAATCGGCGCGTCCGATTGAACAGGTTTCGACGCAGGTTTCAACGTTGGTTTTTTCTTTAATTTCTGATGGGAATTACGCGGCTGATAATCCGCCGGTTCCGCAAACTGCGCATCCTCGTCGATCCACGCCTCGGATTCATCGGCCTCTAACGGGTTTTTCGGCACAAAAACCGCTTCCGCAGGGCTCTCACCAAAGGATTCATCCAAACGTTCCGCACGTTTTCCTCCTCGTGGCCGGAATTCGAACGAATCGAACGAAAGCGTCGCCTGGAAGTTTTCCATCCTCATTTCTTCGCGTGGAAGTTCCATGAGGAACGGGCTCGGCGCGGCGACGCTCCTCCTGCCCCCGTTTTCCCGGCTTTCGGCCATGGAAAGGTTCAGCTCTTCTTTCGCCCGCGTCATTCCGACGAACATCAGGCGGCGTTCCTCTTCCAGCTCATTTGGATCTTCAAATGCTCGTTCATGCGGCAAAATACCGTGTTCGCACGCCGTCAGATAAACGACCGGGAATTCCAGCCCCTTGGCCGCGTGAAGCGTCATAAGCGCGACCGTATTCCGCGCCGGCTTTCCATCGTCCGCCGGATTTTCGTCAAAAACGTCTTTTTGGCCTGCAAATTGCACGTCGTCCGCGTCGCTCACCAGAGCGTTTTGCTCGAGAAACGCCCCGAGCGTCGGAACCGGCGCAGTCTCATCAAACCGGCCAGCCATTGAAAGAAATTCCTCCACGTTCCGCAGGCGCTGGGCGTCAAGCTCATCCGACGCGTCAAACTGGGCCGCGTACCCACTCAACTCCACGACCCGCTGCGCCAGCGGGAGAAGTGTTTGCGGGGGCTCCTGCGGAGACGACGCTTCCAGAGTCGTTTCTTTGATTTCAGTGCCTTCCGATTTTGAAACGACGCTGGAAGCGTCGTCCCCGTAATGCAAATTCAGGATCAGCTCGCAAAATGTCTGGATCGCCTGTTTCGCGCGGTTTTTCAGCTTTTCGCACTCGTTGACGTGCTGGGCCGCCTCCCAAAGCGAGTACCCGTTTTCCCACGCGAAACGGCGCAGATGTTCGAGAGACGTTTTTCCAATGCCTCGCGCCGGAATGTTCACGACACGCAGAAATGCCTCGTCATCGTGAGGGTTGGCAAGCAACCGGAAGTACGCCAAAAGGTCGCGGATCTCGGTCCGGTCGAAAAATTCCGTTCCGTGCAGGATCCGGAACGGCACGCCGTGAAGCCGGAGCGCTTTCTCGAAGTTGAGGCTCAGGGCGTTCATCCGGTAGAAAATCGCGAAATCGGACGGTTCACGCACGCCGCTGCACAGAGCGTCCGCGATTTCCGACGCGATGCGTTCCGCCTCGGCCGTTTCGTCTGCGTCGGCCTGAAAACGGACGGGCAGACCGTCCCCCAACCGGCTGAAAAGGGCCTTGGGCTTACGCTGCGTATTATGCTCGATGAGGCGCCCCGCAGCGTTGAGGATGAACTGGGTCGAGCGGAAGTTTTCTTCCAGATTCACGACTTCCGCACCGGGAAAATCCTTTTCAAACTCCAGAATATTCGAAATATTCGCGCCACGCCAGCCGTAAATCGACTGGTCCGGGTCGCCCGCCGCCATGAGATTCCGCGACTCCATCGTCAGGGCGTGCGAAATGGCGTACTGCGCCAGATTCGTGTCCTGGTACTCGTCGATCAGCACGTACTGAAACTGCGCGCCCAACTGCCGGCGGAGCGTCGGATTCTCCCGGAAAAGCCGAACCGTCAGAAGGAGCAGATCGTCGAAATCGACCGCATTGGCGAGCTGAAGCTGGTGAGCGTGAACCGGAAGCAGGGCCTGCAAGAACGCCTCCCGGTCATTATTCGGCTCCGGTTTAAAATCATGGATCGGATCCAGAAACCGGCTTTTCAGCGCGCTGACGGCGTGGGCGATCGACTCGGCCGAATATTTCAGGTCGATAAATCGCCCGTCCTTTTCCGCGTCCATTTCCTTCAGACGGTCCATCGCGCTGCGCATGGCAGCAATGGAATCGTTCGACGAGTAAATCGTGTAATCGGAACCCAGCCCGACCCGGTCCGCGTACTGGCGCAGAAGGCGGGAGCAGAAGCGGTGGAACGTCCCGATCCAAACGTCCGAAACGCCGACGAGCTGGCGGACGCGCTCTTTCATTTCGTCCGCGGCCTTATTCGTGAAGGTCAAAACCAGAATGGCGGACGGCGGAACCCCTTCGCTCAAGAGCTGCGCGACCCGGTGGGTCACGACTCGCGTTTTCCCGCTTCCAGGGCCGGCGACGACCAGCAACGGCCCGTCCCGATGCAGAACGGCGCGGCGCTGTGAGTCGGTGAGTCGGGAAAGCAGGGATTCGGAAAGCATAAGAGAAAAAAAGGAAAAAGAAAAAACTCAAAAGGCGGCCGCGGGGACCGCCTTTCCATTCGTCGATCAGAAACGTTTCACTCAGTTCTGGCTCATCGCCGCCGCCAGGATCGCGCTGGTGCTTTCACGCATAATGCGCGGGTCCACGTGCTTGCCCTCTTTGAGCGTCTTGCGGACATCTTTTCCGGAAATGAAGACCGGCTTCTCGTCCTTGTGGTTTTCCATCAGGTCCACGCGGCCGATCGAGTCGTAATATGCGGCAAAACCGACGTTCAAATTGTGGATCTTCAGGTCGCCCTTGAGGTTTTTGAAGATTTCCTGCGCGTCGAAGTCGCCCCAGATCGCCGTGCCGTCTTTGTACGGCGCGTCGGCGTGCTTGCGGCCGATGATGATGTCGGTGAAGCCAAAGTTCTGGCGGTAGATCGCGTGCATCACGGCTTCTTTCGGTCCCCCGTAGAACATTTTGATGTCCAGCCCGAGCAGGATCACGCGGTCCGGAACGCTTTCATTGCGCGGACCCCAGAGTTCCGGGTCGCTGTCGCCTTCGCCCAGTGCGCGGTTTTCAATCAGCTTCTCGTAGGTCTGCATACGAATTTCGGCGCAAACGTCGTCACCCTTCGTCTCGCCGATGAGTGGGTTCAGGCAGGCGCCCGCGTTGAAGCCCTGACGGATCAGCGTCTCAAGGCCGTAAACCAGGGCGTACTCATGCGCGCGGTGCAGCGGGTTACGCGTCTGGAACGCCACGCAGCGTTCCCAGCCTTTGCTTTCGAGCAACGCACGGACTTCGCGCGGGCTGAGCACGTACTTCCCGAAGCTCGGGTTTTTCGGCTGCGGCAGAACCTGGATCTTGCCGCCAAGGAGCCAGTCTTTGCCCGCGTCGTTCACCAACACCATGTCCGCGCCGGGGTGGTCGGTCCGGTCGGTGAGGTAAACCTTCTTGATGTAGTCCATTTTGTCCCACGGGTACACGTCGGTCACGTCCACCGTCGCGACGATTTCATCTTTCGAGTTGACCAGCGCGACTTTCTGACCAGGTTTTATGGTTTCGGCCAGTTCTTTCGTCATCGGGAAAGCGAGCGGAATCGTCCAAGCGTACTTCTGGCCGTTGAACAGGATGCACTCCTCATTCAGGACACGGTTCCACGCCTCGGAATCCATCGGACCTTCAAGCGGGCTGAGCGCGCCGTCGCCAAAACGATAGACGGTGGAAAGGTCAGCGTCCGAAACCGGGACTTTTACGAGCGTCGCGGCCTCCGCGAGAAATTCATCTTTTTTGCAGCCGCAAACGGTGCAGCAAACAGGTTCCTGAAGTCCGCCATGCGGAAGAATAAGCTGTGCCATGTGAGTGCTCCTTTTGTATAAAAAGTTTTACTTGGGTTTTGGGGTTGGTAATAGCTAAAAAACACGTCCCGCGGCAATATCCGCTTCGATTTGCGCGATTTTTTGAATACGACGTTCATGACGCCCGCCTTCAAATTCAGTTTTGAGCCACTTTTTCAGGATCCCCTCAAGCGCATTCGCGCCGAGCATATCGCCGGAAAGGCACAAAACGTTCAGATTATTATGCCGGCGGCTGATTTCCGCGGTCAATTCGTCGCCGCACACGGCCGCGCGAACATTCGGAAATTTGTTGGCCACAATCGACATTCCGATCCCTGTGCCGCAGATGAGGATCCCACGGTCCACTTCATTTTTGCTTACAGCGGCCGCTACCTGACGCGCCACATCGGGATAATCGATCGCGTTGTCACGAACTTCGCCAGTGCATTCGATGATTTCGTGGTCATTTTGACGCAAAATCTCAATGACCTTGGCTTTCATCGTCACGCCACGGTGATCACTTCCAATCGCAATACGCATGATAGTACCTGCTTTTGTTTGACAAGCGGTTATATTTGGTCATACACGAACCAAATAGATTCAGACGGTATTCTACCACAATCTGAAATTTTCGCAAGGCCCCCGGAGAGAAATTTGAACAAAATAGCAAAAATGGAGAGTGAAAGAACGAATAATGAATAACTAATAACGAATAATGAGGGGAATCCTCCATTCAACCTGACGCGTAATTCCGGCCTCCGGCCTCCATTACCGCCTTTCATTATTCGTTATTCGTTATTCATTATTCATTCTTAACAAGTTCCCTGATTTTCTCCACTACCTCTTCCACTGTCATGCCGTCGGAGAGGATGTGGACCGCGTCCGGGGCAGGCTTGAGCGGAGCGATCTCCCGGGTCGAATCCTCAAAGTCACGCTGGACGATCCCCGCCAGGATCTCGTCGTAATCCGCCGGCTCGCCGAGGGCTTTTTTCTGCTCGAACCGCCGCCGGGCACGCTCCTCGGGCGTTGCGTCGAGGTAAATTTTCAGCTCCGCGTTCGGAAACACGACGGTCCCCTGGTCGCGTCCTTCCGTGATGCAGTTCGTTTTGGAAGCGTACTCCTGCTGCATGGCCGTGAGGATATCCCGAATGGCCGGGTTTCCCGCGGAGTATTTCGTCACGGCCGTCACACGCAGCGTCTCGACCTCGGTGGAAACGTCCTCGCCGTCGAGGAAAATATGCGGGCCGTCGAACGTCAGGCGGATCTCCTTCGCCACACGGACGAGCGCGTCCGGATCGTTCCAGTCCACACCGCGGCGCAGCCCGGCCAAAGCCACCGCGCGATACATCAGGCCGGTACGCAAATACTGAAAACCCAAAACTTCGGCAAGGCGACTCGCGACGGTGCTTTTGCCCGAACCTGCCGGGCCGTCAATCGTAATAATCATGGGAATGATCCAAAATCAAGGGACGAAAAGGATTCTGTATTTCTTTAATTTCGGAGGTTTTCACGCTTTCCTTCAGGTAAATCCTGTAAATCCCGATTTTTAGCCGCCACCGCAAGTCAACCATCCAATTTCTTTTCAAGGTCCAGCAAAATCGGCAGCACCGCGTCAAAATGGGTCAGCAGGAACAAATGCCCGCCGCCCGGGATGACGACGTCCGGCCACACGTTTTTTATCGGGATCAACCGGTCTTTGTCTCCATGGATCTGAAGGAGCGGCGTTTTTCTTTCGGGCACTTCTTGCGAACTCTCAAAAGCCCAGTCCAAAATCATTCGTAAAAAATGAAACATCTGCCGGGTCGGGGATTCCAGAAACTGCTCACGAACACTCCTCCATTTCGCGCCAGGCAGCCAATTCAGGATGCGGACTCCGCATTTTCCCAGACCGATCATCATGAAGATAAGCCACGGAAACCAGCGGAACAGGAAGCGCCCGGCACGGTAACGGCGCGGGAAATCCCTGCCGCTTTTGGCCGAGGCGAGAAGAACGCAGTACTCCGCCCCGAGTTCTTCGGCAATATAGGGCGCGAGCATCCCTCCGAAGGACAGGCCGACCACAATACAAGGCGGCGAAGGCGTCACGGACCGGGCCAGCCGCCGGGCGTAGGTTTCCAGATCCTCCGCGGGCATGGGAGACAGCCACTCCAAAACGACGGAATCAGGAAAAGCCTTCACGTATTCCTCGAAAACTCTGGCATCGGCCCCCAGCCCTGGAATGAAAATGAATCGCATTTCCCGTTTCCTCTGCTATTTAGTGTCTTGTGGGACCCATCGCAACTCAACCCCTTGAAGCCCCGGGGAAGCCTGGAGCCTGCCGAGGCAAATATTTTGCTGGCCGTCCGATTTTAAATAAACCGGATAATCCCCCGCCCCCCAATCGCTCGAATAAAGAACGAGAAAAGAACGATCGATCACCTGTTTGTTCCACGGGTTCCAGGATTCCCACTGCCAGATTTCGATGCAGTTTTGCTCCTGGTTTACCTTTGAAAATAATACGCTGCTCTGACCGCCCAATTTCTTGATGTCGAATTTTGCGAGCGCGTACTGGCACTGCTCCCCCGAAACCACTTCAATGACGGGCGGCTCGTCGAAATCCGGGCAGTGAGGCCAGGAAAGAACGATCAAAAGCGACGCCGCGGCCAGCAAAATCAGCAAAACGACGAATGAAATTCTGAAAAACAACATGGTCAATTCTCTTCGATAACATTGAAACCCAAATTTTCATAAGCCATCCAGGGCATGTAATCGACGCCAGAAAAGGACGGGGCTTTGAAATGCGGCTCGAGGGTTTGGCCTTCCTGTCGGGAGATGATTTCAAAGCCGGCGTCATAGACCTGGTCCCAAAAGCGTTTATCCTGTTCGTGCAACTGGTCCATTTGGCCCTTGAAAACGGCCCGGAAATAAATGTCCCGGAACTCCACGTTCAAACGGGAAACCGCAGGGGGATCGATTGCCAAACACAATTTGGAATAAATGACCTTTTTATTGTATTTCTCAAGTTTTATTGCCTTCAGCCGATCGTAGAGGACGTCCAGTTCCTTCCGGGACAGACGGGCTTCCTTATATACCAGTTTTTCATCGTTGGATTCCTCGCTGGAAAACCAGACCGCCTGCCCATCCGACCAAATCGCATATCGGACCAGCGGCTCCAACCCGTTATCCTCCCAGACGGCCATAATGGGCAAATCTTCCCGGCCCTGCCTCAGGATATTCGAATAGTAATGAAGGTATTCCGCCTTATCCTTTTGATGAAAATATGTATATCCGCCCACGGAAAGCAAAAGGATTCCAAAGAGGATGAAAATGATTTTTAACGAAAGTCCTTTTAACATGGTCATCCTGCTTTTTTTTCAAAAATGTCAATGGAAATGAACCTCATTTTCCTCGTTAAACCTCTGAAAACGGCCTCTTTTTAATCATAAGTATGCAAAATCCCGATTATACAAACCAGCAAAAGCAGTCTGGAAGATATAAATACTCCCAGCATGACTCTGGAAAAGATCTTCTTTTTTTCATAATATACTTGCCACAAAAGGATACTCAACACTTCGCAAAGATACCACGCCAGGATAAATAAAAAAGCGCTCAGTTGGGAACTTGGCAAGGTGAATGCCTCAGTAATCATACCTAACGGCCCCTGAAGCCACAGCCAAAAAAGACCTTCTTCATCTAAAGAATCTGGAATATATGGGAAAAAGATAATGAAATGCGCAAGGATAAACACGAGAGTCCAGCGGACCCGTACGGGTATGGAAATTTTAGGCATGGTAATGTCCTCCGATTTTTTCTTATGGCCGATATTTAAAAACGGTTCATCCGGTAACCGCTGACAGGTTCGGTTCTTTGTCATATTTCATTATTATCTTCTTTGCGTCCTTTGCGTTCTTTGCGGCTTAAAAATGCGACATTGATCGGATATACTTTTCGTGTGAATCTTAAAAACTTGCTTTCCGGGTAGTTGCTTAACTTCAAAAATGTATTATAATATAATGAAAATACACTGTCAAGGAGTTTGGAGGAAAGCCGCCGCAAAAACTCCGCAACCGAACAGGAAATCTCACCCTTTTCAGGAGAAACCCCATGAAAAACTTTTTTCTTTTTCCCGCCCTTTTCGTTTTGTGCCTCACGGCGTTTTTGAAGGCCGAGACCGCGGAACGGGACCTTTTCCCCAAAGACGCGGTCATTCTGTTTCAGGGTGACTCGGTAACCGACGGGAACCGCGGACGCTCGGCGGACCCGAACCACATTCACGGGCACGGCTACGTGTACCTCATCGCGTCCTACCTCGGAGCCACTTACCCGGAGCAGAACTGGACGTTCGTCAACCGCGGCGTCAGTGGGAACACGCTCAAGGAGCTGAAAGCCCGCTGGGAAAAGGACACTTTTGAGATCCATCCCGACGTTCTGTGCATCATGATCGGCGTCAACGACCTCGGGCACGGCTCGACCCCGGAGGAGTATGAGAAGAATTACGACGAGCTGCTCCAGTGGACGAAAGAGCGTCTTCCGGACGTCAGGCTGATTTTGATGGAACCGCTCTGGCGCAACCCGGAAGGGGAAGCCAAAGACAAAATGCGGGTGACCGTCCGAAAAATGGCGCAGAAATACGGCGCGATTTTTGTACCCCTCCAGGCCGATTTTGACGCGGTGTTCGACTCGGCTCCCAACCCGAAGTACTGGGTCTGGGATTCGGTGCACCCCACGACGGCGGGGCATTGGCTGATTTTCAGGCGCTGGCTGGAAACCCTGAAGCAGTGAGTTTTCTGCCGCGGTCTGGATTTCCTTCCGGAAATCTGAAAAAATATTCCAAAAAGAGCTGAATCCCTCCTTGACATAAACCCAAATGTGGTACAAAATAAAGGTTTGGGAAGTTGTACCTTCAAACTCGAGGAATTTGTTTATGTTTAAATGGATTTTTGCCAAACCGCTTCAAAAAAACACCGGGATCGAAAAGATTTGGCGGGACTTCATCCAGATGCTCGAAACCGCTCAAAAAGAATTCGCGCTGGCCTGCCAGGTTGCTCTGCACGGTACGGATCCGAAGCCCGTGGAAGATCAACTGTTGGCATACGATAAAGCGGTCAATAAAGCGGAACGTTCCATTCGCAAAGAACTCGTCGTTCATTGCGCAGTTCGGAGCGTGATCGATCCCGACTGCCTCATCATCATGAGCATCGCTAAAGATGCCGAACGCCTTGGCGATTACTCCAAAAATATTTTCGAGATGAGTGAGCTTGCGCCTTATCTGCCCGAAGGAAAAGAGCGTGATGAACTGCTTGTTCTGGAACAGCTCGTTTTAAAAACCTTTGCCGGCTGTTCGGAGATCATTCAATCGGAAAATGCGGAACTCGCCAAAAAAATCATCATTGACTGCAAGTGGGCGGAAGTTCAGTGCGATTCCATCACAAAAGAACTGCTAAATCTGCCGGAACCGACACAGCGGACAGCCTCGGACGTTTTAATGTTCCGTTTTATGAAGCGTATGATGTCGCATTTGCGGAATATTTCGTCGAGTGTTGTTCAGCCTTTGCACAAACTGGACTTCACCAAAAAAATCACCAAATCCGTTGAAATGAGCGGGACACTGCTCGACCTCAAAAAGGAATTGGGGATAGAATAAAGGGCGAGAGAAACTCTGTTTTCATCTTCGCTTCTTTTTTCCAAAATCCTTTATAAATTTCCATCCTTTACATAAGAGGAGAAAAAATGAAATTTTCAAAATTTAGCTTGATTTCCCTGATTTGCGCGTGCTGCATTTGCACGGGAATCCTCGCCAGTGCCCTGGTTCTGATGTTCCAGCCGCGGACTCAGCCGAATCCCTTGCTGACCGTTCGGGCCAATACGTCTGACCGCGCGGACGGCTATCTCACCTGCACGGGTCTGATCGATGTCGGGTTCGAGGCGGTTTATGTTCTGGATTCCACGACCGGAGTTCTTTCCGCAGGTGTTTTGGGAAGGAACCCCAAAGCTCCGGGATTCCAGGCCTTGTATCAGGGAAATGTAAACGCGGACCTCGAGAAAGTCATCGCCATCGCAAGTAAAGCCGCCGGGTCAGGCAGAAGAAGTGGCAGAACTTCTTCATCGTCCTCTTCAAAACGTAACCGAAGAGAAGTCGAAGGGGCCCTTGACAATAACGCCCTGATGGCTCCTGCTGAACCGAAATATATCATCACTTGCGGAACACATGACATCATGCACCAGGGATCGGGAATCCGTCCCTCTGTTTCCGCTCTCTACGTGACAGAGTGTAATACGGGCCTCACCCTGGTTTACGTTCTTCCGTGGAACTCTGGGGCACATAATAATAATATGCCGTTCAGTTCCCCGATTACGTATTATACATTCTATCGCTTCCTGAGCCCAATGGTGATGGAAGAAGCAGTCAATGCGGAATGATTTTCCCCATTGTAAGTTGTTTCTGTCAAGGAATTTCCAATGGCCCCCGATGAAGAATATTTGCCAGGTTTTGAGAATGTTCAGGACCCGCGCATGGAACAGAAGCTGGAAAGCCGAACGAATCTGATCGTTTTCGGAATCGTTCTTTTAGCCGTTTTGCCGTTTCTGATTTGGGGCCATTGGTTTCTGAGGACACCGTCCGGGAAGCATTTTCTCATCGGTATGCCGCTGATGGATTTTAAATCTCTCCAGCCTGTCGTAGGGGTTGGGGAACCGCCGCGCTCTGCGGAATTTACGAACAAAACCCTCTTCATTATTCTGTGGGGGCCGTGGGATGACGCGTCATGCGATATGCTTCGTGAGATTTGGCAGCCGATTCAGGAAGCGCAGAAAAACCCAAAATTTCAGGTCGTACCGATCGCATATTTCGCTCACTCCTCCGAGCCGGTCAAATGGTACGAAATGACTCAGGAGGAACGGCAACTGTTTCTCAGTCAAAAGAAACTGGAAGAAAACCGGTTGGGGCAGTTTGTAAGAGAGAGTTTCCGGAACGGTTTCAGTTTTCCTACGGTCTGGTGGGACCCGGTCGATCGTTTTCGGTTGGACTTAATCGATATGGCTTACGAAAACGTCCAGAATCAAAAGGACATGAAAGTGATTTCTGTTCCAACCATCATTTACGCTGAGAAAGGGATCATCACGAAAGTCTGGACGAGCACTTCACCCGAAGACATCGCTGAAATAGAGGAAACCCTGAAAATCGTTGCCGTGAGTACTCAAACGGCGGCTCCTGCGAAACCTTGACGAATTAACGCTTTCATTCGTCTTTTCCCAAATCCTCAACGTCTATCACACGAAAACCGTTTTCTCGCAGCGCCTTCGCGAACGCGCCCTCCCCATTGATGAGTCGGTGCGAAAAGGTCCCATCGTAAATCTGGCGTGCACCACACGTGGGGCTTCGTGATTTCAGAATTGCCAAATCGATCTTTTCCTTTTGAGCGATTTTAAGCGCATCCTGTACCCCACGCTGAACCTCCACGTCCACGTCCGTTCCGTCTTCCTCGATGAATTTCCCGTTCAGAAGTTCGATTGGTTTTCTGGGAATCGACCGACCGGCCATAACTTCCGGGCAGACTTCCACAACGTCGTGGCCTCGCAGGAAATCCACAACGTTCTGCCGGAAATTGTTCCCGCCGTCATATTTGCAATTTCGGCCCAAGAGACACGCGCTGACTAAAATTTTCATCGGTTTTTCCGTAAAAACAGGCCGTTCAAGACTCAGCAGAACGACCGCAGCAATTCCTTTTTGTTTTCGCTTCGCATAAACGTTTCGCCGATCAAAACGCCATTCACTCCGGCTTTTCTCAGATCGGCGATTTGTTCTGCCGTCTGAATTCCGCTTTCCGAGACGAAAACCCGGTCAGCAGGAACGAGCGGGCGCAGACGCAAACTTGTGGAAACGTCCACCTTGAACGTTTTCAGATCGCGATTATTCACGCCGATGATCCTCGCATCCGCTTTTAAAGCCGACTCAACTTCCTCCTCCGAGTGGGCTTCCACCAAAGCCGCCAGCCGCAGCGAATGAGCAATTTCCAAAAACTCGCGCAGTTTCACCGTCTCCAGAAGCGCACAAATCAACAAAACCGCCGAAGCGCCAAGCGTTTTCGCCTCGTAAATCTGGTACGCATCGATCGTGAAGTCTTTCCGAAGGACCGGGATCTGAACCGAGGCCGCGATTTCCCGTAAATACTCATCCCGTCCCAGGAACCAGTCCGGCTCCGTGAGGCACGAAATGGCTGAGGCTCCGGCGGATTCATACTCCTTTGCAATTTCCAGAAACGGGAAATTTTCTGCAATGACCCCCTTTGACGGCGAGGCTTTTTTCACCTCGCAGATGAACGCCATGCCCGGCGTTTTCGGGCTTTTAAGAGCCTGCTCGAATGCGAAATTTTCGGGCTGAAATCCAAAACCGGACGCTGCCTCATGGTTGGCCAGTTCTTCCGCCAATCGTCGAATCGGACCAAGAGGTTTTTCTGCTTTTAACGCATCAATTCTCTCACGGCGTTTTTGGGCAATTTCATTCAAAATCATACGAACTCTCAAATTTTCTCGTCACCTGAATCATTTTTTCCATCAGCGCATCCGCCTGACCGGACCTCATGATTTCCAGCGCCAAATCGATTCCTTCCTGAATTGTGCCAGCTTTCCCCGCGATGTAAAGCCCCAAGCCCGCATTCAAAGCGACGATTTCCTGGCGGGGGCCAGTTTCTTTACCCGAAAGAAGCGCACGAACGATTCCTGCGTTTACCTTCGCGTCCTCTCCGAGGATCTGGTCGATCGTGCAGCGCGTCAGACCAAATTCTTCGGGGTAAATCGTACGGGAGGAGAGTGAGCCGTCCTCGCAGACCTCACAGAGGAACGTCCCATCACAAAGCGTTGCCTCGTCCAGACCATCCAGGCCGTAAACGACCATTCCGCGTTTCACACCAAGATTGAAGAGGACTTTCGCCATTGGTTCAACCAATTCCTTCGAATAAACCCCCATAAGCTGGAGTGTTGCGCCAGCGGGATTAGCGAGCGGTCCTAAAATATTAAAAATCGTGCGAAGCGCCAAAACTTTCCGAACGATTCCAACCGATTTCAGGGCAGAATGATATTTCTGCGCAAAGAGAAAGCAGAAATTAAATTCACGAAGCCATTCCAGTGCGATGTGCGGCGGAGCATCTATGTTCAAACCTATCGCTTCCAGAACATCGGCGGCACCGCATTTACTGGAGACTGAGCGGTTTCCGTGCTTGGCAACCGGCACTCCCGCGGTCGCCAGAATGAACGCTGCCGTCGTAGAAATGTTCATCGTATGTTGACCATCGCCGCCAGTCCCCACGATGTCCATTACATCAAAGTTTGGCGTAAGATGATCCGCGTGTTCACGCATGACCTCAGCGCACGCGGTAATTTCGTCAATGGTTTCCCCTTTCATGCGCAGCGATGTCATAAATGCGGAAATCTGAATTTCATTGGCGTGACCCGTCAGGATTTCATTCATCACATTTCTGGCTGTTTCGTAGTCCAGATCATGACCGGCAACAAGTTCACTGATCGCGGATTGAGTAATGGCGGAAATATTCATTGTATTTTAAAAAGTCTAAAGTTTTAATCGGAACGATGAAAAAAGAACAGAGGAGCGTTTACTTGTTTTCTGGGCTTTTCCCGGTTTCAGAGATATTTTACCTGGATTCGAGGGACAGAAAATTTTCGAGGATTTTCTTCCCCTCGGGAGTCAAAATCGATTCTGGATGAAATTGAACGCCGTACACATGGAAATCACGATGCGCTACCGCCATGACCTCGTCATCATCGGTTCGGGCGATGACCTTTAACTCCGCGGGAATCGTGGACTCCACCGCCGCCAGTGAATGGTACCGCGCCACGGGCATTTTTTCGGGAAGACCTCGAAAAATCGGGCTGGAAACATCCAAAGCACAAATGGACTGCTTGCCGTGCATCAGTTCTTTCGCATACGTCACGGTCGCGCCGTACACCTCGCAGATCGCCTGATGGCCGAGACAAACGCCAAAAATCGGGATCTTCCCTGCAAAAGAACGAACCACGTCTTCACAAATTCCTGCGTCACACGGCTTTCCCGGACCCGGCGAGAGAAGGATCGCTGTCGGCGCTAATGCCTCAATTTCTGAAATGGTCAGCTCGTCATTTCGCACCACACGAATATCAGGCTCGATGGAGCCTACGAGTTGGTACAAATTAAACGAAAAACTGTCGTAATTATCAATGAGCAAAATCATATTTCGCGGTGGCCTGTCCAGGCAAAAATAAAGGAGTACCCAGACGGTTTTCTCGTCTGTTTTCAAAAAAAGAGTTCCTCCTGAAAGCGGGAAAGGGGCTTCCGCCTTCAGAAAAAACTCCTTTGTTCTTCTTTTATTGTACCTTTTCTTACAGATTTTTCAAGGACCACCCGTAAAATTTTCAAAAAATTACCTCGACAAGAACCCGAAACGGAACAGCCGGATTCTTCCATCCCGAGTGAGGGATTCCAGGCGCGCTCCTCCCCCCCTTTTTTCCGACCGTAAAATATGGTAAAATACATTTTGGAATTTGTGGAAGCGCTTTTCAGGTACAGACTTCGCGAAAAAACAGATTCCAAAGTATCCGCCGTTTTTTATGATTGATTTCCTCGTTTACATCCTTGTTCGTTTAATCGTTTCCGCCCTCCAGGCCCTTTCTCTGGAGCAGGCTCAGGCAGGTGCGCGCCTTTTAGCCTGGCTTGCCGTGGATGTTTTTCATATACGTGATCGGGTTTTGAATGAAAACTTGACCCACGCCTTTCCCGGGAAAACTCCCGAGGAGATTCGTGAACTGAAGCGCGCGATGTGGCGGCACCTTATGCTTATGCTCGTCGAAACTGCTTTTGCCGAAAGGAAAATACACCTTTCCAACTGGAAAAAGTACGTGACGCTCATCAACGAAGCCGCCCCTTTGCAGGCGATGTACGAGCATCGGCCGGTGATTTACGCCACGGGTCACCTCGGGAATTTTGAGTTCGCCGGCTACATTTTGGGCCTGATCGGGATCCCGCCGTACAGCGTCGCGCGGACCCTCGACAATCGGTTCCTGAACCGGTACCTGGCCCGGTTTCGGCACTCGACCGGTCAGCGGCTGATTCCCAAAAAAGACGCGGCTCCCATGCTTCAGGAAGCGATGGAAAACGGTCGTGCTGTCGTGATCCTCACCGACCAGTTCGCAGGACCCAAGGGCGTGTGGGTCAAATCCTTCGGCCGAGACGTTTCCACGTACAAAGTGGTCCCGATCCTTTCCCGCACGTACAGCGCACCAGTCATTCTTGCCGCGCCGATCCGTAAGGGGGAAGAACCTTTTCGGTTTGAAATTCTCGTCACCGGCTGGCTCGATCCGGAAGTCCAAACGGATTTGACCTCACCAAAAGAGGTGGCTCAGTGGTACTGCGACGTTTTCGACGAATTGATCCGCAAAACGCCCAATCAATATTGGTGGCTTCATCGCCGGTGGCGGGAAAAGCCCAAGCGGGAGAAAATCAGGAATGGAGACTCAACATGAAAAACATTGTTCATTTTTTGCTCCTCGTCATTCTGTAAATCGTACCGTGCCTCGGCCCAAACGAAAGTACCGATGGCGGAAAAACCTGGCATTTCCTCGACGAAAAGGAATACTGAAACTCACGCAAAGTTTAACAAGATCGAATAGTACCTTTCATTTCAGAAACCCCATTAAAAAATCAACTCAAAATGAAGATTTTCACCCCCTTTTTGTTTTTCCTTTTCGCTCTCGCCGCTCCCCTTTTTGCGCAGACGCCGCTGGAGAAAGTCTCGGCCGCGTGCAAGATTTTCCCCACGTACGAGGCGGGCGTGAATAACGGCGCGATCGCACCGATGGAGTACGCGGTCTTTCAGATGCAGCCCGGCAGTGAAGAAATGCTTGAGGCCGAGAAGATGCTGCTGGCGGCCTTCCCGACCGCCACGCTCGACGGCCAGCGGACCATCGGCCGGATCCTTTACCCCATCGCCGGCCCCGCGACGGTCGAGGCCCTCACGCCGTTTTTGACCTCCGACGCGAATCAGGGGGAAACGGCCAAAATCGCCGCGATGCTCATTGATTTCGTGAAAAAGGATCACGACTCGAAGGTCCCGAAGGACACGACGTTCACGGCCCCGTACCGTCACGGTGAGTTCTACCGGAACGACTTCACCGCCGAAACGGACGCGCAGCTCGCAGCCCGGCTCGAATCGGAAACCGCCGCGGTCCTGGCCTGCAGTGACCCGGAAAAACGCCTGGAACTCCTCGAAAAAATGGGGACTTCGATCGAACGGACCCCCGCGCCGCTCGAATGGTACAAAAAACTCCTCGCCTCTCCCGACGTCGTTACGCAGAAGCAGGTCTGGGACCTGATGGGCCGCTACTGCCGCAAGGTGGAGTGCATGCGTTTCGCCGCTGAGGAAATGAAACGCGAAACCGAAACCGCCGCAAATGCCGCGCTGGCCGCCATCCGCATCGCGAACGTAAAGCGTTTCTCGATGAGAGACGAAGTGAAAGAGGTCCTGACCGACATTGAGCAGAATTGCAAGAAAGAAGACGTCCGTCAGCGCGCTCTGGCGGTTTTGCGTCAGATCGATGTACGTCAGGGGGGCGTTTTCATGTGGCTTGCGACCCAGGCGCAGGAAACTCCTGACGAAAACCCAGCGACATTTCCGGCCGAAAGATGGTCCCCGCTGGTGGCCGGCCAGACGGCTTTGGGGTGGGAACTGGCCACGACCCGGCATTTCCCGAAAGGATCTTTCCTCTATCTGCGCAACGTGGTGGAATCTGAGGTCGGCGCCAAGCTCAATGCGGAACTGACCTCGCCGGCCCCGGTCCGGTTCTGGCTCAACGGGAAGGTGATCTTCGAGAGCAAAACCGGGGGCGAGAAGCCATTCCTCATCCCTGTGACGCTGAACATCGGCCGTAACCCGGTTTACATTGAGTTCCAGTCGCAGGGCCGCGCGTGTCCGTTCTCGCTGCGTTTCCTTGAGGACGGCGGCGCGGTGGCACAAGGACTGAAGTTTACGCTTTAAGAAATAATGGCTCAACCCGCCTCGTAATTCCGCGCTTCGCGCTTTATTACCGCCTCACGTTCGTCCGTAGTGGGTTAACCGGCGCGTAATTCCGGCCTCCGGCCTCCATTACCGCCTCACGTTCGTCCGTAGTGGGTTAACCGGCGCGTAATTCCGGCCTCCGGCCTCCATTACCGCCTCCCATTATTCATTATTCGTTCTTCATTATTCATTAATTAAAGTGCCCCCCCTTGCACCTAGGGAAAAATATGATAAAATGACTTAGAATATTTATTCAGGAGACTCCTTTATGTCGCAGCACATCATTTATGCTTTGGTCCATAACGTTCCTGGCGTCCTTTCGCACATTTCCGGAATGTTCTCCGCCCGTGGCTTTAATATTAAAAGCCTGACGGTCGGCGAAACAGACAATCCAGCCCTTTCCCGTATGACGGTTGTCGTGGATGGTGACGACCACACGATGGATCAGGTACGCACCCAACTGCAGAAAATCGTCACCGTTGTGAAGGCCGAAGACATAAGTACAACCGACTGCGTAGAACGGGATCTGGCTCTGATCAAAGTCAAGGCGGACTCTATAAAACGTCTCGAGATCCACGAGCTGACAGACATTTTCCGGGCGAAAATCGTCGACGTCTCTCCAGATTCCCTGGTAATCGAGCTCTCCGGAAAAGAAAACAAAATCGATGCTTTAATTGAACTAATGAAACCTTTCGGCATTTTGGAACTCGCGCGGTCCGGGCGGATCGCCATGACGAGAGGAAACTAAAGTTCAGGAGGAATACTCTAATGGCTGCTACAATGTATTATGATAAAGACGCGGACCTCTCTCTTCTGAATGGCAAAACTGTCGCCATCCTTGGCTACGGCAGTCAGGGTCACGGTCACGCGCAGAACCTGCGTGACAATGGCGTGAACGTCATCGTCGCTGAACTCCCCGGCACCGCGAACTACGACTTGGCCGTTTCCCACGGTTTCCAGCCGATGAGCATTCCGGAAGCCGTCGTTCAGGCTGACCTGATCACGATTCTGCTCCCCGATGAACTTCAGGGCAAAATCTTCGCCGAGAGCATCCGTCCGAACCTCAAGCCGGGCACGCTTCTCATCGCTTCCCACGGCTTCAACGTTCACTTCGGTCAGTTCGACGTTCCGGCCGAGAACAAGTTCATCATGATCGCCCCGAAAGGTCCGGGTCACCTCGTTCGCGCTGAGTTCGTGAAGGGCGCTGGTGTTCCGTGCCTCATCGCTCTTGGTCCTGGCGCCGGCGATGCGGAAAAAGCCCTTGGTCTGGCATACGCGAAAGGCATCGGCGGCACCCGCGCGGGCGTCATCGAAACCACTTTCGCTGAAGAAACCGAAACCGACCTCTTCGGTGAACAGGTCGTTCTCTGCGGTGGTCTTTCCGCTCTGATCAAAGCCGGTTTTGAGACGCTGGTCGAGGCTGGCTACCAGCCGGAAATGGCTTACTTCGAATGCTGCCATGAAGTGAAACTGATCGTTGACCTGATCTACCAAGGCGGTCTGAGCTACATGCGCTACAGCATTTCCAACACGGCTGAATACGGCGATTACAAGATCGGCAACCGTATCATCACCGAGGAAACGAAGAAGGAAATGAAGAAAGTCCTCAGCGAGATCCAGGACGGTTCGTTCGCCCGCAACTGGCTGCTTGAGAACCAGGTCAAAGCCCCGAACTTCAAAGCGATCCGCGCGAAAGAAGCCAAGCACCCGCTCGAAGTCACCGGCCGCAAACTGCGTAAGCTCATGAGCTGGATCGACGCGAAAGAAGTCTGAGATTAAAAACTTTGACGTTCAAGACTGATTGGTTCGGAAGGCGCCCGGAAAGGCCCTTCCGAATATTTTTCTTGTTTTTCCTTTTAACCTCTTTATTTCTGAAACGCAGAGCGAAAAAATGTACATTACACGGATCCAACTGAAAAACTGGAAAAATTTCTCTGAAGTAGATGTTCCGCTGACTGGACGCGTTTTTATTGTGGGTCCCAATGCGGTTGGGAAGTCTAATTTTCTCGATGCGTTTCGGTTTTTACGTGATATTGCGATGCCGGACGGTGGGCTGCAACGAGCCGTAAATGTTCGAGGAGGAATCACAAAAATCCGTAATCTGAATGCTCGCCAGGACCCGGAAATTCAAATTTGCGTAGAACTTTCTGATAAAGTGGGAGAATCCCCCATTTGGAAATACGCGATTGGGCTCCGTCAGGAAACGCGCGGCGAACGACGTCCGTACCTGACTTTCGAGAAAATCTGGCAAGGAGAAGTACTTCTTCTGGATCGTGCCATGGGAAAAGAGAATGAAACGATTTCCACACTTTCTCAAACGTGGCTGGAACAATCAAGCCAAAATGAAAAATACAAACCACTCCGCAAAGAGCTTCAGGAAATCATGTATTATCACTTGGTGCCGCAGCTTCTACGTTACCCGATGGTTTACGGCAGCAAGGACCAGGAACACGACCCATTTGGTCAAGGATTTTTAAAAAAGATTAATCAAACTCCCAAGAAAACCCAAAAACATCGTCTAAATGTCATTAACGACCTTCTTTCCAAAGCAGTTCCGCAAATCAAAGATTTAACAGTGGAACCGGATGATGGTGGAAAACCGCATCTTCATGCGCGTTACGAACATTGGCGGCCTAATGCAGGAAAGCAGGACGAAACAGATTTTTCTGATGGAACACTCCGTCTGATTGCCCTTTTATGGACGATCATGGAAAACAAAGGAATCCTGCTTCTCGAAGAACCGGAACTTTCACTCCACAACGCAATCGTTTCGCGACTTCCGTTTTTGTTCGCTCAGTCGCAAAAATCCAAAAAAGTTAAACGGCAGTACATCGTAACGTCTCATAGTGAAACGCTTCTTTCAGATGAAAGCATCTCCATGAACGACGTTTTAAGATTTGTACCAACTCCTAAAGGAACCGTTTGTCAGGTACTTTCCCAAAATGAACAGTGCATGGAGGAGCATAAAAATGGAGTACCTATTGCTGAAATGGTGGAGTCCGTAACCGCACCGCCACAGATCGGGCAATTAAGAATTCCCGGATTGGAGTGAAGCTCATGGCGTATGTAACTTTGATTTACGAAGATGAGCCGATGCGTGCCGTAATGGAAGCCTTGCTGCAACGCCGCCCCGAAATGCCGGAATTACGATTGATCAACTGTCGCGGCTGCTCGAGAATCAAAAAGAACGTTCAAGCGTACTGCAAATCTGCCCATGGTTCAAATTTCTATTTTGTGATGACGGATTTGGACCGGAATCCTTGTGCGCCGGCTCTTGTTCAGGAATGGCTTGGAGGATTAAGTCATCCGAATTTCCTGTTTCGTGTCGCCGTTCACGAGGTGGAATCCTGGCTTTTGGCCGACCGGGAAAATTTCGCAGACTTTTTCAAGGTTCCATTGAGCAAAATCCCCCTGAATCCAGATTCCGAAGAAAATCCAAAAGAGATAATTTTCGAGTTAGCCCGAAAATCCAAAAACGCAATGATTCGGAAAGAGGTCCCGCCTGTCAAACTCGCCCATGCTGGAGTTTCGTATGTGTCCATCGTCACACAATTCATCGAGACCCAATGGTCGGTTTTGAATGCCGCCGAAAACTCACCCAGCCTGAAAAAAGCACTTCAAAGAGTTCTGGAATGGGACATTTGAAGCACTCCAAAACGCAGAAAATCATTGAATCAAACAAACCTTTTTTCCCCAAACTCCCCGCCATGAAACAGACCATTTTCCCCCTCACCGTTTTGTTCTTCTCGTTCCTCTCATTTGCCGCGCAGGGGGAGGAGCTTCGTTTTCTCGCGGCCAACATTTGGGGCGATTATTTCGGAAACCCCGTCGAGGGGCGTGACGCTGCATTCACCGCTGTTTTCAAGCGGTACGATCCGGACCTGATCGCGCTTCAGGAAGTCACCCCGAACTGGTGGAAATCCAGCCTTTTCAAGGATTTGGCCGCGGATTATGGTGTCATTGGAGCCGATGAAGACCCCGCCGATTACGTCCCGCTCCTCTACAAAAAATCGCGCCTCGAACTTCTGGAAAGCGGCTTCGACGCCTTCGACCTCAAGCTGGACCGGAGCAAGGGAATGACCTGGGCCGTGCTGAAAGTCCGCAAGTCGGGCAAGACGTTCATCGCGTTTTCGACCCACTACTGGTGGAAAGGCGGACCGGAAAACGATTCCATTCGGCTGACCAACTCGCAGATGATCGCAAGCCGGCTGGAAAAGCTCCAGGCAAAATGGAACTGCCCGGCCATCGGCGGCGGGGATTTAAACTCGCGGCCCGGCAGTGACGCGCACAAATTACTGAACGAAAAAGGCTTTTTCAGCGCGCAGGAGATCGCCGACTCCGCCTCGCCCGAAGCCTCTCACCACGGCGACCCTGTGAAAGGGCCGGACGGTAAATACCACGGAACCCCGCGCAAGACGGGAAACGTGAAGGCCAACTCGATCGACCACATTTTCGTGGAAAAGGCTAAAATCCACGTAAAAACCATGCGTGTGATTTTGGACCAGGACGCTCTGGACGTCTCGGACCACTCGCCGATCTACACGGACTTCGAGCTGAAATAAACCCCCAAGGATTCCTCATGAACGGCACAAAATTTTTGCGGACGATTCGTTCCGGCTTTCGTAACCTGTTGGGGTTTCCCATCATGCGTTTTCTTTATTACTCCGGACTGGGAAAATCGATTTTTGTCGATTCCCAGGGCCGGGCCAAATTGCGCAAAATGGAGGTTTATGTCGCCAACGGGTGCAATCTGAAGTGCCTGTTCTGCTCCCACCTGAATCCATTTCGGAAAGGGCTCATCCCGGCAGATGAGCTGATCCATTCTTTTGAGGTCTGGAGTCAAAAAGTCACGCCCCGAAAACTGGGGATCCTGGGAGGTGAGCCGCTGCTTCATCCCGAGCTGGAACGCATTTTACGTGCCGCACGAAAGTTTTGGCCCGAGTCCCGGCTGGTGCTGACCTCGAACGCTCTCCTGTTTCCGGGAAAACCCGATTCTCTGTTGGACGCGCTTCGGGAGACAAACACGCAGGTCCTCCTTTCCCGCCATCTGACGGGGGTGGAAAACGAAAAGAAATTCCAGGAAATTTGCAGCCGTCTGGAAGGGGCAGGCGTCTGGGTGACGATCATTCCAAGTTCGAGCCGCTGGAAACGCTACTATGAAATCGACGAAAATGGCCAGCCGCAGCCGTTTCACAGCGACCCCGGAAAAGCCTGGACCATGTGTGGCCCCAATACGTGCTTCAACCTGACGGACAATCAGTTGTTCCGGTGCAGCATCCTTGCGAATGCGGCCCGTGCGTACCGCGAAGGGGTTTTGAATGAAAACTGGGCCGTGACCCAGACGTACAAACCGCTGCAGGAAACCGCCACCCAGAACGAAATCGTTGAGCATCTGTTTTTTATGCGCGGCCCTCTGCAAGCCTGCACGATTTGCCCCGAAACGACGGTTCTGGTGGAAGCCGAGCAGTTGGAGCGCATCAGAAATTCCCAAGCCAAACCATTTTGAAAATTTGAGAAAGGAAAGCCATGCGTTCCGTTTTTTGTTCCCTCGTTTTTTTAGGCCTTTCGCTGGTTTTTCTCCCGACGCTCAGCGCGAAGGAGATCCCGTGTGAGGGCGAGTACCCCGGCCACTTGCAAGGGTTCGCGAGCGACGGCGAGTTCATCTTCTGGAGCTTCACCACGTGGCTCGTGCAGACGGATCTGGAAGGGAAAATCGTGAAGAAGATCCCCGTCCCGACCCACTACGGCGACTGCTGCGTCGTGGACGGGAAACTCTACGTTTCCGTGGCGCTCGGCTGGCCCTCCAAAGAAGTCACGCACTGGACGTTCGTGCATGACTGCAAAACGCTTGAGCTGCTCGAAAAGATCCCGATGGAACAGGGCGGCGACGGGATCACGTTCCACGATGGTTTCTTCTACATCGCGCAGAAACCCGCCACGCAGACCCCCGACGAGAACATCGTGCGCAAAATGACGCGCGATTTCAAAGTCGTGGAACGTTTCACCGTCCCGGGAAAAACCACGTACGGGATCCAGGCGTTCGCGTGGGCGAATGGCTCTTTCTGGTGCGGCCGGTACAGCAGCGAGAGGACGGCCCAGTGCTCGCCCGACTTCAAGGTCCAGACCTCCCAGCCGATCGACGTGAGCACCGGAGTTTACGAGATCCCCCCGACGGAAAAAGGGGAGCCTCGCATCATGGTCGGCGTGAATCGACGCAATCCCGAGACCAAAATGAACACGGCCGTCGCCCGCCCCGCGATTTTGCGTGACGGTAAGCTGGTCTGGGAATAAGCGTCGCTGAAACTCATGGAAAAAATCGATCCCCCAAACTCAAACCCTCAAAACTCCCATGAAGCACCTTCCCGCCCTCCTTTTTTGCGTCTTTTTCGTTTTCACCGCGTCCGCTTTTTCTGCGGGTGGTCTCACCGTTTCGATCAATGGCCAGCCGGCGTCGGTTTCCTACGGGACCGCGGCAGGGGTCTGGCACTTCTGGGGCGGAAAGTCCCAGGTTTTGATCCTTGGGTTTCCGAACGCCACGCGGGACGACGGCACAGTCGGGCCTTTGTATCGCGTCGTCGCGGAGGTCGGCGACGGAGAAACCATTGAGCTGAACGGACCGACCGGGGTCAAAACGATCACCAAATCCGGCGCGCTGCCCGTCACGACCGAAAATCTGGAGCCTCAGCGCCCGGAGCGCACTTTCGAGCCGATCGCTTGTTTCCCGGACCTTCCGCCGGCGCTGGCCGAGGCGCTCATCGAGTGGGACTGGCGGCTTCAGGACGGGATCAACACGCCTCGCGAGGCCCGGTCTTACCGCGAAGCGATCGCACGGATGGCCGGTCCAGCTTCAAGTGAAGTTTCCGCCGCGCCTTCCCCGCTGACGGAGGCCGATTGGGAAACCCTCTGGCGGACGCTTCATCAGAAAAAACGTGAGCGGCTTCTGGCCCGGCCCGAATTTCAGACCGGCGCGCTTCTTTTCGTCAAGCACGTCCCCTCGGCAATGAGTCATCAGCTCACCCAGGTTTACGGCTACGCGGCCCGACCGGGGGGCGGTCTTTTCGTTCTGGAAGAGCCGGGAAAATCGTTCCGGACGCGCCAGCTCGCCGCCAACGCTTTTCCCACGGGAAACTTCATGAAGTCAGACATTTCGCCGGACGGAAAGACTATTTACACGGCATTCTGCGCGTGCGATTCCGCGCCGAAAGAATGGCGAGATTCGGAGAAAATGGCGCAGCGGTACCAGATTTGGGCGATGGATTCCGATGGGAAAAACGTGCGCCAGCTCACGCGGGGCGAGGCCGACTCATTCGCGCCGTGCGTCTCACCGACGGGCGAGATCATTTACCTCTCGACGCTCCGCGGAACGTTTCACCGCTGCGGCGGTGGGCCATGCTACCTGTACACGCTGACGCTCATGAACGCGGACGGCTCCGCGATCCGTCCGATCTCGTTCCACGAAACGAACGAGTGGGACCCGACCGTTCTGGAAAATGGCCGGATCCTCTACACGCGCTGGGACTACGTGGACCGGAACGCGGTGCACTACCAGAATCTCTGGCAGACGCGCCTTGACGGGACAGACGTCCGGATCTTCTACGGAAACAATACTTTCGTCCCGTGCGGGATCTGGGAGGCGCGGCAGGTCCCCAACTCCTCCAAAGTGATGGCGATCGGCGGCCCGCACCACGGTCTTTCCGCCGGTTCCGTGATTTTGGTCGATCCCTCGAAAGGGGTTGACGGGCCGGAACCCATCGAGCGGCTCACGCCGGACGTGGCGTACCCGGAAACCGAGGCCCCGCTGGCCGGCGGACGAGGCTACGTCGATTTTGACTCCGAGCCGGCTAAAAACTGGTACTCCAGCCAGCCCGGCGTCCGCCTGCCGGAAAGCGAGTCGCAAAGACGCTGGCCCGGGCAGACGTTCAAGGCCCCGTTCCCGCTTTCGGAGGAGTGCTTCATCGCCTCGTACAGTTACGACCGGCTTTTTGGCGAAGTGTGCGCGAACATTCCGAATCATTACGGCCTTTACTTCTGCGACCGGTGGGGGAACCGGGAGCTGATTTACCGCGACGCGAACATTTCGAGCCTCTGGGCGATTCCGCTCACTCCGCCGAAACGGAGGATCTACTCGGATTTCCGGCCTTACGTCGTGACGGATGCCGTGCCGCCGGTGGTCAGTCGGTGGGAGATCCCGCGGAACGTTTTCGGGACCATCCTGATGCAAAACGTTTACGATGGAACGCCGAAACTCCCGGAAGGGACGAAGATCAAAGCGCTGCGCATCGTGCAGGTCCTTCCGAAATCCACGCCTCACGCGAACCAGCCGATGCTCGGTTTCGCCAACGCGTCGCCGGGGAAGCAGGTCCTCGGAACGGTCCCGGTGGAAGAGGACGGGAGCGCGTTTTTCGAGCTTCCCGCCTGCGTGCCGGTCCTTTTCCAGGCGTTGGATGAGCAGGGCCGCGCCGTTCAGACGATGCGCTCGCTAACGTACGTCCAGCCGGGCGAAAACGCGAACTGCATCGGCTGCCACGAGGACCGGATGAAGACCCCGGAGCCGTCCGCGCGTCAGCCGCTCGCCGGGCAGCGTGAACCGTCGAAAATCGTGCCTGGGCCGGACGGGAGCCGACCGTTTTCGTACGTGCGTCTCGTGCAGCCGGTCTGGGATCAGCACTGCGTGAAATGCCACAATGCGGAGGAGCCGAACGGGATCGACCTGACCGGAACGCTGGACGGCCAGTACACGAAATCGTACTCGAACTTGCGCCCGTTTGTGGTCTGGAGTGCATGGGGAAACCCCGAGAATAATTTCGAGCCGCTCACGCCGATCGGAAAAGTCGGAACCTTTGCGTCCCGACTGACGCAGTATTTGGAGCCGGCGCACCACAACGTTCAGCTCAGCCCGGAAGAGAAGGAGCGGGTTTACATTTGGATGGACGCGGGGAACAGTCTGTTTTACGGGACGTTCAAGGTGGAGGACCAGGCCCGCCAGCAGCGCGGGGAAATCATTGAAGGGCCTGATGCGGAATAATTGAAAGTTTAAATCAATTCCAATATTAAGAAGTTTTTGAAAGAGGGGGCCCTTCACGTAGGACAAACGCTCCCCCCCTTCCATTTCTGCGCGAATGCACTATAATTAATGAGTCCAATTAAAGCCTTTCCTCTCATTTCAGGAGTCACCCCATGAACGCACGCATTTTCTCCCTCGCAGCCTTTTTGTTTGCCGTTTTGACCGCCGCGGCCGTTTTCCTTCCGCCGCAGGTTTCCGCCCAGTCCGCCCCCAATGAGGGCAAACTTTCCATGACGCCCGGCGAGGACGGCTGGATCTCCCTCTTCAACGGAAAAGATCTGGCCGGCTGGAAAGTCCCTAATTTCGGCGGCGAAGCGGACGTCACCGTCGAAGACGGCATCATGACCATCGGAATGGGCGCGATGGTTTCCGGGATCGCTCTGAATCAGGACTTTCCGTTCAAATCCAACTTCGAGATCGAAGTCACGGCCATGCGCACGATGGGATCCGACTTTTACGCCGCGATCACCTGCCCGGTCGGCGCGGACGGTTTCGTCACGTTCATCAACGGCGGCTGGGGCGGCAGCGTCTTCGGTTTCTCGAGCATTAACGGCTTTGACGCGAGCGAAAACGAAACGATGGAGCTTCTTTCGACCAAAGCCAATCAGTGGTACACTTTCCGCGTGAAAGTCTATGACGACCGGATCGAAGGCTGGATGGATGACAAACTCATCACCAAAGCCATGCGGGAGGGGAACACCTTCACGACCCGGTTTGAGGTGGATTACTCGAAACCGGTCGGCGTGACGAATTACTGCTGCGAGACGAAGATCAAGAGCATCCGGTGCAGAGAGATAAAAAAGTAAAAATTACGAGAGTTTTCTCAAAGGAACGCTAAAAAGATAAAGGGCTTTTTTATGACCATCGAACGTCCCGCAATGCGTAACCTGACCCTTTGCCCCTACGTGCCTCCGGAACAGGCCGCCGCGCAGGACGAAGACGCGCCCAAGGAGCCAAACCACTTTCTTCTGGAGGACCCCGAGGGTTTCGCGCCGCCGCTGGTGCTTCCGATCCCGCTGGCGATCCTGATCTCGATGTTCGACGGAACGAGGACGCTCCAGGAGATCCTCGACGAGTTTAAGCAGCAGACCAACGAGCCGGTCTCGATGAAGGACCTGAAAGAAATGGTCGCATACCTCGATAAACTGCACTACCTCGACAGTCCAAACTTTGCGCAGTTCCTGAAAAACGAGATGAACTCTTACGCCCGCAAGCCCAACCGCCCGGCGGCCATGGCAGGGGGCGCGTACCCGAAAGACGTGAAGGAACTGAAGAAGACCATCGCGAAGATCCTCGAAATGCCTCAAATCATCGCGAAGGCCGACGATCCGGAAACGCCGCTGGAGTCGAAATTTCCCGCCAAAATCTCCGGCGCCATCGTGAATCACGCCGACTTTGAGCGCGGCGGCGCCTCCTACGGCTGGACGTACAGTGCCCTGAAACACGGAGCCGCGGACGCAGACGTTTTCGTGATTTTTGGGACCTCGCACAATCCGATGCGCGAGAAATTCGCTTTTTCCTCCAAAAGCTTCGAAACCCCGTTCGGCGTGCTTCCCGTGGACCTCGATTTCGAAAAGCGGGCCGAAAAACGCTTTCAGGAAAAATATTCGGCATTAAATGAAGAAAAAACGAAAGAAAACGTGAACCTTTTCGGCGATGACTTCGTACACCGTGACGAACATTCGATAGAGTTCCAGGCGATTTTTCTCAAATACCTCGCCGAAACGCAGAAGCGTAACCTCCGGATCGTGCCGATCCTCGTCAACTCGTTCGTTCCGTTCCTCGCCTCTAAGGACGTGGAATACCCGGACGAAAACGAGGTGGTTCGCCTCTTTCTCGAAACGCTGGCCGAACTGATCCAGTCCGACGAAGAATCGGGAAAAGGGCGGTTTTTCCTCCTCGCCTCCTCCAACTTCGCGCACGTCGGACCGATTTACTCTTCTTCCAAGCCGGTCGATGCCGAAGGGCAGGACCGAATCCGGGAGACCGACACAGAGGTCCTCGAAACGATTCTGAAAACCGACTCACGCGCGTTCTGGCAGAGTATTTTGAAAACCGTGAACCAAAACAAAATCTGCGGCGTGGCTCCGATCTACTGCCTGCTCCGGCTCCTGGAACTGTTAAGTCGGGCGAGCGGCGGTCAACTTTTGAGCTACGAGCAGGCGGTGGACGAAGAAACGCGCAGCTGTGTCTCGTTCGCCAGCATCGTATTAAGAACGAATAATGAATAATGAGGAAAAAGAGGTTAAACTCAAGCGGCTTGGAAAGGTTAAATTCTTTCCCGTCATTATTCGTTATTCGTTATTCATTATTCATTTGAGAAAGGGGTAAATTTTATGGCTGATTATTACAAAATCCTTGGTGTTTCAAAAACGGCTTCAAAAGAAGAAATAGGCAAAGCGTACCGTAAACTGGCAAAAAAATACCACCCGGATCTTCACCCTGATGATAAAAACGCAAAAGAAAAATTTCAGGAGGTCCAACAGGCGTTTGACGTCCTGAACGACGACAAAAAACGCAAAATGTACGACCAGTTCGGGCCCGATTTCGAAAATATGCAGAACGGCGGATTTCAGGGGGGAACCGGCGGTTTTAATGGTTACGGCCCCGGCCCCGGCGGCGCCCAGTGGGAGTTCAATATGGACGACCTGTTCGGCGGCGCAGGAGGCTCAGGAGCCGGAGGTTTCGACCCAAGCAGTTTCTTCGGTGGGTTTGGCCGCCGCGGTAGTACCGGACGGCGCAGACGCGCTCCCGTCAAGGGGCAGGACCTCCAGCACCCGATCAACGTTTCGTTCGAGGACTCCGTCCTTGGCGGTGAGGTGGAAGTCCGTATTCAATCCGGTTCCGGCGAGGTCAAAACCGTTACAGCCAAAATTCCCGCGGGAATCGAAACCGGCAAGAAACTGCGACTCAGTGGTCTGGGTGAACGCTCCCCAAACGGTGGGCCGGCCGGCGACCTGGTCCTTAACGTGACGGTCCTCCCGCACCCGGTTTTCACGCGGCAGGGGAAAGACCTTCTGCTCAAGCTCCCCGTTACCATTTCAGAAGCGACGCTCGGCGCAAAAGTTTCGATCTCCACGCCGAAAGGCGAGGGGATCCTGAATATTCCGGCCGGGACCTCGAGCGGCAAGAAACTCCGGGTCAAAGGCGCTGGAATTCAATATAAAAGCGTCCCGGGAGACCTGCTCGTCGAAATCATGATCAACGTTCCGCAGTCCGTCAGCCCGGAAGAGGCCGAGGTTTTACGGGGCCTTGACAAAAAATACTCGGGCAATTTACGTTCAGGAATTAAGTGGTGAAAGAGTCCTTTTCCATCAAAACGACCGCAGGTTTCAAAGCCGTTTTCGACGCGAAATGCTCCGCCAGCGACGGCCTGCTGATCGTTTTCGCTCTGCCGAACGGCCGCCAGACGTCGCGGCTTGGGCTTTCGGTCTCGAAACGTTACGGCGGAGCGGTGGAACGGGTACGCTGGAAACGGCTTGTGCGTGAGGCGTTTCGCCAGGTCGTCCCCCAGCTCGAACAGACCGGTATGCCGCCGATGGATTTCGTCGTCGTTCCGGGAAAAGCGCGGAGGTCGGACTACGGCCCCGATTTCCGGAAATCGGTCGGGAAACTATTCATCATCGCCGCCCGAAAAACCAATTTATCTCCGGGAGATTCCGTATGACCATCCTCCGTTTCATCTGGCACATTCCGCGCAATGTGGCGATCCTGCTGGTCCGCATTTACCAGCACACTTTGCACTACGTGATTGGCCTCCAGTGCCGTTTCCACCCTACCTGCAGCCAGTACTACATTCTGGCCGTGCAAAAGTACGGCTTCGTGTATGGAACGCTGAAAGGGATTTGGCGGATCCTCCGCTGTAACCCGTTCTGCAAGGGGGGAGAAGATTATCCGTGATTATTTTTTCGAGCGGGGACAAACAGTCATGAAATCTATTTACACCACACTCGCATCGCGTCTGGAGGCGTTTCAGAAGGCCGATTTGTACCCGGTCATTTCGTCAGAATTTTGCGCGGAACGAGACCCGTTTGAGATTTTCTGCGCGGTGGCAAAAGGCGGAGCGAAAGTCGTGCAGATCCGTGAGAAAAACTGGAACAAAGGCGCGATCCACCGTCTGGCGTGCCGGTGCCGTGAGGTCGCGAATTCTTTCGGAGTGCTGATCATCATCGACGATCACGTGGACGTGGCCCTCTCCGCCCATGCGGACGGCGTACATCTTGGTCAGGAGGACCTGCCCGTTCGTGAGGCGCGGCGCATTGCTCCCGAGCTGCTCATCGGAAGCTCGACCCACAATCTGCCGGAAATCGAAGACGCGCAGCGGGCCGGAACCGGTTACTTGAACATCGGGCCGATTTTTGCCACGCAAACCAAAACGGTCGGAATGCCGCCGCTGGGGACGGACTTTCTGAAAGAATTAATACCACACGTCACCGTTCCGTTTTCCGTCATGGGAGGGATCAAGGCCCGGCACATCGCGGAACTTTCGTCTTTGGGCGCGCGCCACATCGCGATGGTGACGGAGATCACGCAAGCCCCCGACCCTGCGGAAAAGGTGCGAGAGTTGAGAAAACTCTTCGTTCATTAGTTTCACGGCATTTTGATCCGGCGCGTAATTCCGGCCTCCGGCCTCCATTACCGCCTCCCATCACTTCTTGCTCTTCAGCCACTCCGTCAGCACCCACCCGACCCGTGCGGCGGTCAGCGGCGAGCATTTGTCCGGCGTGTCCTCGTGTGTATGCCACGGCTTGTAATCCAGATCGATTAAATCCATGCACGGAATGTTCCCGAATTGGGTCAAGTAAATATGATCGTCATTGATGAGTGATCCCACGCGCGGCACGAACTCACGGACACCCAGCTTCTGTGCCGTGCTCCAGATTTCCATCTGTGTACGGCGTGACGGCGCATTCTGGAAACTGAACATTTCTTTCTCGAAAACAGCGTTTTTCTGAGTTACCATATCAAGCAGAACGCCATCGGTGTAAAACCAGCCGCGCTTTTGAGGCGGATTGGCCGCGTACTGCCGGGCAAAAAACTCCGACCCCCAGCAGAACCTTTCCCCCGGAAGCAACTCGTGGGAAGGCCGAAACATAAATTCCTCCGCATCGAGCATCACAATGTCCACGCCGTATTTCATCTGGTTATTTTCCAGGATTTCTTTGAGCGACTGCGCCAGAACCATCAGGATCGCAACTCCCCCCGCATTATCCTCGGCTCCAACGAACGGAAGATTTCGCTTTGCCGGCGGGTTTTTCGTCGGAATCGGCAGCGTGTCATAATGGGCGCAAAACAGGATCCTCTCTTTGCGTTCAGGCTTCCAGCGAAAAATCAGGTTGATGCCCAACACTTTTTTATCCAGTTCACCCGGATACGGGAACCGAAATGCCTGCCGTTCCACCGCGTCGCAGTACTTTGAAAAATGCTCAATGAGATATTCCTGCTGACGCTTCATCCCTTCCGACCCCGTCGGACGCGGACCGATGGCACAGAGTTCCGTCAAATATTGATGCGCAAGCTGACCGTCAAACGGGATTTCTTCAAGTTTCCGTTCCGCCGGCGGGAGCGCCTGGATACTGGCTGCGATAAACAGAAAAACTGGGAGGAAAAAAGGATTCAATTTCATGGTCTTCATCTCCAAAGAAACCCTCATTGACTGAAATGCTCCAGCGTCGCGCGGGCGATCGCCTCGTTCGCTTCCCGCGTGCTGGACCCGTGATGCGCCGTGAAAAACGTGTTTTGCAGAAGACGCAAATCCCGGGCCGGGTCCTGCGGTGTGTATGGCTCCGTCTCAAAAACGTCCAGTGCAGCAAAAGCGGACGGGTTCGCCGTCAGGAAATCAAACAGCGCATTCTCATCGACCAATGCGCCTCGGGCCGTATTCACAAAAAGAACATCCGGCCGCATGAGCGCGAAACGGGACGCATCAAAAAAATGAAACGTTTCCGGCGTCGAGGCCAGAAGAACACATACCGCATCTGCCTCAGGAAGTACCGGCTCCAGTTTGATCGTAAACCGTTCAACACCGTATCGCTTAAGGACTTCAGGATCGGGTTCATGACGTGCGAACGCCGTGACACGCATCCCGAAACCAAAACGGGCGATTCTGGCCGTCTCGCGGGCGATCCCGCCAAAACCCACCAAAAGAAGGTGTTTTCCAAAAAGTTCCATCCCCGTCTGAGGGGCAAACGAACCATCACGCACGGAAGCGTTTGCACTTCCCAGCCGTTTGGCGGCCGCGCCTAAAAGCCAGAACGTATGTTCTGCAACGGAACGATTCAAAACCCCCGGTGTATTCGCGAGCCGAACGTTCCACTTGCGTGCAAATTCCCGGTTTACCGAGTCCATCCCAACGCCAAACCGGCATAAAAGAGCGGATTCCTCACCTCGAACAGATGCGTTTTCACCCAACGCCCGATAAACGGCCTCTGAGTAACGAACCATTCCCACGATGGCATGGGAAGCGCGTGTTTGGTGAATCGCATCAAGAAAAGACTTCTCATCCGGTTCTACGGGAAGAATTTCCTGACCGGATGCGCGGTAAACGGCCGAAGCTTTGCGGAATTCGGGAAGGGTGATGAGGATCATCAGACTATTTAATCATAAAAAACGAATAATGGAAAGAACGTTTTATTCTCCCCACTATTCGTTATTCGTCATCGATTATTCATTCCGGATTCACTCTTGCGTCCTGGACTCTTCAGCCTCATTAAGAAGAGCTTCCAACGGACTATCCTTCAGAAGAGCAAAATCTTCCTCTTCATCCGGGGCCAAAGAATCAAGCGAAGTGAAATCATCAAGGTCATGCTCGCAGCCGACCTGCGCACATTCCGCTTCCTGGTAGGCACGGAAACCCGTACCGGCCGGAATCAGGTGACCCAAAATCACGTTTTCTTTCAGACCGATCAAGTGGTCCGTTTTGCCGGCCAAAGCCGCTTCCGTGAGCACTCGCGTCGTTTCCTGGAAGGACGCCGCCGAGATGAAGCTGGAACTCTTGACTGCCGCCTTGGAAATACCGAGCAACTGCGTACTTCCCTTTGCGGGGGTCGGCGCAACTCCTGCTGCCGGACGTTTGCCTTCGGCTTCCGCCTCGGCGTTCACAGCCGCCACGTAATTCCTCGGGACCAACTCGCCAACCGTCAGCGAAGTGTCACCGGCATCGGTAATCTTCAGACTGTTCTCAAGTTCCTTGTTCTTCTGGCGGAACTCGAATTTGTCCTTCATTTCCCCTTCCAGCATATCCGTATCGCCCGGATCTTCAACCTGGACTTTACGAAGCATCTGGGAAACGATGATTTCGATGTGCTTGTCGTTGATTGTTACATTCTGGGAACGATAAACCTTCTGAATTTCACGAGTCAGGTACTGTTGAACCGCTTCCTCACCCGAAATGCGCAGAATATCGTGCGGCACCAACGGGCCTTCAACCAGCGGTTCGCCCGCTTTCACGACATCACCCGCTCCAACCCGGAGCTGACGTCCCGGCAGAATAATGTGTTCAAAGCGTTTCGCCTCACCATTCTCATCCTGAAGATTTTCGTTCTTAATGATGACGGTACGTTTGCCACGTTTCTTTTCCGTTTGAATTTCAACAGTACCAGAGACTTCAGCGATAACAGCCGGTTCTTTCGGTTTACGGGCTTCGAAGATTTCCGCAACACGCGGCAAACCACCTGTAATATCCTGCGTACCAGAAACTTCCCGCGGCATCTTGGCCAAAACCGTACCAGCGGAAACCCACTTTCCTTCTTCCACTTCGAGGTTGGCTTTTTCGTAAAGAGGAATCGCATCAATCGTCTTGCCGTCTTCGTCTTCCAGAATAATCGCCGGCTGCAACTCACCGCGATGCTCCATAACCGTATGACGAAGCGTTCCAGTGGCATCCCGATCGGAACGAATGGTTTCCCCTTCGATCAAGTCATCAAAGCGAACTTTCCCAGAACGCTCGGAAAGGATCGGGTTGGAGTGCGGGTCCCACTGACACAGAATCGTGTTTGAATCAACTTTCTGACCATCGGTGATCATGATTTGCGACCCAACCGGCACTTTGTAACGTTCCAATTCCCAACCGTGATTGTCCAAAATCGCCAATTCACCGTTACGGCCAATCGCGATGGTCTGCTTCTGAGAGTTGACGACTGATTTCATATTAATGAAGTGAACCGAACCGGCCTTCTTGTTACGATGTTCACGTTCTTCGAGACCACGGGCAGCAGTACCACCGATGTGGAACGTACGCATTGTCAACTGAGTACCCGGTTCACCAATAGACTGGGCAGCGATGGTTCCAACGGCCAAGCCCTGCTCGACCAGTTTTCCGGTCGAAAGGTCCATTCCGTAACACTTCGCGCAAATACCCAAAGGCGCTTCACAGGTCATCGGGCTGCGTACCATGATCTTCTCGATGCCCAATTCGTCAATAGCACGCGCGGCCTCAAGCGTGATCATTTCGTTTGCCCTGACAATCGGTTTGTCCGTGTACGGGTTCACGATGTTGACACAGCTCACACGGCCTTTAATCGAGTCAACTAGGGAGACTTCGACTTTCTCGCCATTATGAATTTTACCTTTGGAAATACCATGAGTCGTGCCACAGTCCTCCATAGTCACGACCACGTTCTGGGCGACATCGGCGAGTTTACGGGTCATGTAACCAGAGTCCGCCGTCTTCAACGCGGTATCTGCCAAACCTTTACGCGCGCCGTGTGTGGAGGAAAAGTACTCCAGAACACTCAACCCTTCACGGAAGTTCGCCTTAATAGGCGTTTCAATAATCTTCCCGTTCGGTTTCGCCATCAAACCACGCATACCGGAGAGCTGACGAATCTGCTCCTTACCGCCTCGTGCGCCAGACTGGGACATCAGATAAATCGGGTTAACGTAACCTGGAGTACGATGGTCGTTTTTCAACGCTTCCATCATGGCATCCGTAATTTCCTTGTTCGCATTCGTCCACAGGTCCAACGTCTTCTCGTAACGTTCACGCTCGGTACTAACACCGTCTAAGTACGCGTTCCGATATTTCATTGCTTGCTTTTCTGTTTGGTCCAAAATCTTCTGCTTTGATTTCGGCGTGATGAGGTCATCGGTCGAAATCGAAAGACCAGACTTGGTACTCTGACGGTAACCTAGCTGTTTCATATCGTCCAGGAGGTTGATCGTCGCGCGGGTTCCAAGGAGTTCATAGCAGTCCGAAATGACTTTCTGGAGGTCCTTGCTCGTCATTAAATTGTTATAGAAGGGCATACCTTCCGGCAAATTGTCGTTGAAGAACACACGGCCGACAGTCGTTTTCAGACGATGAGGATTCTGGCGGGCTTTGACCTCGTTCTGATCCAGATTTACCAGGGTACCAGAGTCCACTTTTACGGTCTTGTAACGTTCCGGCAGACGGACATAAATCGGCGTGTGAAGCTGGACTTTGCCCAGGTCGTATGCAGTATAAACTTCTTCGATGGAACTGAAAATCATTCCCTCACCGATACGATCGGTCAGTTCGAGCGTCATATAGTAACAGCCCATAACAACGTCCTGCGACGGCGACATAATGGGGTTTCCATTGGCCGGGGAGAAAATGTTGTTCGTACTCATCATCAGGGTATGGGCCTCAACCTGCGCCTCGATCGAAAGCGGAAGGTGAACGGCCATCTGGTCACCGTCGAAGTCCGCGTTGAAGCCTTTGCAGACCAACGGGTGCAGCTTGATAGCGTTTCCTTCGACCAAAATCGGCTCGAAAGCCTGGATACCCATTCGGTGAAGCGTCGGAGCGCGGTTCAGCATCACAGGGTGATTCCGAATGACTTCTTCCAGAATATCCCACACTTCCTCATCTTTGCGCTCAAGCATTTTCTTCGCGCTCTTAATGGTATCGGCGTGTTCCAACTCCTTCAGACGACGAATGATGAACGGCTGGAAGAGTTCCAGGGCGATTTTCTTCGGAAGACCGCACTGGTGCAGACGGAGCGTCGGCCCCACCACGATCACTGAACGGGCGGAATAGTCCACACGTTTTCCAAGGAGGTTTTCACGGAAACGCCCCTGCTTGCCTTTGATCATATCGGTCAGGGATTTCAGGGCGCGGTTTCTGCTTCCCTGAACCGGACGTTTGCAACGCCCGTTATCGAACAGCGCATCCACGGACTGCTGAAGCATACGCTTCTCGTTACGGATAATGACTTCCGGTGCGTTCAGGTCTTTCAGCTTCTTCAGGCGGTTATTACGGTTGATGATGCGACGGTAGAGGTCATTCAGGTCGCTCGTCGCGAAGTTACCGCTTTCGAGCATAACCAGCGGGCGAAGGTCTGGCGGAATAACGGGAATGACGTCCAGAACCATGCACTCGGGATCATTCCCGGAATGGATGATGTCTTCCACGATCTTCAAGCGATTGATCAGTTCCTTGCGGCGCTGCTTGGAAGAGGTCTGCTTCAGTTCATCCCGCAGTTCAACAGCCAAATCCGGAAGGTTCATATCTCTGATAAGAGAACGAATCGCTTCGGCACCCATTTCAGCGACGAATCCGTCTTTGCCGTACGTCGAAACGTTATCACGGTAATCCGCTTCGGAAAGAAGCTGGTGCTTTTTCAGCGGCGTATCTTTCGGATCGATCACAACGTAGTCCTGGAAATAAATGACCTTTTCCAGGTGGGTCATTTTCATATCCAGCAGATTGCCCAGTCGGCTCGGCATACACTTGAAGAACCAGATGTGCACGACCGGCGCGGCAAGATCAATATGTCCCATACGCTGGCGACGGACACGACTGTGACTGATTTTTACGCCGCAACGGTCACAAATCATACCTTTGTATTTCATTCCGCGGTACTTTCCGCAGGTGCATTCCCAGTCCTTTTCAGGGCCAAAAATGCGTTCGCAAAAGAGGCCGTCTCGTTCAGGACGGTACGAACGATAGTTAATGGTTTCAGGCTTTTTCACTTCGCCGTAAGACCAGCTGCGAATATCGTGCGCACGAGCCAGACTCATTTTGACGGATGTGTAATCGTTAATTCGTTCGTAGTTGCGATCACTACTCATTCACCGAATCTCCTGTGTAAAATTGAATGGATAACCGGGCCTCGAGAGGAAAAGTGGCCCGAATCCTTTGGTTTGTTTTAGGTGTTCTCTCACCTCGAAAGAAGTGAGAGATAACGAATCCACGGGAACAAACGTTCCCTGCCCGCACATTTAGTTCAAAATGTTATTTCCGCGTTCAAGCTGCATATTCAGGCCAAGACCGCGAATTTCGTTGGTCAAAACGTCAAAGCTGGCCGGGGTTCCGGCTTCCAGTCGGTTTTCACCTTTGACCATCGATTCGTAAATCTTGGTACGCCCTTCCACGTCGTCCGACTTCACCGTGAGCAGTTCCTGCAGAATGTAGGCTGCGCCGTACGCTTCCAGTGCCCATACTTCCATTTCACCGAAACGCTGACCACCGAAACGGGCTTTACCACCCAAAGGCTGCTGCGTGATCATCGAGTACGGTCCTGTGGAACGCGCGTGGACTTTATCGTCAACCAGGTGGTGCAGTTTGAGCATATAAATGTAACCGACGGTGGTTTCCTGCTCAAAGGGTTCACCTGTACGTCCATCGTAAAGCCGGGTCTTACCATTAGCCGGAAGACCTGCTTCTATACACGCCTTGTTAATATCCTCTTCACGAGCGCCATTGAACACCGGAGTAATCGAGCGGAAACCCGTCTTTGCGCCTGCCCAGCCGAGGTGCGTTTCCATGATCTGACCAACATTCATACGAGACGGCACACCCAACGGGTTCAGAAGGATCTGGATCGGAGTTCCATCATCGAGGAACGGCATATCTTCGCGCGGCATGATCTTGGAAATAACACCTTTGTTTCCGTGACGACCGGCCATTTTGTCACCAACGCTAATGACTCGTTTCGTCGCGATATAAACCTTCGCCATACGAAGAACGCCCGGACGGAGCTGTTCACCAATTTTCATCGTATTGAGCTTTTGATCCAGCGTTTCCAGAGCTTCTTCAACACGCGGGCGGTACTCAAGCAGAACAGCCATTGCTTCCTGGCGTTTTTTACCCGGCAGGGAAAGGAACTGCGTGTAATTGAAATTACGAGCTTCCGTTACGATCTGCTTGTAGGATTTACTCTCAACGATGGGATTGTCATCGCGGTCAAGCACCTGCGTACCGACCACTTCTTCAATTCTGGCAATCATATTGCCGAAGATACGGGCAACCGCCTCACTATACTTCTGTTCGGTTTCTTTGTACTGAATATCGAACATCTGGCTTTCGTGCTCGGTCAGGACGTTGCTGCGGCTGTAGTACTGCGTGTCAATGACGATACCCTCAACACCAGATGGCACTTCCAGCGAATCGTTTTTCACGTCTTCACCTGCACGACCAAAAATCGTGTGAAGGAGTCGCTCTTCCGGTGTGAGTTCTGTCTTGGATTTCGGCGTGATTTTACCAACCAGAATGTCACCGGGCTTGACGTACGTTCCAATGTGAATGATACCGTTTTCGTCCAGGTTACGGAGCTGACGGTCGGGAACGTTCGGAATATCGCGTGTGAATTCCTCACGACCGAGTTTGGTTTCGCGGATCTCCGTGTCGTATTCCTCAATGTGGATGGATGTGTAAACATCGTTCTGAACGAGTTCCTCGCTCAGGATGATAGCGTCCTCGAAGTTATATCCTTCCCAAACCATAAAGGCGACGAGCACGTTTCGGCCAAGCGCCAGATTTCCCTGATGGGTCGCGGCGCCGTCGGCGATCACATCGCCGGCTTTCACCACATCCCCCGGAACCACGATCGGTTTCTGGTTCTGGCAGGTACGTTCGTTCATACCCTTGAACTTGCGCAGGAGGTAAATATCGTCGCCAATTTCAATTCTGCGAGCATCGCAGTAGGTGACGGTTCCGCCGCGCTTCGCACGAACCAGCAGGCTGGAGTTCAATGCGCAGTTACGTTCCATACCCGTTCCAACCAGCGGTGTTTCCGTAACGAGGAGCGGCACCGCCTGACGCTGCATGTTGGAACCCATCAACGCGCGGTTAGCGTCGTCGTGTTCAAGGAATGGGATCAAACCCGCGGAAACACCAACCATCTGGCAGGCGGAAACGTCGATGTAATTCACCTTGTCTACAGAAACGACTTCGTATTCACCCTTCCGGCGAGCAATGACGTTCGGGCCCACAGCACGGTCATCACCTACGATATAGGAACCATCTTCTTTCTTCTCGATTTTAACGTCCATCGGGGCGAAAACCGCATCGCCTTCTTCATCGGCACGCAGCCACTGGATTTTACCTGTCAGCTTGCCTTTTTCAACGACCTGGAACGGCGTGATCAGGAATCCGTATTCATCCACGCCAGCGAAAATTCCAAGGCTGGAAATCAAACCGATGTTCGTACCTTCAGGGGTTTCAATCGGGCAAATTCGTCCGTAGTGGGAACTGTGCACGTCTCGAACATCAAAACCCGCGCGTTTACGGTTCAAACCGCCAGGCCCCAATGCAGACAAACGACGCTCATGCGTTAGCATGGAAAGCGGGTTGGTCTGGTCAACGACCTGGGAAAGTTCACCACGACCGAAGAAGAAATCAACAGCAGAGGAAACGCTCTTTTGATTGATCAGCGTGCGCGGTTCCATTTCGTTGATGTCTTTCACGCTCATACGTTCCAGAACGGTACGGCGGAGTTTCGCGAAACCTTTGCGAATCTCATCTGCCGCCAGTTCGTCGATCGTACGCAAACGACGGTTTCCTAAATGGTCAATATCATCCACGTGGTAATTCTGGTCACCAACATACAGGCCCAAAATCGCTTTGATGGCACAGATCAGGTCTTCCGGAAGGAGCGTCAAAACGTCTTCGGAAATATTCATCCCAAATTTGCGGTTCATACGGAACCGGCCGACCCGACCCAAACGGTAACGATTCACGTCGAAGAATTTCTCCTCAAAGAGTTTCTTCGCCTTGTCAAGCTGGGGCGGGTTACCCGGACGCATACGCTGGTAAATGCGCAGGAGCGCTTCCTCGTAACTCTGCGAGGGGTCATCCGCCAACGTATGCATGAACAGCGTGTTCTTGCTGTCGGGCTGCATCACTTCGACGTTTTTCAATCCGGATTTACGAATCTGCTCAGCCTGGTTGTTAGTGATTTTCTGCCCACTCTCAACAATGATTTCTCCGCAATTCGGGGAACCGACCGGATAAATCACATTATCGACGGCGATTTTGCCTTCAATGTTGGGAGATTTGCCTTTCAGTGAAACGACTTCCGTCTTGAAGAAAGCACGCAAAATGGCCGCGGTTTCCGAGTACTTCGGATCCATCGCGCGCAAAAGCATGATCGGCGAGAATTTCGGCGTCTGGTCAATACGAACCTGAATACTTTCCTTGCGGCTAATATTAAACTCGATCCAGCTTCCGCGTTCCGGAATGATACGGCAGGAAAACGCCCGCGAGTCTCCCGATTCTTCCTGCTCCGAAACAAAGTCCACACCCGGAGAACGGTGCAGCTGGGAAACGACCACACGTTCCGCACCATTGATGATAAACTCACCACCGCCAAGCATAATCGGCAAGTCACCCAGATAAACGTCCTGCTCGATCGGCTGTTCCCGGTTCAGGCGCAGACGAATACGGAACGGACGACCATAAGTCAGGCGCAAACGACGGCATTCGTCGGGTTCAAAACGCGGTTTGTCCAGTTCGTAACTTACATACTCGAGGCTCACTTTGCCATCCTGTCCCGTAATCGGGAACGTCTCACGCAAAACGGCTTCCAGACCAATGTTTTCACGTTTTTCCGGCGGAATACGATATTCGTTGAGTTTAATTTCGTCCGGAAGATTTTCACGCTGGTCCTCTGGGTACTGGTACTGAAGAAAGCGCTCGTAGCTGACGGTCTGAATTTTCGTCAAATCCGGAACGTCAAGCGAGTCGGTGTTCGTGCCAAAATGACGAACTTCCTCGGGATAAAAACGACGTGTTTGAGATGTTGCCATGAATAGTTCACCAGAAAGTTAAGCCAGGGTTTACCCTAAACTATGCAAAACGCCTTCTTTGACATTTTGCTCATTTAAACGCAAATACCGCGTTGAATCATATACGATTCACGCGGCATCCATCAAAAATCCTCTTAAAATAGACATAGTTCCTCTTCTGTTTCGTTTTTGAGTGGCTGAAGAAATAAATCGCGATTACTTTTTTCTGTCAACTCATCAAAATCACTGAATCAGTGAAGATGAACAGCATGTCTTCAAGCATTGCTGCTGACCACAAAAGGAATACGGCAAAGTTTACCATATTTTTACGATTTGTCAAGGGGATGGGTCTTGATTTTTAAAAAATTTCCATAAAAAAACGCAGCCCCATAGATCACGGGACTGCGTTTTTCTTATACGTTACGCCGGCTCTCATCTTGCGTGACCTGTCGGTCCCACAAGATGCATCGGATGGTCATCCGATGTAAGATCCAGTCCGAGAAACTGCTTATAAGCAAGCTTAACGCAGTTTTTCAGCCTGTATCTTTCGCCGTCTGTCTTTTTTCGTTCTATTTCTGTGGGCCAGCTGCTACCAGTGCCTTACCAGCTTCGTTGCTCTCGTACTTAGCGAAGTTCTTGATGAATCTGCTTGCCAGATCTTC
>JAUMVK010000084.1:0-6574 GCA_030530205.1 Thermoguttaceae bacterium | reverse complement strand
AGTCTCGCTCCGCTCGACAGCCCCCTCAATGAGGGGGCCTTTAAACTTAACTTGATCGGTGAGGACGTCGGCCCTCCGTATTTAGTGTGCGCCGCAGCCGGCACAGCCAGCCCCAGCGGGGAAGTTCGGGTTTTCAATCGAAAAACCGGCGGCAGAGTCCGTCTGCTTGAAATCGATGACCGTTCCGTCGAGGAATTCGGCGAACTTTTTCCGCGTCACGATCGCAAAGCCGTCCACCTCGAAACGCGTGTCCGTCAGCGGGTCGAACTCATTATCGAACGCCAGCGCATAGCGAAGCCCCGAACAGCCGCCGCCCGTGATCCCGATGCGCAGGAAGCGGTCGTCGGCGATGTTCTGCTGCTGGATCACGTCTTTGACTTTTTCATTGGCCAATTCTGTAATCGTAATCATTTCGATCCTATCCTTTCCATCAGCGAGAAATCACGTCAAAACCCGTGTACGGGCGCAGAACGTCCGGCACGACGATCGAGCCGTCTTTCTGCTGGTAATTTTCCATCACGGCGAGAAGACCACGGCTGATCGCGATGGCGGTCCCGTTGAGCGTGTGGAGAAGATGCGTGCCTTTTTCGCCCTTGACTTTGTAGCGGGCGTTCAGGCGGCGGGCCTGGTAGTCCGTGCAGTTCGAGGTGCTCGTCACTTCGCCGAAGTCGTTACGGCCGGGCATCCAGGCCTCCAGGTCGAATTTGCGGTAGGCCGGTCCGCCGAGGTCGCCCGTCGAAGTATCGACCACGCGGTACGGGATCTTCAAGCCGTCGAAGATCTTCATTTCCATTTCGCGCAGGTGGAAGAGCATCTGCTCACTGTCTTCCGGAAGGGTAAACGCGAACATCTCGACCTTCGAGAACTGGTGAACGCGGTACAGACCACGGGACGCTTTACCCGCCGCGCCGGCTTCCGTGCGGAAGCAATGGCTCGTGCCGCAGAATTTCAGCGGGAGGACGTCCGCATCGACCACTTCGCCCGAAAGCATACCGCCGAGCGGGATCTCGGCCGTCGCAATGAGGCTCAGATCGGTGTTTTCGATCGAGTAGATCTGCGTCTCGTTCCCGCGGGGATTGAAGCCAGTCCCCTGGAGGATCGACTGCTTCGCAAGGTCCGGGGTGCTCATCGGGGTGAAGCCGTCACGGATCAGCGTGTTCATCGCGTACATCTGAAGCGCCAGGTCGAGGATGACCGCCTCGTTCTTCAGGAAGTAGAAGCCTGAACCGGCCACACGCGCACCGGCCTCGAAGTCGATCAGATCGAGCTTCTGGCCGAGTTGGACGTGATCGAGCGGTTCGAAATCGAATTCCGGCAGCGGAGTGGCGCCACGCATCAGCTCCAGATTGTCTTTATCATCGACCCCGATCGGCGCGTCCGGGTGCGTCATGTTCGGAATGGCCGCGTGAATGACGTTCAGCTCCGAGGCGATTTCCACGAGTTTCTCGTCCACGTCGGCTTTTTGGGCACGGAGGGATTTCCCCTGTTCCTTGAGGTCGTTGCGCTCGTTTTCGTCCTTGGCCTTTCCAATGGATTTGGAAAGCTCGTTCGCCTGGCGGTTCAGATCCTCGGACTGCTTTTGCAAGTCCTTACGCATATTTTCCAGCTCGGCAAAGCGGTCCAGATCGACGTTCACATTGCGATTGACACAGTTCTGACGTACCGCTTCCAGATTTTCCAGAATGAATTTACGGTCCAACATAAAATCAGGTCCTTCTTTAAAAATGAATAAAGGAAATAAAATTAATGAAAAAACTCAGTGATTGTTCAATGATTGAAAGTTTTTGACCGTTACTTAAAAAACTCGACGGCCCGTTTTAAAGTGGGATCAAACTCGTAAACGTCGCTCCACTGTTCCCGCGGCAAAGCGCCGGAATCACGCAAACGGTCAAACTCCTGCCGATCCTTCTCAAATTGTTTCCTGTTCGCCTGCCAGCGTGGAGAGGCTTGCGGAGACACTTCCCAGCCCGGATTGGGGAAGACACCCCACTCATCGGTTTTCTTCGCATTCGGGAAACGATGGATCAGCCGACCGTTCGGGCTGAGGTACATGGAGGTTGAAATACGGAATCCGCCCCGATTTGGTTTCTGCCAGATTTTCTGCCAAAGCGTTCGCGGGTCGCTTTCGTTTTCCAGCCGCCGGTCATCGGGGATGGGTCCCAAGTCAAAAATTTCCTGGATCGTTCCTTTGCCGTAGGTTCTTTCTCCGACACATACGGTCTGAATAAGGCCATTTTCACCATAATCCTGAAGGCAAGCGGCGAGGATTTCAGCCGCGCTGGCGGTATTCCGGTCGATCAAAACCGCCACGGGTTTCGTCCAGATCCTCTTTTCAGGAGAAACTATGCCTTTTTTTTCGACGCCGATCAACGAATACCAGGGATGAAACCAGTCTGAGACTTTTTTTTCGGGGCCTGCAACCCAAACACAAGGAAATAAGTTTCCCTTCGTCGGTTCAGGGAGAAACATTCCGCAAACCTCAACCGCCGCATCCAGTAAGCCGCCGCCGTTTCCTGAAAGGTCGAGAATAAGTCCATCGGCATTTTCCGCAACGCCCTGACGCAGGATCTGACGCATTTCCCAGTCGGTTTTTTCGCCGAAATTTTCAATGTGAACGTAAAGGATTTTTTTATTATTGAGGTCGGTACTCCCCGGGATCTGCGGCAGGCGGAAACTCCACGTTCCGTCATTTTGTCGGGCGAAACCCGTCACAGAAGGAACCGTCTGACGCTGGGAAACGAGCATGACCGTAAGTTTCTTCTGTGCCGAGGGGCGAAAAAGTTCCAGTGAGACTTCCGTCCCAACCGGAGCCTGAAGTTTGGCGGAAACCTCCTCAAACGAGGCGTTTTTGAGCGAAAAACCGTCGATCGCGATGATTTCGTCTCCCGGAAGCACCCCGCCAAGACGAGCTGCCGAGCGCGGAAGCGTCGAACCGACCCACGTTTTGCCAGGTGCCGCGGTCTGATAAAACAAAACGCCAACGGAGCCAATCTCCTGGGTAAATTCCTGGTTCAGTTTTTCGTAGCGTTTCGGGGGGATGTAGCTGGAATTTTCGTCCACCGACGCAAGAAGCCCTGCCACGCCAGCGTCGAAAAGCTCACGTTCCGAAAGGGGACGGATCGCGCGACTCCGGACTTTCCTCACGACATAACGAAAGGTCCCGGCGTACGGATCGGCACACCACGCTGAAAAAAGCGAAACCAAAAAAGTCACAAGGATCCAGTATATATGGCTCTTAGGCATATACTTCCACACCTTTCTCCTGCCCGAAGTCTATCGGTAACATTTCAGGAAAATCGGCCGGCAGGTCACGCCGGTAAACATTTCCGGTGGAGGCGATCTCAAAATGGAGCCCCGTAAATATTTGAAGCGCGGAAGAATTTTTTTCCGAAACCAAAAGTTCGACCTGGCAACTGGAATGATTTCTTTGAAGCAGGTTCAAAACACGCGTTAAAAGGAGCTTCGCATATCCCTGATGCCGAAACTGCGGCTTGACGTATATGTGATGCAGCCCCAAAAGTGTGTTTTTACCGTTTCGGGCCATGGTACTTGCGCCAACCCACGCAATGGGCTCGCCTGTTTCCCGATCCCGTAAAACATAATGTTTCCAGTCGTCCATATTTGAGTGGGCACAAACTTCCCACCACTCGCGGGAAATCGGCATTTCCGTCGCTCGGGCATTCGCAGCGGATCCGGAATCACTGTAAGTCCGATCTTTCTGGAATAAATCATCCCGCGTCACTACTTCTACCCGGGAAGCCAAAATACGCTGACTGAAATTAAGCGGGATACTATTACGCAAAATAAAGGTTAAAATATGATAGCGCTCCACGGCGATATAATGGTTACGGAGCAAAACCGGCGGCAAAAACGGATCGTTTTCCAATATCCCATTTGACTCACAACCGAAAACCCGTCCCACGTAAAACGGAGCATTTGGATAGACCGCGCCAGCAAACACAGTACGGATCCCCAACCTAAAAAAGATCCTCTCCATCTCGTAAAGGAGCCTCTGGTATATTTCCTGCTGGTCTTCCCGTTGTTCCACAATCATCATTGCGATGTAACCGATCGATTGGTCGCAACCGTTCATTTCCGGATTGGGTCCAAAACCGCCATGAGCATAACCAATGATTCGTCCGTCAGAAAGACCGCAAGGGTCTGGTTCATCCGGAGGTTCTACCGCAACAACAAGATGATTTGGATCAAAAATCAGCTTGGAAGCAACGAACTGATCAAAGGAATCATCTCCGACCGTTTCACCCCTGACTTTCGCATACCAGCTTTGATTCCATAAACGACATAGCCCAGGACCATCCATATTTTTGAATGTTCGATAAAATATTTTCGATGACATTAATGTTCCTCCTGAACCATCTCGAAAATTTTTTGAATCTTATCCTGATTATCCGTTGAGTTCTCTTCCCAATTCAGTCCAACAGCCTTCAATTTTTTCTCAAAAAGATCAGGAAATTTTCTCTCTAAAACCTCCCAGGCTGTTTTCTTTTGCTGAATTGTTCCAAACTTCATAGCCGCGGCCCAGATTCTGGGAGAATTGCTCCAGCTTTGAACATCCATTTGGAGTAAGTCTTCAGAATCTTCAAGGACATTGGCTTCCTGAACGATCAGCGCGAGCCGACGTTCCACCTCAGGGGAAAGGGTTGACCAATCAGTCTCACCAGCCAGTATAATTACCACCCAACCCATATCACGAAGTTTCGCATCGGCCAGACGCCGGGTCTGGAACGAATCTGAATCCAGTTCGCGGATCAATTCTCTTCCTTCTTCCAGCAGGGTCTTTAATGTTTTTTGAGTTGAGGCTTCTTTCTCCTCCAAACGGCTTTGCGTCAGTAACAATTCGCGCAGAAACTGTTTTCGCAATGAATTCAAAGTCTGAGTTCCGGCAACCATCAGGACCTTCTGCAGAGCGTCCTCACCTTCCTTTGGGAGGAAAAAAATCAATGACCAGGCGCTTTTGGCCTTCCATATCGTTGGCGTGGCATCATGAAACTGTGTCAGGTCAGGCACTTTTTCCACGTCATTTCCAAGTTCCATCTGTTGTTCTTCCGTCAGTTGACCCATTTCGAGCTGGATCTCACCGTTCCCGAGCGGCTGACTGAACGAAATATAATCCCTCGTTTTTGAATCAATCCAAAACGCCTGGATCCCAAATCCGTCAATTACTTCGAGCCACGAGGAATAATTGGGCATCAAGAAGGCACAGGTAATATTTACCGTCCCATTCGCATTGGGCTTCATCTGAACACGGGCTTTTTGATTGCTGCCAAGGATTTTCTGATTAATGCTCCGCCCACTCTCACGAGGGTTTTTCATGCAAAACCGACCCATCACCACTTCCACGCGGGGGGTAAAAAAAGCGCCAAATCCATTGTTCACGCAAAACACCAAAACGGCCAAAAACAGTATGGAAGAAATATATCGGTTCATTATTTTTGCACTTTTATCAAGAGGTTATACTTCCGATGAAGCCCCCACTAAATATTTCCAAACTTTACAATTTTCACGTTCGTCCCGGCAGGCAGGACGAAAATCGCCCCGATTTCCGGTCGTTTCGCGCAAAACGCCTCTGCCTGTTCCGGTCCCATGACGTAAAACGCCGTCGCAAGCGCGTCCGCTTCGGTGGCGTTCGGGGCCAAAACCGTCGCGGAAAGGACGTTCGACGCAGGAAAACCCGTCCGGGGATCAAGGACGTGACCAAAACGCCTGCCGTTCGACCAGAAAAACTGTGTTGCCGAGCCGGACGTTCCAAGAGCACGGTTTTTGAGGGGGATCTCCATCAGCCTTTCACCCTTTTTGAGCGGATGATGAAGGCCAACGAGCCAGTCTTCCCTGCCCCGACGCGCACCACGCGCCAATACACTGCTCAGACCTCCGTGGAAAAGGAAGTCGTTCATTCCCGCACGTTCCAGAATTCCCGCCGCCGAATCCAACGCGAAGCCTTTGCCGATGCTTCCCAAGGAAACCTTCATCCCCTCGCAGCCGAGCTGGAGCGCACAGTCTTCGTCGAACCACTGAATTTTACCGGTTGAAACCTTCGCCAGGGCATCCAGCCGTTCCTCCTCCGTCGGGACCCGACCTTGACGTCGCATAAACCCCCAGACTTCGGAAAGAGGTGTCGCTGTCATGTCAAACGCGCCGCCCGTCGCCTCATAAAGCGCCTTGCACGTCTGAAGGAGGAAATACACCTCCGGGCTGACCGGGACCGGGTAGTACGGCCCGTCCTCATTCAGGCGGGAAATTTCGCTTTCCGGGAGGAAGTAGCTCAGGACTTTTTCCAGCCGCGTCACTTCGTCGAGCGCTTCGACAGCCGCCTCAAAAGCGTTTTCGTACTCGCCCGCATTGGTAAACACGACGAACTCGGCTGCCATCGCCCGCCGCGAGTACTGCATATACTGCACCGGCGCGTCGGCCAAAGCCTTGGCCTTTGCCTCGGCTTCGGCGGCTTCTTTCGCCTGCTGTGCCTCGGGAGAGAGGAATTTTCCGGTTAAAAAGGAACGTCGGTTAGTCTGCATCGGAATTAACGAATAATGAAGAACGAATAATGAATAATGAA
>JAUMVK010000045.1:0-37315 GCA_030530205.1 Thermoguttaceae bacterium | reverse complement strand
CGGGTGGGGGCTTTATGCTTGCACTTAGGTGGGGGCTTTATGCTTGCACCTGACCAATAACGAATAATGAAAGGCGGTAATGAAGGCCGAAGGCCGGAATTACGCTTGGCCTGAACTCATTCTGCAACTTGCATTACGCGCCAGCGTCATTATTCGTTATTCGTGATTCATTATTCGTTTTTCATTTCTTCCTTCCAACTTTTTTAAGGAGTCCCCTATGCAAACCCGCCGTTCTTTCCTCAAAACCTCTGCCGCGCTGGGCGCCGGCACGCTCATTCTTCAGGCCGGAATCGTTCGCGGCCAGAACACGCCAAATGAAAAACTTAACTGCGCCTTCTTCGGAGCGGGCGGACGCGCTGGTGCGAACCGCGCGGGCGCCGCCGGGCAGAACTGCTACGCCCTGTGCGACACGAACCGCGAGACGCTCGAAAACGTGGCCAAAGACTACCCAGACGCCATCAAAACGACGGACTGGCGGACGCTCATCGATGATCCGAAAATCGACGTCGTGTTCGTGACCACGGCAGAACATCATCACGCCCTGGCGTCGATTGCGGCGATGAAGGCCGGCAAGAGCGTCTATACCGAAAAGCCTCTCGCCCGCACGATCCAGGAAGCCCGCATCATGCAGGATCTCTACAAAGAACGCCGCGGGAAGATCGCCACCCAGATGGGAACGCAGATCCATGCGACGGAAAACTATCGCCGTGCGGTCGAATACGTCCGTGCCGGTGCGGTCGGCAAGATCAAGGAAGCGCACGTCTGGTGCAGCCGGACGATCCGCCCAATCGGTCCCGAGTTCCTTCCGGAACAGCCGATCCCGGCGCACATCGATTGGGACGTCTGGCTCGGCCCGGCCCCGATGCGTCCGTTCAATATTGACTACGTGAACAACGGCTGCCTGAACTGGCACCGTCGCTGGGACTTCGGGACCGGTGTCCTCGGCGACATGGGAAGCCATCTCGTCGATCTGGCCTACTGGGCGCTGGAACTGGATCGTCCGTACGAAGTCTCCTGCGAAGCGCCGGAACCGGACCGCCTCGCCACCCCGCCGTGGCAGATCGCGACGTGGAAGCACGCTCCGCGCAAGACCTGCAGCGAGTACACCAACGGCGAGATCAAGCTGGTCTGGTACCACGGTCCGGAAGGAATGAAACGCCGCAGCGATCTGCTTCAGCCGATGGTCGGCGACGATACGACCATCAACGACTGGGGGATCGGCGTCGCGTTCATCGGCGAAAAGGGGCTCGTGGTCTCCGACTACGGCAAAGTGCTCCTCTCGCCGAAGTCCCAGTTCGAGAGCTACAAGATCGACCCGTTCATTCCGTCCTCGCTGGGGCATTACGAAGAATTCTTCGTGGCGGCCAAGGGCGGTCCGGAATCGCTCTGCAATTTCGACTATTCCGGCCGTTTGATCGAGAACAACCTGCTCGGGAACCTGGCGCACCGTGCCGGGAACGTCACGCTTCCGTGGGATCCGGTGAAATTCACGACCGGCAACGCCGACGCGGACAAATTCCTCAAATCGGATTACGAGTACCGCGAGGGTTGGGATTTTGTGAATAAATAGAAAAGAAAAACGGGTGACGTGTTTTTAGCGCGTCACCCGCTTGGGAATCCTGAAGAGACTGATTAAGCCGTCAATATTCAAAGGTTTGCAAAGGACGGCGAATCAGTCTTTTTTAATATTCGGTAGCAGTGTTTACGTGTGTCGTGCTCCAGTCCACCGTATTGGGAGAAGGCTGAATTTTAGACGGGGAAACGACCTGCATCGATTCATTAAACGTTGAGTTTTCCAACAGACTCGACTTTTGAACCGTGAGCTTGGGAGCGTCAATTCCATTGCCCGCGATCATATTCGTTCCGACAAATTCGGGAGTTCCATTTTCAACCCACTCGATCCAGTCGTTCTGGAGTTTCGCCAGCGTCGTGTAACCATAGAACTCGTAAACCAGTGTGTTCCAGTCTTTCTCTTCCTGGATACAAGCCTCAATAAAACTGACGAAATAATGTGGGCCTCTCTGACGGATCAGAAATTCCACGATCGAAAACCCGTGCGCGTAGAGCGGCATCGGGTCCTGCGGGTACTCTTCCATCGCGAAAAGGCGGTCGAGAGGGATCCCCTGCCGGGATTTCAGAGCTTTGTATAATTGCTGCTGGTACTTGTTCCGTTCCGACTGATGCTCGGTAAACGTCGCAGCCCCTTCGTCAGCCCAGCGCGGGAGCGGCACGCGAAAGTGGCTCGCAAGGATCATGTGCGTGATCTCGTGCGGAAGAACCGAATCGTACAGACGGTCACGCGAGCCCTGGATGTCCATATCCCAGCCGAAAACTTCTCCATTTTTGAAAGTAAAAGTGGTTGCGCCGCCGGGGAGAAGATTGTCACCGAGTTTGATACGGATTTTGCAGCGTTTCGCCCAATTGGGAAGTTCCTTGCCGAGCCAGAAAACCGCCAGTTTCGCACGCAGGAATTCCGCACGGTTCGCGAGTTGTTCCGCAACGCGTGGGTCTGAAGTGGTGACTGTAAAGTTTTTTGTACTGAAAGTCGCGGCCTGAACCGATTCTGCCCCCAAAAGAAAAGTCCAAACCAGCAGAATCACTAAAGTGAAACTACGTTTACACATGAAAAAAATCTCCCAGGATGTATTCACGAAAAAATAACTCTCATTTCTACTTTACACTATATTTGAAAAAAAACCAACCCCGTAATGAGTTTTTTTCGGAAATTTAATGAAAATTCCGGAAATTTTTCCCGAAGATCACAAGCCTCAAAATCGCTATTGCTTTTCCTGAAAGTTTTTGCTATCATTAATGAAATATTCCAGATTTTTTAAGAGGCTGAAAATGAATACACCATTTCGGGTTGGAATTGGGCACGACACGCATCGCTTGATTCCCGGTGACGGGTTTCGTCTGGGAGGAATTCCAATTCCACATGACAAAAAACTGCTCGGATTCAGTGACGCGGATGTACTTCTCCATGCTGTCATCGATGCCTTGCTCGGAGCGGCTGCGGCGGGCGACATCGGCGACCTGTTCCCGGACACGGACGAAAAGAACCGGGGCCGGTCTTCGGTGGAAATGCTAAGTATCGCCTGGCAGAAAGTCCAAAGTATGGGTTGGAAACTCCAGAATCTTGATTGCATCGTGTTTGCTCAGCGTCCCAAACTGGCGGGCTATAAAGCAGACATCGCGAGAAATATCGCGGAAACGCTCGGAGTAACCCCTCAGCAGGTAAACATCAAAGCCAAAACAGGTGAAGGTATCGGTCCCGTGGGTGAAGAACTCGTCATTGAGGCCCAATGTGTCGCTCTTCTTACGGGAGCCCAGACCGTTTCCGATCTGATAGCAAAATCCCTTGCCGCCTCACGTCCCGCGTCGGTCGTTCCTGGTGTTCAGGTTTCTCCCTCGATCGCCACTCCGAAAGCGCAAGGCCCAATTCCAAACTGGGCAACCTGGCAAAAATAGTACAGACCAAAGATTACATTCAGAGCACAGCAAAATCCAGCTGCTACAATCCCTGCCTGATCTGGGGGGCCTGTGGCCGTTGGATTTTTTGCTTTCTTGAAGGGACAACAGCATTAATTTGGGTAAACTTTAACGATTATTCCTATTATTCCGATTATCGCCCCTGAAAATTTTTAAAAAGTAAGGATTACGCAGGAAGTGTCTTGAAGTTTCGGTTGTAACTTTTCCGATTGTAAAAGCGATTAGAAGAAAGATGGCGATTAGTCCAGTAAAGACGGTCGTCACGAAAATTACAGAAATCCCGACGAAAGCAAGGATTGGTTCTGCGGTTTCGTCATTTTACACGGTGAGAAAAACTGGAGGAAAACAGGATGCGACGTGTATTTAGTTTCAGCGCGATTTTACTCGCGGTTGCCATGGCGCCAATGACGGTGCTGGGTAACAATCAGGAGATGGCTGAGGAAATCGCCGGCGTTCTTGAAGATGCGAATCTGATTGAAGGCTGTGATATTGGTCTGAAATACGAGAACGAGACAGTCTGGCTTACGGGTGTCGTGGACTCATCCGAGAAAATCTCTGCGATTCAGGCGGAAGTTGAGAAAATGAACGGCGTTGCGAACGTCGTGAATCAGCTTGAAGTCGAAAAGACAGCGGTGGAAGACACTTCTGTCAAGCAGGTTGCGATTTTCCAGAATCAGGTCATGAGCAGCCCCGCGCAGCTCGACATTGAAGGCGGTCAGATCATCAGTGACGAAGTTGTTTCAGTGGACGGAGTTCCGGTCAACGCGGAACAGGTTGAAACAGGTTCAAGTATGCCGTCTATCCTCAATGTTGAGGATGCGGATTTCGGGAAAACCACGGTCAACGCTGGCAAACCGCGCCCGATTCAGGCGAATTATGGCCTGACGGTGAAACCGGTTGCTTACGGTACCACATCGGTTGTTGACCCGAGCAATTCGGTTGTCGGCGCTCCGTCTGCCGCTCCGGCCCCGATGAATCCCCAGGCTTACGCAATGCCGAAGAATGGTGGTTCAAGCATGTGTTATGACGAGCCCTATATGCCCAAAAAGGCTTGGCCGTCCTACGCTTCTTATCCGAACACCGCTGCGGTCCAGTACCCGAAACGCCACTGTGCCAGCGCCTGGCCGTACATTGGCCCGTACTATCCGTACCCGCAGGTTCCGGACGGATGGCGCAAAGTCACCCTTGAGTGGTCCGATGGTTACTGGCAGCTCGACTTTAACGATGGAACGAAAAAAGGCCCGTTCAATGGTCTCTTCCGTCAGAAGCCGTAAGGTTTCCAAATAAATGATCAAGCGGGGGTGAAGTTTCGCCCCCATTTTTTTACTTAAAGGTATCAAAACGGGGACAACGTTTATATGCGTCGTCCCCGTAATTTATGAGCGATAACGACGCTGGAAGCGTCGTCCCCGTAATTCAGCTGCGCGGGTGAAATTTTTTGTGAATCGCCTTGAGTCGTTTTGTATCGACGTGCGTGTAAATTTGCGTCGTCATGATGTTCGCGTGGCCAAGCATTTCCTGTACCTGACGCAAATCGGCGCCGTTCATTAAAAGATGGGTCGCGAAACTGTGCCGCATCGTGTGTGGGCTGATGTCAGTCCTGACCCCCGCCCGGATCGCGTAACGCTTGATCAGCTCCCATATCCGGTGCCGGTCGAGGAAACGTCCGTGGCATGACATAAAAAGAAAGACGGGCTCTTCACCGTGCTGCTCGGCACGTTCAGCCAGAGTCGGATATTCCTCCTCGAGGTACATGATCAGGGCGTTCACCGCCTTCTCACCCAGAGGTACGATGCGCTGTTTGCTTCCTTTTCCCGTACACTTGCAAAAATGTTCCTCCAGATGAACATCTGCCAGCCGCATCGTTGAAATTTCCGAAACACGGCAGCCGGTCGCGTAGAGCGTTTCCAGGATCGCCCGGTCCCGCAGCCAGTTCCGGTCGTGTTCCGGGCTCGGTGCCGCCAGAAGAAGTTCCACCTGTTTCGGAGTCAGGAATTTTGGAACACGCTCCCAAAGTTTTTGACTTCCAAGGAGTTCCACCTGGGAATCATGCACGAGGCCCTCGAGCTGCAAATATTTGTAGAATATTCTCAGGGAAACAATGTGCCGCGCGATGGAAGCGGGCGCGAGTTCCTGATCGTGCAGCCAGCCAACGTATGACGAAAAATCCGAAATCCGAAGGGTGAAAAGGTCTTGATCCCCCAGCCAGACATAAAATCGTTCCAAATCCCGTCGGTACGCGGCAACGGTGTTCTGTGAGAGATGGCACTCCCCAGCCGAATACGCCAGAAAATTCTCCAGCCAGAGACGACGGTTGGGGCGCACGTTGAGCTGACGCCGGCGCGCACTCCCGATCTGAATGGGTTTCAGCGCCTGACCTTGAGCCGTTCCGGACTCCGATTCAGATTTTCCACGTTGGGTGAACCTGGAATTATTCGTTGGCTTCATCGTGTTTCAACCCTTTGAAAATGGTGGTCTTCATCGTGTTTTTCGTGTCGGAAAATTCTGCCCCTTCAGGCGTCCCCTTGATGATGGAGTACATGATGTAGTATTTCGCGTCGATGTCATCCGCGTAGTGGATCAGGAGCGATTCGGGCGTCATGTTCGTCTTGGGTGAACCCCATTCCGGAAGCCGCTGGTGGGAAAGGATCGTGTGCTCAAGCCGGAGCTGGACCTCAAAATCGAGCTGGAATTCTTTGTCCGTCCGACGCAGTTCGGCCGCCGCGTCCCGCACATAGTCGCGTCCAATGACGATGTGCCCGAGAAGATTTCCCTCGGCGGTGTACTCAAACCCGGTAGCGGTCTGGTGCAGTTCGCGGAGCTTCCCAATGTCGTGCAGGGCCGCACCGGCTGCCGCCACGCTCACATTCAGCGGGGGCTCGAGGTCCGGCAGGATCGTCTCGTACCGCTTCGCCAGTGTGACGGTGGTCCACAAAACATTTCGCGTGTGTTCGAGCAGGCCACCCACACAGGCATGGTGCTTCCCCATAGCCGCCGAAGATTGAAGGATTTCTTCCCGGTGCGATTCGTAAATGAAATGAACGAGTTTCAAAAGCCCCGGGTCCGTGACGTTTTCGTCGATGATCTGCAAAATGTCGCTGAACATCGTTTCCGGGTTGAATTTCGAGCGCGGGACCCCCATGTTCGGGTCATAGCCGTCAGCCTGATCTGCCTCGGTCGCCAGACGGATCCGCCGGATGTCCAGCTTCCCGCCGTACCGGTCCTCGGAATAAACGGCCCGCAGTTTATAGTGTGCGCCCGCCTCCCAGTTTTTGTCGCAAAGAGCAAATGACGGCGTATTTTCCCAAATCGGAAAACTGATTTCCTTCGTCTCATCCCGAAACGTAACACGGTAGTATGGTTTCCCGTTCGAGGCGACCAGTTTGTCGCGGACAGTCAAAATTGCGAAAACGTCCGCTTCAGAACTGTTTGTGAGCTGATTCAGTTTGCAGATTGCCATGGCAGGTCTCCAGGTTTGGCTTTACTTCCGGATCAATCACCGGCTGATATGAGTTTCCGTTCACCCTGAGGTACGGCGAAGTTTTCGGAGCAGAAACGGAAAAGGTTCGCTTTCGCCAGTGATTCCAGGGCATCGGCGAGGCGGGCGGACGCGTTGACCGAATCCTGATAAAGTCCCCAAAGTTCTTTTACGCTTGACGGACGGCCGAGGATCATCCCTAACGCCGCGCCAAGCCGGGAGGCGGTGGTTTTCTGTTCGGCCAGTTTTTGAACGTCCCTGGGAAGTATTTCATCTACCGAGTCGCTGATGACGCGGATGGAAAGGAAAGGAAGGTTCATCTCCTGAGCGGTTTGCGCAATGGCGTATGATTCCATTTCCACCGCCTGCGACTGGAATTTTACACCTAATTCACGCTTGGTTTTTGGCTCCGCAGCGACCTGATCTACCGTCAGGAGACGACCTCCAAGGTGACTGTTTTCCGGCAAAGACTCAGGTTTCAAATTGGCCTGAATCGTCAAAAGAGGCTGATCCCAGCGCAGGATTTCCGACGGGAAAACGAGGTCGGCCTTCTTCAGTTTTCCAGTCAGCGCACCGGCGAAACCCGCGGAAATAAGCATCCGTGGGCTGTGTGCCTGGCAGACGGTCCGCGTAACCTCAAGCGCGTTTTTCATTCCCGTTCCTGTCTGTACAACGAGAAAATCTACATCGTGCAGGGTCCCGGAAACCGTTTTAAACGCGGCAGCGTGCAGGTGCTCCGCGTGTTTGAGACGGTCTTCGAAACAGCCGGATTCGGCCTCAAGAGCGAAAAAAACGGCGATGGGTGCTTGCATGAAAAAACTTCTTGATCTGTGAATTGATTTGTGCCTCTTCACGGCAGAATTCGGCCCAAGGGTATAAATCCGCATTCGGATCTAACCTTCCATTTTGATTATACCTCCCCGCGCCCTAAAGTCAAGCGATTCCCGAAAAAAATTTTCGCCCGAAAAACCTCCCCAAAGAGGAAAATCCCTCGGAGGGCTGCTTTAAATTGGCACGTTGCAGAAAATTTTTCTGTTTTTTTGGATTCGTATTTTACGTATTCAAATCGTTTTTTTAGAAAAATTTGAGAAAAATCGCTTGACAAAATGTCCCTTCACCGTATAATGAGTTTACTGATTGCAGGAAGTTGATCAGTAAGAACAATTTAACCAATTCAAACGCTTTTGCGGGTATTTTGAACAGCCGATTTTTTTCGGTATGATTTCAGGGCCTGACGCGGATTCTGGTTTGATCCAGACGCTGCGCCAGGCCTTTTTTTGTGCCTGGATGAAAAGTGTTTGAACATTTAACAATTTTGGAAAGGACCTCCTATGAATTCTCGTCGAACCTTGACGCCGCTCGTTCTGACCCCACAGGAAATGCGGGAAGCAAGTCTCTACCTTGGAGTACATCTCCCTCGAAAATATCAGACCCGATACAGAAATCTTCGGGATCAGAAAATTCGGGACCGCAGGGAAAATCTCGCCTCGGAGAACTGGGAAGCACGTTGCTTTCCGAAATGACCGCCATCCAGGCCACAGAGTTTGTACCCGCTTTCAGTCTCTTCAATGTTTTAACCTTAATGCCTAATCCTGAAATCCCCTCAAATGTCAGTTATTTTCCTCCGAACGGTGTTTATTCTGATTGCCTTGATGTTATCGCCGACCGTTCTTTTCCCCTCCTTTTGTCCCGATGGACGATGCGGTTTTTTACCTGTCCAGTCATCATCTGGTTCTATGATGGATTTTCGTTCGGAAATAGCGGCTCCCCTTCCGACAGTGGTTCGAATCCTTGTGGAATCGGGAAACGTGCAGTATTACGGAACAGGAACCTGGATCCAGCTCAATTCCGGCAGAAATGCCATTTTGACCTGTGCGCATTTGTTTGTGCCGGGTCGTTCCGAGCGGATCACGGTTTATTTCCCGAATCTTCCGCCGTTTCCAGTCCGGCTTCAGGCCATTAACCGGGAGTGGGATGCCGCACTTCTTACGGCAGATACCGGTGTTCTTACGGTGTTTACACTGCCGCCAGGTGTTGGACTTGCCCAGTTTCCGCCGCGTCAGGGTGATTACCTCCGTTTTTGCGGCTATGGCCCAACCGGTTCATTCCTTTGGAATCTCGCTGCTTTACGAGGTTACTGCCGTCTTCCCCGCGCTGCTGGCTGCTGTACCCTGGTACTTGCCGGGAAAGCCAGAATGGGCGACTCCGGAGGCCCCATTTTTACCCTGGACGGCCAACTCGCCGGCGTACTGTGGGGGACCGACGATCGGTCCGTTTACGGGACCTGGGCCGGAAAGATCCGCCAGATTTTTGACGCGGAGTTTCAGAAAGCGATCTCCTCGCAGAAGAAACCCCCATCCCGGCCCCAACCGTTTCGGAAACCGCGAAAAAAACCGCGCCCGGAAGCCGCTCCTCCCAGTGAATCACCGGTTCGGCTCCAAGAGCCTAAACCCTCCGAGCCGCCAAAGTATTCAATTCCGTTTTCGTTCCTCCTGATCCTTTGTTTCCTCGTGTGGCTTTTCCCTGCCGCAATCGCCTGGTGGTGGATGAAGAAGCGCCGCGAAAAAGCCTCCGCTTAACCCCTCCAGAAACTCCCAGAACTTCCCAGAACCTTCCAGAAAATGCTGATCAAAGACCGAATCAAGGAACTCCGCCGCGTCCCCGCCTCGCAGCTGATCCCCAACCCGAAAAACTGGCGGACTCACCCGGAAAAGCAGAAAAACGCCATTCAGGGCGTTCTGGCTGAAATCGGGTACGCCGACGCACTCATCGCCCGGGAACTGCCCGACGGGTCGCTCATGCTCCTCGACGGTCATTTACGAGCGGAAACCACTCCGAATCAGGAGGTTCCGGTCCTCGTTCTGGACCTGGATGAGGCCGAAGCGGATAAACTGCTAGCGACGCTTGACCCGATCTCCGCGATGGCGGGAAAAAGCGACGAATTGTACGCCGACCTGATCGCCGAGATGGAAACCTCCTCCGCGGCAATACGGGAACTGCTCGACCAGACGCTCGGGACCGCCGGGGACCTGGAAGCCGCCCTTCCGCAAACCGAAGCGGTCATTCCGACGCTCTTCCAGATCGTGATCGACTGCGGCTCCGAAGAGCGCCAGGAGGAACTTTACGAAAGGTTCCGCGGCGAGGGGCTAAAGTGCAGACTCCTCAATTTGTAGTAAAAGCCTCAATTTGCAACGGTCCCTCAAGGAGAACAAAATGCCCCTTTCCATTTCACTTTCCTCCCCGCTTTACGATTCCTTCCGTGTGCAGCAGGTCGCGGGGATCTTCGATGTTCCGCTGGAAGAAAAGCTCACACAGAGTTTTGAGACGGAAATCCCCGATCTGGCCGCGGACGACTGGAAGATCGGTCTGATCGTCGGCCCGTCCGGCTCGGGAAAATCGAGCGTCTCGCGGGAACTTTTCGGCCCGGACCTTTACGAATCGGCGCACTGGCCGGAAAACTCGGCGGTCATCGACGGTTTCCACGAAGACCTCTCCGCCCGGGAAATCACGGAGCTTTTGACCTCCGTCGGGTTCAGTTCCCCACCGGGGTGGGTGAAGCCGTACGCTGTGCTGAGCAACGGCGAGAAATTCCGGTGCGACCTGGCGCGCGCCCTTTCACTCGCCCGGCTTCCGGACGGGAAAAACCGGATCATCGCGTTCGACGAATTTACGAGCGTGGTCGATCGGACCGTCGCGAAAGTGGCCTCCGCCGCGCTTTCCAAAGGGATCCGCACCGGGTCGATCCCCGCCCGATTCGTCGCCGTCACGTGCCACTACGACGTGGCGGAATGGCTGGAGCCGGACTGGATCCTCGACCTGGCCGTCAGAAAAGTCACACGGAGGCGTCTTCGGCGACCCGAGATCCGACTCGAAATTTTCCGTACCAGTGCAGCGGTCTGGCCCATGTTTGCGCGCCATCACTATTTGAGTGCGAGCCTGAACCGCAGCGCGCAGTGCTTCATCGCGATGTGGCACGAAACGCCCGTCGCCTTTTGTGCCGTTCTCCCGCTCATCGGGCGGAAGGGCCAGCGACGGATCAGCCGTCTGGTGACGCTTCCCGATTTCCAGGGCCTTGGGATCGGAATGCGTTTCGCGGAAGCCCTCGGCTCGTACTTCCACGAGGAGGGTCTCCGTCTGAGCATCACCGGCTCCCACCCGGCCGTGATCGCGCACTGCCGCCGCTCCCCACTCTGGCGCACGGTCACGGTCCACCGGGCGACCTCCGCCCCCCGGAAGTCCGCGATGCCGCGATACAAAGGCGCCGGCGCGCGGTTGGTCGTCTCGTTTGAGTTCAAACCAGGCACCAAACGAATAATGAATAACGAATAACGAATAATGAGGAGGAAGTGTTCAGCTGTGACTCCAATTCCTTTGAGCCTGAACTTTTTCATTCATTTTTCACTTTTCGTCATTCAGAATTCGTTCCCCTGATTTCCTCCCGCTTGAGCTGGAACTCTTTCGCCCCATTATTCGTTATTCATTTTTCATTATTCGTTAAGTTTTTATGCCCAAAATCCCAACCAAATCCCCACCCACCAAAAAGTCGGCTCCTCATCCGCCGCTGACTCAGAAGCAGAAGGACGAGATCGTCGCGATCGTGACGGTGGGCTGCTCCCGCAAAATCGCGGCGCGTTACATCGGCTGCACGCAGGATTTTATTCGCCGGACGGCCAAAAAGGACCCGAAATTTGCCGAATCGCTCCAGCACGCGGACCTTCAGGCGGAGATCACGTCGATGAAAAGCGTCAACGCCGCGGCCCGTCAGGAACGCTACTGGAAGGCGGCCACGTGGATCCTGGAGCGCAAAAATCCTGAGGACTACCGCCTCCGCCCTCCCGGAACGTTTACGCCCGAGCAGCTGAAATTCATCATGGAACGCCTCTCGGAAATCATTGCCGAAGAGGTCAAATCCCCGGCCTACCGGAAACGGATCCTCGCCCGGCTGGACGAACTCATGAAAAAATTATGAATTGTGAATTAAGAATGAAGAATTACAAACGAATGAAGAAACTCCCCTCCTCCTCCACCCCATTGAACGACGCTGGAAGCGTCGTCCCCGTAATTCATAATTCAAAATTCTTAATTCATAATTAAAAAAGATGTTTTCCTCCTCCGACCTTCAGGCGTTTGAAAATTTCCTGACCCGGTTCCGGCCGGTTTTCGCCCGGGCGCACGGTCAGGCCCGGCATCGGGAAAACCAGGGCAGTCCGCGGGACGGAACGCTCGAATCGTGGTGCTTCACGTTCCTGCCGGATTTTTTCAGCCGCCCCCCTTCCCTGATGCACCGCTGGATGTTCCGCGTGCTGGATCATTTCCCAAACCAGCGCGGGAGCCGGCTCAACGTTCTGGCTCCGCGCGGAAACGCCAAATCGACCATCGGGACGCTCGCGTTCCCGCTCCGCTGCGCCCTGGAAGGGGTGGAGCCTTACATCTGGATCGTTTCGGACACTCAGGACCAGGCGTGCCTGCACCTCGAAAACCTTCGGCAGGCTCTCGCGTCCAGCCCGGCCCTGAAACTCCGCTACGAGTCGGCCCTGAACGGGAAGATCCGAAGTCGGGAAGACCGGCTTCTCCTTCCCAACGGGGTCCTGATCGAAGCGTACGGAACGGGCCAGAAACTCCGCGGACGCCGCCACGGCGCACACCGGCCGAGCCTGATCGTCGGCGACGACCTTCAGAACGAGGCGTACTGCCGCTCCTCGCGTCTGCGCCACACGTCCCGGGAGTGGTTTTTCGGCACGCTGCTGAAAGCCGGGAATTCCCGCACGAACGTGATCCACCTGGCGACCGCGCTCCACCGGGACGCACTCGCGCTGGAGCTGAGCCGCACGCCGGGGTGGCGGTCGAGGATTTTCCGTTCGATCCTCCACTGGCCGGACCGGATGGACCTTTGGGACGAGTGGGAACGCCTGTACTTCGCCGCCCCGCACGGGCTGACCGCCCAGCGGTTCTACGAAACCCACCGGGACGAAATGCACCTCGGCGCGGTGGTCCTATGGCCGGAGGAGGAAGACCTTTTGACCCTCATGAAAATGCGGGCCGAAGCCGGCAAAAGCGCGTTTGAGCGTGAAAAGCAGAACTCGCCGGTCAACCCCGACCTTTGTGAGTGGGAGGAGAAATACTTCGACCGGGAAAACTTCTGGTTCGACGAATTTCCCCCCGAAACCACCCTCCGCGTCATGGCCCTCGACCCGAGCAAAGGCCGCCACGCGAATCGGGGTGACTTCGCGGCGTTCGTCATGCTGGCCCTCGGAAAAGACGGCGATTTGTACGCCGACGCGGAGCTTTTGCGCCTTCCGATCGACGAAATGGTCGAAGCCGGCGTCCGGCTCTGGCGTTCCTTCCGGCCCGACGCTTTCGGCGTGGAAGGGAACCAGTTTCAGGACCTTCTGGCCGACCTTTTCCGCCAGCGTTTCGAGGCCCACCGCCTCCCGATCGTTCAACCCTCATTGATTTTCAATTCCGTCGCGAAGGAAGTGCGACTTCGCAGGCTCGGCCCCTGGCTCGCGTCCGGTCGGATCCACTTTCGACGCAATTCCCCCGGCTCATCGCTGCTCGTCGAGCAGCTGCGCCAGTTCCCCATCGGAGACCACGACGACGGCCCCGACGCGCTGGAAATGGCCATTCGGCTCCTGACCCAGCAGCTCGGCGAAAGCGAGTTTGACGACGGGCTGGGAAAAAACCTTTTTAACTATGAATTGTGAATGATGTACGTTTCACCCCATGAATATTTATACGACGACGCGGAGCGCTGGAACCCGTTTGACTCCTCCGACGACGCTGGGCGGCTCGACTCGGAAGAGTCCCTCGAGGACGCGCGCCAGTCGTGCCGCCAGCTCGCTCTGACGAACGAATTCGCGATTTGCGGCCATGAAAACCGCATCAGTTACGTCGTTGGGACCGGCCATCAAATCAGCGTCGAAGCCGCCCCGGGTTCCGAAATTTCCCCGCGGAATCTCGCCTGCGCCCAGAACTGGATCGACGAGTTCGTCCTGGAAAACGACTGGTTCTCGCGTCAGCAGGAAATTTTGCGGCGGAAAGACCGTGACGGCGAGGCCTTCTTACGCTTCTTCGTTGATCAGGACGGCCAGACCCGCGTCCGGTTCATCGAGCCGGAGGACGTTTTCACACCGAAGGACTTGCGTCCCGAAACGGGTTCACCAAGCCGGAATCCTGTGCGTTTCGGGGTTCAAACGGCACCCGGCGACGCCGAGTCGGTCCAGGGTTTCTGGGTCAACGGTCAGTTCGTGCCTGCGCGTGAGGTCCAGCACCGCAAAGCGAACGTGGACGCTGCGGTCCCGCGTGGGATCCCGGTCTTTTACCCCGTCCGGAAAAACCTCCACCGGGCCGAAAAACTCCTGCGGAATATGAGCGTCGTGGCGGAAGTGCAGTCCGCGATCGCGATCATCCGCAAGCATCAAACCGGTTCCCGCCTCGGAATTGAAAATTATGCCGCGTCGAACGCCGACCTGCAGACGAGAAACTACGGAAGTTTTTCCTCACAGCGAGCAAATTTTTACCGCCAGTACACACCCGGGACCATCCTCGACACTTCGGCGGGCGTGGAGTACCAGTTCCCCGTTGCGGCAGTCGATGCGAGCCGTTACATTCTGGTTCTTCAGGCCGAGCTGCGGGCCATCGCGAGCCGGCTCTGCATGCCGGAATTTATGCTCACGAGCGACGCGAGCAACGCGAACTACTCCTCCACGATGGTCGCTGAGGGCCCATCCGTCCGCATGTTCGAGCGGCTCCAGCGCGAAATGATCCGTGAAGACTCCCGCCTGATGAAACGTGTGCTTCTGAACGGGGTTTCTGCCGGAAAACTCCCAGACGAGATACTGACCGGGGTCCGAATTCACATCGTGCCGCCGAAGCTCTCGGTTCGCGATCGCCTTGAGGAAGTCAAAGCAGACCAGATCCTCGTCGAGCTCGGCGCGATGACGGTCGATGAACTGCGCACGAGGTATAGTACTGTACAAAAGACCACCTGAATTTTGTTCGGTACTGGACACTTTTTTGCAAAATGCAATAATTAGGCATAATTTCCAAGTCGTCAGGATCATCAAATTACTGAAATTTTACAGAAAGGAGGCGCTATGCCAGCCAGTACCCAATCCAATCCTACCAATCAGGATCGGAGCAAACTGATTTTCAAGCTCCTGCAAGAGATCCTTGCGGATGTTCAAATCCGTGATTTTCACGGCATTGCCCGCATTCATTTTAACGTTCAGGATGGAATCATTCAGACGATCCAGTCCGGAATCGAAAAATCGGTCAAATAGTTTATCCCTCAAACCTCATGAAAAAATCCCAAAAAGCCATGATTTTTAACTTTCCACGCCGCTCGTCTCCGCTTTTGGAGTATGCGCGGGCCGACACCAACGTGCGTCTTGATCGTGAACAGAACATCCTGCGGGGCGTGAAGATCCTCGGTCTTTCCTCCCTCAACGGCAGACAGTACGCTCCTGAAGCTCTGAGCCGGGCGCAGAAACTTTACGAAAACGCGAAAGTGAACGTAAACCATCCCAAGGAATCCCCACAGGCTCCGCGCGACTACCAGGACCGGATCGGAAGCATTCAGAACGTCCAGTACCGCGAAAAGGACGGGCTGTACGGTGACTTCCACTTCAACCCGTGCCACCCGCTGGCCGAGCAGTTGAAGTGGGACGCGGAACACGCCCCGGAAAACGTCGGTTTTTCGCATAATATTATGGCCCGGACCGTCCCCCAGAAAGACGGAACGCTGCTGGTCGAAGAGATCACGTCCGTCCGGAGTGTCGATCTGGTGGCGGACCCGGCGACCACGCACGGCCTGTTCGAGGCGCAAAACCAGCCCGACGAGCCGCAGCCGCAAACCGTTCAAGAGGCCGAACTGAAAGCGCTTCAGGAGGAAATGCTCTCCCTGAGACGCCAGTTTCAGGAGCTCCTTCACGCCTCGCAAGTCGTTTCTGAGCCGGTCTCCCGCGCCCCTTCGGACGTCCTGAAGGAACGACCGATGAGCACGGAAGAATTCGTGAAAACGATTCGCAGCAACTAGCGGTCCTCCTCAACCACTCCCAGAAAATTCCCAGAAAACTCCCAGAACCCCCTAAAGAAAGGAATTCCAATGAACCACCTGAACTGGAAATGGGGCGAGACGTGCCCCGTCAGCGCGCCTGTCGCCTCCGCGACCGTCATTGAAATCGGCGATTTGCTTTACCTCGACTCCGGGAAAGCGCTCCCGGCCTCCAGCTTCGCCAAATCGACCGACCTGGCAGGCACCCAGGCCGCTTTCGCCCCCAAATTCCTCGGCGTGGCGATGCAGGCCAGCCCGGCCGGAATGACCTACCCGATCCGGGTCGCGACGTGCGGAACGTTTGAATTCTCCGACGACACTTCGGCCGAAGAAACGGAAGTCCTCGGAACGTACGTGAGCGCCAGCCTGAACACCGCGGCGACCCACCTCAAAAACCGGGCGGTCATTAAGGTTTCCACCGCTAAAACCGCCATCGGGCGCATCGTCCATCAGGAAAACGTCCCCGCCGGAAAGGCCTACGTCGCGATCCTCTCGACGATCATCAAGGGCGGTGTCGCGGGAAGCGATCCGAGCCATACCACGACGTGATTAACGAATAATGAAGAACGAATAACGAATAATGAGGAGAAAGAGTTCAACCTCACTTCCAAATTTGACCCCATGATCTTAAAACATTCCGTTCATTATTCGTTATTCGTTATTCATTATTCATTCTGTTTCCTTTTCCTTCATCAATCAGGAACCACTAAATGAAAACCATTAATTACCGTGAATTGAAACGCCGCGTCGATTTGGATGGCTTGCAGAAAACGACCACCCACCTGACCGAAGCGATCGCGTCCCGCCAGCTTTTGCCCGAAGATTTCTCCCTGCGCGATCTGGCCGAGGCGCTCGTCCCGGACGGTCTGGAATGGGTCCGGACCTTCGACCCGTGCAACGGAACGGCCCTGACCGAGAGCGACGGCGTCGATTCCACCGCCTTCCTGAATATTACCGGCCGGATCGTCAGTTCCAAGATCCGCGAGTCGTACGAGCAGGAAGCGTTCAAAGCCTCGAAACTCGTGAGCGTTCTTCCGTCCCGCCTTTCCCGTGAACGGATCCCGGGCGTGACCCGCATCGCCGCTGGGGAATCCATGGAAGTCGCCGAAGGAATGAAGTACCCGAACGCGGGTTTCGGCGAGGAGTACATCGACACGCCGGAGACCACGAAGCACGGCCTCATCGTTCCGGTGACCCGCGAAGCAATTTTCTTCGACCAGACCGGCCTGGTGCTCAAACGTGCGTCGGAAGTCGGTGAGATCCTCGGCGCGGACCGTGAAAAACGGATCCTCGATGTGATCCTTGGCCTTAGCAACACGTACTCGAAAAACGGCACGTCGTACAATACGTACTACGCCGCAGCCGATTCCGGCCCGTGGACCAACAAACTGACCGGGAACGAGCTGGTCGATTGGACCGACGTGGACGCTGCGGAGCAGCTTTTCGCCGCGATGTGCGACGACGTGACGAACGACCCGATCCTGATGAACCCGAATACGGTCCTCATTATGCCGGGCAAGCGGTTCGCCGCCGCGCAGATATTCTACCCGGGAAGCGTCACCTACACGACCGTCATCGGGGCAGGGAATTCGCAAGCGACCATCCCGAATATTCTCGGTACGTACGACGTTCAGAGCAGCGCGTACGCCTACCGCCGTTTGATTGCAAGTGGTGTTTCGGCCGCGAATTCTGCGAATTACTGGTTCATCGGCGATTTCAAACGCGCTTTCGCGTACATCGAAAACTGGGGTCTGACCGTTTCCCGCTCCTCGACCACCGGCGAAGCGAGTTTTTCTCAGGACATTCTGGTGCGTTACAAGGCGAGCGAACGCGGCGTCCCGGCCGTTCTGGATCCGCGCTGCGTCGTCTGCTGCACCGGTTGAGGAAACTCTCCGGACTTCATAATTTGAAACTTCCCAAATTTAATTATGCTCAAGAATACTTCAACCACCATCACCTACACGGCCTGGAATTCCCTGACGGGTGAACTTTGTACAGGTGATTCAGCGAATCATACCTGCTCGCTCTCCCTCAACGGAGGGGCTTTCGTGACGGCGACCAACTCTCCGTCCGAGGTCGGTTCCGGAGTTTATGCGCTGGTTTTGACCGCTGCCGAGACCAACGCGGACCTCGTGACCCTTTCTGTCACCAGCTCGACCACGGCGGTGGTCATTCCGCCAGTTCAGATCGTTTTTCACGACGCGAACGCGTACAAGGCTGACCTTTCCGGAATCCCTTCAAGTGTTTGGTCTGCGGATTCTCGTACACTTTCCGCTCCTCCGGAAATCGCGTCCAACTCGATCTCCGCGATCGTTTCGAGCGTTTGGGCGGCAAACTCCCGCACGCTTTCCGCCCCCGTAAACGTTTCGACCACTTCCGTCTCGGCGATCCAGAACGGCCTGGCGATGGCTTCCGCCCTTTCGACGGTCGATTCCGTCTGCGACGCGATCCAGGCCAAAACCGACCTGCTTCCGTCCCAGCCGGCAGCGGAGGGGAGCGCGATGACGCTCACCAGCCAGTACGACGACCTCAAGACGCTAAATACCAGCTCTATCGCTTCTGCCGTTTTGGGTTTCGACATTTCGAACGTGGAAAGTACCGCGCCGCTTTATTCGCTCTGCACGGTGATCCTGGCCCAGCTTCAAAGCGCCGTCAACGGCACGGACTGGACCATTTACCGGACCGACGGAACGACGCAGCACGCGGTCCGAACGCTTGCCGTCTCGTCGGAGGCTGAACCCGTTACAGGAGTTTCCGGCCCATGACAGAACCCTCCGTTTCCCCACGTCCGGGCGGTTTTTTCGACTTTTTCCGCCTGCTCCTCGGCTGGAAATTCAGTCCCCCGTACGTGATCCCTCTCGATAAACGCCTGATCCTCGTTCCCAACGGGCAAATCCACGCTCCGACCGCGGTGAAGGCGCAGATCCGGGAATAAGGTCGAAGAAGAAGAGGGGAAAGTCTAAAACTTTCTCCTCTTTCTTCGCCTTCATTTTTCGTTTTTCCTTTAACCCCCCAATTCCAATGCACGCCAAAACCTTTTACGGAACCGCCTTCACCAACGCCTCGGTCGTTCTTCTGGCCCGCGTGGTGGGGGACTACTCCGAAGTACTGAAAAGGAAGGACGTTCTTTCCGGCTCCTACAGCGCTTCGCTCATCGACCCGGTTTTTCCCGACCGTTCCACGCCAGTCGAAGGCCACCAAAACGTTCCGCTCGATCTGGATTCCGTCTTTTTTGACTCGCTCCAGATCGACAGTTCGTGGGACGCGGACGCGCTCGGCTACAATTTCCGGCTGGTGCCCGACGTTTCGCAAAACCCGCTTTTTACCGAGCCGCGCCGGCTTTACTGCATCGACTGCACCATCCAGCTCAGCGAAGCCGGAAGAATGCCCGCCCGGATCAAATTCGTGATATTGACCCACTGAGCGCCTGAAAACCCCCATATTTTCTCAAAAAAAATGACCTACACTCAGCAAATCGAAACCATTCGTTCCCAGACGCTCGCGATGATCGCCGAGTTGACGAAAAACCCAAAACCGTCGTACACGATCGAAGATCAATCCGTCTCGTGGGAGTCCTACCTGGCGCGGCTCCAAGCCACCGTCGAGTGGTGCAACGCCCAGCTCGCCGCCAGCGACCCCGTGGAGATCCGGACCACCGCGGGAAGTTAATTTTTTAGCCCAGAAATTATGCAAGACTCATTCACCATTTTTGACCAAACCGTCGCTTTGACCTGGTTCAACGCGCGAACGAGCAGTTCCACGGTGATTCCCCACGCGCTGCGGGTCCGTTCCCAATCGGCCTCCCCATCCGGCACGCGGATCGAAAAATGCACCGTGGTCTGGCGGTTTCCCAAGTCGGAACTCCCCGACGAAATTCCATTCCCGGGCGACTGGGTCGAGACGGGAAAAAACGAGCGCTGGACCGTCACCCAAGTGCAGGACCTCGACCGCTGCGGCCAGTGGAAATGCACGGCCGTGAACCTGATGCAGTACTTCGACCTGCGCGAAACGGTGGACGTTTTTCGGCCCGTCTGGACGCTCGACGAGTACGCGGTCCCGACCCCCACGTACCACCTGCTCGTTCCGGGAGTCCCGGCCAAAATTCTCCCCCCGGGGACCGATTCCCGCGTGGAGATCCACTTCGCTGACCCGCGCGTCTGCCTCGCCCGTCACGATCGCCTCGTCACTCCCGACGAACGCATTTTCACCGTTCAGGAATTCCACCCCGGTAAAGACTGGAGTGAGATTTCCCGAGCCGTGTGCGTACGTTTCGGCTCCGCCAAAAAGTAGTCACCAACCAGAAACCAACCAGAAAGCAAACCATGAACCTTGCTCATAAAATCCGCGAAGCCTGGCGTGACGCTGACGGCTTTGCGACCATCATCCCGCTGGAAAATATTTCCACGGAACGGAGCGTCTGCGACTCGCTTCCGTACGGGATCATTCACCCGACCGAAACGACCGTCGGTACTCTGACCAATTCCGGCCCGAAGATCCGCACGTGGAAAGCCACGGTGGAGTTTCACGTTCAGACGCTTCCCGCGGTGAACGTCATCCAGGATGAGGCGGAAATCATTTTCTGCCCTGAAAAACATTTTGTCGTCGAATCCAACACGCAGGACTGCATCGACACAAACCACTGGAAAGTCACTCTGAAACTTTTTTACTGGATCCTTAATTAATTATGACTCTTGAAACCCGCATCACTTCAGAGATCGGCTGGAACTGGCTCGACTCCGGAACGAGTACTTCCACCCGGACGCAGGGAACGTTCCAGCGTCAGCTCGCCTTTTCCGCGCTTGGGACTCCCGGCGTGGACGCGATCTGGTACCTGGAAAACGCCTCGATCCCGGCCCTGACCACCGTCACGCACGACCTGAACGCCCTGAACCAGAGCATTTACGGAACGAATATTCCGGTCAATTTCGCGAATCTCTGCACGATCTACATTTCCAACAGGTCGGCCACGCTTCCGCTTTCCATCGTGAATACCGGCACGGCCCAGAGCGTCGTGACGACCAGCTACCTGAACCTCCTGGTCCCACCGGGCGGTTTTTTCATGCTCTGCAACCCAACGACGAGCTGGAGCATCACCACCTCCCGAAACCAGCTCCAGATCCAAAACCCCGGAAATCAGGCCGTGGCGTACGACATTTTTTTGAGCGGGAAAAAAGCCTCGTGACCTGAAAAGAGAATCAAGGGAAGAAAAAGATGAAACAAATCCCCACTCCAACCACCACGGTTTCTTTTTACGAGCTGGCCGGCTCCCCGGTCGAGGCCTTTACGAGCGAGGGCTTCCAGGCGAAACGCCGTTTTCTCGTCCGTTGGGAGGAACGTGAAGCCTTCGCGCGGGACGTCATGGGCCACAGCTCGACGTTCAACTACCAAAGCTCGACGTACTACCCGAATCGCACGTCGGTTTTTCCGGTCAAGATCACGTTTCGGCCCGCGGACGAAAACTCCATCCAAAAGCAGGAGATCGCCGCCCTTCATTTGGGTCTGAATTCCTATTCCGGCTGGGCTCTGGCCGAGATCGAGTACGCGACGCTGACCGACGAGGACCTCGATCTGGGCGTTCAAACCGAGTCCGGCACGTCGCTGACGTACCGCCTCTCGTGGGAGTCGATCGACGTGGAACTCCCCTCCGCCTCGGGTTGGGTCTGGACCGATTCCGGTGCGGCGATTCCTGAAGATTTGGCGGTCGTTCAGCGGATTCCCCAGGCGGTCCACACGATCATCTGGTCGCGTGTTTTGAATCCCCCGTGGACGGCCATCCAGCAGATGCAGGGAAAGGTCAATTCCGTGGAATTCCTCGACTGCCCGGCGGGGACGCTCCTCTTTGAAGGCGCGGCCGCGAACAAACTTTACCGCTCGACCTTTCAGCAGGGCGAGTCCCCGTTCTGCTGGGCGATCACGTTCACGTTCCGCCAGAAAGCGGTCCACCACGACTCGCAGACCTACGGCTGGAACCACTTCTTCCGCACATCAGACGGGTCATGGGCGATGGTCCAGAGCAACCAGAAAAAGATTTACGACGAGGCCGACTTCAAAACGCTTTTTGAAACGTGAGCGTTTATTTCCCAGACTCTAACCAGGACGTCAGAATTACATACGCGGCCAGTTTGTCCCGGCGGGCCTTGCGCTGCTTCGGCGTCAGGCCTTCCATCAACTCGTCCGCGAACTTTGACGAGTACCGTTCATCGTGGAAAACCACCGGTACGCCCGTCGTTTCCCAGAGCCATTTGCCGAACGCGCGCGCCTGGATCGATTTTTCGCTTTCGTCACCACTGGGGTAGAGTGGAAGCCCGACGACGAAAAGACCGACCCTATCCTCTATGACTAACTGCCGGAAAAACTGTGCGTCCAGACGGAGATTCCGCCGGTTGTAGTTTTCCCACGGGCTGGCGATCTTCCGGTCCGGATCACAGACGGCGATTCCGATCCGAACAGATCCGAAATCAATGCCAGCCACGCGGCCGGTCGGCGGCAAATCAAAGTCAGGAAGTTTCAGAGCTTCTTTTTGTGCGTTGAGTTCTTCAGGGGGGATCATGAAATTTCCCCCTCGTCCTCGCTCGAAAGAATGATCCGCACTTTTTCGACCCGGCGGGCCGTGGCTTCCTCAACGACGAGTCGGACACCATCGGCCTCGATTTCCTCGCCGATAGCCGGAACACGGCCAAGCTGGGTGAGGATAAAGCCGCCAATCGTCTCAAAATCGCCTTCCGTCGAAAGTTCTGTCCCAAGACGCGTATTGATCTCATCGATGTGTACACGGCCCAAAACTTCGGCAGAACCGTCCTCGGCGAGATGGATCTCTTCCGGGGGCACGTCATCCGTTTCGTCTGCGATTTCACCGACGATCTGCTCCAGAATATCTTCAAGGGTCACGAGGCCCGACACTCCGCCGTATTCGTCCAGGACAATCGCGAAGTGGTTCTGGGATTTCAGAAACTCCTGAAGCAGGATATTGATCTGCTTGGTTTCCGGCACGAAAACAGGTGGGTGGAGATACTCTGTCCAGTTCAGCGCAGGAGTTCCGGAAGGCCCGAGGTGCAGCAGGAGATCTTTGCTGAACAAAATCCCTATGATGTCATCGCGGTCCTCACCAAAGACCGGAATACGCGAGAGCTGAGTTTCGTTGACAAAATCAAGCATTTCCTGCCAGTTCGCGTCGCGGGAAAGACTCTGTATTTCCGTGCGGGGGGTCATAATGGTCGAAACCTGAGCATCGTCAAGCTGCATAATGCGGTCGAACATTACGCGGACTTCATCCTCAATAAAACCATCACGATGTCCCTCGGCTACGATCGATCGAATATCTTCTTCAAGGTCTTCTTCCTCGTTCTGCTCGGTTTTCTGGACTCCTGCCAACCGCTGAATGACCACCTCAAGAAAACGTCCGATCCAGCTCAGCGGAAACGCGAAACAGGCCAGTACACGGAAGAAGTGAAAACCATAATACACGATCCTGGTCGCGTACATATCGCCTAAAGGTCGGGCGATCCAGTACCGGCACGCAATATAAAGCAGAAAGTACGGAAGAATCGGCAAGGCGATCTGTTGAACGAAATCCAACGGAACCCCTTTATTTACAGTTTCTGGCCAGACTTCATAAACCGCTACGACCGGAATCGAAAAATGCAGGATACTGCGGATCATTTCAAAGCCGAACCGGACCCGGCTATGCGAGTCAATGATCAGCTTGAAGTATTTTTCCTGATTCTTTCGGTTACAAATGCGTTCCAGATCATGACGCGCGAATTCGTGCAGAGCCCGGCAGCCAATCGAAAGGAACAGAAGAACAATACACAGGACAAAATAGAGCGGCGAAAACATAATTACCCCACGCTCCCTTCTTCTCCGTCACGGTCGTGAAGACCAACCGGCGGTTCAATGCCAATCACCCGCAGACATTCGATTTCCGCGGCACGCATCTCAGCAAGGTCTTCATCACAATGATCATCGAAACCGATGAGGTGCAGCATCCCGTGAATGACGTAAAGCAGGACCTCTTTCTGTTCGTCCCACTCTCCTTCGACACGGGCGGCTTCTCGCTTTGCCGTGTCGGCGCTCAGAACGATTTCGCCTTCGAGTTTGGCAGGTGAGTCAGAAAGCGGGAAACTGATCACGTCCGTGGGCCAGTCGTGACTTAAAAACTGACGATTGATCCCATGGATCGTTTCGTCGGTCACCAGCGCGATGCTCATCTCGGCGTTCCGGATGGAATCCTTGGCCAGCACGGCATTGACCGCGGCTTTGATTCGCTCTTCCGGGATTTGAATGGTTTCCTGTTCGTCTGCGATTTCGATTTTAATCATTGGGGACGATCAACATTATGTGTCTAAAAATCAGTTTGGAATGTGATAATGGTGAGTCACTCTGGAACACCGCACTCCAAAAACTCAGCGTTTTTTCTCAATCTTTTCCGGGTACTTGATCCGCCCATGGTGCAGCGAGATGAGGCTCTTCACGATGCTCGCCTCAATGGTACGCAGCTCGGTCAGTGTGATGCCGCTCTCGTCGAACTGCTCGTCCTCAAGACGTTCCTGCGAAATACTGCGGACCAGGTTCTGCACTCGTGCAGGAGTTGGCTCAACCAGCGTGCGGCTCGCGCTCTCACAAGCGTCCGCCATCATCAGGACCACCGCTTCTTTCGTCTGCGGCTTCGGGCACGGGTAACGGAACGACATTTCTTCCGGCTCGGGGATCGTCGGGTCTTCCAAATGACGTTTTAACGCCTGGCGGTAGAAGTACGAAACCAGGCCGGAACCGTGATGCTGCTCGATCAGATCGATAATCTGCTGCGGGAGTTTGTACTGATGAGCCAGGTCCACGCCGTTTTTCACATGGGCGATGATGATCAGCGCACTCATGGAAGGCTCCAGCGAATTGTGTGGACTTTCCTCTTTCTTGATGATGTTTTCGGCGTAGTAGTTCGGCTTGTAAATCTTTCCAATATCGTGATAGAAGGCGGCGGTTCGAACAAGCAGACCGTTGCAGCCGATAGCATCCGCGGCGGTTTCTCCCAGCGTACCAAGTGAGATGGAATGACTGTAAGTACCGGGTGCGAGATTGACCAGTTCGTTCAGCAGAGGGTTGGATGCGTCGCAAAGCTCCATCAGACGCACATCGGAGAGAATTCCGAGCCATCGTTCCAAAAGCGGAAGGAAACTTTGAATCACCAGACCGGCCAAAATGAGGGGAAGACTCCCAAGGAACGCATTGCGCAAAATCTCAATCGAGAAAGGTACTCCGACCATCAGGTTCGCTGCCGTGAAAAGCAGGAAAGCCATGATTGCCGTGGCGATGGAGATCCGTATGAACTGCAAACGACCGCGAAGCCGGTCAAAGGGCAAAATCGCGACGAGAAGGATCACACCGTCACAGAGAATTTCCATATTCGTCATATTTAGAGTAACGGCCATACACAAAATCATGACCCCTACGACGAGGATCCCAATGCGTCGCCGGTACTGGATCGTCAGGATCTGACTGAAAATCATAAGCGGGAAAAGCCCAAAACTGCGAGGCATCGTGGGCATTTGGGAAAACCACGTCGCTAAAGAGAGCGTTATGAGCGAGAAAACCATGATGAAAATCAGACGGGAATATTCGTGAATGATCCGCGGCTCCGTGAGAATAATGTAAGCCCAGGCCGGGATCAGACATAACAGAAGAAAGAACGACGTGAAAAAGCCATAGCTGATTTTCTCTTTCAGCGTACGCTCTGAACTCCATTTGCTGTTTTCTATTTTCAGAAGATGAATATGATCTTCCGTCAGGAGCGTTCCAATCAGAACATCGTTTTTCATCTGCATCTGGACAATTCGTTGGGTCGCCTGATAGAATTTCTTGACCGGTGCGATGTTTTGCGTCGCTGCCTGCATCGCCTGGGTCGTCAATGTTGCGTCATAAACCAGATTGGACTTCCAGTTCCGACAAATGCAATAATAAATCTGACTTCCGATGTGCGGCGTCTCGGCAATACTCTGAATCGCTTTATGTATCTGGTCGTTATCTTCCAAAATAACCGATTTCAGTGATGTTCGCTTCCCTTCTGCCGTTGGTTCATCGGGATCAACGATAGAAATTTGAATCTGAAGTCCACGTCCCAGTGGGTCCTCTCTGACTTCTGCGATATGCATCAGCCCATGAGATGTGAACTGTCTCATCACATCCTCAAGTTTATCGCAGAAATCGCGCAGGCGTTTTTCCCGCTCGGCTTCCAAACGTTTCGCTTCTTCCGATCCCGCTTTGGCTTCCTCCTGGACAGTCGTTTCGATCGTGAAAGTCTTGCCCTCTTCAGTAGTATTCGCAGGGGACGGGTCGTTTTCTAACTGTGCGACCAGCGTCGAAGAAGAACTCGTTTGAATCACTTCAGGGGAAATTTTCTTTACGGTATGCGAAACGGCCTGATCGGTTTGCGTTTCACCGGGATCCTGAGATGTTGCAGGCTCGGGCGCGTTTTCAGGATTTTCTGCGGGAATTGTCTCCGGCAAGGTTTTGGATTCTTTTCCGGTCGCAGGTTTTTCTCCTGTCGGGTTTACTTCCGCAGGAGCCGATTTTACGGTTTCTTCCTGAGGGTCAGGAGTATTTCGCAGGAACTGCCAAATATCAAGTACGCCCTTTTCCTCGTCTTCCGTTATATCCGGAATACGAAACTGCTGCTGAAGTTCCGGGCGTTGTTCCCAGGATTCTGCGTCCGAAGCGTCCTTGAGAAGTTTGTAAATATTGCCAATATTTTCCTTCAGAATGTCAGGAGAATTGTTCAGAATATAAACGTTTGGGACCCGATTGCGTGCCAGATTGCGCTCATTCTCGGTTTCCGTAGCATCGATTGTCTCAAAACCAACTCGCGCCACAATATCCCGGTTCAGTGCCATTCCTTCATAGTATGGAAAAGGAGGATTCCAAATCCGATGAATCAGAATGAATACAATGAACGACGTGAAAAATATCAAAAAACAGAGAATCGAGGACTTTTTCAGCAAACAATTTATGATCTGCTGCAAGCTCGTGTGTACGGCCGCAATGGACGCGAGGCGCTGTGTGCGGGTTTTTGAACTTCCTGTTGACATAAATTAATGATCCATCACAAACTATGAATCTCAAAACGAAAAGTAATTTTTTGAAAAGGCGATCACGAATGGTCAGAAAACGTGTTCGTAATACGTGTTCTGTGATCCTGATGATCTTTAATTACTCTTCATACGCATTAATGATTTTTTGAACGAGGTCGTGGCGGACTACATCCATTTCAGTCATCTCAACAACGGCGATATTGGGAATTCCCTGAAGGCGCTCAATGGCATCCACCAAACCACTTGGAGTGTTCCGGGGAAGGTCCACTTGGGTCACGTCGCCGGAAATGATCACGTGCGAATTGTTTCCCATACGTGTCAGGAACATTTTCATCTGGGAAATCGTCGTGTTTTGGGCTTCGTCCAAAATGATGAACGCATCATTCAGTGTTCGGCCTCGCATATAGGCAAGCGGACTCATCTCGATCACTTCGTCCTCGGTCATCCGTTTCAGAAGCAGCGGGTCCATCATGTCACGCAGCGCGTCAAAAATCGGCCGGAGGTACGGGTCGATTTTCGCTTTCAGGTCTCCCGGAAGAAACCCGAGGTTTTCCCCGGCCTCGACCGCGGGCCGAACCAGAATAAGCCGCTTGACTTTGCCGGCTTTCATGGCTGCTACAGCTGCCGCGACGGCGAGGTATGTCTTTCCGGTTCCTGCCGGGCCGATTCCAAAAACGACCTCGTTTTCCAGAATTGCCTTAACGTACCGCGCCTGTCCAACCGTTCGGGGACGAAAACGCCGGCCGTTCATGACTTCAAACGGTTCGATTCGACCCAACGGATCAACGACGGTCTCTTCCTCCATCTGCGAGAGAAGGCACTGAACGTCTTCGTCAGAGATTTTGCCTCGTTTAAGGACTTTTTCCTTCATAAGACGCAGAAGTTCCACCGCTGTATCAACGGCATTGCTTTGCCCAGAGACGTAAACGTCGTTTCCCCTTGACCAGATGCGCACCCCCAGCGTATCACTCACACGGCGCTGGTAGCGATCGCACAGACCGAACAGGGAAGTTAAAGGAAAAGTTTCAGGAAGCGTTAAGGTTTTCTCAATCATAAATCTCTCAGTTTTCATTTTTTTCTGTCGTATATTATACACCGAAAAATTTTCCCGAAAAGCCCCCCCTCAAGGGTGGCTAAAATAAGGGGTCGCGATTTGATTTTGGGGATGACTCTTCCAGCTGTGCTGAAGGAGAATTTCTGATTCCCCTCCCCCTTTCACATTTACCGGGAATATGGTATAATAAACAAAAGAGTAAAACGCTTCCTTTAAAATGGAGAAAAACCATGCGTAGCCGGCGTGTCCTTTTTTTGTTTTTATTGTTTGTGACGGTCTGTTCGGGTTTACTTGACGCGAAGCAGCCGAATATTGTGATCATCTCCGCGTCCAATCTGGGTTACTCGGATTTGGGCTGCTACGGCAGTGAGATCAAAACGCCGTCAATCGACAAACTCGCGGCGGAAGGGGTGCAGTTCACCCAGTTCTATTCGTGCGGGAATACCGCCCTGTCACAGACTGCCCTCCTGACCGGCCAGTATCCGCATCGGGTGGGGATGGGTTTCCCCATGGTCGAGCTGAAGCAGAAAGGGTATCAGGGAAGTGTCACCAAAGCGACGTGCACGATGGCCGAGTTTCTTAAATCCATTGGTTATGAGACCTTTATTTCGGGAAAGTGGGAACTGACGCGCCATTACAAAGTGGGTACTCCGAGCCACGCCTGGCCGCTGAACCGTGGTTTTGACCGTTTCTTCGGCACGATCCAGCCGCAGCCGAGTTACTTTGAGCCGGCAAACCTCATCATGAACCAGCAGCCGTACGACTATAATGAAAACTTTTATTTCACATACGAAATCGGCAAGGAGGCTGTACATTTCCTGGATCGGATGAAGGGGATCGACCGCCCGTTCTTCCTTCATGTTTCATTTTCTGCGCCAGGTTGGCCGCTGCAGGCTCCTGATGAGGAAATCAAACAGTACGCACTGACCTATAAATACGGCTGGGATTCCATTCGATCGGAACGGTTCAATGCAATGAAGAAACTAGGGATTCTTTCCTCGATCGCTGAATTTCCTCCTCGTGATTCTCGTGTATATGACTGGGGCCGTGTGGGGGCTTACGCCGCATGGCACGCTCGCCGTATGGAGGTTTATGCCGCTCAGGTCTCCGCAATGGATCGTGCGGTGGGCATGGTGATGCAGAAGATCAAGCAGATCGGCGCAGATGACGATACGGTCGTGATTTTCCTTTCTACCGCTGGTGCGAGTGGTGATGAACTCACGGCCCAGACGGTTTCCCGCTCCATCCCGGCGAAGACGCACGACGGAGAACCGACGCAGGTCGGGAACGTGCCAAACGTTATGCCGGGTTCCAAAATCACCTTCCAGAGTTACGGTGTACCGTGGGCGAATGTGAGCAACACGCCTTTGCGCGGTTACGCAGATTCGCTGTACGAGGGCGGAATTTCCTCGCCGTGTATCATTCGCTGGAACGATCATACCGAGCCGGGCCTCGTGAAAGAACCGTCACATATCATGGATATTTTCCCGACGGTGGTCGAGCTTTCGGAACGTCCTTATCCCTCCGAGATCAAGGGAAACGAAACGCTTCGCCTTCGCGGGGAATCGCTCGTTCCGCTCTTCTCGGTCAAGTACCGTTTGGACCTGAAGACCAAAGAGAATAAAAAGCACCGCTACTTCTACTGGGAATACAAAGGAAACGCAGCGGTGCGTTACGGAGATTGGAAACTCGTTTTCCCAAAGAATGGCCAACGATGGGAACTTTACAATCTGACCGCAGATCGTATGGAAACGACCGACGTTTTCGTTCGTTTTCAGAAAGACCCTGCAGTGGAACAGATGATTTACAGTTACGAGCAGTGGAAAGCGAAAAACCGCGTCGAAAATTGGGACGTAATTCAGGCGCAGCTTAAACCCAAAAAGAAGAAAAAATAAAATGATCCGTTTTGTAACTCCCGAAGATGCGCCGCAACTGCTTGAAGTTTACGGTCATTACGTGCTGAATACGACTTTCACGACGGAAGAAACGCTTCCGTCCGTTGAGGAAATGGCGAACCGTGTACGGCGGGTAACTCAGCATTTCCCCTGGCTTGGTTTCGAGGAAAACGGTCGGATTGTGGGTTACTGTTACGCCGATATTTTCAGGACACGTACCGCGTGGCACCGAACGGCGGAACTTTCGATATACGTACATCCCAAGCACGTTGAGAGCCGTGTCGGTCACCGCCTTTATGAGAAACTTTTCCGCCTGCTCGAAGAAAACGAGGAGATCCACGCGGTCGTGGCGTGTATCACCCTGCCGAACGAACGGAGTGTCCGCCTGCACGAAAGTTTCGGCCTCATCAAAAAGGCGCACCTCCCCGAGGTCGGCTGCAAATTCGGCTGCTTCATGGACGTCGGGCTCTGGCACAAGATTTTGTAACGGGAAACGTCTGAAATGTACTTCCATCTCATCCCATCCCTGCACCCATCGGGAAACACGGCCCAGCTCTGTGTACGGGTAAGGGGTTTGGCTCAGGAAGGGACGGAGTCGCACATTTTCACGTTTCAGCCGGTTTTGCCAGAGGTCCGGCAGTCTTTCGAGGGGATCGCAGAGATCCATGAACTTAACATTCATTTCCAGCTGGAACCTTTCTGGCGGATCCTGCTCACCGCCCACAAGCGTCACCTGAAACCACGTGAGGTCCAGGTTTGGGGGACTGAATTGCTCGCGCCGGGACTGCATCTTGCACAATATTATTATAATGTATGCAGCTGCGCAGTTCTTCGTCATCAGGACGCTTTCGAACGGCATCTCCCGATCCTTCGCCGTTTTTCACGGGTCGAAACCAACTCGTGCGCCTTGCGTGACGCGGCCATTGCGGCTGGCAATCGGGGCAACTGGCAAATCGTCCACGATTCACTTGAGGTTTCAACCGAGAGCAGTTCGAAAACCCGTTCCGAGTTCCTTGCAGAGATCGGGTTTCCGGAAGACTCGCTGCTCATCGCGTGTGTTGGCCCGATTTCGTACTGGAAACGCTGGCAATGGGCCGTATGGTCGATCGATTCCATCGTACGGGTACACCCGAGGGCGAGGCTTGTTTTCTTCGAACCTGATTTGGAGAATATTCCGGCACGCCGTCTGAATCCACTGGCGGAGCGTGAACGGCACAGTGTCGTGGATTTTACGTGCCAGTATGAGCGTGAAGGCATCGTAAGGTTTTTGCCGTTTCGGAAAGATTTTCGCGAAATTCTCCCGTTTTTTAACGTTTTGTGGATTCCCCAGACGACCCCTGGTTCCGGTTTGACGGCTTTGGAAGCGGCTGCGGCGGGTGTACCGATCGTGGCTCACCGTGCCGCCCTGGACGCGGAGCTTTTTCCTGACGGAACGTTCACCCCCCTTCCCGAGTTCCCGGAGACGATTTCCCTGGCCAGTGTGACTCATAATCTCTGGAAAACCCTCGCCATTTCTTCAGGAAAATCCTGATTCAATGTTGTATCTTTGGGTTCAGATTCTCGTAAACAAAGGTTCAAATTGTATAATACTATAGATTATTCCAATTATTCCTGAAAAAACAGCTATATTTCTTTTAGGAATAAAAAGGAAATTGCCGATAATAAAAAAAGATAGAGTAGAATATAATATCTATTCACAGTGTCATTCATAAAAAGGATTTGACAAATGATAGTTTCAAAACTTCATCATACTGTAATCCTTGCAGGATTAGCGGTATTTGTGTTACTTGTATTTGGGTCGCTGGGTTTTTCTCAGGACAGAAATGCAGGTAATACTATTATGTCAACCAGTTCGGGATCGGAATATATCGTTTCGGAGACGGTTTCTCCTTCTTCCGTTTACGTTGCACCGTGTGAGGAATGTGGCTGTGATGAGTGTGCTTCTTCTGCTCACAATTGTGGGTTGAGAGCAAACCTTTCCGCAACCGCATGTTTTAACTGTAGAACCAATGGCAGTTATAAATTCCCGGTTCCACGCCAATATACCTATTTTTGGCCTGGAATTTATTCACAGAAAACGATGACGGAGTACGTTGCTCCATTTACCGGTCTGAAACTCCGATCTCCATCGGAAGTTTTTGACAATGATTTGGAACAAGGTAAATAAAAATTCACGTTTTTCTGTTTTCATTGAGATTTTTTTCCAAAATCCCGATGAATACAATCGTCATTGTTATTAACCCAAACTTCAATGGAATATATGGAAAGTATTCCACAACAAATGGACAGGGCAGTCCCATGATTGATCAGGCAAAAAAAATATTACGAAGACCCGGAATCATCTCCCTGGTTTCAGCGGGAATCCTTCTGGGGACAATGGGAAATCTGTTGCGGGCGGAAACTCCAACTGATGCCGATTTGATTTTTGAGTGTGTTCAAACCACTTACGGTCAGACACAGAACGGAGAAAGAACCGTTCAGTTCACATCGGCTGAAAGTACAGAGCAATCGGTCCTGGTTGATTCCAGAACCGCTCCGGCTTCCAGACCCGCTGCGAGGGTTCAGACTCCAGCTAATGCAGGAAATGCGGTCGAGAATCAGGCTCCCCAGAATCTGGCTCACGCCCGGAATCTGGCATCTTCGCGCAAATCGCAGTATTCTGCGCAGATTCCCGGTCAGGTTCCTGCAGCTAATCCGGCTCCGGCAAGTATCGTAACTTCTGAGGATCTTGTTCAGAATCCCAAGGTTGCGGAACTCAATCCCATGGTTGGAGATAATGTCGAGCAAGCTCTGGATGAGGAAGAAAATGAAACGGTCGGACCTTTCACGATTTATCGTGAATCGGAAGAACTGAAGGTGATCGCCAACCGCAGCATCGTGCTTCGCACACGCTACAATTTGTACCGTACAGCCGTTGTTGATCCCACGATTTGCGATATCATTCAGTTCAATCCGCGTGAACTGTCGATCGTTGGACGTTCTGTTGGCTCTACGCACGTGACCTTCTGGTTCGAGGATGGTACGTTCAAACCGGTGACCTTCACCGTGAACACCATTCCAGATCCGTCGATTCGTGACCGCCGCGCCGAACAGTTCAAAATTCTGGAAAAGCAGATCGCGAAGATGTTCCCGAACAGCAAAATCAGCTTCGTACTTCTCGCGAACAAATTGATCATTCGTGGACAAGCCCGCAGCGCGGAAGAAGCCTCCGAGATCCTCCGTATCGTGAAAGAGGATATCGGCCATGAAAATGGTCAATACTACAATCAGGCGGTTTCCATGGACGAAGAAACGGGACTCCCGAGCCAGAGAGGTCTGATCGTCATCAACCAGATGCGTATTCCTGGCGTTCAGACGGTCGCCCTGAAAGTGAAACTGGCGGACCTGTCCCGTGACGGAGGAAGCTCAAGCGGGGTTGATTTCTCGTTGAGCTTTAACGGAGACAAAATCCTCATTTCGAGCCTGATGGGAGCCTTGACTGGCGGAGGCGGACTGATTTCCTTCAACAGCGCCGACGTGAAAATCGGAATTGACTACCTCGTCACCAAAGGTGTGGTCCGTCAGATGAATGAATCCACCCTGGTCACGATGAGCGGAACCTCCGCGACGTTCAGCACCGGCGGCGAGATCCCGGTCCCGACGATCACGGGTGTCAGTGGCGCAAGCGCTGTTACGACTGGTTTCCGTCCTTATGGTACGGTCATCAACTTCACGCCTACGGTGATGGAAAAAGACTTGATCAACCTGGATATTTCCTCGGAATTCAGCGCTCTGAGCGATGAGAGAAACGAAATCTCCGGCGTTCCAAACCTCGATTCCCGTACCCTGAACAGCCAGGTACAGATGCGTGAAGGACAGACCTTCTGTCTCGCGACGATTTTGGAAGACAACTACACGGCCAACAAAGCCAGCAACGTTCCGATTTTCAGCGACCTCCTTGGTCATAGAGCCAAATCTCGCGGGGAACGTGAAATGGTCATCCTCGTTTCGCCGGAACTGGTTGCTCCAATGGAGCCGGATGAAGTACCGCCTCTTCCGGGGTTCGATGTGACGGAACCGACCAACTTCGAGACCCACGTCCTGGGGCGTCTTGAAGGCAATCCGACGCTCGACTACCGCGGAACCGTTTGGCCTAACCTCCGCAACCGTTACCTGAACGGCGGATCGGCCATCATCAGCGGACCTTACGGACACTGATAAAAGACCCTGGTTTTCCTGGGGAAACATTTAAGATTCAAGCCTGAAATTGCCCAAATCCCTGAATCGATTTTGAATGTTTCCCCGAAAACTGCAGTCACGGAAGACGGAGTTTTCAGGTTTTCCCCAATTTTCAAAAAGAATCAACCATTCATAAAGGATTTACATAATGGCCAGAATTCAGAAAAAGCATTGGATTTCAAGCGTTTTGATGCTCGTTGTGCTTGGGGCGTCTCTCGCGAATGCCGCTTGTCCCTGTTTTGACGGCGGATGCGGAAACAATGGGTGTTTCGGCTCGAACAGAGCGAAACCCGCGATGCCTCCTTATGACCGGCCTTTCCCGCTGGGACACGTCTCGGACGCCTTCTGGGAAACCCAGCAGACCAACGCGGAAGCGGCTGACTTCATCCTGTACGACTATGAATTCGTCGAAACGTCTGCGACCCTGACACCGATGGGACGCGACCACATGACCCAAATTGCACGCCGCCTGCCGCATGTCCCGTTCCCAATCGTGATCGAGATGTCCGAAAAGACGAACGATCCGAAAGAAAACCGGGATCTGATCCAGATTGACGAAACCCGCCGCGCAAACGTTGTTATGTGGCTCCAGAAATTTTACGCCGATGACCCGACGATGGACCCCGAACAAATCGCGAACCGTGTCGTCATTGCGCCGGATTTCGTATATCAGGTAAATGCAGAACGGGCTGCGCATGATTTCAATAACGCTATGAGAGCAGGCCGTCACCACAGTGGTCGTGGGTCTGGCTTCGGTCACGGTGGTTATGGGTATGGGTATTGAAAACCAATTCATAATAACTATATTCAGCATTGGTTTTGTGTTCCGATGAATGAATTCAAAAGCGCCTGGTTCGCCGGGCGCTTTTCTTTCTTTTAAAATCTTTTCGTGAGGGCTGGACTTTTTTCGAATTTCGTCTATAATATACGTAAACCATTCATAATTTGCGGAGTTAATATAGATAAGAGCAAACGATGACCGATACCAATATTCCCGAAAAGCCAGCCCGCCGTGCGACTGCCGAGAGCATGGCTGCAAGTCAGAAAGAAATTTCCATCAGCGAGTTTTTCTCCAAAAACCGTCACCTTCTTGGATTCGATAATCCGCGGAAAGCGCTTCTCACAACGCTCAAAGAAGCGGTTGATAATTCCCTCGACGCCTGCGAAGAAGCGGGGATTCTTCCAGAGATTTGGGTCAAAATTACCGAAACGGCCCCCAACCGCTACAAAGTCGATGTTCAGGATAACGGCCCGGGGATCCTCAAAAAGCAGATACCGAACGTCTTTGGGAAACTTCTCTACGGCTCCAAGTTCCACCGGATGCGTATGTCGCGCGGTCAGCAGGGGATCGGTATTTCTGCTGCAGGTATGTATGGTGTGCTCACGACCGGAAAACCCGTCCGCATCGTTTCACAGACATCCCCGAACAAGACGCACTTTTACGAGATACGAATCAACACGAAACGGAACGTTCCTGAGATACTGAACGGTGACGGGGATGGTCTCCTCGTTCCGGTCGCGCGTGAAGAACGGGCGAAATTCTTTGCGGAAAATGCCATCAACTGGCTTCCTGTCTCCACAGGAACCCGGGTAGAGATCGAGCTGGAGGCGAAATATCTGCGCGGTCGGGGAAGTGTGGACGAGTACCTGGAACAGACAGCCATCGCGAATCCGCACGTCTGCCTGCACTATCAGGGGCCTGAAGACGAGGAAGAAAAAGTTTACGACCGCGTAACGAACAAACTCCCGCCGGAGCCGAAAGAGATCAAGCCTCACCCGTACGGAGTGGAGGTCGGGAGGCTCGCCGATATGGCTCGGCATTCGACCGAAATGAGCATGACGAGTTTCTTCGAGAACAATTTCTCGAAAGTTTCCGCCTCGGTCTGCAAGCAGATCTGCGGGGCGGCGAAAATCAACCTTCGTGCGCATCCTGCCGATTTGACTCGCGAAGAAATCGAGACGCTGCACAAAGTCATCCAGAAGACGAAGATCCCGAATCCCTCGACCGATTGTATTTCACCGATTGGCGAGGAGCTTCTTCTGAAAGGACTCCACCAGGTCGTTCCGGGCGAATTCTACACTGCGGCCACCCGACCGCCGGCGGTTTATCGCGGGAACCCGTTTCAGGTCGAAGTGGCTCTTGCTTACGGCGGCGCGCCGGTAACGCAGAACGTTTCGTCGGATCTGCTTCGCGAACTTCTGGAAGAAACGGACGTGAGAACGCTTCGTCAGTTCCTGATGAACACGTTTCAGGGGATCGGAGCGGATGGGGCGGACAAGATACTGAAGGCTTCCAAACTTTCGACGCGTCTTTCCCCCGCCAAGATGAAGCCGAAGGACCTGATCGCGCTTTACTCCGCCATGAAAAACGTGAACATTACGGAAGGACAGACGATGAGCGTTTTTCGTTACGCGAACCGCGTGCCGCTTCAGTCGCAGCTTTCCGCGTGCGCCATCACGCAGACGATCATGAATATGAACTGGCGGAATTACGGTCTGCAGCAGTCCAGAGGATCACTCCCCCGTGGGCCGATCACGGTTATGGTACACCTGGCGAGCGTTTGGGTCCCGTTCACGAGTGAGTCGAAAGAGGCAATCGCCTCGTATCCGGAAATTATGACAGAAATCCGTTTGGCCCTTCAGACCGCCGGGCGTAAGTTGGGGCTTTTCCTCAAACGCCGCCAGCGGGTCAAGGAGCAGGCGGACCGCCGCCAGCAGTTTTTGCGCTACTTGCAGGAAGTTGCCCGCGCAGTCCATGAAATCAATGGTGAGGACTACTATACCGTCCTGAACAATCTGGTGGAAGTCGCAAGGATCAAGACCTCCGAAGCCGATGCGAAGTACGACGAGAACGGAAACAAAATCGTCGAACAAGAGGAAGAAACCGATTACGGTGGCAGTGTGTTGATCGTGGAAAACGTCAATATTGAGGATCGGATCAACCGTACGGCCAAGCCGGAAGATTAATCGCCAGGTTACGGGGACGACGCTTCCAGCGTCGTCTCAAAATCCAAATCCTATGGGGACGACGTTTCCAGCGTCGTC
>JAUMVK010000044.1:0-37513 GCA_030530205.1 Thermoguttaceae bacterium | reverse complement strand
CTTCTTTCGCTTCTTCGACGGCTTCTTTAACGGCCGGTTCTGCGGCTTTTTCTTCGGCCACAACGGCAGGAGCGTCTTCAATAACGGACTCAGCCTCATCAGCCTGCGCTGCCGCAACAAAAGCGGAAATGCCCATAATGGACAGAACAACCATCAATTTTCGCATTTTTTTAATCCTTTCATAAAACAAAGTTGACACTTCCATCCAAGTGTTTTATCTATTATAATTAATTTTAAAGATTTTATCAAGTATCCCCATCTTAATTATTTGGAAAAATCCGCAAAATTTTCCAAAAAAATTAAGGGAAATTTTGTCGGAAAATAACAATCCAAACCAAATAACCTTTTCGGCCTGCGAAATCCTTGAAATTAATTCTCAGGAAACGATTCTTAAAAATGATACAACCGGTAAAATTTTCAAAATTACTATTTACAAGACAAACAAACTTGTTTATATTATATAACGTAATATAATAACCCATCGAGGAAATACGGATCAAATTTTATTTATGGGAAACTTCGATCAAATCGATGACTGGGTTTCCAGGAACAGAGGTCTTTCATGGTTCAAACGATGCATACGGCTCCTGAAATTAACGAAAAACAAAAGCAGGCGATCCTCCAGGCCACAGGTCGCAAGGTGGCTTTGACAATTTGCAGATTCGAGAACAAGATTCTGAAGGAAGAATTGCTGGGAATCGGCGAAACTCCCATTTACGGAGCGTTTGTAAGTCTGAAACGTTTTCGTCAACTCCGTGCCTGCTGTGGAAGTCTCGGCGATTCGATCCCGCTCGCAGAAGCTCTGGACCAGGCAGCTTACCGTGCCGCCGTTGATGATATTCGGTTCCCACCGATCCAGAATCACGAGATCAACGACATGGAAATGGAGGTCTGGATCCTCCACTCACCTGAACTCATCGGGGCCAAAGGGGAAGATCGTGAGAAATACGTCGAAATCGGAAAGCACGGTTTAATGCTCATTCAGGGAGAACACCGCGGTCTGCTTCTGCCGGGAGTCGCAACGGAATTAAAGCTCGATGCGAAACAGTTTCTCGAGGAAACCTGCAAAAAAGCCAGCCTTCCGGAAGGCGCGTGGAAAAATGAAAAGGCGCTCCTTTTCCGTTTCCAGGGCATTTTGCTCAAAGCGCGTCTGCGTGACATGGTGCCTGAAAAACTCGCCGCCCAGATTTTGATTCCTCCGCAAGGCCCGACTCGGGGAGATTTGGCTAAACTCGCCGATCACTGCTACAAGAACATCGGGAAACTTTACGAAAACCAGATTCCTGATTTTTACCTTCCGGGAGCCTATGACGGGAACGTGAGCGGAGCGTGCCTCCGTGTTCGGCTTGATAAAATCAGCGCGGACTGCGCTCAGCTTTATATGACGAATCCGCAGCCCCTTCAATCCACGCTCCTCGGTCTCTCCCAAAACGCTACGATGGCGATGCGACAGAACGGGCTGAAACCCGCGAATCTCCAAAAAACCGCTCTTTGCGTTTTCTGGGATCCCAAGTCTTTGGGAAACGCGGGGACGGCAGACGTTTCTTCGATGGATTCCATGAAATCCGGGATCCTCGCCATCCGTTTCGGGAAATGGATCCTCGGCTACGCTCCGGGCAAAAAACCGGAAGCCATTCTGGAAGACGTCATGAAGAATTCCGGCTTCGAAAACGATGAATCCACAGAAATTATGAGCGTTCAGGTCGCCTGTACCGACATTGCGTTCATGACCTCCACCGTTCAAAAACCGCTGGTCCGTCAGGAACCTCGTAAAGCAGTCGTCGCGGGTCTTTTCTATCCGGCCCAGCCCGATGCTCTGGAAACGATGAGAGACGAGTTTTTCTCGAAGGAGCCGGTCGAAAAGAAACCTTATCCGGGCGTTCTGGTTCCGCACGCCGGATGGAAATTCTCCGGAAAACTCACCGCTCGAACACTTGAACAGGTCGATTTTTCCAATCGTATCCTCGTTTTTGCGCCGAAACATCACGCGGTAGGGGTGGACTGGGGCGTTTGCCCGACCCCGCGCTGGCTTGTGCCAGGCCGCCCGATGGAAGGGGATGAAGGATTCAGCCGTGCGCTGGTGGAAGCCGTGCCGCGTTTTCAGCTGGATTCACTCTGCCACGACCGTGAGCACGCGATCGAAGTGATCCTCCCGTTCCTGGCCAAACTCACGCCAGGCTCACACGTCGTTGGAGCCGTGATGGTAGGTGGTGAGCGTGAACTGGCCAAATCCGCCAGGGAACTCGCTGATTGGATCCGCTCGTTACCGAAGCGTCCCACGTTGATCGCAAGCTCCGATATGAATCACTACGAATCTCAAGAAGAAACCCTCCGCAAGGATCAGCCGGTCATTGAGGCGATGCTGGCCCTCGACCCTGAAAAAATGCTGGCCATTTGCCGCGACGAACGTGTTTCCATGTGTGGGTGCTTGCCCTGCGCATTCATGATGATGACGTTGCGCGAGCTGGGGAAGCTGAACCGTGCCGTTCTGGTTGGACACACAACGAGCGGCGAAAACGGAGGTGATCAAAAGAGTGTTGTCGGTTACTGCGGCATGCTGTTTGAATGATTTTTTCGGGGATGTGTTTCCTGGAAACGTTTCCCTAAAATTTTTTTGGAAAATCCACATCCCCCCCCTTGCGAAAATTCCAAAATACGTTATACTTTAATCAATCATTCGGGGTTGTAGCGCAACTGGTTAGCGCGTCGGCCTGTCACGCCGAAGGTTGCGGGTTCAAGTCCCGTCAACCTCGCTGTTCACTCTCATTTCGGGAGGAGAGTGAATTTGATTTTTTCCCGAAAACGGGGTTGTAGCGCAACTGGTTAGCGCGTCGGCCTGTCACGCCGAAGGTTGCGGGTTCAAGTCCCGTCAACCTCGCTGAAACTCGTAATTCCGTCAGGGGTCACGAGTTTTTTTATGCCCTTCTCTTTAAAATGGTCAATCTGCGCAAGATTTAACGATTCTTCCAATTTTTCTAATTTTAACGATTTTATTATTCGATAAAAATTTTGAAGTACATCGTCAGGAGTAAACACCAGGATTTTAAAACGTTTTCCGAAAGGAGACCGAGATGGAAATACACGGGAAAAATTTTCGCAGAAAACTTTACAGAACGTTATGCTTTGGACTGGAAATTTCACTTTGTCTGATTTTATGTGTTGGGTACTCGTTCGGCGAGACACTGGAACAGGCGTGGGAAATTGCCATTCGGGAAAACAATCAGTTGAAGGCGAAACAACAGATCGTTGCCGCTGCGGATGCAGGCGGAGACGCTGCCCGAGCCGCGCGTATGCCGAAAGTCACGAATGCGACCGCGTACACGGTCCTTTCGTCCCGACCAGAATATAACGCGGACCTTTCCCCTCTCGCTCCGGTAATGCAAGGGGCTGCGCAGGCGGTTCCGGCACTCGCTCCGGTCATCGCGTCAATGCCTTCCTCGGTCGCCCTCCCCGTTGCCAACCAGAATTTTTTGGCCTCGACGACGCAGGCTATCCTGCCGATCTACACGGGTGGAAAAATCACGAGCCTCATCGATCAGGCTCAGGCCCGTGCGGACCAGGCGCGATTCGATGCACATATTGATCTGCTCGACCTGAAAATGGGCGTCACTGAAAACTACCTTCTCGTTCTTCGGCTGAATCGAATCGTTCAGGTCCTTCACGATACCCAGAGTGAACTGGAAGAGCACGTCCAGCACACGGCCTCACTGGTTCAAAAGGGAATAGTTACCGAAAATATTCACCTCGCCGCGCAAGTTTCCAAGGCTGAAATCGACCAGCAGATCCTTCAGGCGGAACAGGGGTTCGATCTTTCCAAATCAGCGTATAACCGTTACCTCGCGCGGCCGCTCGACGCTCCGGTCAATCTGGAACCGATGGGCCTCAAACCTCTTTCGGGCGATTTGGAAATTCAAACTCAGCTCGCGCTGGAAAACCGGCCGGAGCTGAAAGCCCTGGCCTCCAAGGCGATCGAATCAGAAGCAAAATCCCGCGAATACCGTTCCGAGCGGCTTCCCAACATGGCCGTGGCCGGGGGTTACACGTACCTCGAAAACGATTCGTTGACGGAAAACAATTACGCCTCCGCATCGGTCTGTATGGTCTGGACGCCCATTGACGGCGGAGTCAGCCGATCCAAACAAAGAGCGGCCATGCATCAAATGACCGCTGTGAACCGGATGCGAGATGAAGCCCGGTCAGGAATTGAGCTTCAGGTACGTCAGGCGTGGCTGAATGAACGCGAGGCGCGCGGAAGACTGGACGTCGCGAGGCAGGCCGTCACACAAGCGACCCGAAACCTGGAAATCGTAAGAAAACAGTTCGAAGAAGGAGTTTCACCGCACTCTGACTACCTGCAGGCTGTTTCACTCAAGACTCAGGCCGAAGTAAATCTGGCAAACGCCCTGTGCGATGCGATCCTGGCCTCGTACAAAGTAAAAAGAGCGACGGGTACGATCTGATTTCATTCGTAAGACTGGAGCGCTCTGCCGTCGTTCCGGATCCCCAGGTCGCGGTGCGTCTCGGCATCGATCGAGTAGGAGATCCGATGGACCGAGCCGTCGCACATCGTGATCCCAAACGTGCCGGCGTGCGTACTGCCGAAACGGCTTGACGAATTATCGTAATTAATACGGTCCTGCATCGGCGGATAACTCGTCGAGGTACTTCGTACCACGTCGTTGTCGTGCCCGATGTACATTCCAAAATCGTCCCCGTCATCCACGTCGGTCGTGCCGCTTGCGAAATAAGAATTAGGGCGCAGGTACCGTTCGCCGATGAGGTACGTATTTGAGGTTCCGTCTCGGATCTCACCAAACGAGACCTTGCTCACGGCATAGATCACGCCGTCGCCGGTCGGCTGCCACGAATTGTTATTGATGTACGTCATCCCGTTGGCCAAAGAGGTCGGGCTCGTGGAACGGAACGCGCTCCCGGAGCCGCAGCAGCCGGCGTAGTCGCTCTTCGCAATCTGATTCGGAAGCGAAGAATTGTAACGTGTGCGGTTATTCTGGCCGAAACTCAGAGATGCGGAACGCCGTGACGGGCAGTTCGCGATGGTGAGCGGGGTCTGGATCATCGTCGTCGCGCCGTCTTTCTGCTGCTGCGTGATCGTGTCGGGCTGGCCGTCGGACGGTAACTGATAAAGTGCGGACTGCTCCATAAACGGAAGCAGCGAGTAGAACCACCCTCCCGTCTGTTTTTGGCCGAAACCGCGGTCCGGGTCGCCGACCCACTCAAGATTCCAGCCGCCCGAAGGGAGGATCTTTGAGCTGGACTCGTGATTCATGGCAGCCAGCCCGAGGTTCTTGAGATTGTTCCCGCACTGCATCTGCCGTGCCGCCTCACGAGCCTGCTGCACAGCAGGCAAAAGAAGCCCGACCAGCATCCCAATGATGGCAATGACGACCAAAAGCTCAACGAGTGTAAAGGCGCGTTTCATATAGCTACCCGAAAGAAAAGGCAGAACGTTTTTACGTGAGGGAAAACGAGGGACCCGCCCCAAACGAGCCCCTCGCGGAAGAACAAATCAACGGCGACGTTTCAGACCGTACAAAACTCCAAGCCCCATCAGAAGCAGGGCCCAGGTGGCAGGTTCCGGAACGCCGGACGTCGCGAGACTGAGCGCATTTCCGGCGGCATTCAGGCCAAGACCGGCCAAATCCCCATGAACGGTCAGACTGGAGAAGGATCCCCACGAGTCCGTATTGAACAGTTTATAGCCGTTCAAAAGGTTCGCGTTACTCTCCCAATCCACATCTTCATCGAGGAAAAGTTCCAGTGCGGAGCCGTTAACGTTAAAGTTATTCGCCTGAATAGTCTGACCGAGGAGTTCATCATCTTTAACCGTCAGATTCACCTGGATCCTCGTATCCTCCGTGGCCGTAATCGTGCCGGCAGAAGTAACCATGCCCAAATTATCCACGGGCGTGGACGTCAGGAGTTTCCACTCGTTTCCGGACGTCGTGATCGGGGAATCAAGCGCCGTCAAATCGAGCGCCACGTCTTTCAGGTCCATCGTTTGAGCAGACAGGAAGGTAAATTCCTGTTTGCGCTGTTCTTTTGTGTTTCCTTCGATTTGAATCTCGCGGGTCTGAATGATCGGACGGAACGTTCCGCCGCCGTCGATCGTCCAGTTCACGTTCATCGCGGAAACCCGGGAACAGATCTCCAGCACGGCATCGGGTTCGATCGTCAAAGAATCGTTACGGATCTGGAACATATAAGCGTCGATCGTGGACGTTTTGCCCTCTCCCTTCACCGTGATCGGTTTGGTCATAAGGTAGTTGCCGTAATCATTAGCCTGACGACCGATCGAGTACGAGGTAATTTTCCCGCCTTCCAGCACAACAGAGGCTGGCACGGTCACCTGAGCGGAGCCGTCATTACCCGATGTGCGCGTTATGGAGTTCGTCATGACCGCGCCGTCTTTCAGCGTGATCGTCGAGACGGAACTCGTATTGGCGTAACCGAGCGGGTCGTTGATCGCGAAGTCCACCAGTGCGCTGCTTCCCGTCGCGTTAATGGTTCCGCGGACGTTGCTGCTGTTGTTGCCCTGTCTGACAGAAGCAAGGCGAAGCGTACCGGCGACGTTATACGTGGCATTCGACGCGTGGTCGCTGTTCGAGGTTGAGTGGAAATACAGCGTAGCTCCTTCCGCGACCGTGACGGTGGAATTATTGAAAATCTTCGATTCCCCGGTGAGTTCGAGCGTTCCTTCCCGGACTTCCACTTTTCCGGCATTAATATCATTCGAATATTGACCAATGGCCCCTCTGGCGAGAGTCATGGTCCCTTTGCCGGTTTTATAGATCCCACTTGAAACGGAGCTGTCACCTTCACCCGTGCCATTATCGAAAGTAAGGTTGGCGTTGACGACCAGATTCGCCCCTTCCGCCACGTCAAAACCGGACCACTTGCCGCGGAAACGGATCCCCTTGGAAGTCGCCAGCGTGTTGATGGTCGTCGTGCCGCTTAATACATTGATCGCTTCATCCAGCCCGAAGCCGCCATTAATAAGGAAACTTCCATAAGTATCGTGACCGTTGGTCGTGGATTCGATCACGTTTGTGCCCGTGAACTGGAATTTGCTGTCCAGCGTCGTATAATAGTCCGCGCTGATCGTGGAATTTGCGACGTTGGAAGTGCCTTTCTGATGGTAGATCCCGTCCTGCGCTTTTACGTTGACTTGCGCGTTCGTCAGCGTGAGCGAGACACCAGCCAGCGCTTGCGCCGCTTCAACATTCAGAATTGCGCCCTCTTTGACCGTCAGATTATTTTGGAGTTTTGCCCCTTTGAGAGTAACCGTTCCCGCGCCGGTGAACGTGACGTTCGAGGACGCTTTGGCGGTGGACTCGATGTCGAACGTGGTCCCTTCCGCGAGATTGATCGTGGCACCGGTGTAAATGCTGCCCTGGTTGGCGAGCTGGACCTTGCCAGCCTGAACGATGAACGTGGACGCCGAGAATTCCGTGGCGCCGTTACTGTGGGAGGCCCCGATCATGCCGTTCTGTACGATGAGCGTACCCGCACCTTTCTTGGTCAGATTATGGCTTTGGTCCGCAGCGTTGTAAGTGTTGTAAAGGCCGCCGTTTACGGTCAGCGTGGCCCCTGTGCCGACTTCGATCGGGTATGCGTTATTCCGGAGGGAGCCATACGTGTAGGTTGTATTGTTGGTCCCATAAAAATTGATGGTCGCCGTGCCGGTAGTCGTTTTAAGAAATCCCCCGTTGAGAAGCAGCGCGCCGTAGCCGTTATTCCCTTTATTGTAAATATTGAGGACCGCGCCATCCTCGACCGTCAGGCCTTTATTGTTCGCGGTATAATAATCAAGCGTACCGACCGTTCCCGCACCGGTAAAGACCGCGCTGGTATTTCCGAGGACTTCCTTGGTCTGGTTGAAATAGAACGTGGAACCACCCTCGACCCTCAGCGGTTTGTCCGTAAGCGGGTAAGCCGCGCCGTTGTACGTCCAGTTAAGCGTCGAACCGTTCGAGACCGTAACGGAGTCCCCGGTCATGGCCGTGTTCACATTATGGGTCCCGCCGTCATTATACGTCTCGCCAAAGCCCCAGCCAGCCGTAAGTACCGCCGCGCAAAAAACCAAACCCGCGAAAATATTAAAATGCGGGGGGGGGGCAATATGTGAAAGTTTCATGGAATCTCCTTTCGAGAAAGAAGTTTGATCATTTGCTTATTCAACAAAGATTATACGCCGCTTTTCAGACTTTTCAAGAAAAAAAGGAAAAAATTTTCAAAAAAAGAATAATTTTTGAAAAATCCACCCCAAATATTGCGGGGACGACGCTTCCAGCGTCGTCAAATATAAAAAAGGTTGAAGACGACGCTGGAAGCGTCGTCCCCGTAGAAGTGGCCGTCCTTTCGGATTGAACGACGCAGGAAGCGCCGTCTCCGCAGGACTACATATTCGCCAGCAATGACGTGAGCGCCAGAACGAAACCGATGGCCGTTTCGAACGGAACGAGTTTGAGCCGTTCGCGGATCGGCATTTGCACCGAGCCGGCCGTTGCGTGGAAGAACGACCCGTGGGGAAGCTGGTCCATCACGGTCGCGCCGGCGTTGATCATCGCAGCCCCGGCCACAGCCGAGACCCCTGCCGCCAGAATTGCCGCAGAGAAGGAATTTCCCGCCACGGTCGCCGCCGCGGTAGTGCTTCCCGTCGCGGCCGACATCAAAATGCCTGAAACCGGCGCAAGCGTCACCTCCGGGAGATGGGTCCACTTGAGAAAATCAAGTACCATGTCTTTCAGCGTCGAATTCTTCAAAATCCCCGCCAGTGCGCCGGTCCCCACGAGAAGGATCGCCACGCCCGACATTTTCGAGAGGCCGTAGTCCAGTGATTCGCGGAGTTTCGACCAGTTCAGAGTCACTACGATGCACGCCAGACCGCCCGCCGGAAGCGCGAGGAACGGATCGATCTTGATTCCGGCCAGAGGACGCAAGGCCAGAAGCGCCAGCGTTACGACCGGGCCGCAAAGCGCCGCCCAAAGGCGCGGGCTTTTATTCTGCTCATCGGTTGGATGTTCTATCATTTCTTCAGTAAGGATCAGCCCACGCCGGGAAATCAGCCACGCGAGAAAGACCGTAACAATCACTCCCACCACGGCCGGGATCCAGTTCGCGAGCATGACATCGGAAAGATCCGCCCGAAAACAGTCGGCGACCGCAATCGTGTTCGGGTTGGGCGAAACGACGTTCCCTGCCTTGCCGCCCCCCACAAGAGCCAGCAGGACACAGCCGCGTGAAAGCCCCGCTTTTGCGCCGACCGCCAGCCCGATCGGAGCTGCGGTGATAACAGCCACATCGACGAACACGCCTGAAACCGTGAGGAGAAAAACCGCTAAAACAAGGGCCAGAAGCACGTTCCGGGTTCCAAGTCCGCGAATGATGGAGTCGGCGATTTTCTGCGCACTTCCCGTCTTGACCAACGCACCGGAAAGCACACCCGCGGAGAGTATCCGGACGATTGCGGGCACCATGTCGCTCACACCCTCGAATATCTGCTTCACGATGGTATTCATATCCAGCCCGCCGATCACACCGCCGAGGACCGCCGCGAGGATCATGCTGTACGCAGGATTGAATTTCTTAATAATTAAAAAAATGCCGACCGCCAGGCCGATGAGTGCGCCGATTCCAGTCATAAAGAAGCCTTTTCAGATGTAAACGGACGAGGATCTACTTTTGATTAGGGAAAAACCAATCTTTCTAAAGAGAAAGTTTGATTTTTAGGGAAATAAGGATAAATTCAAACTCATAAAATGAAAAAATCACGGGTCTCCTCTTTTTTCTTTAAGTCTTGCAATAAAATAGCCGTAATATTTTGTGAAGGAGCCAAAATATGACTTGGAATGAAACCAATACAAATCCGGACTGGGATGAAAATGTTCCGCCTTTCGATCTGGAAGAGGAGGATCCCGGGCCTTACGATTTTTCGGACGTTGATTCGATGGAAAAGGAACCGCTCGTTCACGAGGAAGAGCCGGAATACGATGTTGCTCTCGCCGAGGAAGCCTCGCGTGAGTTCGTCGGGCAGTGGAACCGCCTCATCAGCCGAACCAACTGGGAAAAAGGGAAACTCATTTACGACTGGCGCGAGAGCATGATCACCACGGGCGTTCCGAATCAGCTGTACTCGGACGAAGCGTGGAGCCGCCGCGTGGGAAACGTCACGAGCCAGCACGTTGGGCGTCTGCGCCGTGTGTACGAACGATTCGGTAAAACGTTCGATCAGTACGATGGTTTATACTGGAGCCACTTTCAGGCCGCCCTGGACTGGGAGGACGCGGAAATTTGGCTTGAAGGCGCCGTCCAAAATCGCTGGAGCGTCTCGATCATGCGCAGGCAACGCTGGATCGCCATCGGCGCGCCCCCGGAACTGAAACCTCGCGAAGAGGACGTTGTACTCTCGGAACTCGATGAGGACGTCATTGCAGGGCTTGATTCCAACCAGCTTTCCGGTGTCACTGGCTCGGCGAATTTCCCGACCCCGGAACAGGCCGGAAGGGTTCAGGCTGATGGTATCGTTTCGAGCACCGCACGCGATTTGAACTCCTTCACCAAGGGGTTTGGCGACGACCCGGATGCCGGCTATGAAGATAGCGGTGAGCGTCCAAAGAAGTCGGGAAACGACGATTTCACCGACACGGATCGTTCTCCCAACGCGGTAAAACCGGCCGTTGAAGCTCCGATCACTTCGGATCGGACGGGAATCGAAAACGAAATGCGTGATTCCGTCACACCCCAGCGCCTGTTTGAAAACCTGCCCAAACTGCCGCACGACCTGGATGAGGCAACCGAAATGTTCAAGCTGGCGATCCTGAATCATAAACTGGATGGTTGGCAGCAAATTTCCAAAGAAGACGTGCTGCTCGTCATCGAAATGCTCCGCCAGTTGTGCGAATAAACATCACGCCAAATTCCAAAAAGGGATTTGGCGTTTTCTTTGGATCATACAAACGTCGGGAATTGGGTGTTGAAACGCACATCACCCGCGTTGAGCAGACGAATGTCCGGGATCCCGAATTTCATCATCGCCAAACGGGTCAAACCAACGCCGAACGCGAAGCCGCTGTACTCGTTCGGGTCCACACCGGCGTGTTCCAGAACGCGCGGATGGATCAGGCCGCAGGGGATCAGTTCGAGCCAGCCCGTTCCATGGCACGTGGAGCACCCCTCGCCGCGGCAAAGCTGGCACTGGAAATCCAGTTCAAACCCCGGCTCGACGAACGGGAAGAAACCCTGGCGCAGACGAACCGTCGCCTCGTAATGGAAAATCTGGCTCAAAAGCGTCTTCATGACCGCGATCAGGTTCGCGACGGAAATATCTTTATCGACCACCAGCCCTTCGCACTGGTAAAAAGTATTCTCGTGGCTCGGGTCCACCGCCTCATTACGGAAGCAGCGTCCTGGGAAAATCGCCCGAAGCGGAACACCCAGCTTCTGCATCGCGCGCACCTGATTCGCCGAGGTGTGCGTACGCATAAGCATCTGATTTTTGAGCCAGTACGTGTCCTGCATTTCGCGTGCCGGGTGGTCCGACGGAATGTTTACCGCGTCAAAATTATAAAATTCCAGTTCACATTCAGGCGACGGAACGACCGTGAAGCCCATCCCCTGGAAAATCGATTCCAGTTCCATCTGAATGAGCGTGATCGGATGCAGGGAGCCAAGCGTGCGGCCCGTTCCCGGAAGCGTGAGGTCCAGCCCAGTGGACTTCTTCACGGGCGCGGCATTCGCGGCGGCCTCTTTCGCGGCGGCGATGGCTTCTTCCGCAAAGTTTTTCAGTTCGTTCAGCTTGGAACCAAACGACTTCTTTTCCTCGATGGAGAGGGAGTGGAAGTCCGTGTTTTTGGCCAAATTGGTGATGGACCCTTTCTTGCCGAGATACTTGATTCGTACCTGCTCAATCGCGTCAGCCGTTTTGGCGGCGGCGAGGTCTGCCGTGAACTGTTCTTTAAGTGCCTGCATTGGTTAATCCTCTGAATTGCAAACGGGAAAGAATAAAATCTTCCCAATTATACCTCAAAAACGTAAAAAGGAAAGGCCCCCCACCGGGAAAAAGAGGAAATTATTGCAGAACGGCTTTTGCCTCTTTCCCCAGCTTTTTCTCGCCCGTTTTTCCGCATTTCGTTTTCTGACCGCGCAGATCCATCCGGACGAACCAGTCACCGTACCGGATCTCCATGAAATCCCCCCGCCCCGCGAATATATTATCCTTCCCAAGCTGGAAATCGGGCACGGAGTCCGGCATTTTCGCGACCGGAAGACGCTCACCCGCATGAACTGAATCGAAACGTTCCGGGTAATGCACACCCCAATCCGGCCGAAAACCGAACGTGGTCCAGTTCGGTCGTTCCCACGCCGTACCGCCCTCCATAGGCGTGAATCGGGTCTGATTGCGGATCGTCGCGAAATGCTCGAAACGCGGGGAAATGTAATGCACTTTGGAGAGGCCGTTGACGCCGAACCTCGCGCGCCAGTAGAGGGAGACGTACAAAATTTCATCCCCACGGCGCAGAACCGCCACGCCGTCCGTTTCGTCGGTGAACGTGACGTCCGGCTCGCCGGGACTCATCGGGAGCCGCGGGAGCTTGTGGGCGGTTTTGCGGAGTTTTTCCAGCTCCGCCGTCAGCCACGCGTACTGGGTCGGGACGTCCATCAGCGCGTTCGTCATGCGCAGCGACCGGTCCTTGAGGAGTTCCGCCAGCACGGGGAAAAACTGCCCGTCATCGAGCATCTGGCCGAACGCCGCGATACTTTCTTCAGTGCGAACGACCCACGGGAGCCAGCTTGCCGCGCCCTCTTTACCACTTCGCGTTCCGTACATCACGGGGCCGATCAGAGACGTGTCGCGCCACCCGATGCCGGTCTCAAGGCGCATGGCCCGAAAGCCTTCCTCATCCGGCGCGGGGTAACGGAAAAACGAGCGCGCGTGCGCGATTTTCGCGAGCTGATCACGAATTTCCGGGTCGCCACTGGTGGGGTCCAACGCTCCGTCTGCGTCAAATTTGCAGGTGGAGAGGTAAATCAGCGCGCCCCAGTCCATCACCTCGCCGTAAGAGCCGACGTAGCCCAATTCGCGCGTCAGGCCCTGCGGTGTCGTCTGGTAAAAATCGTCTCCCATCGGGCGGGCGGGTCCATCCGGCGTCTCCGGCCCAAGCCACGGTTTCAGGCCAACCGATTCGTAGAGGTACCGCCGAACTTGCGCCTCCGGCAAAGCCCGCGACGGCGCAATGAGCCGCAGGGCGCGGTTCATACGCTGAATATTCCAGTCGATGATCATACACTGATTGGTGAACTGGCGCCGATGCTCCGTTTCCCAGCGTACACCCTTTTCCAAAAGCGCGCCCCACGCCTCGCGCCGGGAAGGGGCCGTTCCGTCTGAAAATTCAAGCGTTTCATCAAGCCGATGCTGCAATTCCTGCGAATCCATCCGAAAAATGGCCTCGGCAAGCGGGCCGGTCCCGAACCAGTCCGAATTATACTGACGCGGGTCCGACCACGCCAGGGATTCCGTTTCCCGCTGGCATCGGCAGTACTCGTCCGCCGCAGCGATCACCGCCGGCAAAACTCCCGGATCGTGAAAAACCGGCGAGCCGGGCATACTCCACCCTTTTGCCAGAAGTTCGGCCTCCTGCTGGGTCAGCGGCCGCGTCCGGCTTCTTTCCAGAAGTTTGATGAGTTCCTGATTCGTACGGGCCTGGATCTGCTCCAGAATTTCCGTTCCCGGCGACGTGCGGACCGGCAGCGTCCCGATGTCCGGCGCGACGTTTTGCGTGTTTTCCAGAAACATTTCGTCGTAGGTCGGCTCGGTATGGGTCGCCGCCTCAAAAATGAGGGGTGAAGGGGTTTCGATGACTTTCTGGAACTGTTCAAAATTAACGCCGTAACCCCAAATTCGCCCGGTCATTCTGAGTTCCAGCTCGAGACTGGTCTGGCCGCGCGTGAGCGATTCCGGCATGCACGTCGTGATGTAGCACGGTCTTTCACCGCCTGCGGAGGAGCCACCGTGATGCAGAATGTCGTAGTCGCCCAGATGCCGGTAACCGATTTGCTTCCCGCCGACGTAGAGGATCAGCAGACTCGACGAGTCCGTATTTCCGGGAAAGCAGAAGGTGAGGTAGTTGATCCCTTCCGGCCGGATTTTCAGCGTAAAGAACACGCCGTCGGTCGTCCAGTTTTCCGGCTCGGGTGGAAGGATCTGCCGGGCCGTTCTGCCAAAACGATTTGCAGGAAACGCTTGGGTTTTCGCGTCCGTGTGCCAGCCGTGAGCCGCTTCCGACTCGAAATTCCCGAAAAACAGACGGTCAAGGGTTTCCCCCTGAGCAAGCGGCGCGAAAAGCACAAAAAACAGGCACGCGGCCCCAAAAAAGAAACGACTCAAGGAACGGAAAGTCATAAAAAAACCTTTTCAGATCAGGAAAAAAACGTTTCAAATTCCGTGTACGCGATACTCAGCCCCTCTGGAAAGCCCCGAACCGCAATAGGCCCCGCGGATCAGGCGGATTGGGCGGATTTAAACGGATTGGATTTAAAAAATCTCACATTCCAAACGCCAGACCAGTTACATTTCAAACCTTTTATTTAAACACGGATTTTCACGGATTTAATGGATTAAAAGGATTTCGTTTTAAGGGATCGAAACTCAAAAAAACACTTGAAAATCCCTTTAAAAAATCCGTGGAAATCCTTTTAATCGGTGGAAATCCGTGTTTAAATTGAAGTTTGAACCAGGCTGCGCACACACTTGGGGAAAGGGCTTGAGTTTTTAAGAATTCCTTTTAAAATCTCTTTAAATCCGCCTGATCCGCGGGGCCTATAATCGCTGGAGTTTACGGTGGGCTGGACGTGAACTTTGGGTTAGTCCCGTTTTCGCCATTTCTCAGTTAGCAGGTTAATCCTGATGATGACCACAGTCGCAATCGTGGCCGTGTTCATGCCCGCAGCCGCAATCGTGTCCATGCTCGTCCTCATCAGGTCCCTCTGTAACCGAGAAACCCGCGAACGGCACGGCTTCGTATTCCATGATTTCCAGATTCTCGACCCAGTAGCGCGTGATCTCTTTCAGTTCGTCCATCATCGCCGAACTCTGATCCATCGTCTGAATGTAAAGAAAGTACGTGAACGTTCCGAAACGGATCGTGCGGATCATCGCCATGCACGGGAGGTCCAGGTAGAAAAAATCGAGATTAAAACCATCCAGCCGACGTGTGGAATATTCCTCAAACGCGGTTGAAACTTCCACGTCCTTATACTCTTTGTTTAAAGCGTTGAGCGCTTCCTTGAGCAAAGCGTCCGGTTCAACGAAAGCCGGGCGCCGGGTCAGTGCCCAAAACGCGCCGTTCGGCGAGTGGAGCGTCAGTTCGTGAAGCGTTTCCTCGTCAAATTCGAGTTCCCACTCGGCGGGGAATTCCAGATTGTAACCGTGTTCTTTGAACGTCGTCATCATTAACCTCGGCGATTTTTCTGTCACATAAAAAAAGAAAGAATGAAAGCGTTTCCGCCTTCATTCTTCGTAATGGATTTATTTCCCCACGCGAAAATTACTTCGCAAGAGCGGCTTTCGCCAGATTGACAACCTGCTCGAAACCGGCGGCGTCATTGACGGCCATCTCTGCCAGCATTTTACGGTCGAGCATAATATCAGCCTTGGCCAAGCCAGCGATCAGTTCACTGTAACGGATGCCCAGCATACGGCAAGCAGCATTAATACGGATGATCCAGAGCGAACGCATGCTGCGTTTGTAAGCTTTACGATCGCGGAACGCAAACACGCCGCCGCGAATGAGGGTTTCCTGAACGGTACGGGACATATTACCGCGACCGCCGCGGAATCCCTTTGCTTTTTTCAGCAAGCGTTTCTTTGCTTTTGCGCGAGCTGCGCCATTTGTTGTACGCATCGAAATGTTCCTTTTTCAAAAATTTTGTCACTTGAACGAACCTAAGGTCCCCCTTTGGCCTTTTAAGCCTCCAGAGCGTTTACTCCCACCCGATTCGTCAGAAAAGTTGGTCTGACTGTGCGCCAAACCGGTCTGCAATGGTCAGAATCAATAGCTGCCGCCGCTCAGGGCTTTGGTGATACGTTTCACTTCGGAAGCACCGATTTCGGTGGTGCCGCGAAGTTGACGGCTGCGTTTCTGGGACATGCGGGACGCCAGGTGGCTCGTGCCAGCGGAGCGGTGCATGGGTTTACCATTGGCAGAAAGACGGAAACGTTTTTTCGTTCCTTTGTGAGTTTTAAGTTTCGGCATTTTTAACTCCTTTCTACACGGTACATCAAAAAAATGTTCAAGTATTATAAACGTTTTCCGTTTTTTTACAAGGGGGGGGGAAAGGGGGGAAAACGAAAAAAATTTTGGCGAGCCACAAAAAAACGAATAATGAATAACGAATAACGAATAATGGGGAGAAAGATTTTGACCTTGGACTGGTATTTTACCCGCTGGAGGTTGAACTCATTCTCCTCATTATTCGTTATTCGTTCTTCATTATTCATTCCTCAATCGGTTTCACCGGTCGATCCAGTCGCACGCGCAGCAAATTGTCCGCAACGATCTGGTCTTCTTCGCTCAGGCCGGAGCGGATCACGCGCATATTGTCCGACTGGAGCGGGCCAAGTTCAACGTTCCGGATCTTCGGCATACCGGTCGCCGGGTCCCACAGGTACACGAAATGAATAGCCTGATTCATATTTAATGTTGCTTCAGGAATCAGGATCCCATCATACTTTTCCGTCGTGGAAATTCGGGCGTGGACCGTCATTCCCGGCTGAAACATACGTTCTCCGCTGGCCGTTTTCGGGTTTTCACAGACTGCCCGAACCAAACGTGTACCGGTGCTCTGCGAAAGAGTCGGTGTCACGTAGTCAATTTTGGCTTTATGGGTAAATTCCTTCTCATCGGAAAGCCGGAACTCGATCTCAAGGGTCAAATCTGCCTTCGCATTTTTTTCCTTGCGCTGGTCGGCCAAACGTTTCAAGAGCTGCGCCGTCTGTTCGTCAATATTAATATTAATGAAGATCGGATCAATTTTCACGATGTGGACGAGCGTTGTGGAGTTCGACGAGGAGTTCGCCTGCACGAGGTTCCCGACCGAAACCTCCGATTTGCACAGGTAACCGGAAATCGGCGCGTAAATTTTCGTGTAGCTCACGTCCAAAGCAGCCTTTTGGATCTTGGCTTTCGTGGTGGCGATTTCCGCTTCGCACTCCTGAAGGCTAAAGACCGCCGCGTCGTACTCCTCGGCCGAAATGGCCCCGCTCGGGCGCAGTTTGTCGGCACGCTTTTTCTCGTTTTCCAGACGGCGCTTTCGGGCCTCGAGCACCTGAAGTTCCCCCTCTGCGCTGTGCAGCGTCGTGAGGTAAACGTCCTGGTCGATCTCAAACAGAAGCTCCCCCTCCTGAACCTCATCGCCTTCACGGAATTTCAGTTCCGGTTCCTTCTCGGCATTCAGTTTGCCGGTCTGGGGATCGACGCGCATTCTGGCCCCCTCCTTAAACGAACAGTAGAGCAGCGTCCCCGTGACCTGGGGCCGAACGTCCACCTCGTCGTAAGGCATGATTCGACCGGTAAATTCCTCGTAATCCACGACTTCACGCGTCGATGGATGAATAACGTGCGCCTCGATCGGCTTCACGACCTCGGAATGAGTTTCAAGGACTGCGGGCGACTCATCTTTTTCGCAGCCTGTTAAAATGAGGGTGACCAAAAGGAGGGAAAAAAGGATTTTCGTTGAATTCATCATTTTTACCTAAAAATTTACCTTATTCTTTGGCTTTGGTGGATGGGGTTGACGGTTCCGTTTTCTTTCGTCTCCCGAAAATCATCATGATCACCGAGTAAAACACCGGGGTGAGGAAAATCCCGAAGAGCGTCACGCCGAGCATTCCGGAAAAGACCGCCACGCCGAGGGTGAAGCGCATCTCATGTCCAGCCCCTTTCGCGAAAAGGAGCGGGACCACGCCGAGGATGAACGCCAGCGACGTCATCAGGATCGGGCGCAGACGCAGCCGGCACGCCTCCACGGCCGCCTCGAACCGGGTCAGCCCTTCGTCCTGCTTCACTTTTGCGAATTCCACGATCAGAATCGCGTTTTTGCAGGCCAGCCCCACCAGAACCAGGAAGCCGATCTGGGTGAAAATATTCATGTCGAGCCCCTCCATCCGCACGCCCGTCAGCGAGCTGAGCAGGCACATCGGCACGACCAGAATGATCGCCAGCGGCAGAACCAGCGACTCGTACTGCGCCGCCAGAACGAGGAACACAAACAAAACGGCAAAGAAAAAGACGTACATCGCAGAGTTCCCCGCCGTGCGTTCGAGCAGCGACATTTCGGACCACTCATACCACATGCCCTGCGGGAGGTTGCTCTCGCAGATCTTTTCCATCTCCTGAAGCGCTTCACCCGAGCTGAACCCCGTATCCGCTTCGCCCGTAATGGCCGCGGCCGGGTACATGTTGTAGTGCGTCACTGTGATCGGGCCGGGAACGTCCTTCACCGAGCAGATGGAGCCCAGCGGAACCATTTCCCCCCGCGAGTTTTTCACGTGGATCCGGTTCAGGTTTTTGTCCTCGGCGCGGAACTGGGCGTCGGCCTGGACTTTCACCTGGAAGTTTCGCCCCAAGAACGTCATGTCGTTCACGTACCGGGACCCCAGAAAGACCTGAAGCGCGGTGAAGATCTCGTCCATTTCGACCCCCATGTCCTGCGCCTTTTCACGGTCCACGTCGATGTACTTCATCGGCGTGCTGGCGCGGAACTGCGTCTGGAGGTTTTTACAGATCGGGCTGGCGTTTCCAAGCTCCACGATGTCCTCGGTGATTTTCTGAAGGGCCTCGAGCCCCAGGTTTCCGCGGTCCTGGATCTGGAGCTTGAACCCGGAGGAGGAGCCTTTCCCCATCCCATCGACCGGGGCGGGACGGTTCACGAGAATTCGGGCCTCGGGAATTTCTTTCTCGGCGCGGCGCATCAGCTCTTCACGGACCATCATGTCGGTGATGCCGGAAGCCTTGCGCTCCTCGAACGGGTCGAGCAGGATCGTGACGGACCCCATGTTCGCCATGAAGCCCGAAACCAGGAACGAAACGCCGTCCACGCTCGAGCAGGCGCGAATCCCCGGGATCGGTTTGCTGTTCGGGTCGTCCGGGTCGCCGAAGCAGATGCGCTGGAACTTGCGGCAAACCTCGATCGTCCGGTTCAGGGAGGCCGAGTCGGGGAGCATCACGAAGCACTGCAAGTAGCCGCGGTCCATCGGAGTCACGAAACCGGTCGGCGTGGTCCTGAAAGTGTCGTACGTCAGGTACAGAAGCCCGCCGTAGAGGATCACCACGATAAAACTCAGCCGCAGGAAGATCCGGACGAACCGGATATAAATGTTCGTCGCCAGGTCGAACGTCCAGTTAAAGAGACGGAAGAACCAGCCGATCGTAACGTCGATCAGCCACGTGAGCGGGTCGCGCTTGGCCGATTTCGGCTTGAGGAGCAGCGCCGCCAGCGCCGGGGAAAGCGTCAGCGAGTTGAAGGCCGAAATGATCGTCGAGACCGCGATCGTCAGGGCGAACTGCTTGAAGAACGCCCCAGTCACACCAGTCAGGAACGCGCACGGCACGAAGACGCAGCTCAAAACCAGAGCGATGGCGACCAGCGCGCCGGAAACTTCGTCCATGGCCTTGCGGGCGGCGTCACGCGGGGAAAGCCCCTCCTCAAGGTGACGCTCCACGTTTTCAACCACCACGATCGCGTCGTCCACCACGATCCCGATAGCCAAAACCAGACCGAAAAGCGAGAGGTTATTCAGCGAGAAACCAAAGCCGGCCATGGCGATGAACGTCCCGATGAGCGAAACCGGAACGGCCAGAAGCGGGATCACCGCCGCTCGCCACGACTGAAGGAACAAAACCACGACCAGTGCGACGAGAAGAATCGCGTCACGCAGGGATTTCTGCACCTCGTGGACCGACTCGGAAATGAACGGCGTCACGTCGTAGCCGATCGTGTATTTAAGCCCCGGAGGGAAGGATTTTTCCAGCTCAAGGAGTTTCAAACGGACCGCTTTGGCCGTCTGGATCGCGTTCGCTCCCGGGAGCTGGGAGATTTGCAGCGTACACATCTCCGTGTTGTGGTAGATCTCGCGGCGAAATGTACCGTCCGGCTGGATGTGCTCCTCGTCCTTGATTGCCAGGTCACCCTCCAGAAAGTCCACCACGTCGAGCATCTTGGAGTGAAGCTGAAGGCGCGCCACGTCTTTCAGGCGGATGATCTCGCCGTCCTCGGTCGTGCGGATGATGATCCGGCCGAATTCCTCCTCGTCGAACAGACGGCCATGCGCCTGCAAAATATACTGAAAATCCAGAGGCCGCGGAACCGGCTGCTGACCGAGCTGACCCGCGGCGACCTGAATATTCTGTTTCTGAATGGCCGTCACGACGTCTTTCGCGGAAACGTGGCGGATCATCATCGCGTCCGGATCGAGCCAGATGCGCATGGAGTACTCGCGCTCGCCGTTGATCGACGCGTCGCCAACGCCCGGCACACGGGAAATCTCATCCCGGATATTCAGCCTCAGGTAGTTGCTCAGGTAGAGCATTTTATAGTACGGCTCGTTATCCTCGGGATTTTCAAACTCTTTTTCGTGGTAGTACTCCCCCTTTTCGTCCACGTCCTTCACGAGCTGGCAACCTTCCCTGACTGTTCCTTTTTTCAGGGAGTAAAGACTCATCACGACGATCGTCGTCGGGCTTTGCTTCTTGGTCGTAACGCCCTGCTCACGTACCTCGGCGGGGAGTTTCGGACTCGCGATGGAAACCCGGTTCTGAACGAGTACCTGCGCCATATCGAGATTGGTCCCCACCTTGAACGTGACAGCGATGGCGACCTGGCCGTTCGTGCAGTTCGTCGTCATGTAGAGCATATCCTCGACACCGTTGATCTGTTCTTCGAGCGGGACCGCAACCGTTTCTGCAACCGTTTCAGGCGAGGCGCCCGGGTAAGACGCCCGGACGTAAATCGTCGGCGGGGCGATGGTGGGGAAAAGTGTCATTGGGAGAGAAATATACGATAGAATTCCCAGAATGACGATCACGACCGAGATCACACACGCGAAAATCGGCCGATCTATAAAAAAACGCGCAAACATATAACAAAAACGACCAAATTTAGTGGGATCTTAATAACAAATCCCCGTTATTGTAGAGCAAACAGGGATTTTCTCAAGGGAGGGATATGGGGATGATACTTCCAACCTCATCGTGGATCAGGAAAATTTCATTCCTCATCCAGTACCGAAACATCGATGTCATCGTCATTCACGGTGGCAGTTTGCTTTGGAGGTTCAGCATTTTTTGAGCTGTCTTTCATGACCGCCTTCGCTCCCTGATTCAACCGATTCAGGAAATTCAATCCCCTGGAAACCTTATCCTCTGCGCCATTCTGCTGGGTCAGCTCTTCCTCGCCCGGTTTGCGAAGGTTTTCATCCAGGAATTTTTCGACTTCCTGAACGATTTCACGCTGCGTCTTTGCCGCCATTCCATCTATCCGGGAACGCAAAATTCCCAATTCGCGGAAGTGAACCCGCACATCCGAATCTGAAGTAAGCTCCAGAACCGTTTGACCTGAATTGGAAAGAAGACTCATAAACCCAAGATTGCCCCCGGTTGCGTCTTTAGCGGCGATTTTCAACGCGAAAGTAAAGTTTTCAATGTCGGCGACCGTCTTCCCGAACTTTTTGATCTGACTCGGATCAAGCGAAACGACCTTCCCGCGGATTTTTAACGAGTTTGGTTCCGCTTCCAGATTGATTTGGATCCCCGCCTTAATGGGCCCAAGTTTTGGATGCTCAAACTCAATCTCGATTGGCTTGCCGAGAGAATAGTTCTTCGCCGCCTGCTTCATGTCGATTTTAGGGAAATGGCGATCTTCACTCTCCGGTTTGGGTTTAATATTCATCGCACGCTTGCAGACCACCGAAATCGGAGCGTCGATGACGAATTCCTTCTGCATCGAGTTCTGATATACAAAAGAGCCGGTACAAAACCAGGCAACAAAACCCGCCAAAAGAAGGATGAAAATAAAACACACGAAAAAAATAAATCGGATAATTCTCATGATTTTATACCTGATTCAAGCACAAAAGGAAACTTCTGTTTTCGTTAAAACGAGTAATCGTCATAATCATCTGACTCACGAGCCTTACGATGACGCTCAGTGTACTCATGATTCTTCTGTCTTCTGTCAATATCAGCCCGATATTTGACATACGTTTCCTGCTTGTCCAAAGCGATCGCGCGGTCAAGCAAATCCCGGGCCTCGTCGTAGCGGTAGCTGTTCACAGCAGTCACCGCCTGATTGTACAGACGTTCCGCCTGTTTCCTCGGCGAGTTGTAACCGATATTCCACAAAAGAAGCAGCAGGATCGCCACGCCTGCCACGATTGCGATGATCAGCGGCGTGTTATCTTTTTTCTGCGCCTTGCTGCGGGAAGACGAAGAACCGGAATGACCACCCGAGGTCCGGGGCGGAGCCGGAGCGTAGGAATTCACCGGTGGAGCGGGCTGGGGAGCCGGAGCCGAACCAAACGCAAACGGGTCCATTGGCGCAGGGCCAGCAGCGGGCTGAGGAGCCGGGGCAGACATAAACCCGAACGGGTCCTGTGTTGGTGCCGGATTCGGGATGGACGACGACACGGGGGACGGAACCGGAGGGGTCGGTGTCGGATCAGAATCCAGTTCCAGACGGGGCTGGCTGGGAGAAGCGTTTTTCTCCTCCACCGAACGGTTCAACAAAAAATCGAATTCATACTGTTTGCGCGCTTTATCGTCCAGGAGGCAATCACGCGCATGCTTGATTTCCGAAATCAGAAGCTGAATTTCCGTCTGATTTTCGGGAGTTTCCTGCAGGGCGAGAATTTCTTTCCTCTGTCTTGCCGCCGCGGCAATGGTATCTGGATTGGATTCTTTGAAAGGCACACCAAGGAGAGTGTAGTGGTCGGGTTTTCCGTTTATGGCAATTCCCAGGTATTTTTGATACACATTTTCGTTTGGCATAGTTTACCCCCTCTACAAAAACAAATTATTCCTTTTTATTTTAAATGATAATTCCCAAAAGTCAAGGGCTTTGAAAAAAATTTTCAAACAAATATCGGGACATTTCGTGAAAATTTGTCCTGCCCCCTAGTCAAAAACGAAAAATTGAGTATAATAAAGGGAAAATTATTAACCCCTTTCCCCGTTAGAGGAGATTTTTATGCTCAAAACTCGCCAAATTCTTTGTGGTCTGATTTCCTGCGCCGTTCTGGCGGGAATCGCCGCTTTCGCCATGGCTCAGGACGAAGTGCGTCCGTGGCAGGTCAACACGATCGACTGGCTCTCCAAGTTCGAAAAAGCCGCTCCGGTGGAAAACGCCGACGCCGCGACCGAAGATGAGATGAAACCCTACACCGAAAAAATCGCCGGCACGGACATCACGTTCGATATGGTCCCGATCAAAAGCGGTACTTTCATGATGGGCGCCACTGAAGAAGAACTCGACAATTACGGCGTCGAGGCTGATGAATCCATGGGAATCGACAACGCGTCCGAAACCCCCCAGCACGAAGTCAAAGTCAACGCCTTCTGGATGGGCAAATGCGAAGTGACCTGGGCCGAATACGAAGCCTGGTCCGCCCGTCTCGAGAAGCAGATCCGCGAATCCAACAATTTCCAGGATGGTGAACTCGAAAAGGTCGCCGACGGCATCATTCGCCCGACCCCGCCGTACACCGACATGACGTTCGACATGGGCAAGGACAAGTGCCCGGCCATCGCGATGTCGTTCTACGCCGCCCAGATGTACTGCAAGTGGCTGACCGCCAAAACCGGCCGTTACTACCGTCTGCCGACCGAAGCCGAGTGGGAATACGCCTGCCGCGCCGGTTCGGATACGCCCTACAGCTTCGGTGATGTCAAAGACATCGACAAATACGCCTGGTATTATGACAACTCGGATGACAAATATCACGAAGTCGGCACCAAAGAACCGAATGCGTGGGGTCTGTATGATATGCACGGCAACGTCCGCGAGTGGTGCGAAGACCAGTACTCGGTCAAAAGCTACACGACCATGACCGAAGGCGCTGACGGCGCGCTGGACAATCCGTACTACAGCAAAGACGGCCGCAAACGGTACAGCACTGTCGCCCGCGGCGGTTCCTGGTACGATGACAAGGAAAACCTCCGCAGCGCCAGCCGTTTCGGCTCCAACAAATCCTGGAACCAGGACGACCCGCAGATCCCGAAGAGCATCTGGTACGAGTCTTCCGCTCACGAAACCGGTTTCCGCGTCGTTCGTCCGCTGGCCGTTCCGACCGCTGAAGAAGCCGCCGCTTTCGAGCCGGATCCGGAAGAAGCCGTCAAGTACGGCAAGCTGAACGCCCGTCAGCAGAACTAAAAATTCGGGGACGACGCTTCCAGCGTCGTTAATTCGGAGGGACGACGCCCCGCCGGCCGCTTCATTAATTTGGAGGGCCGGCCGCAGAAGCGGGAAAAACCCTTCACCAATCCTTTTCAGGGACGACGCCCCGCGCGCCGTCCTTTTTTTTCTAAAAATTTTCTAAAAATCTGAAAAAATTTCTTGACAAACCCTTCGACTGACGTAAAATTTATATAATGTAATAAGAAAGTTTTTTCGCTGCGATTTTTTCAACCTCGCCGCTCAAAAACTCAAAATCCATTCATAATTCACAATTCATAATTCACCATTTGAAAATGAAACGTTCACGTATTTCCGTTTTATTGCTGCTCGCAGCCCTTTGTGTTCCCGCAGTTTCTCTGAAGGCCGCGACGGTCTGGAACGGTGGAAGTGAAGTGACGGTCGCCGACTTGCTGGACGGCTCGTACTGGTCCAATGGTACGCCGACCAAAGAAAATTCCGGAACTATCACCAGCGCGACAGTCACGAATTCCAACCAGTTTACTCCGGCCGGCTACCAGAACGCTGCCGTGGATCTGACTTTGGGACAGGATTCCGTCGTGAACCTCCCCGGTGGTTTCGTCCCCTTCATGGGTTTGAACGGTTCCGGCCCGGCCCTCTTCAATTTCACGATGACCGACAACGCACAGTTGAACGTCACCGGGAATTTCTGGGGCGGCAACAACGACACCGGCCCGAACAGCCAGATCGAGGGGGAAACGTACTGCGCGAATCTCACGTTCGGCGGAAACAGCGTGACGACCATCTCGGGCGAGTGGTGGGTCGCCATGAGCGCCAAGTCGCACATCATCGTGAAGGACAACGCGCAGGTGATCTCCAAGTCCGGCAACTCCGGGATCGGCTGGGGTGGCAGTTCGGCCGGGTCCCTTCTGGAACTCCAGGGCGGCTTGATCCAGGCCCCGACGTTCTACATCGGCCAGAGCGGCTCGAACCAGATCTTCCAGCACACCGGCGGCGAGCTGAAAGTCACCAATTTTGTGTTAGGCTCATGGTCGGCCGACCCGATCCCCAACCCGAACCTGACCCGCCAGTACTACCTTTCCGGCTCGGGCTCCACGCTGACCGCCACCGGCAACATTTACAATTCGGGTCTGATCGAGATCAAGGACGGCGCCACCGCGAACGTCGAGAACTATACCGGCAAAGGCACGTTCACGCTGAAAGACTCCGCCGCGATGACCGTCAAAACCTACAACTCCGTCGGTGAGAATGAATCCATCGAGGCGGGCGGAACCCTGAACGTCACGACCTTTAACGGCCAGTCCGGGAATTTCGGCATCAACGGCGGCGTCGTGAACATTGCGAACCTGAACATCGGGAACAAGGCCGACGCTTCCGGAGCCGTTACGCTGGCGAGCGGCGAACTGAACGTCACAAACACGTTCCTCATGGGCAACACAGCCAACGGGACCGGAACATTCACCCAGACCGGCGGCACAATGAACTACACCGGCGTGGACAATGCTTCGCCGCGAATCCTGCTCTCGACGCAGGCTGGCGCGAAATCGGTCATGAACCTTTCCGGCGGTTCATTCAATATTACGCCTGCGGCCGGAACGTTCTACATGGCCGATAATGACGACGGCACCGCCGAGGTGAATATTTCCGGAACGGCCGCACTCAGCACGCAGGAAGTCCGCGTCGGTCAGCACGGGCTGGCAACGGTCAACATGAGCGGCGGCACGTGGACCACCAATGGAAAACCCTTCATCATCGGCTACATGGATCAGGTGGCGCACGGGGTCGTGAACCTTTCCGGCACCGCGGATCTGACGACCGGAAACTTCCGCCCCGGCTACACGGGAGTCACAGGCGCAGACACTGCGACCGGCGAGCTGACGATGAGCGGCAATTCCAAACTGACGGTCAACGGAACGTTCTACACGTTCGATAATGTGCAGAAAGCGAACTCCCCCGGTCTGGTAAAAATGACGCTTTCCGACAATGCGCAGGTTGACGTCAGCGGAAACTTCTGGGGCGGCATAAATACCAGCACCAATTACACGGCGCCGCGTGAAGGCGATTACGCCGAGTACTTCACGTTCGGCGGTGAAAGCTCATTTGCCTGCAACGAGTGGTGGGCCGCCATGAGCGCCAAGACGTACATCCTGATCAAAGACTCCGCGACGGTCACCTCCCGCGGCGGAAACTCCGGCCTCGGCTGGGGGATCGGCGCGAAAGATTCCGTTCTGGATCAGACCGGTGGAACGCTGACTTCGCCTTCCTTCTACCTCGGTAACGAAACCACTTCGACCATGAACCTTTCCGGCGGAACAGCCAATTTGACCGTGGTGTACGGCGGTGACAAAGCCACAGGAGTCGGCATCCTGAATATTTCTGGCACGGGCAAGCTCCAGACCACCACTTACGCCCTCGGCAGCGCGGGAAACTCTGACCTCAATATGACCGGCGGGACCGCGGACATTGCGACCCTGAACGTCAGCAACGGAGCCGGCACCGGAACGATCACGCTCAACGGTGAATCCGCGAAGCTGAACGTCGGCAGCCTGGACCTCGGCAGAAACACTGGGTCTGCGGCGCTGACCATCCAGAACGGGACCCTCACCGTTTCGACCTCCGCCAACATGGCGAGCAATACGGGCGCGGTGACCGTCACGCAGTCCGGCGGAAAGTTTGAATCCACCGTGGACGTGGAAGCAGCACGCGCGGCAGGGTCCTCCATCACCATGGACCTTTCCGGCGGTGAGTTCATCACGAAGGAATTCCGCGTGGCGACCCGAGGCAATGCCGAGATGAACCTCAGCGGAACCGCCAACCTGAAAACTACCGGCGCGTTTTACCCGGCGTATAACTCGGCGTCCAGCGAAACCGCTTCCGCCACGCTGAACATGAGCGGTAACTCGAAATTGGAAGTCAATGGCGCGTTTATTCCATTCCGCGGAAATCATGTGAGTAATTACGCTGGTCCGGGATACTTCAGCATGACCCTCGACGGAAACGCAGACGTTTACGTGACCGGCAACTTCTGGGGCGGCTCCGACTCCAACTCCGGTTACGCCACGGTCCCGGAAGGAAAGGATTACGCGCTGGAAATGGTCTATAAAGGAAACAGCACGTTCTCTTGCAACGAGTGGTGGGCCGCGATGAGCGCCAAAACTCACATTCTGATCGCCGATAACGCCTCGGTCATTTCCCGCGGCGGAAACTCCGGTCTGGCGTGGGGAATCGGCGCGGATAACTCGGTGCTCGAAATGACGGGCGGAACACTGCAGGCTCCGACCTTCAAAAACGGGAACGGCGACGGGCACCCCGCGACCGTTCTGCAGGCCGGCGGAACGTCAACGTTCAACGCGTACGAAAACTACGCCCTTTCCACGACCGAGCTGAGCGGAACCGCCAAAATGCGGTCCAATCCCTCAAAAATACCGGAACGTTCACCCTCGCCGGCGGCGATTTGTACGCGACGGCCATCGACACTTCCAAGCAGCTGACGGTCACGCCTTCCGGCTCGCTGCAGGTCGGAACGATCAACCCAACGCAGGCGGAAACGCTCACGATCACCGGCTCGGACAAGCTCGAGCTGAACGGTCAGCTCGTTCTGGACGTTTTCTCCCAGAACGAGATCGACCAGATCAACTTCGCTTCCGGAACGCCGATTTACGGCAGTTCGGCGACCCTGGCCCTGAATCTGGTGTATCCCGACCAATTCGATCCCTCTGGGGTTTACACGTTGCAAATCAGCGACCTGGGATCCGACGCGCTGAACGTCAGGATCCTTGGCCGGAACGATCTCGTCGGTTGGATGCTCGGGACCGATTCCGTAATTTTCGGTTCGGCGAATTCCCTCCCTGAACCGGGCACGTGGGCACTGCTTCTTTTAGGATTTGGCGTAATGCTCACTTGGAAACGCCCCAGAAAGTAACGTTAAACTACAGGGACGACGTTTCCAGCGTCGTCCCCGTAATTACTCGATACAAATCGTTCCACGATTTCTTCTTTCCGCACTACCAGTCTGGGGTGAACGTAAATTCGGACCCGCTTCACCTGATCGTCGAACTGTTCCACCGCCAGGGCGCGCACAACCGGCGAGACTTCTTTCAGAGGCCGGAAAATTCCCGGCGCGGTGCGGATCGTGACGCGGAACTCGATCTCACGGGTCTGCGACGGCGCATCGATCAGAATTTCATCCGCCTCTACCCCCGGCAGGGACGCGGCCAGACGCTCCCCGATCTCTTTCAGCTCCGTGTACGGCCGCCGCGCGATCTGCCCGTAAATTTCCGGAAAATCATACGCATTGAACTCGGCGATCTGCTTGTAAAGAAACCGTTTCGGCCCGAAAAGCGCCTCGGCCAGCGGCGTGTTCTGCTCCCGAAAAAGAAGTGCCGCCTCGGAATCGCTTGCGTTCCGGATCTTCTCGTTCAGCTTCATCCCCTCGATCTGGTGCAGGTTGAAGTAAAGCCTCTGGAACATCGCGGTCGCACTGCGTACTGTGTGGTGCCAGTACACCTCGCTGAACATCACATACCGGGCGAAAACCAGCAGCTCGGCCGCGGTCTTTCCCTTCGACGAGATCGCCAGCCCGTCGCGGGTCTCGTTCAGGCAGAGACTCGCCAGAAGGCGCTCCTGATCGTAATTCCGGCCGTACGGGACGCCCGCGTGCAGACTGTCGCGCTGGAGGTAGTCCATCTTGTCAATATCGACCGGGCCGGAAAGGATGGAGGATAGCAGTTTGTAAAGCGTGAAATTCTCCGAAAGGAGCGTCGGGGCGGCCGGCTTTTTCCCCGCCAGCAGGTACAAAACGTCCTCCGGGAAAACGCGCCAGTCCGATCGGATGATTTGGGAAACCTCGCAGTCGGGGTCCAGCAGAAACCGGGAAATTTCCTCCTCATGCGACGGGATCCCAAGGTGCAGGTCCTCGATCAGGTGCGCGTACGGGTAATGGCCCAAATCGTGCAGAAGCGCGGTCAGAAGGAACAGTTCGCACGCCTCGGTCGGAACGATCCGGACGAAATCCGCATCGTGCGCCATTTGCTTCAGCAGGATCGCCGCGAGCCGAAAGACGCCGAGACTATGCTCGAAGCGTGAGTGCATCGCCCCGGGATAAACCAGCGAGACGAAACCCAGCTGACGCACCGAGGCCAGGCGTCGAAACTCCGCCGTATCGATGAGCCGCCGGACGCGCGGCGTGAGCGGAACGTCCACTTCCGGCGGAATGCGCAGAATACTTTTGCGGGAATCCAGCCCCGCGATTTCGGGGATTTCCAGAATCATTTTCGTTTACCGCCTTTCACTTCAAGCCTCGGGCCTCACGAACCAGTTCGCCTGCGCCCCGGGCGATGAGTTTTTGCGCCAGGGCCTTCCCGAGCGACACCGGGTCTTTTCCGCTGAGTTCGTCTTCCAGAACCAAACGCCCGTCCAGCGCGATGACCCGCCCGCGAAGCGTGAACGCCCCGGCGTCTTTTTCGTCTTCGCCCTTTTGGGGATTTTCTGACCACCGGCACAGACCGCCGATCGGCGTCGCGCAGCCGCCGTCCAGGGCCTTGAGCAGAGCGCGTTCCGCCGTCACGCAGCCGAAAACCGTCGGAGCGTTCAGGAAGGCTCGGACGATCGCGTTCGTCTGCTCATCATCGGCCCGGGTCTCGACGCCCAGCGCCCCCTGACTGACGGCCGGGAACATTTCCTCCAGCGGCAAAACCGCCGTGATCCGGTCCGCCATTTCGAGCCGCTCCACGCCGGCCCGGGCGAGGATCAGCGCGTCGTACTGGCCCTCGTCGAGTTTCCGGAAGCGCGTGTTCAGGTTCCCGCGCACGCTCTGGATCGACCAGTTTTTCCCGTGCGTCCGGGCGAAAGCCAGAAGCTGCGCCTTGCGGCGGAGGCTCGACGTCCCGATCGTGACGCCATCCGGAAGGTCCGCCAGAGACCGGGGCTGGACCGAAAATTTCGCCGCCGTCTGCCCGGAGTGGCCCAAAACCAGCGCGTCCTCGACCGGCGCACGCTCAGGGACGGCCGTCAGCTGGAGGCCCGGGACCGTTTCGGTCGGAAGGTCCTTCAGACTGTGCACGGCCACATCGACCCGATTCTCGAGCAGCGCGTCCTGAATTTCTTTGGTGAAAATTCCCTGCGAGCCACCTGCGGCAATGGGCTGGCTGAACGTTTCCGGCCGGTCGCCCGACGCGGTCATTTCAACGATTTGGACCTGAAGACCCGCTTCACGGAGTTTTCCGGCGCACCAATGTGCCTGCCACAGCGCGAGCTGACTGGCCCGGGTCCCGATTCGGATCGTGGGAGGTTCGGTCATTTTGCACTCCATTCAAAAATTTACTTTTTAAGGAAGTCCCCCAAAACCTTCCATTCTAAACATCAGGCCAGTTTCAGTTCGACCTTTTATTTAAACACCGATTTCCACGGATTTAATGGATTAAAAGGATTTCGTTTCATTTGAGCTAAAAACTCAAAAAAACACTTGAAAACCTCTTTACATAATCGGTGGAAATCCTTTTAATCCGTGAAAATCCGTGTTTAAATCGGAGTTTGAATCAGGCTGCGCTCACTCCTGGGAAAGGGTTTGAGGTCCCTCGAATTTCCATTTATTCAGAAGACCCTGATTTTCTCTTTTTTTTCTTTTTGTTTCCCAGCCGGTGCAGTTTCAGGCCGCGCGGCCCGGGATCGTTGAAATTTCGGATCTTTTTCTCTTTTACGTTCGGTTCCTTGCCGCGGCGGTACACGGTGTACGTCCTGTTGAACGGCTTTTTCTCGTGGGGATCGACGTCGATTTCCGTCACGCCCTGTACCTGGAGCTGAATTTTCCCCCGCGCCCGGGCCAAAACCACGACGAAAACCCGGGAAAAGCCGAATTCCGTCTTGAGGATCCGGGCGACTTCGTTCACGGTGGAGCCGGTGGTCATCACGTCGTCCACGATCAGCGCGCGTTTGCCAAGCCATCGAGTCCGGTCTGGCTCGGAGTCGTAGGCCGTGAACATTCCACGGACGTTTTTCGCCCGTTCACTCATCCGAACCGCCCGCTGGGCCAGCGTCAGGCGCGAGCAGCGCACCAGGCGTTCGTTCATGGGGACCTGGAGGAATTTCGCGATTTCCCCGGCAATCACCCGCGCGTCGTTTATCCCTCGGACCCACAGATAAAACGGATGCATCGGAACGGGCACAATGACGTGAACGTCGAGGCCCCGAAGCGGGAACCAATGCGTCTCGCAGAAAATCCGCGCGAGGGTCCTTGCGAGGCTTTCCGAACTGCGTTTTTTCATCATCAGGACGGCCGTGCGCAGGTCATTCTGGTAGTGCCCCATCGGAAGCACGTGGTCGAACCAGAAATTCCGCCCCTCGCAGCGTTTGCAGCGGCGCTGCGTCACGTCCCGGCTGTTCACGAACGCGCCGCACTTCGGGCAAAACTCTTCCACCACCGGCCAGAATAGGTCCGTACATTCCTCGCAAAGATCCCACTCCGGGTGAAAACGATGCCCGCCGAGCGTATAAGGTTTCTGCTCCTCCAACCGAAAATCTCTCAGGCGTCCACAGTACGCGCAGCGCAGTGGAAGGACGATGTTCAGTATCCGCCGGGGAACATTCGTGAAAAAAGGAAACCATCGCATGGGTGTACGAGCGGGGTTTGCCCCGAAGTGAAAAAGGAAACGGCAGTGAACGGCGCGTCACCGTTCCTCCGAACCATTCTATTAAACCACTTTTTCACAAAGATTCAAGCGAAACCTCTGAAAAAAAGATGAAAATTTTCCTTTTTTTCGTCTTTTTCTTCGGGGAGTGACTTGACGAAACCCAAAGGTTACGGCAAAATAGAAGAGATTGTAATGTATCCTTTTGAACGAGCAAGTGGTTATGGAACAGAAAAAGCTCAACCTCGCGGTCATCGGCGTTGGAGGCCGCGGGAAAGAAACGCTCGGAGGGGCCCTTTCCGAAAATGTCATCGCCATCTGCGACGTGAATGAGGAAGCCCTGACCCGCGCGATGAACCGATGCCGGCCCGAGGCGAGGCGCTACACCGATTACAGAACGCTGCTGGACGAGCTTCACGACCAACTGGACGCCGTGATCATCTGCACGCCCGACCACACGCACTTCCCGATCGCGATGAAGGCGATGGACTACGGGATCCACGTGTACTGCGAGAAACCCCTCGCCCACACGATCGAAGAAGTCCGGGAAATGACGCGCAAGGCGGCCGAAAAGGACCTCATCACCTCGATGGGGAACCAGATGCACGTCTCCCCGAACTACCGGCGCGTGGTGGAGATCGTGCAGTCGGGCGGGATCGGCGAGATCCAGGAAGTTCATCTCTGGTGCGGGAAAGGCTGGGGCGGAACCTCCGTCCGGCCTGACCGGGAAGACCCCGTTCCGGCAAATCTGCACTGGGACCTCTGGCTCGGGGACGCGCCCAAACGCCCGTACGTCGAGAAACTTTACCACCCGGCCAACTGGCGCCGGTGGTGGGATTTCGGCTCCGGGACCCTCGGCGACATGGGATGCCACTACATGGACCTCGTTTTTTGGGCGCTCGACCTGAAAACGCCCGACTCGGTCCGCGCGTGGGGGCCGGATCTGGCGCAGCAGACCGAAATGGCGCCGCTGGGGCTGAAGGTCGAGTGGACGTTCACGTACCAGAACCGCCCGCTGAAGGTTTACTGGTACGATGGTGAAATTCAGCCCGAGATCCTCGAAACCTACGGCCTGACCAAGTGGCCCGGCGGCGTGTTCTTCGTCGGCTCGGAGGGCGCCTTGCAGGCCGACTACACGAAACGGGTTTTGGCCCCGGTGGAGAAATTCCGCGACTACCAGGAGCCGGAGCCGTGGATCCCCGCCTCACCCGGCCATTTCGCGGACTTTTTCAACGGGATCCGCACGCACACGCCCCCGCCATGTAATTTCGCCTACACCGGCCCGCTGACCGAGACCATTTTAATGGGGGTCGAGGCGTACCGAACCCAAAACGAATAATGAATAACGAATAATGGGGAGAAAGACCTCACCCCTTTATTCATAAAGAGTTTAACCTCATTCTCTTCATTATTCGTTATTCGTTATTCATTCGTACTTTTTCCCCTCAAGTTTTTATTTTTTGAAAGGACCTTCCCATGAAGAAATTGATTCTCACCCTTTGCGCCCTGGTTTTCTGCTCCGTTTCCGCGTTTGCGGCGGATAATGTGTTGAGCGACGAGGAAAAAGCCGACGGTTTCCAGCTGATCTTTAACGGCCAGAACCTCGATGGCTGGCGCGGCGACACGACCGGCTACATCGTCGAAGACGGCGTGATCATCTGCAAACCCGGCGGAAACCTCTATCTCCCGAAAGACTACAAGAACTTCATCATCCGCTTCGATTTCCAGGTTCCGCCGAACGGCAATAACGGCCTCGGCATCCGCGCGGAGATGGGCAAAGACGCCGCCTATTACGGCATGGAGATCCAGATCCTCGACGATTACGCGGACTGCTATAAGAACCTCCAGCCGTACCAGTACCACGGCTCGATCTACGGCGTGGTCCCGGTCAAACGTGGTTTCACCAAACCGGCCGGGCAGTGGAACACCGAGGAAGTGATCGCCGACGGAAGTCACATCACGGTCAAAATCAACGGTGAAGTCGTGACCGACGCCGACATTGCGAACATCAAGGAGACGATGGACCACCGCGACCACCCCGGCCTCCACAATGAATCCGGCGCGATCGGGTTCCTCGGCCACGGTGCGAAAGTCATGTTCAAAAACGTCCGCGTGAAAGAACTCGACTAAAAAAAGTGAGGAGTGAGGAGTTGAAACGGCAGGCGGTAATGAAGGCCAAAGGCCGGAATTACGCGCCAGCCTGAACCACCACGGACGATGGGAGGCGGTAATGGAGGCCGGAGGCCGGAATTACGCGCCGGTCAAATGGCCACGACGCCCCAAACGCGTAATTCCGCGCTGCGCGCTCCATTACCGCCTCCCATTTACACCACTTCAGGAGATCAATAATGAACCATGCCATCCACCAATTCGTTGAAACGGCGCGCAGCCTTGGGTACGAAAAAGGTGATACGCAGAAATTCTGGAACGCACTGCTCCAGGGCGTGTATGGCATAAAGAATCTGAACGATTTTATTGAATACGAGTATCAGGTCCAAGTAAAAAATATCTGTTTCATTGACGCCATCATCAAGTCCATGAGTGTGCTGATCGAACAGAAAAGCGCCAATGTGAATCTTGAGAATCCGAGCCGGCAGTCGGATGGCAAGTTTTTGACCCCGTTCGAGCAGGCAAGAAAGTATAACGATCACCTTCCGCACTCGGAACGCTGCCGGTGGATCATCGTCTGTAATTTCCGGGAATTTCACATTCACAACATGGAAACGCCCAACGCGCCTCCAGAAGTTGTGTACCTGGAAAAACTCGAAGAGGAACCTCACGTTCTGGATTTCCTGGTGGACAAAACCCAGACCAAAGTGCACCGCGAGGAGAAACTTTCTATCGCCGCGGGTGAACTGGTTGGGAAACTGTACGACGCGCTGCTGGCCCAGTACATTGACCCAACTTCCCCTGAAACGCTGCGGAGTTTAAATATTCTGTGCGTCCGACTCGTCTTTTGCTTCTACGCCGAGGACGCAGATATTTTGGGGAAGCATAACTGCGTCTGCACGTACCTGGCCAAGCGGAAAAACGACATTCGGCGCGCGCTGATCGACCTTTTCCACATTCTGAACCAGAAGCAGGAGGAGCGCGACCCGTACCTGGACGACGATTTGAAAGCGTTTCCATACGTCAATGGTGGGCTTTTCGAGGGGGACGTGGAAATTCCACGAATCACTCCCGAGATCGCCAAACTGCTGACGGAGGAGTGCTCGCTGAATTTCGACTGGTCCGGGATCAGCCCGACTATTTTCGGGGCCGTTTTTGAATCGACTTTGAACCCGGAAACCCGGCGCTCGGGCGGGATGCACTACACCGCGACCAAAAACATTCACCGCGTGATCGGCCCGCTATTCCTCGAAGATTTGCAGAAGGAACGAATGGAAATTCTTACCATTCCGGTTGATAAAACGCGCGAAAAACGGCTCAAAGAATTTCGTAATCGTCTCGCCTCGCTCACGTTCTTCGACCCGGCCTGCGGCTCCGGAAACTTTCTGACCGAGACGTACCTTGAAATCCGGAAGTTGGAAAACGCCATCCTCCGAGCGCTGGTCAATGGCCAGATGCAAATGTCGGACGTCGCGATCCAGGTGGGGATCGACCAGTTTTACGGCATTGAGATCAACGACTTCGCGGTTTCGGTCGCACGCACGGCCCTCTGGATCGCGGAGAGCCAAATGCTCAAGGAGACCGAGGGGATCATCAACCGGACGCTCGACTTCCTCCCCCTGCGCACCCACGCCAACATTGTGGAAGGAAACGCCCTGCGGCTCGACTGGGAAACGGTCGTTCCGAGAGACCGCCTCAACTACATCATCGGGAACCCGCCGTTTGTGGGGGCGCGGTTCATGAGTCCCGAACAGAAAAACGACCTGGTGAAAGTGTTCGGCGAATCGTGGAAAAACGTCGGAAATCTCGATTACGTCTGCGCGTGGTACAAAAAAGCGACCGACCTGATTTCCGGGACGGGCATCCACGCGGCGTTCGTTTCGACGAATTCCATCTGCCAGGGCGAGCAGGTCCCGAACCTCTGGAAACCGCTTTTTGAGCGCGGGTTGAAAATCGACTTTGCGTGGCGCACGTTCCGGTGGGATTCCGAGGCCGCGCTGAAAGCGCACGTCCATTGTGTCATCGTGGGCTTTTCCTGCGGTGACTCTTACGGGGACGACGCTTCCAGCGTCGTTAAAAAACCAGCCATAAATCCTGACGACGCTGGAAGCGTCGTCCCCGTAAGAGTCCGGCACACTTCAAACGACGCTGAAAGCGTCGTCCCCCAAAAGAAAAAAACGCCGGTCATTTACGACGAAAAAAACGGCAAAATCCCCGCGAAAACCATCAACCCTTACCTCATCGACGCGCCGATGGTCTTCATCGAGAGCCGGAACAAACCGATTTGCCACGTGCCGGAAATCGGAATGGGGAATCAACCGATCGACGGTGGGAACTATTTGTTTACCGAAGACGAAAAGGATGATTTCCTCAAAAAAGAACCCGCGGCGGCTCCTTGGTTTCGTCCATGGTACGGGTCGGTGGAATTCATTAATAACCGCCCGCGTTGGTGCCTGTGGCTTGGCGACTGCCCGCCGAACGAACTCCGAAAGATGAGATACTGCATGGAGCGGGTGGAAAATGTGCGTAAACTGCGCGCCGAAAGCAAGCGAGCGGCCACTCAAAAAATGGCTCAGTTTCCTACCCGGTTTCAGACCGAGAACATGCCGAAAACGTCGTACATTTTAATTCCTAAAGTTTCATCGGAACGCCGTTTTTATGTTCCAATGGGGTTTATGGGACCCGAAAATCTTTCAAGCGACCTGGTTTTCATCATCCCCAACGCCACGCTTTACCACTTCGGCGTTTTGACCTCCTCGGTCCACATGGCGTGGATGCGGGCGGTTTGCGGGCGGCTGAAAAGCGATTACCGGTACTCGAAGGACATCGTGTACAACAATTTCCCGTGGCCCGTTGCGCAAGAAGCCTCCCCTGAAAGGGGAGGTGGCCCGGAGGGCCGGAGGGGTTCCGAAACTGGTGAAAGTCCGTCCCTGGGCCAGAACCCCCCAGCCTCGCTGCGCTCGGCAGCCCCCCTTTCAGTGGGGCCTTTAAACGCGGCGATCGAACGCACGGCGCAGGGGATCCTCGACGCTCGGGCTTTGTACCCGGATTGTTCACTTGCGGACCTTTACGACGAGAATACCATGCCGGCGGAGCTTCGGAATGCGCACAAGGCGAACGACCAGGCCGTTCTGGCCGCCTACGGCTTCCCCAAAAACATCACCGAGCCGGAAATCGTCGCCGAGTTGATGAGAATGTATCAGGTCATAACCGCGTTAGCGGTTAAATGTTAATAGCCGTGGGTGAAACCCACGGAATCCCGGAACGCGACGCCCGCCCCCCGTGGGTTTCACCCCATACGTGTCAATTTAACATTTTAACTTTTTCATTTGGTT
>JAUMVK010000083.1:0-7173 GCA_030530205.1 Thermoguttaceae bacterium | reverse complement strand
TTTTAGGTTTGAGTGTGTTTTAAGTGCAACAAACTGTCACTGACCCCGCTCGCCACATTCTTTTCTGTGGGCAAAAAACCCGCCGCTCGCAATTGATTTTTTACTTCTTCAGCGCGTCCATCACTCGCTTGGTGATCTCGGCGATCAGCGCCTCCGAATCGTCCTTTTTCTCGTCTTTGAAGGACGGCGGGTTGAATCCGCGGTGCGCCAGACCGGCTTCCTTCCAGCTGTCGCGGAAGACGTCGTTCGAGCAAATGTCGCAGTCCTTCATCTCGAAGCGCGGATCGTCGATCCCCCACTTCTTCTTCAGCGCGAGGAGTTCTTCTTCCTCCGCCTTGGTGAAGTACCCGACGTGGCCGATCTGCTTCGCGAGGATCAGCATGTGGCAGTACGCGTCCAGCATTTCCGTGTACCAGTAAGCCTGCTCGGGAGTTTCGCCCCAGCTCACGGTTCCGTGATTGGCAAGGACCACGACCTTCGTTTTGTGGACGAACTGCAGGACCGTGTCGGCGAATTCCTGCCCGCCCGGAATGGCGTATTTCGCGATCGGGACTTCACCGAGGTGGATCTCGATTTCCGGCAGACCGCACGGCGGGATCGGCTCGCGGGCGATTCCAAACGCGGTGGCAAACGGCGGATGGCAGTGAACGCACGATTTGACTTCCGGGCGTTCCTTCATAATCGTCAGGTGGAGTCGGATCTCGCTCGTGGCCTTACGTTTGCCGGCGAGCTGTTTGCCATTCATGTCAACGATGCACAGGTCGTCGGGGGTCATGAAACCCTTGGAAATCATGGTCGGCGTACAGACCACTTCATTTTCACTGATTCTGAAACTGATGTTTCCATCGTTTCCGGCCGCGTAGCCGCGTTTGTACAGGCGATCGCCAATCGCGCAGATGTCCTGTTTGACCTGGTAAATATTCCGCATGAGTTGATTCCTTTAATTATGGTTAAAAAGTCTATTTTAAGTAAATCTTGTCTAAAATCAACGCGCAGTACGCATCGACCGGCTTGACTTCGGGGCAAAACGGATTCACGGCTTCCCGCCCCTCGCAAACTCCCACGTACTGGCCTTCTGCCGCGCCCATGACGTCGTAAATGACGAATTCCTCACTGGTTATTTCGGAATTTCCCGGGTGCTCGCTTAAGGTGAGTTCTTCGATTTCGGCCAAATCCTCCTCTTTCAGAGGAACGGCAAGTTTGAACGCCGCGCCGAACATGGTCGGATGCGCTTTGGCGAGGGTGACGGAGCCGATGACTTTCGCGAGTTTCATGAAAATTTCAAAACCAAAAAACGTTTTTTGGACCGGTTTATAGGTAGTACAGTTCTGCGGCGCGCATCACGATCTGGCCCGCCAGGTAGATCCCGATCTCGGAGGGATTCACGACCAGCGTGTTCACCGAGGAAAAGTCTTTCCACTGCTTCACGAGCCGTTCGGGGCTGGTGGACGAAATCGCGCTGATTTTCGGCTCGCGGTTCAGTTTCACCAGCGCCTCATCGACTTTCGAGGTAAACAAAACGTTCAGCGTCTGGTTTTTGGCCATCGAGTCGCGCGTTCTGTCGAAGCAGATGAAGCCCGAGCGCATGTTCGGGTGCCAGCCGCAGCGGGTCCAGAGCGGAAAAAGGGACTCCGGATTGTACGGCGTGAAGACCGCGTAAACCTCGATCGACCCCATGCGTACGCGGTTTGCCTGAGCCTGGGCGTTGGAGGCGGGCGCTTCGGAAAGCTCCGCGATCGCCTCGGCGGAGTAACGGGCCAGGCGAATATTCTGCTCGGAAAGCTCATCCCGGGCGGACGGCGTAAGGAGCGCGGTCTGCGGAACGATCAGTTTTTTTACAGTACGCGGAAGGTGCTCCACGTCGCGAAGCGTGACGACCTGTTTGTCGAGCAGGAGGTCTTCCGGCCGGAGCTTTTTCCCCGGGGCTGGAGCGGGATCGGTCTGTGCTGGTCCTGGAGCCGAAACCTGAGCAGGAGCGGAAAGGGGGACGGAAACCCGTTTCTCGAACGTCTTCCCACCGACAAAAACGGGGGCGGACCCACGAGCACGCTGGACTTCACCCGCGATGGTACGCACGAGTTTCTCGATAGTCTGGATGTCGTTCGGGTTAATGTCCATCAGTCGTCCAAAATTCCAAGTACCGACCAGCGGGCCGGGCAGTTCCTGCTTTGAACCTGGTCCCCGATGAGACTTCCATCGCTTGAAATGAGGACCCGGTCGCCAACCCGCGCACCAACCTGTGAGTCAAGGCAAATTTGAGGGAAACCCTCTGGGGAATGACCGTCAAGCATCAACGGCTGGACGATCAGCAGACGCTGCCCCTTCAGGGAGGGGTGACGCACGGTGGAGATCGCTTTGCCGATGACTTTTGCCGGAAACATTAATTTAATTATGAATTGTGAATGATGAATTATGAATTAAAGGGGGGAGGGGTTTCCCCCTTTCGGATCGTTTTATTTGCCTAAAATGTGGAGGGCGTCCACGAGCGTGCATCTGCGGGAGCGCGTGTAAACCAGCGGGTTGGTGATCCCTTCGCCCGTGCAGCCCGCGATTGAGTAGGAAGCGTAGCCTTCGCCGCCGTTTCCAAGGCCCGCGACGCTCGCGCCGTTCTTCACGAAGATCGTCGTGTCGAGCGCTTTGCCCATCTTCGTCAGGTTTTCGACATTCATCGAGTGCATGATCCCCGTGTGGTGGAAACCGTGTTCGTACTTCACCGCCAGGCGGATGGCATCATCCACGTCTCTGGCGCGAACAAACGGCAGGAACGGAAGCATCTGCTCGACCGGCACGAACGGGTTGGTTTCGTCCGTTTCGCCGTAGAGGAGTTCCACGTTCTCGGGAATGTTCCAGCCCATGAGTTGCCCCATGTAGTGGGGGGATTTGCCCAGGAAATCACGCGAAGGAACCGGGTGACGGTCCGCGCCTTCGCCGACGTACGCGATGGCTTTTTCCGTGAAGGCCGCGACCTGGTCGGGGGAAAGACGGTAGGCGCCGGCGCTTTCCATGGCGTTCATCATTTTGTCGAAGACCTGATTGACGACGAAAACCTCTTTTTCGGCCAGGCAGAGCAAATTATTGTCGTAGGACGCGCCGTAAATGATCGATTTGGCGGCACGATCCAGATCGGCCGTTTCGTCCACGACCACCGGCGGGTTTCCAGGACCGGAAACGACCGCGCGTTTCTGCTGACGGAGGGCCACTCGACCCACGGCGGGACCACCCGTCACGTTGATCAGGTTCACGAGCGGATGCGCGAAGAGTTTCTCGACGTACTCGACCTTCGGCTCGGTCAGGATCGTCATCAAATTGTCGATCCCGATCGCCTCGTAGATCGCCTGGTTGAACATCTTGACGCCCAGCGACGCGATTTTCTTCCCACCCGGGTGAGGACTGAAGACGATCGTGTTGCCGGCGGAAATCATGTTGATCGCGTTGCACGTGATCGTCGGCAGCGAGTGCGTGACCGGGGAAACTGCCGCAATGACGCCGTACGGGGCGTGCTCAATGACCGTCAGCCCGTAATCACCGCTCCAGCATTCGCTCTTGAGAAATTCGATGCCGGGGGTCACGCGGCCAACGCCCGCCTGCTTCTCGATTTTGTGGTCAAGACGGCCGATTTTCGTTTCCTGCATTTCCAGAGTGCCCAGCTCGACGGCATTCTGGTTGGAAACGTTCCGGATGGCGTCGATCGCGAGGCGGCGCTCGGCAATGGTTTTCTTCTCGAGCTGCTCGTAAGCCTCACGAGCGGCCTGGACCGCGTCTTCCAAATCAGTGAACTGACCGAAACGTCCGACGTAGGAACGGGTAGGAGCCGGAGGATTGGCTGTTCCGCCAAGCTGCTGAACCACTTCGGCGACGATTTTGCTGATGGTATTTTCGTTGATGTTCATTTTAGTTCTTTCTGGTTCGGGGGCGCCTGGAAGCGTCGTTAACCTGGAAGGAGTTTTTAACGACGCTGGATGCGTCGTCCCCGTATTTTATCTCTGGAAAACGACTTTTCCGCTCATGTTTACCGTGTCCACGATTCCAATCGTAACCGCATCGGTTGGGATGGGTTTCGTTTCAGGCGTCATTCGGGCACTCGACCCCTGACAGACCAACACGAAATCACCCTCGCCAGCCCCCAAAGTGTCGAGCGTGATGAGCGTCCGGCCGGTGGGGAGCAACGTATTTTTCGAAGCGGGATCCACGCGGTACGCCTCCACGACGAGCAGTTTCCAGCCGCGCAGGGAGTCCAGCTTTTGCGTTGCGATGGTTGAGCCTACGATTTTTCCTATGAACATGATGATTCCTAATGAATAATGAAGAACGAATAACGAATAATGAATAATGAAAGGCGGTAATGGAGGCCGAAAGCCGGAATTACGCGCGGTTTGAACTCATTCTGAAGTTTACATTACGCGAAGCGCCCATTATTCGTTATTCGTTATTCATTATTCGTTTTTTTTGTAATTGCTGCGACCGTTTGCCGCGCCACAATGATTTCTTCGTTCGTCGGGATGACCCAGACCTTGACTTTGCTGGAGTCGGCGCTGATACACATTTCCTCCGCGCGGCATGCCTCGTTCTTTGCCGGGTCCAAAATGATCCCGAACCCGGAAAGATCACGGCAGACCATCTCACGCACACGCCACTGGTTTTCACCGATCCCGCCCGTGAAGACGATCACGTCGGCCCCACCCAGTTCGACCAGGTAGGCGCCCAGGTAGCGGCGAATGTCGTAAACGTAAACGTCCAGCGCGCGTTTCGCTTTCGGGTTTCCGGCCTCGACCGCCGCCAGAATGTCCCGCATGTCGGTTCCCACGCCGCCGCTCATTCCGAGCAGACCGCCCTGTTTGCCGAGGATCGCGAGAATTTCTTCACACGACTTCCCGGTGCGTTTCATCAGGTGCGGGAGCAAGTACGGGTCGAAATCACCCACGCGATTATTTTGGGGAAGGCCACCCTGCGGACTGCCGCCCATGCTGGAGGCGCGGCTTTTTCCGTCTTTGATCGCGCAGATCGAGCTGGAGCCGCCGAGGTGGCACGAGATGATCCGCAGGTCGTTCCGGCCGAGAAGCTCAGCCGTCCGGACGGAAATGTAACGATGGCTCGCGCCGTGAAATCCGAAACGGCGGATCTGGTACTTTTCGATCCACTCGTCAGGGACGGCGTAGGTCCGATTCGCCTCGGGAATATCCGCGTGGAAACCCGTTTCAAAAGCGGCGACGAGCGGAACTTCCGGGAGGATCTCGCGGAGCTGCTTCATCGCGGCGATGTACGGCGGGTTGTGCGCCGGCGCAATATCGACCATTTCCTGCATCGCTTCGAGGACCTCGTCGGTGACGATCTGCACGCCGGTCACGCGGCCGCCATGGACCGCTTTGAAACCGATCGCGGAGACTTCCGAGGGGTCTTTCAGGCAGCCGACCTCCGGGGAGGTGAGCTGCAGGAGGCACTGACGAACCGCTTCGCCGTGATTCGGAACAGGGAGTTCCTTCGCGAATTTCTGGCCGTTCACCTCTACCTCAACGGGGCTGGAGGCTTCGCCGATTCGTTCGATGCGGCCTTTGGCGAGCTGGATCTCACCGTCCATTTCATAGAGGCGATACTTGAAACTCGTCGAGCCGATGTTTGCGACCAAAACTTTCATGGGTACAACGCCTTTTTTCTCAGTTGATGAAAGCGTCCATCAGGCCGGCGGCAGGGCGCGGGATGATGTGGCTGGAGACGAGTTCACCGGTCTGGGACGCGGCAGCGGCTCCGGCTTCCACGGCAGCGCGAACGCTTCCAACATCACCGCGGACGATGGCGGTCACGTAGGCTCCGCCGATGCCGATTTTCTTTACAATGTCCACGTTAGCGGCCTTCGCCATCGCGTCACACGCTTCGATCAGGGCGACCAGACCTTTGGTTTCAATGAATCCAAGTGCATCTTGCATTTTTTGTTTCCTTTATGTTAATCGGGGTTTGGAATGTTCAGCGTTCAAAAAGGTTCATTTTTTGGATGATTCTTTTTTGGCGCTGGGAAGGAACGTCACGATGTCCTCGGCGGGACGCGGAATGACCTGAACGGCCAGCACTTCACCGACCCGGCTCGCCGCAGCGACGCCAGCGTCCGTAGCGGCTTTGACGGCCGCGACGTCACCGGTCACGTAGCCGGTCACGATCCCGGAGCCCGGTTTTTCCCAGCCAAGAAATTCCACGTTCGCGGATTTCATCATGGCATCCACGCCTTCAACGAGAGCAACGAAGCCCTTCGTTTCAATCATTCCCAATGCTTCCAATGTTTTAGCCATTGCGTTTTCCTCTTTGGTTAATGGGGTTTAGTTAAATGTAGTTCCGTTTATTTGTAAAGTTCGATTTTATCCGCGTGGTCAATATCGCAGGCGTTCCCTTCGTCGGTATCGAGATGCACTTCGAGATGCACCCCTTTATCGACGCGGACGAGCACGTTTTCAAATGTCGTGGTGCACGGGCCGGAATAAACGCGCAGGTTCATGTGGTCTTTGTCGTTCACGCCGTAATATTCGGCTTCGGTCGGGTGCATGTGAACGTGACGCTCCGCACGAATGACGCCGGATTTCAGTTCCACGACACCTTTGGGACCCACAAGAACGCAGCCGGGCGTGCCCTTCAGGTCGCCGGACTGACGCACCGGAAGCGGGATCCCGAGCGAAATGCCGTCCGTGAAGGCCAGCTCGACCTGCGATTGTTTGCGCGTGGGGCCGAGGATCCGGACCGAGGGGAGCATCCGCTTGCGGGGGCCGACGACCATCAGCGTCTCTTTCGCAGCGTAAAAACCGGGCTGATAAAGGTCTTTCGCGACCGTAAGTTTGTAACCGGGGCCGAAAAGCGTCTCGACGTCGGCGTCGCTCAGGTGAATGTGACGCGCGGAAATGCTCACGACCAGCTCGGGCGCTGGATTGGGTTCCGGTTTGCCCGGGATTCCGATGCACTCAAGGACGATTTTACGGACGATCTGCTCGACCAGGTCGGCATTAATGTTGGTTGTATCCATATTTCAAGCCACACAAGGGGGAAAAGTTTATATTATGTCATTTGTGGAATCGGTAGAGAGTCACTCCGGCTTTATCGAATCTGACCGAATCAGAAGGTTTTGGCGCTTTTGAAAAGAGTTTTTAACGGTTGTATGGGTCGTGAGGGATTTTAGTTAGGAGTTAGGAGTTAGGA
>JAUMVK010000043.1:0-38087 GCA_030530205.1 Thermoguttaceae bacterium | reverse complement strand
ATAATTCTAAATTCTTAATTCATAATTAAAAGACGACGCTGGAAGCGTCGTCCCCATCTAATCCGTCACCACGGCGCAGATCATGATCGCGGCGGTTTCTGTACGCAGAATTCGTTTTCCCAAAGAGACATTCTCCCAGCCTGAGGCGAGAGCCGCGCCGACTTCCGCGTCGGAAAATCCCCCTTCCGGACCAATGGCGACGAGGATCTTGCGTCCCTGATTTTCCGGTCGGGCCAAGAGTTCCGTAAGCGTCGGGGCGTTCGGATGCGCGATGATTTTCAGAATCTGCGCGTTTTCCGGGGCGGCCGCGAATTCCGGCGAGAAAAGCGTTTTCGTCGTCACCGGCTCGGCCAGGCGCAGGAGCGTATTCCGCCCGCACTGCTTGGACGCCTCGACGACCACCCGGTTCATGCGCTGGGCGGCCGCGTCGCCGGCTTTGGCCACGGACCGTTCGGCGGTCAGAGGGATGAACTCCGCCGCGCCGAGTTCCACGAGCTTCTCAATCAGCCACCGCTGGCGGTCACCCTTGGGAAGCGCGACGGCCAGCGAGATCTTTGTCTCCGACTCCCGATCTTCGACCCGGCGAGCGTGAATTTCTGCCGTGAGGTCTTTCTTTCGGACCTGCGTGATCTCCGCATCGAACTCAGCCCCGGAGCCGTCAAAAAGGATGAGCGGCTCACCCTCCTTCACCCGCATGACGTGAATGAGGTGGTGCGCCTCGTCCCCCTCCAGCGTCACAGCAACGGGGTACGCGGTTTCATCTGACGGAAGCGGAATGGTGGAAAAGTAACGGTAAGCCATGATTAATTATGAATTATGAATTATGAATTACAAATTGGTCCGGATCCAGGGCACGCCACGAACCCAAATCAATTCATAATTCATAATTGAATCAGTCTCTCCCTCCTCCGCTGCGGGCCAGCAGGTAAACGAGCGTCATGACCGATTGAAGAGTGGCGGCGACGTACGTCATCGCGGCAGCGTAGAGGGTGGTACGGACAGCGCTCCGGGCCTCATCGGTGAACATTCCCATGTCGGCGAGCTGGGCCTTGGCGCGGGAGCTGGCGTTAAACTCGACCGGAAGGTTCACGAGCTGGAAAAAGACCACGCAGGTGAAAAGGATGACTCCGGCAAGGACCAGCCACTTCAACGATGCGGCCAGACCAACGAGAAAGAGGGTGATGCCGATGTTGCTCCCCAGATTTGCGGTAGGAACGGCGAGGTTCCGGATCACCAGGAGTGGGTAACGCTGCGCGTCCTGGATGGCGTGGCCCGCTTCGTGAGCCGCGACGCCCACGGCCGAGGCGTTATAACCAGTGTAAACCGCTTGACTCAAACGCAGGACTTTTGCACTCGGGTCGTAGTGATCTGTCAGTTCTCCGCCAATCATTTCAATAGGGACGTCGTTCAGGCCGTTCTGGTCGAGGATCTGCCGGGCCGCCTGGGCGCCGGTGATTGGCGTATCAACGTTCTGGCCTTTGGAAAACGATCCTTTCACCCAAACCTGAGCGATCATTCCCAAAAGAAGGCACGGACCGACGAAAACAAAATAAATCGGATCCAAAATCATGATGAGAGTCTCCTTTTATGATGAGGGAAAGGCGGAAAGAAACGCCCGAAACGGGGAAATCCCGTCCGGTTTTTGCGTTCGTCTCCGCCTTTCAGGTTCGGAAACAAAATTTACTTCTGCTCTTTGTACTTCTTGACGCGCTCGACGAGGTCTTTGTTCGCGCTCTTCGTGATCACGAGGTCCATGGCCGGGCCGAAGACGTCCATATTCTGCTGACGCAACACATTATCGTGCGCGTGGTCGGCGATCGCGGCATAAGCGGCCTCGGCCAGTTCCGGGTCAGCGGCGCACTCGACGGCGAACTGGAGGCTCTTTGCCGTACGGTTCGCGGCCAGACGGGAAAGAATGAGGCGTTTTTCATCGACGCGCGTCGCGATTTTGAACGCTTCCTTCAGTTTATCGAGTTTTCCGTCCTTCGAAATGCCGATCCCGATTTTGTCGTCGGGCAGCGAAATGACGCGGATGAAGGAACGCAGCGCGGCGATTTTCTGGTCGGGCGTATAGCCGTCAGCTGTGGCGACTTCAAACATTTTGTCCGCGAACTGGGCGTTGGGCCAGACGGAAAGCGCACGGATCGCCGCCTGACGCAGATCCGCGTCGTTCGAGGCGAGTCCGGCGTTCACTTCGGCTTTTGCCGCGTCTCCGCCAATTCGGCCGATGATCGGGAAAAGGGCTTCCTGCGGGAATTGGCCTTTCAGCGCGACGACGGCGGAAGCGTCACCGTTGCACACGGCCGCGATCAGATTTTCGGCCTGGTCACGTTCGCCGCCGACCGGGAACAGAAGGGTCGTGGTGACGAGCGCCTTGGCGTCGGCCGGGGTCGCGATTTTGGCGACCTGCTGCATGAGAGCCATACGGCCGTCGCACTCGTTGGCGGTGATTTTCGCGAAAACTTCCGCGCGAATGTCCACCGCCCGGTTGATCAGGATCGAAGCGAGGAAGATGAATTCGTCCGTTCTGTTGGCTTTGACCATGCGGGCTTTCAGCGCTTCATCAAATCCGTCTGCCACGATAAAACTGCAAATGCGGGCGATCAGACCGTCATCCGGGTAGGCCAGAATCGCGTCAAGGTCGGCGGCGGTGGCGAGTTTTTCCATTGCGAGGAAACCGGCTTTACGCAGAATTTCCGAGTCGGAATTCATCGCGGCGACCGCGACGTCGTGGTACTTTGCGTCCTTGCGGGCGGTCAGACCGGCAATCGTCTGAGCCTTCGTCAGCTCGTCAAGCTGGTCGTATTTGGCCATCCAGGCGTCCACTTTGGCCTGATCGCAGTTGGAGATCGCCTGCGGCATCGCGGTTTCGCACGGCTGGTACGGCGGATTCGCGTCTTTTCTCTGGGCCAGCGCGGATTTGCACGCCGGAATGTCTTTCGCCAGCGCGGCTTCCGCTTCCGGGCCGGGGATCTGGAAGAGCGCGGCGGCCGCAGCGTCCACGACGATCTGGTCTTTACTGTTCAGCTGGGCGGCGACGGCCGGCACTTCCGCGGCGGTCCCAATGGCCTGGAGCTGCTCGAGGATCCAGACTTTCGTGGTGGCTTGGGTGACTTTGCCCAGCGCGTCCACGAAGAATGCGTTCAGTTTGGCGAGTTCTTCCGGCTTGTTGGCTGCTTCGTTCATGAGGTTCCGAATTTCCTCACGGGCCTGGAAAACGTCCAGGCCGGCGTTGGGGTTCCCGGTCGTGCCGAGCCACGAGACGTTGGTCTCCGCGGTGAGGGACTGGGAGTAGTCGGAATCGAGTTTTTTCAGCAGTTCGGCGAAATCGGCCGCCTGAACGCAGACGCAGCCCAGCAAAAGGGTGAGGATAGGAAGGATGTATTTTTTCATGGAAAACTCCTTGAATGGTTTGAATTAAAAATTATTTTTTCTCGTTTTTTTCGTCTGGAGACGATACCAAAAGAGAACGTTTCGCAGGTTCCGTCAAAATTTTCATTTGCGAAATCGCAATCTGATTCAACCGAATAAGCCGTTCACTTTGAGGTAATCCATCATTTATAAACACCGCATTTAAATTCTCAAGGTTTGAAAGACATATAAGCTCATTAATGGTGGCATAATCACGAATATTCCCTTTTTTTTCGGGATTATTCCTTCGCCACTCCTGAGCAGTCATGCCAAACATCGCAACATTGAGTACATCTGCTTCATTCGCATAAATAAATGGGATCTTATTCGGATCAATTTCAGGTGGAATCAAATTTTGCTTAATTGCATTCGTGTGAATCTGATAATTGATTTTTGCCAGTTCACGTTTGGCACTCCAACCAATTAATTTATTCTCTTCCTCTTTGAAACGTTGAAATTCCCGAATCAAATAAAATTTGAATTCTGGACTAATCCACATTCCAAACTCGAACGCAATATCTTTGTGCGCGTACGTTCCACCATAACGGCCTTGCTTCGCCTGCAAGGAAATAGAACCAGTTTTTTCGACAAAATCTTTCACGCTGATTCTAAATCGATTTAGACCCGCCTGATTTTTAATTAGGGCGAATTCGCCCCAATTAAAATTCGGATTATTAAATTGCTCCCAGAGACCAATAAATTCCAGTGTATTTCTGTTTCTTAGCCAATCTTTGACAAAAAACTCACCATCTTTTGCTTTCAGCATGTCAGAAATACAAATATAGTCTTCTCCTTCAATCTTAATTATTCTGATTTCAGAATCTTTGACTAATATCTTGGCCATTCACGGTCTCCTAATCTTAAAATCTCAAAGCTCGATCTTATAGGGCGCGCGCTGGACTTTGGAGACCATGCGAGTCGCTTCCGGATCGCCGGTGAATTCCATCTTTTCTTTGTCCCAGACGAGGTGCCGCTTCAGCTTGTACACGATGTTGCACAAGTGGCCGTAGTCGGAGACGTTCGCGCCGTAGAAAACGTCCTGGAACGGGCGCAGACGGTTGCGGACGCAGTAGAGGAAATCGGCCGCGATGTGCGTTGCGCCGCCGCTGTAACGACGGCATTCCACCGCGTGACGGGCCTTGATCTCCGGATTGTACTTCCAGCTGTACGTGCCTTCCGTGCCGACGATCGTGATGTTGCCTCTCGGGGAGCCGTGGAAGAATTTCACGCCGTTTTCCATGATGATCATCGCGCCGTTCGTCGGGTTTTCTTCCGTGTTCGGGGCGAAAACTTCTTTCGGGGCGATGTGGTCCATTCCGCAGGAATACAGAGCGCCGCCGAAATTATGGCCGCCCCAGTCGCCCAGACCGCCCGTTCCGAAAACGGAGTTGAAACGCCACGTCATCGGGCGGATCGCCTCCTCATTATAGTCGAAGTACGGCGCCTGACCGAGCCACATGTCCCAGTTCAGCTCTTTCGGGCATTCCATCGGAGCGTAAACGCGCTCGCCCGGTGAACCGGCGCAGGAGGCCCAAATCTCTTTCACTTCGCCGATGGCGCCGGACTGAATGATCGGAGCCATGTACTGGCCGTAATCTTCCATCACGCGCTGGGAACCACTCGAAACGACGCGGTTGTACTTGCGGGCGGCCGCGACGATCTGGCGGCTCTCCATCAGGGTGAAGGTCAGCGGCTTTTCGCAGTAAACGTCTTTTCCCGCCTTGCAGGCGTCCACGGTCATTTTCGTGTGCCAGTGGTCCGGGGCGGCGATCGAAACGACGTCCAGTTCCGGCATTTCGAGCATCTCGCGGTAGTCCTGGAAGCCTTTCACGTCCGGATTATCGTGAGGGATGCGGCGCGTATCGACGTCGGCGATCGCGATGAACCGGGAATCCGGCTGGTGGCCGATGTTGCTCTTGCGCCAGCCGTTTCCGATGAGGCCGACGTTGATGATTTCGTTCGGGGAGAAATTCCCATCCTTTCCGAGGGCACGGCCTGGAAGGAAGAGGGGAGCCGCAGCGCAGGCTACTCCTGCGGCGAGGAAACTACGGCGGGAAATGGCGGATTTACTCATGAATCTTTCCTTTCTTGAAGAATTTTAGGATTCCGTCCTGATTTTTCTTGAAATTATGCTGGGGAAACGCGTCGGCCGGGTGGCTTTCGGCCTTCAGGGAAAGGCCCGACGGAACGTTTTTTACGGGCTGGAACCCCCGAAAACGCAGACGTTTTCAGCAGTTTTTGGCATTTTATCATATCGGGGGAAAAAAGTCAAGTGGGGTGGGGAAATCCCCCGTCCCGAAAACCCCTCCCCTCTTGACTTTTCTCAAAAATTTTCTAAAATGGAAGGAATTTTACGCACTGCAGATTTTTGTTCACCATAAAAAGGGAATTAATAGGGAATTCATCATGGGAAAAAGAGGTAAAGAAAATTGGGGTTCACAGCTCGGTGTGATTCTCGCGGTAGCGGGAAGTGCCATCGGGTTGGGAAACTTCCTGCGCTTTCCGGGCCAGGCGGCCATGCACGGCGGCGGTGCGTTCATGATTCCCTACTTTATATCCTTTCTGATCATTGGGATCCCGATCACATGGTCCGAATGGGCAGTCGGGCGCGCCGGCGGGCGAAAGGGGTTTAACTCTGTACCGGGGATCTTCTCTCTCGCCGCCCGTGGAAAACGGCGTTGGTCGTATATCGGTTCACTCGGAGCGGCCATCCCGGTCAGTATCGTGATGTACTACCTGCTCATTGAAGCGTGGTGCCTTGCTTTCGCGATACAGTATTTCCTTGGCTTTCTGACCGATCTGGGGCTTACCGTGCCTTCATTCCTCCACGGAACCAATGGCGCAGGATTTAAACTCGGCTCGGCTGAAGCGTACCAGATGTTTTTCAAAACGTTCGTCGGTGCAGACGAGAACGCTTCCCTTTATCAATCCCCTTCCGGCGCGATCACCTTTACACCCTTGATGTGGTGTACGGTTTTCTGTCTGATTTTGAACTTTTACCTGATTTACCGAGGGGTTTCCAAGGGGATCGAGGGTTTCTGCAAGGTCGCGATGCCGCTCCTTTTGGGGTGCTCACTTTTGATTTTGATTCGTGCGCTTACCCTTACACCGCCAACGGATGAACCGGGGCGTACGTTCCTCGATGGGTTGGGATTTATGTGGAATCCCTCACAGCCGGGTCATTCGTTCTGGGAGTCCCTTTCCAACCCCGATGTGTGGCTTGCGGCTACGTCGCAGATTTTCTTCTCGGTTTCCATCGGGTTTGGCCTGATCGTAACTTACGCCAGTTATGTACGCCCGAAAGAAGACATTGCGCTCTCCGCTCTTTCCGCCACGGTCAGCAATGAGTTTTGTGAGGTGGTTCTTGCAGGGCTGATGATCCTGCCGCCGGCGATCATGTTCATGGGAACGAGTGGGCTGGCGGGAAATCTCGGAACCTTTTCATTAGGTTTCAACGTTCTGCCGAATGTCTTTGAGCAAATGCCCTTTGGTCAGTTTTTCGGGTTTTTGTTCTTCTTCCTGCTGTTTCTCGCGGCCATCACAAGCTCGATTTCGATGCTTCAGCCATCCATCGCGCTTTTCGAGGAAGGGCTGGGGCTGGGAAGAAAACGTTCCATCTGCCTGACCGCAGGCATTTCGCTCATGGGGACCTTGCTCCTGTGCCATTTCTCAAAGGGCTTGTACGCGCTGGACACACTGGACTTTTGGGCCGGAAACTTTGGGTTGTTCGTGCTGGCTACGCTTCAGACGATCCTCGTGAGCTGGATTTGGGGTCCGAAACGAATGCTCCACGAACTGCGGCTTGGCTCGAAAATATACGTGCCACGGTTCGTCTGTTATGGGGTCAAGTACGTTTCCACACCCTATTTGGTCCTGATTTTGATTTTGTGGCTTTACAAAAACGCGGGAGGGTATTTTAAGGAAGCCTGGACGAACCCTCTGGCGCGTTTGGTGGGATTGTTCCTGCTTGCCATGTGGATATTTTACCTCATCGTGACATTTTTCTCGCTGCGCCGCTGGAAACGCCTGGGAATTGAATTGAAGGAACTGGCGAAACAGGATCCAGACAATTACGATATTTAACGCAGTGCCGTTTTACAGAAAGAAACAGAAATGCCAAAACGAAAAGAAAATTGGGGGTCCCAGCTCGGCGTTATCCTCGCGGTGGCCGGAAGCGCTGTAGGTCTTGGAAACTTTTTGCGTTTCCCGGGTCAGGCGGCCATGCACGGCGGCGGCGCGTTCATGATCCCGTACTTTATTTCGTTCCTTGTCCTGGCGATCCCGCTCACGTGGTCGGAATGGGCGCTCGGGCGGGCGGGAGGCCGGCACGGGTTCAACTCTCTGCCGGGCATTTACGCGCTGGCGTCCAGAGGCAGAATGCCCTGGCCGTTCATCGGGGCGTGCTCTGCGTTCATCCCCATTGGTGTGAGTATGTACTACCTCGTCGTGGAGGCGTGGTGTTTGGCCTTCGCGATCCAGTACTTCCTGGGCTTTATGACCGACTTGGGGCTTACGGTCCCCTCGCTGCTTTCTGGTACGAATGGTGCAGGGTTTAAACTTGCATCGGCTGAGGCGTATAACACTTTTTTCGGGTCGTTCGTCGGCGCTGGCTACAACGGCGCGATGTACCGGGACCCCTTGGGGCATTTCACGTTTACGCCGCTGATGGCCTGCACGATTTTCTGCATTGGACTGAATTTTTACCTGATTTACCGCGGCGTCTCGAAGGGGATCGAGGCGTTCTGCAAGTTCGCGATGCCGATGCTGGTCGTGTGCTCGGTTTTGATCCTGATCCGTGTGCTGACGCTCAAAAATCCGACGGCGGAACCGGGGCACACCCTCCTCGACGGGCTGGGCTACATGTGGAACCCCTCCCAGCCCGGGCATTCATTCTGGCAGTCGATCACGAATCCGGACGTCTGGCTCGCGGCCACGTCGCAGATTTTCTTCTCGGTTTCGGTCGGCTTCGGGCTGATCATCACGTACGCATCGTACGTCCGGAAGGACGAGGACATTGCGCTCTCGGGCCTGACCGCCACGGTCAGCAATGAGTTTTGCGAGGTGGTACTCGCCGGCCTGATGATCCTCCCGCCGGCGATCATGTTCCTCGGGATTTCGGGCGTGGAAGGAAACCTCGGCACGTTCTCGCTCGGGTTCAAAGTCCTGCCGAACGTTTTCGAGCAGATGCCCTTTGGCCAGTTTTTCGGGTTTTTGTTCTTCTTCCTGCTGTTCCTCGCGGCGGTGACGAGCTCGCTTTCGATGATCCAGCCGTCCGTAGCGCTTTTCGAGGAAGGGCTGAATTTTGGCCGAAAACGTTCCGTCTGCCTCGCGGCATTCTTTTCGATGGTGGGTTCGTTGATGGCGTGCCATTTCACGAAAGGGATGTACGTCCTCGACACGTTCGACTTCTGGGTCGGAAATTTCGGGCTTTTCATTCTTTCGCTCTTCCAGACGATCCTGATCGCGTGGATCTGGGGACCGGAAAATATGCTGAAGGAACTCCAGCACGGCTCGAAAATCAAAGTTCCCGCCTTCATCTGTTGGGGGATGAAGTACGTTTCAGCGCCGTACCTGATCATTATCATGGTGATGTGGTCGTACCGAAACGCCGGCTCGTACCTGCGTGAAGTACGGGATAACCCGTTGGCCCAGATGGTGGTCGGATATTTGGCTTTCTCGGCTTTCTTTTACATGGTCGTGACGTTTTTCACGCTGCTCCGGTGGAAGAGAAAAAAACTAACGAAGAATGAATAACGAATAATGAATAACGAATAATGAGGAGAATGAGTTCAAACTCAAGCGGGTATTGATGAATCAGGGTTAAAGTCTTTCTTCCCATTATTCGTTATTCATTATTCATTATTCGTTTCCTCAAATTATACATTCAGGAAAGGAATTAAAATGACGATTGGTGGTTGGATTTGCATGCTGACGGCGGTCACGATCGTGACGGGGCTTTTCGCGTGGTGCTGCTGGAAAGTCGCGACGACTTCATCCCAGGGGGAATGATCCGGACTTTTGGGGGAAAATTCGTTGAGAGTTTTTTGAGGCCGTGGGTTTCAGGAGGCTCTCCGCGTGGATTTTTTTGTTCTTTTTTCTGTTTTTTCCCCCTTTTTTCAAAAAAAGCTTTTGCTTTTTCTGCGGGCCGGTGTATACTTGAGGAATGAACCGTTAAAATCAAAGGAGTTTCCTCATGAAAAAAGTCACTTTATGGCTTGCCGCAGCCGCAATATTTTTCCCGCTTATGGCCTCCGCCGCCGATTTCACCTGGAACACCGGCGCCTCCGGCAGCATTTCCGATGGTTCCAACTGGTCGGGCGAAGTCTCGCCGTTTGACGCCTCCGGAACCGCGGCCACGGGAAACATTACGATCTCTTCCGGCACACCGACCTACACGGCCCTGAGTCTTTCAGGCGACGCGGCCCTTTCTGTTTCCGGGATCACCGCGATCACGGCCGGCGGTAACGTCACGCTCTCGGGAAGCTCCAGTCTGACTCTCGGAAACGCCTCGTGGAAACTCACGAACACTTCCATCTTCCAGGCCGGCGCTTCGGCTGGGACCTCGAACGTAACGCTTCAGTCCGGCGCGTCTCTCGATACGTCCGCGAAGGGGGAAGGTTTTGTACTGGTTCCGTCGGGAGTTACTTCCACGGTGAATTTAACGATCGAATCGGGCGCGACGCTGAGGACCTACGCCGCCCAGCTCGCCAGAGGTTCCCAGTCAAATGTGACGGTCGATGTGTATGGAACCTGGACAAATACGGGTGGAGGCCGCCTCGGTGAAAACGGGACCACGGTGATCAACGTCCATAACGGTGGAGCCTTTGCGCCCAGCGGCTACATCTCGGATCAGGGAAACGGCTTGACCACCGTCAACGTGGAAAGCGGCGGGCGGCTTCTCGAAACCTTCTCCGCCGTCGCCACGCGCGGCAGGGCGATCGTGAACATTCAGGACGGCGCGTCATGGACGTACACCGGCACGCAAGTCATCGGGTTCGGGGCAAATTCCAGGACGCACGGAACCGTTTACCAGACCGGCGGCACGGTCTCCGGCCCCAACGTCCGGTTCGGCAGCGACAATACCGCGGCCGCCACGGCAGGCGGAAAGGGTGAATACATCCTGAACGGCGGCACGCTCACCCTGAGCGGGAGCATGAGCCAGTTTGACATGGCCACGGCAAAACCCGGCGCGAGAAACGTCGTCGGGACGCTCTACCTCGGTTACACGACGGACTACGCCCCCACGAGCGGCTCTGGGGTCGCGACGATCGGAACGATGACCAATACGCTCCTGAATGCGAACGAGGGCACGCTCTACACGACCAGCTTCGCGCAGAAAGAGGGCGTTTCCACGATCCAGGGCACCGCGAGCGTCAACATTCAGGACACACTTCCAGCCACGCCCGCAGCGGGAAGCGCGGGGCTGCACGTCAACAACGCAAATCTGCTGCTCACCGGCACCGCGGAGCTGGACCTCGTCGCCGACGCCACGAACCACGTCAACGCCTATATCGGGAATACTTCTGTGACGTTGAACGACTCAGCCAAGATCAAAATGACGAACACCGCGTACAGCACCGTCAGGGACAATCAGTACTTCTACCTGAGCGGCGAAGACGGCTCCACCAGCGGCTCGCTGACCCTGAACGACAGCGCCACGATGGAGTTTGACGGTTCGTTCCTCATCGCGGGCTCCACCGACGCGCAGAACCCGTCCGTCATCACCCTGAACGACAATTCAAGGATCACGGTCACCAAGGGCAACTCCCCGACCGGTTACCTCCAGCTTGGCGGCAAGTACGGCGCGTATGCCGGCCACGCCAAACTCGTTTTGAACGGGAACTCGCAGCTCCAGTCCAGCGGGACGGGGGTCCAGGTCGCCCCAATGACCGGTTCGACCGTTGAGGTGGAAGTCAACGATAACGCGCTCTGGACGCTCGGCGCCTCGAGCCGCGTCGGCGACAATGGTACGCTTACCCTGAATCTGAATGGCGGGAAAGTCCAGTCCAGCGGTTTTTACTTTGCCGATTCCGTAAATGGAAAAGCGTATGTGAACGTGCAGGGGGGAACGCTTGAAGTGGGAGGGCTGACCCTGGCCACGCGCGGGGCGGTCGAGATGACGATTTCCGACGGTCTGGTCACTTCGACCACCATTTACGCGGCGCACCTTCAGGGCGGAACCAACCAGAAAGTGAACGTGACTCAGACCGGCGGCACGCTCAACACCAACAACTTTATCCTGTACCAGCCGAAAGTGGCGCAGATCCCGACCTACACGATCTCCGGCGGTACCGCGACGATCGCCAACGACCTGTACGGCATCGACATCAATTACCTCGGCGGCGAGCTGAACGTGAAGAATCTGTACATCGCGAAAGACATCATAGCGCAGGCGGGTTCAACCGTCTCGCAAAAATACGTCGAGAACACGCTGAACATTCAGCTTTCGGACGAGTACGACCCCTCCCAATTCACGGTTGAAAATCTTTTCGGTGAGGGTACGCTGAACATTTCGACTACCGACGGGTACGATTTCGACCCGAACGCGCAAACGACGCTCTTCACGCTGATCAACCCGAGCGATTCTCTGGACGGGATCCGTCTGACCAACTCGCTCGGTCTGCCGACGGATGGCTGGATGCTTCTCTACGATGGCAGTTCGGTGATCCTGACCACTCCAGGCTCGTTTAGCTCCATTCCGGAGCCGGCGTCGTGGGTCCTGCTTGCGCTTGGGCTTTTGGGAATGGCGCGCCTGGTTTCCCTTCGCGGAAAACGTCAGATGTAATTTCCTCACAAGAAACGATTTCGGGAAGGAACAAATACCATGCTCCTTCCCGAAATACACCCCTCAACAATTTCTTGCCATTAATTCGGATTTCTCAGATCGTGAATTCCAGTTTACGGTCACTCAGTGTTCCCTGGAGACGCTGTACGATGCTGCTGTGGATCTGACTGACACGGCTCTCGCTCAAATCTAGCGTGGCGCCAATTTCTTTCATCGTCATGTCCTGATAATAATACAGCAGAAGAATAAGGCGTTCGTTACGTTTCAGACCTTTTGTCACCAGGCGCATGGTGTCGGCCTTCTGGATTCGGCTCGTTGGATCTTCGCCGCGCTGGTCCTCCAGAACATCCAGCTCGCTTACCTCTTTGGAACCATCCGTTTCGCACCATTTTTTGTTCAGACTTACCACGTTTGCGGTATTCGCCTCTTTGGACATTTTTTCGAATTCGTCGGCTGAGACACCCAGATACTCGGCCAGTTCTTCATCGGTAGGCTTACGGCCCAGTTTGTCATCCAGTTCTTTTGTGGCTTCGTTAATTCGCTTGGCTTTGGTACGGACCAAACGCGGAACCCAGTCCATATTACGGAGTTCATCAAGCATGGCACCCCGAATACGCGGAGCACAGTACGTTTCAAACTTCACATCCCGCGTCAGGTCAAATGCGTCGATCGCGTCCATAAGTCCAAAAACGCCGGCTGAAATAAGATCGTCCAACTCCACGCCGTCCGGAAGGCGCTGCCAAACGTGCTGGGCGTGATAAAGCACAAGAGGGAGATAATGCTCAACCAGCAAATTTCTCGTGTCCTGATCTGACGGATTCGCTTTGTAATCATCCCACCACTTTGCGACATCTTCCGGATTGGAATTCATAGCAACCATTGATTCCTCCATGTTTTCATATTATGTTCCCTCCGCGAAAGTTGATGCCGTTGAACTTCAATCAACCCAGGAGTCTGGACCATAGGCCCCGTTTCTGCTCAAGGTGATGATTATGCGGGCAAGATGTTTCCGTCCTGGCATCCGTTTTCTGCTTTAGTTTCATACTCTGGTATGACACACTTTGCGAAAACGTCCCACGTATGGAGTTCCATCATTATATTCGCGGTAAGGCACTTTGCCAGTTTCCGTCCAACATCCGTGTTTTGGGAAAAAGGCTCGATTTGAATGGTACGGCCTGTACAGTTCCCTCCTCCGTTAGAAGAAGATCTGAAAGCCGCGGGTTTGGAAAAGACTCAGGCTGGAAATGAGGCAAGAAACACCTTCAAGCCGTTTTATCAATTCCACTGAACTTTTCGCTTATCAGCGTATTAATAAAATCGGCACAAAATATCCCTGACGTTAGGGACTTTTCCACAAAAAAACAGATTTTCTCCAAAAAAATACAAATTTCTTCCCTTTCCCCGGGAAGTAGTGGTTGTTTTCCTTGAAGGTATTGAAATTATCGGTAGTTCTTCCAGATTACGCAAGGAAACCTTGCCAAATATTTCAGAAAATGTTGAAAAAAGAAGGCTGTCGTATTATTTGGGCCACTTGTAAGGGTTGAAAGAGACCCGAAATTTTTACTCAAGTGCCCCGTAAACCTCCTCAACAGGCTCACGGGACGCGAAATTATTCAGTAAACCCGGTCGAAGCACAGAACACCCACTGAATCATTCAGAAAGCAGGTATTTGCCGTGCCTCTGGAAGTAGTCGGAGTCATCAAAGACCTCCACACCGCACTGACCTGCGGAGATCGTGCCGGTGGGGGATGAGACTTCAACCGTGTAGAACCCGACCGGGATCGCCTGGTAATTGCCTGCGTTCGGCGCACCCGGTTGACAGGCTCCATTCACGAACGTACCCTCAGCGGCGGGAAACGTCTCGCCAAGGAACGGCTCCGGTGTAAGTTTCATTGTGCCTTCTTTGACGGTTTTACCACCGATCTTGCACTGGAATAACGGGGCCGTTAGCGTAATGCCTGAGGCCTGCCACGCTTCCAGACGCTTCTGGATCTCGTCCGCAGAGAGCGCTTTGTCCTTGTCCGCGTCGATCTCCTTCAGGGCGAATTTGAGGGCCGGGGTTTTATCGAACTCGTCGCCGTCAATTTTGCCGTTCCCATTGGCGTCATACAATTCTATCGCCTTCGCAGCCATTCCGGAAGGATCCAGGGCAGGGGCTTTGGGTTTTGCACGACCGCAGCCAATGAACAGGAAGGAAGCAATGAGAAGGAAACAGGAAAGTTTGTTCATGTTATTTTTCCAAATGAGGGATCAATCACCCGCGCCAAAATCCGTATTGAAAATCGTTTCGTCACCGTTACGGGTCGAAAGGATGCGGTAAATGTAAAAGTTGATTTCTTCATCAATGAAACGGACTCCACCGTCACCCATGGTGAAGTGACCGCCGCCGGTGTGCTCGCTGCCGACCATCTGATTATTGAAGGGTGCGCTGGACGGATTGTCGGGTGTCCCGTTCAAACGTACGACGAGCTGACGGGCGTCGTAGAGGGCCTTTCCGTAATTGTTAGAGCCGAGGAACCAGTTCCGCGTCAGGCACGTGCCGTTCGAGCCGCCAGTGGCGTTCCAGCGGTAGTTCTTCAGGTTGATCGCGCTGCGCGGTGTCGTTTCGAGAAGCATGAATGTGTTCGACAGGCCGTCTTTCACGGTTTGGATCTTCACGGACTCGCCCCACATAAACATTCCGTTGCGGGCGATGGTACTTTCACTCTCAGCCGGTTCCACATCGGTCGTTGTTTTGTACGTATTGGAGTCTTTGGGGTCTTTTCCGCTGTTATCGCTCGAACTCCACTTCGTCCCCGCGCAGCCGGCATAGCACGAGACCGAGCCGTAAAAGTTGCCGGAAACGTCGCAGTACTTGAGCTGGGAATAGTCCGGGCAGATGTACGCGTCCAGGATCGTCTTCATGAATAGTTTGCCCAAATCCGTGTTCTTTTTGCTTCCCTGCTGGTACTGCCACGCGTGGATGTCAAAATCGATCTGCTCGTAAAGTGGGGCCTGGTCGATGTACGGGAGAATGTAACTGCAAAGGCCGTAACTGGCGCAGCCGCTGCGTCCGCCGCGAGAATTACGGACAGGTTTCCCGGAGGAATAGTCCGTCCCATCGACCGCAGGAGGTAACTCCTTCTTCGACGACTCGAAATTGAGACAGGCCAGACCAAGCTGTTTCATTTTATTGGAACACTGCATCCGCCGCGCCGAGCCTCGCGCCATTTGAATCGCCGGAAGGAGCAGACCGACCAGCATTCCAATGATCGCTATAACGACGAGGAGTTCGACGAGTGTAAAGCCCTTTTTCATTTTGCGCATCTCTTGTTTCTCCGAAGGCAGCCAATACCGGCGAGACCCATCACCAAAAGGACCCACGCGGCCGGTTCCGGAACAGAAGGATCTCCGGAAGGATCGATCGACGTAAGGGTCAACATATTATTTGCAAGCACGGGTGAATTGAAGTACTGCGCGATGCTGTCCGAAAGCTGGATCTGGCTCAGGTCCAGATTGTCGAGCGTACCACCTTGCAGGAACGTGTACGTCCTTCCCTCTTCCGGAATGTCCTGACCAAGCCAGATTAGCGCAACCGTCGCATCGGTAAAATCGGCCGTGCCGGTGATTTCCAGGAAGTCATTTCCGGCATTGCTGAAACCGAGGTTGATCGTTCCGTCCGCGTCCAGATTTCCGACGATTTTACCCGCCCCGATCGCGCCGCTCCCCGCGCCGGGGGAGAGGATCGCGCCGCTGGCAAGCCTGACGTTCTGGGCGTTCAGCGTTCCACTCAGGTTCGTAATGCCGCCGTTGAGCTGGACCTCCGAAATGTTGGAGCTGCCCGCCGGGATGAGGTTCAGCATTCCCCCGCCGGTTTTCACGATTTTGTTTGTCGCGCTGGTGTTTCCGACGAAATTGCTGTTCCTCCACGTCAGCGTTTTGTTCCCCGGCAGATCCACGTTCAGCGTGCCGTTGAGGTTCACATTGTAGTTGCCGTAGCTGCTGGCGATCGTCGCGTTCGCCCCGGAAAGTTTCACCGTCGCGCCGTCACCGAAGGTAAAACTGCAGGTTGAACTTTCAGCGTAACCTTTCGAGACTCCCGCGGCACCGAGGGTCAGGGAGTTTTTGATGTTGAAATCGTTTACACGGTAGGTCACGATGGAACCGGTCAGGTCGTTCACCACCAGGTTCGACGAGTTGTTCATCTGCAGCTTGTCGGCCGTGATGAAATCCGCCGTTACCGTCCCGCCGGGCCGTGCGGACGATCCAAAGGTCAGCGTCTTGCCGGCCGCGTCGATCGAATTGACAGTCAGAAGGGCTTTCCCCTGGGTGGCATCCGACTGCGCGTCGAGCAAAATCGTGGCGTTCCCGTTCAGTTTGACCGCAGCGTTCAGCTTCGAGGTCGTGTTCTGCGTCACCTTGAGCGTGGCCCCTTCGTTCAGCGTGATCGTTCCCGCCGTCGTGTTGGCGGAAGTATCCACGCTCGTGAGCGTAACCGTTTTACCCTCCGCGGCGGTCAACGTCCCGGAAAGGGTCTTGAGCGTCGGGTTGAGCGTCGTGTTATCGGTCAGCGTGACTTTTGAGCCGGCATTAATATTAATGGACGGCTCCACGCCTTCCGTAAACGTTCCGTAAGTGATCTTCCCGGAGAAATCCGCGCCCGAGTTGAAATTGGCGGTTCCCCTGGTAACGGTCAGGGCCGTGCCCGTGGTCTTGCCCGCGAAATTCACGGTCCCGTTCGCCATGTCGATGGCTCCCGACTGGGTGGAGCCGGAGTTGAGCGTCAGCTTCGAGCCGCCGGTGATTTTCAGCGGGGCGGTGATGGAAACGCCGGAACTGGCGGTCAGCGTCTGGGTGCTCCCGATGGTCAGAATGCCCGTTCCGGAGATCGTGCCAGAAAGCCACGTGAGGCTTTTGTCGAGATTCAAGTTGGAATTTCCCGCCGTGCTCAGGTTGGCGTTGATTTTCGCGTCTGTGTCCTGAACAAGAAAAGTACCGCCGGCGTCGAGTGTGACGGTTGAAAGCGTCGTCTTGGCAGTGTCCGCGTAAAGGGAAATTCCCTGGGAAGCGTCCCAGAGACGCATGATGCCGCCGTTCTGGACTTCGATCCCATCCGTGAAAACGTGCGACAGAACGTGAAGCGCGCTGCCGTCTTTCGCGTTGAAAGTGAAATTCCCCTTGGCGATGATGAGCTTTTCAATATTAAACGAGGAATTGTAGCCGGCATGGGTTTCCCCGCCACCGCCTTGAGAGTAGGTCGTGAGCGTCCCGCCCGTAACGTTTCCCTGAAAGCGCAGACGCTGGGCATTGCACGTGGTCACTGCGGAGCCCGAGATCTCGACGTTTGCGAAGACGCCCTGCCCCATCCCGCACGTCACCGCAGAGTAAATCGCGCCCAAAGGCACGGTCGTATCAGGGATCGTGCCATTTCCCGTCCCGGAAATCGTGATGGTTTTGGAGGAGTCCCCAAGGTTGGCGCTTGCCACCGAGTTCTGAAGTGTGCCGCCGCTTTCAACGATGATGGGCCAGGAGGTTACCGACCCGGACTGGACGGTCGTTCCTGACGCAACGATCGTCTCCGCATAATCCCTGGTCGCCGGAAACAGTATCAGCGCCAGAACGGGAAGGAAAATCCAAAAACGCTTATAAAACATACTCAACTCCGAATCAAAATAATCAACATTTTTTCATTTTCTTGTGTTTTATTATACACAGGTGTCATTTCTTCGCAGTAAAAAACCTGAAAAAAAATCGAAAAAAGTGAAAAAATCAGGGGAAAACCCGAGCCGTGTGTCCTCAGACTTTCCTTCTGCCCTATAATCCAGAGGAGGTGAAACCATGAGCAAACGAAATGTTCGGATCGCGTTTTGAAAGATTCGGAAGGTCGGCGTCCCTCCGAATCAATTCAGCGGGATCCAAACCGGTTTCTCGGGCAGTTGCTCGCTCGCGTAGATCTCCACTCCATCGGCCAGAACGCGCAGGCCCACGCCGCGGTGGTACCGTTTGCCGTCGGAGTCCCACAAAATCGTGAGGTTTTTCCCGTGGTATGGCACGCGGTCGAGGCAGAAATACGGCACGCCGCGATCCACGAGCGGGAAGAGCGTCAGGCCGTTTTCCAGACTCGGGCGCAGACCGATCAGACCGTTCACCACCACGTCGCAGAACGTCGAGTGATTGTAGTCTTTCCCGCGTTCGTAACCACCCTTTTGCGGCTTCCAGCCCCAGTCTTTCAGGCGCGTGCGGGCGATCCAGTCCCCCGTGAACGGGTTCAGGTTTTCGTCAATCCACGGCACGACTTTGCCATCTTCGCGCTTTCTCTGGTGGCTGTGCGCATAGATTTGGAGCGTCTCGGTGAACGCCTTCCGATGCTTTTCGGCCTGCGTCTGGTCACCGGCTTGCGCCTCCCGATTCACCAGATTCGCCAGCGCGGTGAGCGTGACCGCCGTCGAGTACGGCCAGCTCGGCCCGTTCCACTGGCACTCGTGCCCCTCGTACGAGATCACAAACTCCGGGTGCCGCTGCTCGGCGGTCGTCGGGCCGAACGGCGCGTAAAAGCCTTTCGTGTCCATGAGCTGATCCCACGCCACGGCATATTCCGCGGGCGGGAGGTTTCCTTCGTCGGCGTACCACGGCGTGAAACCGTGCTCCTCGCGCACATCACGTAGCGCAAGCGGCGCGTCGGCCGTTTCGACCCTCGGCGCCACTTTGTAGAATTGCGCGTCAGTGTCCCAAAGCCGGGAATTCAGGAGTTTTTGGATCGCGGCCGCTTTTCCGGCGTACTCTCTGGAAAGTTCCTCCCGGCCGGCGAGCGCGGCAATGCGGGAGATCGCGAGCGTTTCCATGTACATGTACGTGTTGATCGTCGCGCGGTAGCCGTGGCCGCCGATGGAGACTTCCATCCCGTCCCGGCCGTCGATCTGCCAGAACAGACCGTTCGGGTCCCGATTCGATTTTTCCCACGCCTCGTAGTTCTGGATCAGGGCGTCGAGCAGACTCACGGCCAGCCGCGAGTCGCCGGTCACCAGGGCGTACTGCCAGACGGAATCGGCGATCCAGAACGAGTACGTCCGGATCGCGCCGCCGCCGTAAAGCCAGAATCGGGCGTAATCGTCGAGGATCTGGCGGTTCTGGAGCCAGCGCCCCTCGCGGAAATGGTGCCCCGCCGGGCAGGAAATGGCGTTTTCCTTTCCCGACCACGGGACTTTGGGGAGAAATTCCGTCACGACCCAGCCATCGTTCGCGGTCATTTTGAGGGCCTTGCGGAACGTCCACCAGCGAAAATACCACGTGCGCTGGATCTCCTCGTCCGGGTAATCGAGCAGCGGAATGTTCTCCCGCATGAACTCCCAGGCCTTTTCGTTCGGGAAAGCCTGCCGGACGGTCTCTTCATCGTCCGCGTTGAACTGCTCGACGTAATGCCGAAACGCGTCGGGATCGAGCACGGCCTTCTTTTCCTCTGCGCGAACGGTAAGGACGGAGAGGAAAAGGAGGGTAAAAATTAGAGTGAGGTTTTTCATAAAGGTCAAACTCTTTCTCCTCATTATTCGTTATTCGTTCTTCATTATTCGTTAAAATCCGAGGTCTTTCCCTTCGTGCGTTACAAGCCCGATCTGCTCGACGCTGCCGTTGCGGCCGTTGTACCACAAAAGCCAGCGGTCGGCTTTTTCGTCGTAAATGACGAACGGTTTGTAGCACGCCGAGGCGTCCCATTTTCCTTCGTCCGGCCCGATGATCGGATTGGCGGCGTTGCGGACCCAGCCGGTCTGGCCGTCTTTCGAGCGGGCAATGCCGATGCGGGCGAGGTGCTCGTTTTCGAAGCCGATGTAGAACATCAGGTACTCGCCCTCCCACGGGAAGACCTGGCAGGCGGTGACTTTATGCTGCTCCCACGCAGTGTTCGGGTCGGCGGCGAAAACCGGGTTTCCCGCGCGTTTCGTCCAGCGGAGCCCATCCGGGCTGGTGGCGTAACCGATCGCGTTCGGCTCGTACTGCTCACCGCCGGAGTACCACATCTGGAAGAGTTTCGCCTCCTCGTTCCAGAGCACGTGCGGGCACATCACCGCGACCTTTTCCCACGGCTCTTCCGCGACCATGACCGGGTCTTTCTGCACGCGCGTCCAGTGGATCCCGTCGGGGCTTTCCGCCATGCCGATGCGGGACTCATTCTGAGTCTGACCGGTGTACCACATGAAATATTTCTCGCCTTTCTTCACGACGGACGCCCGATTCAGGCGGATCTCCCAGCCGCAGGAGGGGTCGGGGGCGAGCACGATCAGCGGCTCGGACCAGTGTGCGCCATCCCGGGATTCGGTGTAGCCGATGGACGCTTTGGTCCGCCAGGAAAACCACATTTTGTACAGATCGCCATCTTTCAGGAGGGTGACGTCGAAGCAGACGCCCAGATCGCCGCCCAGCACGGGGTTTTCCGGGTACTTGACCCACCCGCCGTTCGTTCCGGCCTGAACGACCGCCGCGGCAAACACAAAAACGAAAACCAAAACAAAGGAAAGGAAGAATTTTTTCATGGGATTCAATGGGGGGTTAAAGGAACGAATAATCATTTTTTCCTGTATCGGCACGGGGGATTGCTCGGGCAGACCCATTTAAATTCGACATGCCGACCATCGTGAACCTCGACGAGATCCATCATTCGGCCGCAAATCGGGCAGAACTCCACGTTCAGCGGGAGCGGCTCGCCCTTTTCGAGTTTTTCCTGGCAGCTCACGCAGTACTTCGCGTCTGGAACGTACTCCAACCGTTCGCGGGGAATCACATTTCTGCACCCGAGGCACCGGCGTTCATCCTGGTCCGAGAAATCGTCCGTCACGACCGAAATTTTGAGCCGCGTCCCCCCACATTCCGGGCAGACGTAGCGGTCCGTCAGACTGTGGAAGAGCTCGTAAACCAGCTCGTCGTCGATTTTGTGGGTCGGCTTGAAAACCCGGTATTTTACGAGCCAGTCGAAGATCCCGTTCAGGTCCAGAAGCGTTTCCCAGCCGCACTGGGTACATTCGATTTTGCGGTATTCAGCGGATTCCGTGTGCATTTTGATTCCTCCGACCATTTAATATACATAAAATCCCGGGGCCGTCAAGCGGGGGTTCAAAATTAGCCTCCCTCATCGAGGGGGGTGGCACGAAGTGCCGGGGGGAGTTGGACGGTACACTCACGTAACTCCCCCAGTCTCGCTGCGCTCGCCAGCCCCCTCAAGGAGGTGGCCTTTAAAAACGACGCTGGAAACGTCATCCCCGCAAAAACTTAATTACTTGACAGACTCCCGGTTTTATGTTATACTATACCCCGGAGGTTTGAAAATGTACGGTCTGGTGGACTGCAACTCGTTTTTTGCGTCATGTGAGAAGGTTTTCGTGCCGCGTTTGTGGGATCGGCCCGTCGTCGTGCTCTCGAATAATGACGGCTGCATCGTCGCACGCTCGCAGGAAGCCAAAGACCTCGGGATCAAAATGGGGGAGCCGTATTTTCAGGTCCGGCGCAAGTGCGAGGAGCTTGGAATTGCCGTCTTTTCCGCCAATTTTCCTCTTTACGCCAACCTGAGCCACCGCGTGATGCAGACGTTGCGCACGTTCTGCCCCGAACTCGAGGTTTACTCCATCGACGAAGCGTTTCTCAATCTGACCGGCGTAGCCGACGCGGAGACGGAGGCGTTTCAGCGCCGCGTCATTGAAACGGTCAAGCAGTGGACCGGGATCCCTGTCTCGTTTGGAGTTGGCCCGACCAAGACGCTCGCCAAGATCGCGACGCACGTCGCAAAGGTCCGCCGGATCGGCTGCTTCACACTGAACGATTCCGGGACCCTGCGCGAAGTTTTGAAGGAAATTCCCGTCGAGGAAGTCTGGGGCGTGGGCCGGCGGCTGGCCAAAACCTTCCGTACGCGCGGAGTCCGCACCGCCTGGGACCTTTACAATCAGAACCCGATCCAGATCCGCCACGACTTTTCCATCTGCCAGGAGCGCACGGTCCGTGAACTGCGCGGCGAGCCGTGCCTCGAGCTGGAAGATTTCGCGCCGCCGAAGTACTCGATCCAGTACTCGCGGTCCTTTGGAACGGTCCTGACCTCCCTCGACGCGCTGACGCATCCTGTTTCGACCTTCTGCGAGACGGCGATGGAACGTCTGCGCAAGTTCCACCTCTACACCGGGGCGGTCTGGCTTTCGTTTTACGGCTTTACCTCCGGGGCCGAGATCAACTCACGGGTCCCGTACTCGGACGGCGTGACGATCCCACTGGAGGGGAGCACCGACGACTCGCTGACGGTCCTGCCGCGGGTCCTGGAGGGGATGAAGAGGATTTTCCGCGAAGACGTGAACTACCAGAAAGCCAGCGTGACCCTTTTGGCCGTCACGCCGGAACCCGAGCCGGGCAGGTACCGCGTTTTCCAGTCGCTGGAAGAACAGGCAGCCGATGACAAAAAGGCAAAGATCCACCGGGACCTGATGAGTACGCTCGACGCACTGCATCGTGAGCTGGGCCGTACGTCGGTCGTTTTCGCGTCAGAGGGCCTCAAAAACGAGCAGGAATGGCGCAGCCGCCACAAGCTGCGCTCTCCGGGTTACACGACCGACTGGGAAGAGATCCCCGAGGTGAAGTAATTTCCACTTGATTTTCGATGATTCTTTTTTTCATAAGAAAGTTTTTCTTTTTTGTGAACTCACCCGAACTTTTACTTCTAAATTCCTGATTCTGTTTCCTCCTCCCCCCCCTTGATAAAAATTTTCTCTTGACTAAAATTAAAAAAAGCGAATTATGAACCTTTGAACGATTTTATGTTTTGAAAGTATTTTCACGTTTTTTCCATCATGAAACCCAATTTACTTATTCGCGCTTCCGCGGGGTCGGGGAAGACGCGCCAGCTCAGTCTGCGTTATCTCGGCCTTTTACTCGGTGGAGCGAAGATTTCGACGATCCTGGCGTCCACATTTACCCGCAAGGCGACGGGCGAGATTTTGAACCGGATCCTTTTGACGGCGGCACAGGCCTGCCAGGATGAAGGACTGCTCACAGAGCTTTCTCAAATGGTTGGTCATACGGTCTCGCCCAACGAGATGAAGGCCGTATTATGCCGTCTCGTAAGGGGGTTAAACCAAATCCGCGCCTGCTCGCTCAACAGTTTCTTCAATCGTATCGCACTTTGCTTCCCGTACGAAATGGGGATCAAGCCCGGCTGGAGGATCCTTGATGATGTTGAGGACGCGCATCTGCGTTGGGACGCAATCCAGAAAACCCTCAAAGAAAATGAGGAAAACACGCCGACACTCATCCGCCAACTGTTTAAAGGGGAGTCGGTCAACCTGATCGCGGATGATATTTACAGGAAAATGGAGAAACTTCTCTCCCTGGAACACGAGGCCGGACCGGAAGCGTGGGATGCTATTCAGTCTTTACCTTTGTTTGGAAGATTGACTGAGGCGGAAATCATCGAGATTCAGAATTCTTTGCTGAACGAACTGAATCTGAATGCCGGGAAAAAGCAATTAGAGAAGATGATCGAAAAAATCAGTGCCAAACTTCGGGTCAACGACTGGTATGGTCTGATGAAGGAAACGATCATTCAGGCCGCATTTCAGGCACCTCCCGGAAATCCGGTCACTTACTATGGAAAACCGCTTCCTGGGGCATTGGATGACGCGATGCGCAAGATTGCGTGTAATGCCGCGACGGCCTATATTCAGCTTATGCAGGAGCAGACCCGATCGGTCCATACGCTGATCGACGGTTTCACGAGAAATTACGACTTGGGGAAGATCACGGCAAACGGCCTTCTGTTCGACGACGTGACACAATATGTCGCCGAGTTTCTGAACGATCAAGGCGGGGACCTCCAACAGATTTTCTGGCGGATGAATTCTCCGATCGAGCACTTGCTTTTGGACGAGTTTCAGGACACTTCTCTCGACCAGTGGAAAATCTTTCGGCCTTTTGGCGACCATTGTACGTCAGGGAAGGGCAGGTCTTTTTTCTGCGTCGGCGACGTGAAGCAGGCGATCTACCGCTGGCGAAACGGCCGTGCGGAAGTTTTCGAAGCCATCGAAAGTACTTTTCCCGGGATCGAACAGGAAAGCAGTAATACGAGCTGGCGCAGCGCTCCGCCGATTCTGGATTGCGTGAACCGGTTTTTTCTCGACCCGGTAAAGAATCCTGAAATTCCCCCGGAGGAGTTTTGCGCTCCGGTCCAGTCGGAGCTTGGTCCTGAAGCCAAAATGGTGCCGGTTCGTGATCTTTTGAATGATTTGGCTCGTGAGGCGTGGAATGAGTGGAAATTCCAGAAACACACCGCTTCCCCCAAGTCCGCCAAATATCCCGGCTACTGGGAATTATGTACGATGCCAAAATGGGTGAATTCGGATGGTTCCGAAGGTCAAGAGATGAGTTCCGATCCCGTTTTCTCTGAAAGCGGGGATGATTCAGAGGGACCCGAAGATGCGTTTCGTCCAAGCCGGGAAGACGTTCAGCTTCGTTGGGTCGCTGAGCGGATCGCGGAGATATACCATCAGGGAAAAGGTCTTCATCGAATTGGCGTTCTGTTTCGGACGAACAGACGAATTTCCAAAGTCGCACGGTTTTTGCGTGAGCTTGGCATCGCGGTGAGCGAAGAAGGAAAGAACCCGCTGACCAACTCCAACTCGGTCTGTCTGACGCTGTCGCTTCTGAATCTGATGGATTTCCCGGACGACTCGGCAGCGTGGTTCCACGTAGGAAACTCGATTTTAAGCCGGCTTTTCCCTGCGCTTAAATGGCAGGACGAAAAGCAGATGGATCCGGAGGAACGCCAAATGTCACGTATGGAGCGGACCCGGTGTCTCGCGTCACTGCGGGAACGGCTTCAGGCGTTTGGGATATCGCAGTTTCTGGAAGAAGTCGCCCAGTTCCTTATGGAATATTGCACGAAAGAGGAAGCCCGGCGGCTCAAGCAGTTGATGAATCTGGCGGCGGCTTACCAGCAGACTTCCAAGCTGGAGCGTGTTTTCGATTTTGTAACGTTCATCAAAGACTGCAAACTGGAAGACCCTTCCGCCGCTTCCGTCGTTTTAATGTCGATCCACGGTTCTAAAGGACTTCAGTTTGATGTGGTGGTTCTTCCCGAGCTCCTGTTTCCTATGGCTGGGAAAACGCCGAAATTTGTGCCGGGATACGAAAATGATGACGTACTGAAAGACGTTACGTTCATCACTCCTGTTCCGGATAAAAAAGTGCGCGATGTGCTTTTCCCACCGACGTCCCCAGTTCGGCGTGCGACGGATTTGAACGAGCGTGAACGGATCAGTGAGTCTTGGTCGCTTCTTTATGTTGCCATGACGAGAGCGATTTACGCGATGTACCTCTTCATCCCGCCGGTGCAGAAGAATCAGAAACCTCCATTTGCCCACGTGAGTGATGTACTGCGGACGGCTCTTTCCGGTGCGTTCTCGGCCGACGAAAAAATCCGGCTCGCGTTTGGTGGAGATCCGAAATGGTACGAAAAAACGCCCCAAGCCCTCCGGTTCGCAGAGAAACAAAACGAGGAAAACACGAAAATCCCGGTGGATCCCACAAAGGAATCCGAGGCGGTAGAGTCGCAGATAATCGAGCCGATCCGCTTCCTTCCAAACCCCAATTCAACCCGTGATCTGACTCGCCGGGCTCCCTCCAATATTGAGGACCGCCGCTTCGTGGATTTGAGCCGCAAGCTGGATTTTAGCCAGCAGAACACCGTCAACGGAACGATTCTGCACGGGTGGTACGAAAAAATCGCGTGGATGGAAAACAGTCTTCCATCGGATGACGAGCTGATTGCCTTCGCGCGTCCGTTCGGCCTGAATAAAGACCGCCTGGAACGGCTCCTGAAGAGTTTTCACAACTCGCTCAAGTCTCCGAGGGTGGATCGGGCTCTGCACTGGACCACGTACATTCCGATGCTTCGAGAGAAGGTTTTGCGAGCGGGGATCCTGCCGCCGGAACTGGTTCCGATGAACGTCTTCCGCAAGTGTCCCAATGACCCGAACGAGATACGGTGGGAAGTGTACCGGGAAAAAGAACTGGCGATTCGCACCGAGACGGAGCTTCTGCTTGGAACGCTCGACCGACTGATTCTGCTGAGAAACGATGCGCGGGTTTTCTGGGCCGACTGTGTGGACTATAAAACAACACGGAAAATCAGCAGCCCGGAAATTCTGGAAGAGAAAATCCGTTCTCACAGTTTACAGATGCGGGATTACCGGAAAATGCTTCAGCTTCACTACCAGATTGACGACACACAAATTTCCACGCACCTTATTTTCTCGATGCTCGGAATCGTGCGGGAAGTGCTCGGAAGAAATGAATAACGAATAACGAATAATGAATAGTGGGAGGCGGTAATGGAGGCCGGAGGCCGGAATTACGCGTCAGGTTGACCCACTATTCAATATTCATTCTTTTTCTAGTCTTCAAACTTGAACTGCTCGCCGTAGCCGTAATGTTCTGCGACGTAATCGACGTCTTTGTCGCCGCGTCCGGAAAGGTTGACCAGGATCGAGCCGACCTTGTGTTCTTTCGCGTAACGCATCGCATACGCCACCGCGTGGGAGCTTTCCAGAGCCGGGATGATCCCTTCGTAACGGGAAAGCTTGAAGAACGCGTCCACTGCTTCCAGGTCGCTGGCGGTCACATACTTGACACGGCCCAAATCATGCAGGAAAGCGTGTTCCGGCCCAACACCCGGATAGTCCAGACCGCTCGCAATGGAGTACACATTCTCCGGGGAACCGTCTTCTTTTTGCAGGACTTTGCTCTTGAAACCGTGCAAAACTCCGTCAGTTCCGTACGTCATCGTGGCGGCGTGGTCGCCCGGATTTGTGCCGCGGCCGAGAGGCTCAACGCCGTAAATGTCCACCGGGTCGTTCAGGAACGGCGTGAACATCCCAATCGAGTTGGACCCGCCGCCAACGCAGGCCGTAACGGCTTCCGGCAGATGACCGGTCATTTCGAGGAACTGCTCGCGGGCCTCTTCACCTACGACGTATTGGAAATCACGGACCATCATCGGGAAGGGATGCGGCCCTACGACAGAGCCGATGCAATAGATGCAGTTCTGGTAATCTTGCAAGTACGCTTCAAATGCAGCGTCCACGGCCTCTTTAAGCGTTCTCTGTCCGCGCGTCACACAGACTACGTTCGCACCGAGCATCTTCATGCGGGTGACGTTTGGCGCCTGCTTCGCGATGTCAACTTCACCCATGTAGATGTCGCACTCGAGGCCAAAATAAGCGGCGGCCGTCGCAAGAGCCACGCCGTGTTGTCCAGCGCCGGTCTCCGCGATGATTTTTTTCTTGCCGAGATACTGGGCCAGCAAACCTTCACCCATGCAGTGGTTCAATTTGTGCGCACCGGTGTGGTTCAAGTCTTCACGCTTCAGGTAAATCTGGCATGCGCCGAGTTTCTGGGAAAGACGCTCGCAATGGTACACAGGGGTCGGGCGTCCCTGGAACTCGCGGCGAATGCGACGCAGCTCGTTGATGAATCGGGCGCTCTGACAAATGGTTCGGTACGCCTGGTCGATTTCTTCGAAAATCGGGCGAAGCTGTTCCGGGAGAAAATCCTGACCACCGCCATACGGGCCGAAATAGCCGTTCAAATCGGGGTACTTGCGCAGGTAAGTTGAATAATCCATGGGACCTCCTGAGGGATTTGTTTTGGTTTCGAGATTGAATATTTATATTAATGTAATCAAATTTTATCTGGTTTTCGCAAAATGTCAAGACGTGGAAGAAAAAAAAGAGAAAAATAGATGGATCCCCGGAAAAATTTCCCCGCAAAACGTTCCCTTTGGGGGGGAACGCCTGACGGGGAAAAAGTTTCCGAAAAATCACTCCGTTGTCATCTGCTGGCCGGAATCGTACTGACCAGGCATCGGTTTCAGCGTGTAGGGGCTTTCTTGGATCTGAACCACCATCTTCGGCGTAAGACGTTCACCGCCCTCGATCACCAGATTGGCTCCCGGGAGCAGGTACTTGCGGCCCTCTTCATTCACCGGTTCCACCGCGAGCAGCTTGGAAACGTAACTCGCCTGCTTGCGTCCGTCAGCGGTCTGTGTGACTTTTTGGTCGTAAATATCCCCATCAAACATTTCGGCGGTGATCCGAACCGGGATCGGGATCGCGATCAGCTCGCCCTCTTTGTACGGTTTGTGGGCCTCTTCCGCGTCAGCCTTCGCTTCCGCTTCTTCCTCTTCCGTACGGTTTCTCACGATCCAAATCGTGTTTCCGTCCGGCTTGATGATGACGGAATCTCCCGGAACGATGAAGGACTCGTATTTCTCCGTGACGGGAATTCGGGACGTGACGCTCAACCCGGCCATCAGTTCTCCCTCTTTATCGTCAAGACGGACATAAACCGGAAATGTACGCGAGGCGGTTTCTGCGTTACGGACGATTTGAACGACTGTCCCGTAAACCGTTTTCCCGAGCGCATCGACCTGGACCCCAATTTTCTGGCCTATCTGGATCATGTGGATGAAAGACTCGGGAACGTAAACACGCGCATCGATTTTCCCTTCGGAAATGACATCCACGACGGGCGTCCCGGGGGAGACGTACGTTCCAACGTCCACGTGGCGGGCGATCACCTGACCGTCAAACGGTGCGTAGATCGTCGAGCGTTTCAGCTTCTTTTGGAGTTCGAGGATCAGGACTTTCTTTTCGTTCATGTTGGCCTGAAGCTCGTCACGCTTGGCCAGAATGGATTCCATGTCGCTTTGGCTGACGGCGCCGCGCTCGCTCAGGGCCTTGGCGCGTTTCAGCTCGCTTTCCTGATAATTGTATTGGGCCTGAAGTGAAGCGAGAGACTCGATGGCTTGCCGTTCCGCGAGTTCCAGCCACACCGTGTCGATGCGTGCAAGGACAGTACCTTCGGACAAAACCTTTTCGTTGTCCTCAAGGAGCGAGTCAAGCGAGGCGTCAGAAGGGTTGGAGTCTTCGTATTTGACGCGATGTTCCTTGACGTGCGAGCCTTTTTCGACGTAAATTTCCACGATTTTCCCGCTGACTTCGGCGGAAATGGTGGAACGGCGGATTTCTTCCAGACGACCGATGAGCGTGCGAAACTGCTGGGCGGTTCCTTTCTGGGCCTTGCCAACACGGACTTTGTACGTTACTGCGTTGGCGGCTGCTTTTTCGCCTTTTTCCTTCTGGATGGCTTCGTATTTCTTCGTGATGAATTTTTCATCAGCGATCTGCCCTTTGTAGAAGGTCGATGTTCCATAGAACCCCAGAAAGGTTCCAACCAGAAGAACCGTCAAACAAAGCGCGAAAATGATTAAACTTCTATTCATGTTCTCAAAATTGGCGGGAAAATAAGGAGGTTTCAAAAGCTTTGCTTTATTATAACATTTTTCCCATGAATGTCAAGGAATAAACAAAAAACTCAAAGAAAAAACGGGTTTGATCTGCATTTCCCTGCTCTCTCAAAGCGCGGTCCGTATCGTCTTCAAAACGTTTACTTGTTCCGGGTTCAGTATTCCAATGGGGCCAACAGAAGGGTTATAGTTTGGCTGCGCGTCGATTGTAACAGCGGCTCCACCTTTCGTTATATCTTTTACCCATTCCACCCACTCTTCCGTCGTAAAGCGGCAGTTCGGAGCACACCAGTGACTTCCAAGGAACGTGAGGATTTGAATCTGCTGCCCGGTCGGCGTGAAACGTCCTTCGCGGGTTTCGACAAACGGTTCGTTGATTTCCCCAGCTGTCCAGTCCGAGGCGAGCCATTCAGGACGGCAGACGCCGGGATTGAAAGCGATGACTGCACGCGGGTTTCCATGTTTCAGGGCCCTGGAGTAGATTTGCAGGATTTCCTCGTTAAAATCGCAGCCCTCGTAGCAGCCGTCGATCCACCAACCGGCGATTTTCTCACCATAGCGGTCAGACCAACACTCGAAGACTTTGGCCCACTTTTTCGCAAATTCCAAATCAATTTTCAGGTCTCGCGGCCGTTCAGAATCATTGACCGGGGTGAGGCCGAAAGCCCGCTGCGCCCTTTTGTCCAGATTTGGGACCTGACCCGTTGCGTACAGCACGAGTTTAATGTCATATTTAGCCAGTGCGTCGGCCAGTTCCATCGGAACATCTCGTTTACTGCATTTTTCTCCCGGCGCGTAACCCGTGATTTGGTCATACACGGCATTAGGGCAGTTGATGAAGCCGGTATTCTGATGAAGGGTCAAGACAAAATATTTCACACCTATTTCGTGCATCTGGCTCGCGACCGCCTCAACGTCGTAAGTATCGAGCAGTTGAAAAGAGTTTGGATCCCCCGGAAGGAAATGGGTGAAAATACCGAGTTTGGCCTCACTCATCCAGTCTGTATTCTGGGCCAAAACAGGGGAACAAAAAAGGAGGAGCAGGAAAGTCAGGAAGTTTTTTCGCATAAGATTTTTTCTCTTTGCCTCAAGGCCTCGTAAAAAAGGATCGCTGCGGTCGTCGAAACGTTCAAACTGTCCGCGATCCCATTCATCGGGAGGAAAATCGGCTGGATCCCCTCGCCTCGGAATTGTTCGGTCAGTCCCCACGCCTCACTTCCCAGCGCGATGGCGCAGGGGCGCGTGAAGTCCGCCTTCGTGTAATGGATCGCCCCGTCCACGATTGCAGCGTAGATCTGGAACTGGTGCTTTTTCAGCCACGCGACCACGTTTTCGCTCGAATCGGCGCAAACAGGCAGAGAGAAAATCGTGCCGAGGCTCGCCCGGATCGTGTTCGGGTTGAAAAGATCCGTCTGCGGATCTGCCAGCACGAGGGCAGAGAGCCCCGCACCGTCTGCGCTCCTCAAAATTGCGCCGATATTTCCAGGCTTTTCGACTCCTTCGATCACGCCGATCAATGGCGGGCGGTCTTTCGGGAGCCGCTGGAAAACGTCGTCGAGCGTCAGTTCCGTGTACCGCGCCACCGCCAGCACGCCGTCCTCACGGTCCCCGTAGGCGATCTTCGCGAACAGGGCCGGCGGAACCTCGTTCACTTCGATCTGTTTCCCGTGCCGTGCGCTAAAATCGTTCATCCACTCGAAGGTTTCCTCATCGGCCAGCTCGGGAGCGAAATAAACGGCCAGAATGGGGAAACCGCACGCCAGAGCACGAAATACTTCACGCCGACCGTCGATCAGGAATTTCCCTGCCTGACGGCGTTTGCGCCCCTGGCGGAGCTGAACGATTTCTTTGATTCGCGGGTTTTGCGGACTTGTAATGCGCATTAAAGTGAGGAGTTAGGAGTTAGGAGTTGGACTTTTCGCGTCTTTTACTCTTTCTTCCTGATTTTCAGTTTGTGGCCGTTTCCGGGAAGAAGCACTGGACGGTGTGACCCTCGGCGATTTGTACGACCGGCGGGATTTTTTCACGGCAGACCGCCTGCGCCTTCGAGCAGCGCGGGCAGAAGCGGCAGCACTTCGGCGGGTTCACCGGACTGGGAACGTCACCTGTGAGCAAAATCCTCTCTTTCCGGTTCGACTGATTCACCGTTGGGATCGACGAAAGAAGCGCCTGCGTGTACGGATGCGCCGGGTGCATGTACAATTCGTCACTCGGGGCGGTTTCGATGATTTGGCCGAGGTACATCACGGCGACGCGGTCCGAAATGTAACGGACCACCGAAAGGTCGTGCGAGATGAACAGGTACGTCAGTTCGTGTTCCTCCCGGAGCTGCACCAGAAGATTAATGATTTGGGACTGAATTGAAACGTCCAAGGCGGAAATCGGCTCGTCAAGAACCATGAATTTGGGCTTCAAAACCAACGCTCGGGCGATGCAAACCCGCTGACGCTGACCACCGGAAAACTCGTGCGGGTAACGGTTCAGGCAGGACGGTTCCAGCCCCACCTGCCCGATGACTTCCCGGACACGCTTTTCCCGTTCTGCACTGTCTCCGATTCCCTGAACGACGAGACCTTCCTCGATGATCGAACGGATCGTCATGCGGGGATTCATCGAGCCGAACGGGTCCTGGAAAACGATCTGCATATCACGCCGCAGTTGCTTGAGTTGATCGTCATCTGCTTGAAGAACATTTCTTCCCTCAAAAAGGACAGTCCCTCCGGTTGGCTCAACGAGACGCAGGATGGAACGCCCTGTAGTGGTTTTTCCGCAGCCGCTTTCACCGACGAGACCAAGAGTTTCGCCTTTTTGAAGCTGGAACGAGACACCGTCCACGGCCTGAACGTAGCCAACGACGCTTTTGAGCAGCCCGCGGTGGATCGGGAAGTAAGTTTTCAGGTTTTTAACTTCAAGTAACATAAAAATTAAAATATTCTGATGGTTTGAGCTTTGATTTCAGTTTGGAGTACGTTTTACTTGCAGGTGGAACCCTGGTCCATGCCGGAGTCTTTCTGCCAGTCGGCGAAGGTTTTCGCGTCGTAGTAGTTTTTCACGAGCCAGCGAACGACGGGCATTCCCTCGGTCTGGGCGTACTCGTTTTTCTCCATTTTCAGGCCGCTGCGCCAGTCATTATCCATCCGGAGGCAAACTTCGGTCGAGTTGAAAAATTTGTTGTTCCGGATCACGACGCCGGTCGTTTCTGCCGAATTATTGTAGAACATCATGTGCGCGCCGTTCGGATTGGGGCGCTGGGAATGGGACCAGCAGACGCCCGCGTCCACGCACGTATTATTCTCGAAAACGACGTTTTCCGTCACGCCGCCGCGGTTCCAGTACTCGAAGGAGTACTCGGATTTTTCGATCAGATTGTTCCGGTACGTGATGTTTTTCTGGATGGAAGGATTGGCCTCGGTGCCGCTCCCCTGGTTGGTCAGAGCCGCGTCGTAAACCTCCCAGATGTGATTTCCCTCGACCAGGTTGGAGTCGCAGCTTCCCCAGAACTCGATCGCGTTTCCGAAACGGACGGGCCTGCCGTTTTCAGCGGTGTGCTGATGGCCTCCGCCGATGAAATACAGATCGCAGTTCCGAATGGTCAGCCGGCGAGTGTTCCCGCCTCCGAAACCGTGGGCCGCACCGTAAGCCACCGCCAGACCGTCGTAGATCACGTCGTGGCAGCCGCCCTCGTCAATGACCGTCGAACGAAGCGCCAGCTCGATGCTCTTGCAGGTTTTGGCCGGGTTTTCGTCCCAGTAGAGGAACACGCGGCAGGATTTCGCGTCGTAGTAGTAATCGCCCGGGGCCTTCAGGTCTTCGAGCTTCCACTTTTTCATGCCGCAGTAGTGGTACTTGGTGAAGTTTCCGTGGTCGAAAATGATGTTTCCCACGTCCACGTTCAGGTAAAGCGAGCGGTCCACGACGCACTCGTTCAGGCTTTCCAGGATGATTTCGAGTTTGGTTCCGACCGGGACGTCGCCGAGGCTCCAGTGCCACGTAAATTTCCGGCCTTCCGGAAGCGGCGCGTCGCCGACGTTCACGAGCATTTCGACTTCCCGCCACTCTTCGGTGACTTCGATTGCGTTCGAGGTCGCCTTTCCGGTGTACGGCGGGCCGCTGAGCGAGATACGCATCCCGGGCACGGTGACGGGCTGGCTCGCGCGGACCTTCATTTTCAGGAGCATCGTTTTGGGAAAATTCACCGCATCGACGGCCGGGCCCCAGAGCTGAACGTTATTCGCGCCCTTCCCGCCCCCGATCACGTCAAACGTGAACTTGCGCAAACCGTCCTCCACCGTAAATTCCGATTTGACTTCGGCCTTTGCCCGATCGACGTAGAGGCTCCAGTCTTCGAGGAATTTCCCGTCCACTTCGCCGAGGACTTCCGGCCTGGTCTCGCGCGTGGCCCAGATGTTCGGGGAAACTTCGACCCAATCCTTTTCCTGAGAGGCTTCTTTGGAACCGTAAAACGTGGGTTTCGGCGCGTCCTTCGGCTGGCCTTTCACGCGGTAGGACGAGTAAATGACCGGATTTCCTTCCTCACCCGAGTGCGGACGAACGATCCCGCGCCAGATCCCGCCGCATTTCCAGAGGACTTTATCGCCGGGCTGGATCTCTTGGGCCGCGTTGACCCGGGCGATCGTGGCCCAAGCGGTCGCGGCCGAAGTTCCGTCTTTCGAATCGTCACCAGTGGGGGAGACGTAATAATTCGTGCAAAAAGCCTGTGCCGCCAAAAGGAGAACGGCCAGGAAAAAGGTGAGGGGGATGAAGTTTTTCATGGGGGAATTCTAGGGATGGTCGGGTAAAAAATTTTAACGGTTTTTTTATTATAGAGGCTGGGCGGGGTTTTGTCAAGTGGCCGGGAGAGATAAAAAAAAGAAATCTGAGGGAGAATTTGACCCGCGTGGGTCAATTTTTGCGGAAAAATGGAGGACGATGCGTCAAGAGTCGTTTAAAGGCCCCCTCATTGAGGGGGCTGGCTCGCGAAGTGAGACTGGGGGAGTTACGTGAACGCGCCGTTCAACTCCCCCCGGCACTCCGTGCCACCCCCCTCGAAGAGTGGGGCTTTCTCTTTCATTCCTTCCCAAGCCGTTTGTTCTGGAAATCGGCCAGGTTCCCGTCACGGAACAAAACGAGGTAGTCCTCAACCTGACGAATGATCACCTGATCCGACTCCACCAGCCGCGGGAGGTACTGATATTCCGAGAGAAAAGTCTCCGGTTTGGCGAACGGTCCTTTTGACAATTTAATGGAAAGCTGGATCTTCTCGATCAGGGAGCCCGCGTTGAAAATCACTTCATTCACGACGTACCGAGGGTAAAGGGTCTTGGCCCCCGGCGAGAGCATCATGTTCACACGGCACGACCACTGGGCGAAGGTTCTGTACTGCTGGAGAAACTCGGGTTTTTCCGGCTTTGTCGGGGTCACGAAGTAAGAATAATTCGACGCGACAAAAGAGTATTCCCCCTTGGAGTCGTCGTAATTTCTTTTAAAATCTGGCTGGAAAAACTGACGAATTTCTTCTTTGGGATGGCTCATTCCCCAGCGGCAGAGCTTTGTCGCGTACTCCTCCGCCTCTTCTGGCGTAGTGGTCCATTTCTTGCGGTTTTCAACGTCCAGAACGTAAATCTTTTTGGCTGTAAAATTCAGGACGATGATTTCGTCCGTATTATCGACGAAATCGTAGGCGTTCCCGTCGTAGAAGATGGTTTTCCCGGAGGAAACTACCTCCTTGGAATCGCCGGTCATGACTTTGTAGTTGACCCGGAAATTCGAGTTTTCCTCAAAATACGTCCCCGAGACTTTGGGCTTGGGAATCGTCTGCGCATTCAAAACCGAAGATGCCGGCAAAAGCCCCCAAACCAGCAGGATCCCGAATAATATTCCAAACTTTTTCATGGCATTCTGAATGATAGGACAAAAATTTAATCTCGATCAAGGAAATAATTCTTCTAAGTCTAAAATAGCATAAAATTGAATTACAGTAAATAGGAAAATGGAACATTTTGATAAAAAATTTAAAATGAACCCGACTCGGGGCTATAGGAAAGGCTTGTCTTCTGGACTTGTGGGCTGGATTTCTGCTGGTCCGGGAACCTCCGGGTGGAATGTTCTGGTTCTTTTGACCCATTTTTGAGTCAAACGTTAAAAAATTTCCACCCTTCCCGTTTACTTTTTTCCGATTTCGTGTAAAATACAGAAAACGTTTAATTCCACGAAAACTCACACATAAAGGAAAAATCATGCCTTGGATTTCCTCCACGGGTCGCCTTGACCGCGACGCTATTCTTTCCCTCGTTCATCAGGCGGCTGACGAAGCCCGCAAACGCATTTGCGCCGAACCGAAGCGTGTCCTGCTTCTTCCTCCGGACATTACACGCGCACACAGCGGAGCGGGTTGGATCACGGAAGAGTTTTACAAGATATTCTCCCAGACCGCTGACGTTCACGTCATTCCGACGCTCGGCCAGCACGTCCCACATACCGACGAGCAGAACCGTTGGATGTTCGGCTCGATCCCGCTTGACCGGATCCACGTGCACGACTGGCGCAGCGGCTCGCGCACCATCGGCGAGGTCCCGGTCGATTTCGTGAAGGAAGCGACGCACGGGAAAGTCGATTGGGCGATCCCCGTCTCGCTCGATACGTTCCTGCTGGACGGTCAGTGGGACCTGATCATCAACGTCGGCCACGTTGTGCCGCACGAGGTCCTCGGCTTCGCGAACCACAACAAAAACTACTTCATCGGGCTGGGCGGCAAGCCGATGATCTGCGCGTCGCACATGGCGGCGGCCTGCTGCGGCATCGAGAACAATTTGGGGACGCTCGTTTCGCCTCTGCGCGCCTGCTACAACAAGGCGGAGGCCGACTACCTGGGGAACCTCCCCGACTTCTATTTCGAGGTCGTGATGGCCTACGACGAAGCGGGAAATCTCGGCCATACCGGCGTGTTCATTGGTGACGATCTGGAGACGTACCTCGAAGCGGCCAAACTCTCCCGGGAGCAGAACATCACGATCGTCCCGCCGCTGAAAAAGGTCGTGGCGGTCATGCAGGGCGACGAATTTTACAGTACGTGGGTCGCGAACAAGGCGATCTACCGCACGCGCAAAGCCATGGCGGACGGCGGCGAGCTGCTGATCCTCGCGCCCGGCCTGAAACGTTTCGGCGAGCAGGAAGACGTGGACGTTCTGATCCGCAAATACGGCTACTCCGGCACGGAAAATATTCTCAAGCTCTGGAAGACGGAGCCGATGCTTCAGGACCTGACGCACGGTACCGCGCACCTGATCCACGGCTCGAGCGAGGGCCGCTTCAAAATCACGTATGCGCCGGGCCATCTGACGAAAGAAGAAGTGGAAAGCGTCTGCTTCGGCTATGCCGACCTGGACGAGATGCTGAAGCGTTACGACCCGGCCAGGATGAAGAACGGCTTCAATACGATGCAGGACGGCGAGGAAGTGTACTTCATCAGCACGCCTTCCGCCGGTCTCTGGACCACGGCTGAGAAGCTGAATAAATGATTATGGGAACGACGCTTCCAGTGTCGTTCAACGGCGGGGTTTTAAGAGATCCCGCTTGAGACTGATTTAAATTTTCACGCGGAAGTGATCGGCTTGCCGTTGATTTCGCGTGTCCAGCCTTCACCGGGCCGGAGCCAGATTTCTCCAAAGAGCTGATACTGTTCCACCGTGACACGGTAATTACGTACCAGTTCCAGCGAGGCGAGGAAAATCCCGACGAGCGTCGTTTTGTGCATCCCGGGTTTGAATAGCTCGGAGAAAGCGGTCACGCCGTTTTCTGCGAGCCGTTCCTGAATGCGGGCCATGTGAGCCTCGATGGGGGTTTCCTCGTACACGATGTTTGTCGGGACCGAGCCGTTCGGTTCTTTGATGATACGTCCGAATGCGCTCACCAGATCCCAAAGGTCCACATCAAGAATTGGTTCCTCGGCCAGGTCTCGGGTTCGGGGCGGGCAATCGTTCGCCAGCCGGGCGTAGTTCTGCTGCCAGCGGCGCCCACGTTCTTCCAGAAGGCACGCTGCATCGCGATATTTCTTGTAATCGAGAAGCTGCTGAACAAAATCCTCTCGAGGGTCCTCTTCTTCTACCACTGGTTCGGCCTCGGTCGGGAGGGATTCGATCGACTTCATTTCCAGAAGCCAGCTTGCCATTGCGATGAAATCCCCAGCCAGGTCACAGTCGATGTAATTCAGAATGTCCACATATTCATTGAACTGGTCGATGATTTCGCTCACTCGGACCGTCAAAACGTCCAGTTCCTTCCTTTTAATTAAAAAAAGGAGGAGATCCAGCGGACCGCGAAATAAATCGAGCTTGACCGAAAACATAAAATCAACGAATAATGAATAACGAATAATGAAGATAGTTCTGAATATTATAGCAAAGAACTGGCAGTGAGGAAAGAGGAATCTGGAATATAATTAAGGAAAGTCGGGATTTTCCATAAAAAAACCGGCACGTGAGTACCGGTCTTTGGAATTCAGAAATGTTTTATTTCAAAGCTCATTTGCCGCAGCCGCAAGACGGGGCAGCAATCGGGGCACCGCAACCGCAAGCCGGGGCAGCA
>JAUMVK010000042.1:1725-38829 GCA_030530205.1 Thermoguttaceae bacterium | reverse complement strand
GCTGCGGGTGCCGCCGCGTCGTTCTGGTCACGCTCAGCTGGAGCGGCGTTTTCAGCGGAGGGCTTCTGAGCATCGTCAGACGGAGCGGCCTTTTCACCTTCGGGCTTCTGCTCGCCATCAGCCGGAGCGGTATTTTCACCTTCGGGCTTCTGCTCGCCATCAGCCGGAGCGGCGGCATCTCCCTCGGCCTTTTGTTCACCTTCAGCGGTTTTTTCCGTGTTGCTGTCTTCGGAAACTTTATTTTCTGCAGTTTCGTCTTCGATGACTTCCTCAACAACCGGCTCATTTTCATTCTGGCCGGGTTTCTTTTCATCATTGCCGCCCAAGAGACAGAGGACGATCACCAGGATGAGGATCAAAAGGAGGACACCACCCGTGATTCCACCATAGATGATACGCTGCTTCGGTGTGAGTTTCGCGAAGAAATCTTTGATTTTCTGGAGGAAACCACCAGCGCCCATCTTCGCTTTCTTTCCGGCCGCAGCCGTTTTTTTCGCAGAAGTATGGGAGGGATTCGCGTTTGCCGGAGTTTCTTCCCGTTTTCCGCTTCCCCAAGCCGCAGTTTTCCCTTTGTGGAGGCGTGACATAACGGCGGAAATTTCCTCTTCGCGCTTTGGCGAATCTTTACCGGGCTTTTTCATCGGCGGAATTGAGGTTTTTTGAGGAGCCGGGGATTTTTTTACCACGACAAAGCTTTCCTCAGATTCGTCGTCATCATCGTCGTCCAGAAGAACCGCCTTTACCAGCTTCGGATTCTTCTCCGATTGAGCGTTTGGATTGTTTTCTTTCTTTTCCATATTTTTTATCTCAAGAGCAGGTTCCCTGGCAGCCGATTCAGCCGCGTCTTTTCCCGTTGAGACGGTTGTATCTTCCAGGGCATTTTCCTGTTTCTGTTTTTCCTTGGCCTTACCGGAAGGCGCATCTGAAAACGGAAACGCAAAACCGGAATCTTTTTTCTCAGAGGAGGAATCTTTCTGGCCATTTTCCAGGCTAGAGAAATCGATATCCAAATCAAGTTTCCCGGATTTACCGGCCTTTTCCTTTGAATCTTTGGAATCTTTTTCTTCCTTCGTTTCTTTTTTCGTAAACTTACTGAAAAAGCCCGATTTTTTCGTTTTGCTTCCCAGATTGAGAGAGCTGGAACGGCTGGCCTTGGAATCACCCGCCAAATTCGTGAAATCAAGTGAAACAGAGCTTTCTCCCGAGTGCCCGTCATCCGCCAGCCATTCACCCAGGTCTTCCTCAATTTCTGCACAAGACGCATATCGGTCCTCGGGACTTTTGGCCATCATTTTCAGGCAAATGTCACAGAGTTTCGAAGATATCCGGTCGTTAAACTCCTGAGGATTTTTGGGCTCTTCCGTTTGATGTTTGATGATTCGTTCCGGGATCGTATCGCCCGGGAATGGAATTGAACCGGTAAGAAGGAAGTACATCACGCACCCAAGCGAGTAAATATCTGACTTGGGAGAAGAATTGGCGGAATCCTCGGCGACTTCCGGCGCCATATAATCTACAGTTCCAATGACGTTTTTGTTCAGATCCTCCGCCCCGTTTTCCGATCTGGTATGGAAGCGGGCCAACCCCATGTCAAGAATTTTGATTTGGTCGGATTCCAGGTTCAGCAACAGGTTGGCAGGTTTAATATCACAGTGGATCATTCCGCGCTCATGGGCGTGATTCAGCGCACTGGCGGCCTGATACATATATACCGCCACACGATCCTGATCCATGGGACCTTCTTTCATGACGATTTTTTCGAGGTCCTGCCCGTCCACATACTCCATAACGATGTAGTAGCGATCCCCCTCTTTATCAACACTATAGGCGTGTACAATATTGGGATGATTCAGGGCAGCGATCGCCCGGGCTTCATTCAGGAAACGTTTCTGCGCTTCAGGGTCCTTTACGAGTTCCTTGGCAATGATTTTCAACGCTACGGGGCGGTTCATCGTGATGTGTTCCGCCAGGAAAACACGCCCCATCCCGCCAGCGCCCAACAAATCAACCAGTTTGTATTTCCCAAGGAAGAAGGACGTATTTCCCGAAAGAAGCTGACCAGCCTGCCAGCGGGTCACGATCTTCTTTTTCAGCAAAGCTTTGAGAAATTCCTGACTGTCGGGAAATTCCTCGCTAAGTTCTTTGGCGCTTTCAAAGTCCTTTAACTGCAATAGCCGGCTGCGTTCGATGATTTTAAGTACAGAAGCGGAATCTTTAATGGCCATAATTCGTCTGTATATAAATTAAAGTCCCCAAATTGTGAGCTGTTTTAACTATTTTAAACCTTTGACTGAGTTTCCGGAAACATCGGCCAAAGATGCCGAAAAAGTCTCCAAAAGAATGACTCAGAGATATAGTTTCCTAAATTTTAATCTGTTTTCATAAAAAAGTCAAGAATCCGGCAAGGCTTCTTTGAGGAATTTTTTGAAAAAAAGTGAAATTTTTTGTTTAAAATAGTCTGTTCAAAGTTCATTCCTTCAAATGTCAAGAATTAAAAGAACCAAATCACACGAAACAATTCCAGGTGGCAAAACTTCCTCATTCGGGAGTTTTATATTCTGTACTATCAAAAAAATCGCTAAAATCAGAACCTTTTATTCCAAATTTGCATATTAATAGTATTAAGACGATAAAAACAAAAAGTCGTTCCTTTTTATTTTTTGGGGTATTTTTGAGCCAATCCCCAACATGATCAAACTTCCCGAAACATAGATTAAGGCATCATAATGATCAACCAAAACGCCCCCAGATGGCCAGGGTTAGGCTTCCTGCTTTTCAGTTGTTTTCTGACTCTTTTATCTTCTTGCGCACCGAAAGAGCCAGTTCCTTCAGAAGCGGATTTGAAAAAAAATGAGGAAATCCGTGTTCCTCTTGTTCAACTTTGTGAAACTCAGCTTGAGAAAGAGCTTCGGCCGCAAACATTTTCTGCGATTGCCAAAGAAGGAAAAACGATTCAGCTTTCTTTTCGGGTCCCTGGACCTATGGTTTCTCTGACGGCCAAGATCGGCGAAATGGTTGAGAAAGGTACAGAACTGGCCCGGCTGGACCAGCGTGACTTCCTGAACACTTTGGAAACCGTGAAAGCGGGGATCGCCGAGGTGCAAGCCGCACTGGACGCCAAAACCGCGAATAAAGACCGTTCCATTACCATGCTTCAAAAGCAGGTGGACGCGGCCGTCACTCAATTTGAAACTGCGGACAAAAATCTGAAAAAGTTCACCGAACTGGAAAAAGAAGGAGCCGTTCCGGAAATCAAGCTGGATGAGATCAAGCTCAAGCATGAGCAGGCTCTTGCCGCCAAGATCGCTGCCGAAAAGCAGCTCGAAAACGGCATTAAGGGCCTTGATGAGGAAATTAAAGGTTACGAGGCCAAGAAAAAAGGTCTTCTCGCTCAGCAAACCCAGGCGGAAAACGCATTGCAGGATACGATTCTGGTCGCGCCCTGCCGTGGGTACGTCACACAAAAATATTCCGAAAATAACGAGATCGTCGCGCCGGGAATCCCCGTTCTCGCGTTTACTGATGCCTCGTCGATCCTCGTACAAACGACGATTTCTGAGTCTTTTCTCGTTCGTCAGAATGAATTCACCTCTTTCGAGTGTGTTTTTGAGGCCTACCCGGACTTGAAATTTAACGCGGAGCTCGATTCCCTGGGAAAAGCTCTTCAGGCCGGTGGTCATGGTTATCCTCTGGAAGTTCTGATCAAAAATGAGGACCCGGAACGCAAAATTTACCCGGGAATGGCGGCCAGCCTGACGATCAACTTCAAGCCAAAGGAAGGCGAGTGCCTCGTCCCGCTTATGTCGATCGTTGGTGACTACGCGCCTCCCGCGCCTGATTCCAAACCGGAAGACTATACGGGAAAAAGTTCTGAAACGATCGTCTGGACCCTTTCGCCGGAAAACAAAGTTGTGAAGAAAAACGTTCAAATTGTTCGTTTGACGGCTGATGGAGTGGTCGTGACCGGCCTGAACCCTGGTGAACAAATCGTCGGTCCCGGAGCGCGTTTTCTGCGTGAAGGGCAAAAAGTTCGGACCCGGTAGGAGGCAAAAGAATGAACAGACTACTTCCAACTTACGCGGTTCACCATCGGTTTGTCGTTGGTTTTTTTGTGGCGCTGCTGGTCCTTGGCGGGATTTACACGTATTTCACGATTGGCCGGCTGGAAGATCCGGAATTTACATTGAAAACGGGTATCGTCGTAACGCTTTACCCCGGGGCGAGTGCCGCGGAAGTTGAAGAAAACGTTACAGACCTGGTTGAACGGACCTGCCGCCGCCTGAAAAACATCGATCACATTCGGTCCTACTCGGAGCCGGGGCTTTCTTTCATGTATGTTGATATGAAACAGAGCCTTCCAAGCAAAGACCTCCCGGCCGTCTGGACCGATTTGCGAAACAAACTCTCGGAGATCCGCACGGAACTTCCGCCCGAGTGCCTTCCGCCGATCGTACAGGACGATTTTGGCCAGGTGTACGGTATCGTGCTGGCTCTGACCAGCGAGGGGTTCACACCTGAGGAACAGCTCGACCGTGCCAAAGAGCTTCAGCGCGAATTCAGCCTCTTGAGTGAAGTAGGTCGCGTGGAACTTTGGGGGAAACCGGACGAGCAAATCGAAATTGAGATTTCTCAGGCCAAAATCTCGCAGTTGTCTCTTCCTCCATCGTTCATTCTGGCGGCCCTCTCGACGCAAAATCTCACGATGAGCGCCGGAGCGATGGAATACTCAGGCGAAAATATCCGCCTTACCCCTTCCGGCAAATTCCAGAGCATTGAGGAGATTGGTAACCTCGTGATCGTCAGTTCGACCGCGCAGGCTCTGCTCAATCAGGCTCAGGCGGTTTCGGAACGGATCGTTCCCGGGAGCATCGTAAACTCTGTCCTGCATCAGGAGGCGAGCAGGATCACCGGAAAAGAGCAGGCAGGGGCGGAACAGCAGATCCGCCTGCGCGACATTGCGACGATCCGCCGCGTGAAGAAGGACCCACCGTCCAAAGTCTGCCGCTACGATGGAAAAGACTGCATCGCGATCGCGATCTCTCCCCGCCCGAACGGAAACGTCGTGCGCATGGGCGAGGAGGTTCACCAAAAAGCCAACGAACTGATGGCGAAGTTCCCTGCCGGTTGCGAACTCAAAGAAGTGACTTTCCAGCCCGACGACGTAAATGAGGCCGTCCATTTGTTTGTCAAAAACCTTCGCGAGGCCGTCATCATCGTGACGATCGTCGTGATGATCGCGATGGGTTGGCGGTCTGGCCTTTTGATCACCAGTTCACTTTTGATCGTGATTTTCGCAACGATGAGCCTTCTGCAGCCAATGGGGATCGTTCTGCAGCGCATTTCGCTCGGGGCGTTCATCATTGCGCTGGGAATTCTGGTCGATGACGCGGTGGTGGTCGGTGACCTGATCATCGTGCGAATGCAGAGGGGGATCGAGCGTACCGAGGCGTGCATCGAGGGTGCGAGCCGGGCGGCGTGGCAGCTGCTAGGTGCGACGATCGTTGGAGCCCTCGCCTTTTTGCCAATTTACCTCACACCGACCAGCGTGGGCGAATATTGTTCCTCGCTTTTCATCGTGGTTGCCGTTTCGCTTGGGATCAGCTGGCTCGTCGCCATGTTCCAGACACCGGTCGTTTATTACCTCTGTGTTCACCCGAAGGTTGAGGAAAGCGGCAAAGACCCGCACGGCGGCCCGGTTTATCGTATGTACCGTCACGCTCTGGACTGGACGCTGCGTCACCGGCTCATCGCGCTCCTTATGATCGCCGCGGCCTGTGCCGTCGCGACGGTAGAATTCCTTGAAGTGGACCAGAACTTCTTCCCACGTGCCCGCCGCACGCAGTTCTGGGTCGATTTCTGGTTCCCGAGCGGAACCTCGACCAATACGGTCTCGGAAGAGATGAAACGCGCCGAGGCGTACCTGCAGGAGATCCAGCAAAAGGACAGTCGAATCACGTCGTTTACCTCCTTCATCGGGTCAGGCCCTCCGCGGTTTTATTTGCCGTATCAGCCCGAGTACCCGCACTCCAATTACGGCCACATCGTCGTAAACGTAAAATCGGTTGATGACGTGGACGTGCTTCTGGAGCCGGTAAAGCTCTGGATGAAGAACCATTTCCCGCAGGCGCAGGTTCGTGTACAGCGTTTCGCGATGGGGATGCCGACTCCGCACGAGCTGGAAGCCCGGTTCAGCGGCCCGGACCCGCGCGTTTTGCAGCAGTTAGCATTTCAGACGGAACAAATCCTTCTGGATTCGCCCCATGCGCAGGACGTTCAGAACAACTGGCTCCAGAAGACTCTCACCATTTCGCCGAAGTACTCGCAAAACAAAGGCCAGCGCGCGGGTCTGTCGCGGACGAATGTGATCCTTTCCCTCGCGGGAGAGACCAAAGGGATCCCGGTCGGGATGTACTCGGAAAACGAAAACAATATTCCGATCCTGGTCCGCGGAACTCCCAGCGAACGCAATGACGTCGCCAATACTGAAAACATTCAAATCTGGGGCGTTATACCGGGAAGTACTCCGCTGGGTGAACTCACCTCGGAAATGGATTACGTTTGGGAAGACGCCATGATCTACCGCTACGATTCCAGGCCGGCGGTCGTCGTCGGCGCGGACGCATACGGCATTTCGTGGATGAACCTCCTGAACGAGGTCCGCCCCAAAATCGAGGCTATCGAACTGCCCGATGGTTACTCCTTCGAGTGGGGCGGTCAGTACTACGAATCCCAGAAATCCACGAAAGACGTTCTGGCCTGGCTCCCGATCGCGTGCATCATCATGCTCGGGATCGTGGTTTTACTCTTCAATGACCTGCGTCAGCCGCTGATCATCGTCCTGACGGTCCCGCTCGCCATGATCGGGATCACGACCGGCCTTTTGGTCTTCCACAAAGCGTTCGGTTTCATGGCGCTGCTCGGCGTTATGTCGCTGCTGGGAATGATCATCCGAAACGGCGTGGTCTTGATGGACCAGATCGACGAGGAACTCACCAAAGGCGGCCCTCGTTTCCAGGCGGTGCTGGACGCTTCTGTGGAACGAATGCGCCCGGTGGTCGTCGCGGCCACGACCGTCGTGGTCGGCATGATCCCGCTTCTGCGTGACCCCATGTTCGACGCCATGGCGGTCGCCATGATGAGTGGTCTGATTTTAGCGACGGGCCTGACGCTCTTCATCGTGCCGGTGCTTTACACTTTGTTTTTCAATATTCACCCGGAATCAAAGAAACACCCGGCAGCAAAACCAAATGACGAAGTAAAATAAGTGAAACATTCCAGGAAAGAATTCCCATGAGACCTCATCCTTTCCTTTTTATCCTGTTTTGGGCTTTCCCGATCACGGGCTTTACCCAGTTTCCAAACGTCGAGTTTTTCCCCACGGAACTCCCGAATCCGGTTTCCGTCAGCGACCCGCCCGAGAACGTGGAATTTCTCGGAGGCGGCGCTTTCAAAGAAGGGGTCGCCGCAGACGAAGCCTCGGATGAAACCCAGGAAACTGAAGATGAAGATTACGTAGAACTGAATTCGATCCAGGATTTCTGGAACCTCTACGAAGTCAGCGATTCTTTCAGGGAGCGTTACAGCGACGGAACACCCTGGTCCCCGGACGAAGAAAATCTTTTCTTTTTCTATCACCTTCAGGAGCATATCACGCAGGAACGGCTTGAGGAGTGGGCCAAGCCAGAAAACGCACTCGACGACCTGGACACGATTCAGAATCCTGAACTGAACGCGAGACGGTTCGACGCGTTCTGGATCAACGGCCGGCTCTTGAGCGTTGAAAAGACGGACCTGGAAGAAGACGTCGCGTTCCGGTACAGAATCGCCTCGTTTTACACGTGCAAGCTGGAACTCAACGACGGCAGGCACGTGACACTTTTCTGTCAGCAGATTCCACGGGCACTGCAAAAACCGGGGGCACTGGCGTCCAAACCCAAAGTCGGTCTGATCGCGCTTTTCCTGAAAAAAGGCGAAGCGACCGAAAACGTTTTGGTCCCTGACCCGGACAAACCCGACGAAAAGAAGGAACTCGCGTCCATGTTCATGATTGGCCGACGGCTGGCCTGGTACCCGGATACGCTGCTCGGAAATGCGGGCTTTGATGAAGGGCTTTTCGACGATTTGGACCGGGAAGAGCTTGCTGAGGACGCAAAACGCAGTGCCATGGTCGATACACGCCTCTCGTCTCGGAATCGGGAATGTTTCTACCAGATGATGAACACCGTTTTTCACATGCCTCCGGACTCGCTCGCCAAAATCGTCGCGGACGTCGAAGCCAACGCGCCTGATGAACATTTTGAAAAGATCAACTATCCCGGCCATGAAAAAATGCTGAAGGAGGGCAAAAGGCCGAAGCGTTACAGCTCCGTCATTCCTCTGTTCAACCAGCCGGCCAAAGAACGAGGTCACTTTTTCTTCCTGAAGGGGATCGCGCGCCGCATCGTGCCGATTCGCGTGGACGATTCCGACGTGAATAACCGGTTCGGGATCAATCATTACTACGAGATTTTCCTCTTCCCGGACGAAACACCTGATTCTCCCATGGTGGTTCTGGTCCCGGAACTCCCTCCGGGAGTCACGCCCGGAAGCGATATGGGGTACTATGTCGAGCTGGAAGTTCCCGCGTTCTTTTTCAATACGTGGTCGTACGAGAAAGGAAAAAGTCAGGACGGGAAGCAGTTGCGCCGTCTTTCGCCGCTTCTGATCGGTGGGATCCCTGCGCAGACCGTCAGCGTCGTGTACACGCCCGATTTGACGTGGTTCCTCGTGATCGGAGGCACGGTTTTTTCCGCCCTGTTCATCTGCTCGATCATCCTGTTCTTCATCACCAGCCGGGAAAACCAGATCGCGCAGCAAAACCGGATGAAAATGTACTCGCTCCCGGAAGGGACCCAGTTCCAGGACGAAGTCGATGACGCGCCGAAAGAAAATGAAATGGGCTTTGAGGAGTGGGTTCAGAAAAACCAGTAAGATCCGGAGGGCCGGCGTCCTCACCGGTCAAGTTAATTAAAAAACGTCCATTCCGCCGCAAAACCGGGGGCTTAAAGTCCCTGAATCGTGCAGCGGGGTGGACGTGAATTTTTGGCTGGTCCCGTTTCAACTCTGCGCCAAATATTCCTCCCAAGGATTCACGTCAGCAGCATTCTTGGGAAGCCCCAGGGCCGCCAGACAAAGATCCGCGACGTCCTCAGTCACCGAAACTCGGGTGGAGGGGATCTCCCGCTTCTCGAAAAACGCCTTGACGCTCGCCAAATATTCGTCGTACAGACGCTGGTAAACGGCCAGATCGTGCTCGGTCAGCGTGATGATCTGGCGGTAATCCCGGCTCGGGTCATAAATGTCCACGTCGCCGACCAGCCCCTCCGCCCGTTCCGTCGGGTCCTCGAGATGAACCGCCCGGACGTCGTACCCGGCCTGCAGGAGCAGCTCGAACCCCGCCTTGAAATCTTTTTCAAAGGAATCGGACTCACCGAAGAAATCGCTCAGCACGAAAACCTCCCCCGCCGGGCGCTTCTGATCCACAAACGACTGCGCAAGAAACGCGAAGTCCGTAATATTCGGCTCCTGCGAGAGTTCCATTTCTTCCAGAAAACGAAGAAACCGCCCCGTTTTCTGCTCGTGGCTCAGGACCGGATAAAGCGCGAAATCCGGCATGAACGTCCCGAATTCCAGAAGCGCGCCGGTCGCGAGCAGCCCGTACGCCAGCACGGCCGCGGCCTGTTTCGCCGCCAGGAGTTTGGAGGGCCGAAAGCACATTCCGTACGAAGTGTCGAGGAGCAAATACGCGTTTCTCTGGGCGTTCCCACCGTAGGTGCGGACCCGAAGTTCATCGTGCCGGGCGCAAACGCCCCAATCGATCCGCCACGGCTCGTCGCCGGTCGTGTAGTCGCGCAGACCGGTGATCTCGGTCCCTCCCGCGGGCAGTTTGGCCGGGTCAAACGCGAGCAGACCCCCGCCGAGCCGCTGGGCGATACGTACGCAGGATTTCAGTTGAGTTTCAAGTTCAGGAGTGAAAATGGTCATGACTTTTCTAATTATGAATTTTGAATTTTATGGAGTGCGGCAATACAGAAGCCGAAGGCTTCCTTTGCCGCTTTCACTTAGCGACCGAAAAATACGGCGGCGAAAAACGGTTTTCTCGTGGGAAACGTCCCGCGAACTTCAGCGGCAAACGCCTCTGCGAGGCGGTATTGCCGCAAGGGAAAGCGATGAAGGTCGCTTGCGCGACTGTATCATCGCACTCCAAATCCTTAACTCTTCGCCCGTCTCAGCCCCAGCTCCACCAGCCAGGTCAGGATCGCCAGCAGGAGGAAGAAGTTCCAGAAACGAAGCGTCTGAAGCACAAACGGCGCGTCCGGCCCGGGTTTGCCCGTCGGGAAGATCGAAGCGAGTTCCGGCGCGGCGCTGCCGTGCGTTTCTTCGGCGATCTTCTCCAGCTCGGCGGTCACGTCGCGCTGGCGGTTCGGGAGGACCTCATCCGTGAACGATTGCAGCGTCGTGGCGGACCACGTGCGTTTCTGCCCGTTCAGCTCCGCGGTAAGTGTCAGGTCGTACTTGCGGCCCGGCTCGATTTTCGTGCGGATGCCGTAAACTCCCGGCGCCACCGGCAGGAGCGTCAGCGGCGTTTCGCCCGGAAGTGTCAGTTCCGGCGCAGAGTCGAGCATCTTCCCCTCCGGAACGCTCAGCGTCACGTGGAGCCACTCGCCGTGGAAGGCCGTTTCGATCTGGAAGTCTTTCAGCGAGTCGTTCCGGATGGCGTGCGCCACGAGCCGGCCCCAGAAACGGTCGAAGTCCGGCCAGCCGCCGCGCCAGGTCTGGAGCCACTGCGGCGATTCCATGTCGGACGTGAACGCCACGACTTTCCCGCGGCCGAATCGGGTCCAGGCCAGGATCGGGTCGCCGGCCTGCGTCTCGTCTTTCGACTCCGACGCAAAAATGACGCGGGCCTCCGGCTTGGCGAACGTTTGCACGTAGCCCAGCAACGGCGGGACCTTCGTGAAGTTAAAGTTCAAAAAGCCCGGGATGGAGGTGATCTGCTTCACGGGCGTGCGCCCCTCGACGATCCCGATTTTCGCGGCCGAAGCCGTCTCCACCGCGAAGATTTTCGGCATGGACTTCGGATCGACGCAGACGTACGCGTTTCCCTCGCCCGCCTGCGCAATGTCGGCGAGCAGATTCGGCTCGGCCTCGGCCCCCATCGCGATCGTGGAGATCGTGATCCCGGCCGCGTGGATCTTTTCGGCCGTGGCCATGAAGTCCGCCGGGACCGAAATGCCGTCCGTCATGACGATGATGTGTTTCCGCTCGGCCGGGACCTCCGCCAGCACGCGGGCGGCTTTTTCGAGCGCGAGGTTCATGTTCGTCGTGCTCATTGCCGTCACGGAGTCGATTATACGAAACGCCTTTTGCTTGTTCTCGGCAGTCAGGTTCCAAATCGGGTTTTTCGGGTCGATCGGGAGCCACTGGCTCGACTCCGCGTACACCTGGATCCCGACCTGGTCCTGAGGTCCCAAAACGTCCAGAGCACCTTTGAGCGCCTCTTTAGCCAGCTCGATCGGCTCACCCTCCATCGACTTGGAACGGTCCACGACCAGCGCGATCGCCAAACCCTCACGCGGGCGGTTTTCGTTCTCGACGCAGACGACCGGGAGGAGTTTCTCGATCGGTGTGCCGCGGTAGCCGCCGGAGGTGAACGCCTGATCGCCGCCGATGACCAAAAGGCCGCCGCCATAGGTCGAGACGAACGTTTCCAGCGCGTCCATGGACGCCTGCGTCAGACGTGAGGCCGGTATGTTCGAGAGGATCACCAGACCATACTTTTCCAGCTCCCCGGCGGTCGCGGGCAGATCTTCCGGAACGCACGTTTCCACCTCGATGAACTCTTTCTTGAGCACGCCGCGAAGCAGATCGCCGAGATTTTCCGCGCGCTCCACGAGCAGAATTTTCTGGTGCGGCACGATGCGGGTCACGGCCGTCACCGCGTCATTTTGAGGCAGAAGGTCAAACTCTTTGGCCGGGTAAATGATCACTTTCCACTCAACCAGCGGGCTGGATTCGCCGGCCTTCGGAACGACCGGGACCTGAAAACGGACGCCGCGAACGCCCGGTTTCTCGAAAACGAGCGTCTGTGTTTCGACTGACTCGCCGTTTCTCAGGAGTTCCAGCTTCAACTCGCCCAGGGCGTGGGTGGCGTGGACGAAAAGGTCCATCCCGACCACTTCACCCTCGTAGGCCGACACGGGGGCGGCAAAGCGTTCGATCCACGTTTCTTTCTGCGTTCCGTTATCGCCTCCGACCGACGGGGTCAAAACCACGTTCACGGGGACCGAGGCGCTCGCGGCCCGCAGCGACGGCCCCAGATTGGTCGTGCCGTCCGTGAAAAGGATGATCTCCGGGACGTAATCCTCGGGAGCCAGCGCGGTGGCGGCGCCCAGAGCGGCGGAAAGGTTCGTCATTCCCACGCCGCAGCCGTCGGGAGAAAGATCCGCGGGCGAGTCAGCCATCACGCCGGGATTCTGCGCGAACGGGAGGAAAATGCACCGGTTTTTCGCGTTTTTCTTCGCTTCTCCCGCCGCCGAGTTGAGGACCGGGTTTTCAGCCCACGCGCCCGCCGGAACGCTTTCGCTCACATCGACCGCGCAAACGACGTACTTTGCGCAGTTCTTCCACGTGACGACCGGCCCGACGAGCGCCGCCGTGAGGAGCAGAACCACCGCCGCGCGCAGTGTCAGGATGGTACACGCCCTCAGACGCGACTGCCGCGTCAACCCCTTCCGCCAGTGCAGCCAAAGCGGGACCAAAAGCAAAATCAAAACCAGCCAGTATGGACGTTCAAGGAAAAAAGTCATGGCTCGGGAAAATTATGAATTATGAATTGTGAATTATGAATTGTAAATTACAGGCGGATGAAGTTCAACTGGTCACTCGATCCAGCGGCGCTGGTAGAAGTACCACTCGGCGGCCAGCGCGCCGCAGACGATCAGCGCGAGGATCGACCAGAACGGGATCAGGTCTTCCGCCGGGAACGTGAAAATTTTCTCCGGTTTGGCCGGAAGCCGAAGGTCCGAGTCCGTAAAGGATTCCCCCGGATCCCAGCCCGTCTCCAGGCCCCGGGCCAAGCGCGCTTTCGAGGCCGGCGTGTCGATCAGCCAGTCGAACGAGTACTGCAGGAATCGCGGGAAATCGTCCGCCAGGATCCAGTCGCTCTGCGTCAGGTCACACGCGGCCAGAACGCACCGCGGGCCGGCTGCCGGGACCAGCCCCCAGCACAGTTCCGTCATTTCGACGGTTTTCGCCTGTTTCGCGAAGTTTTCGTCCTCCTCGGCGGCGTTCCGGTTTTCGTTCGCTTCCAGCGCGCTCTGGGAGAAAAGCCACGCCTGCGCGTTGGCGGCGGCGGTCGGCGTCAGGGCGTGCGTCCCAGTGAAGCCCACCCCGGCGGTGGAGATTCCACTGCGCAGACCGTCCATCCACGGCATGATCACGTAGTCCCGCACCGTCTCCGAGCGGGTCCACAGATCCGTGTCCTCCGGCGGCGCGAAGCAGACGAACGGAAGCCCCTCCCCCTTGATCGGCGGGAGCGTCCGGTCGTAGATCACGAGCTGGAACCGCTTCACGCCCGACTCGTCCAGGGCGAACGGCTCCGGCGCGAATTCCTCCAGGGCTTTCGAGGTCAGCCGCGTATTTTTCTTCAGGACCCGCGTCTCGACCTGCACGCCCGGAAGCGCCTGCAGCGCGTTTTTCAGCAGCGTGTTTTCTTCCTGCCAACTCACGGCCAGCACGCGGTACGTGAACGCCTCGGCCAGTTCCGCATCGGCCGAATCGTCATCCGTCAGCGCGTTCTGCGATGGGGCGGCGGGTTGGAACTGCGCGTGGATCTTTGCGGCCTGCGGCAGAGCGACCGTCACGCTCCGCGTCAGGAGTCCGCCCTTTTCCCGGGCCGGGATCTCCACGTCGAGCTTCTGCTCGTCGGTCTCGCCCGACTCTTTCGTGATGGTGACCGTCAGCGTCCCCCGGACGGCCTGCTCTCCGAAGTTCTTCAACGCCGCGAAGATCTCGGCATTTTCGGGTTTCTCTGGGACCCGGCGCTCGACCGAGAGGGTTTCCAGATGCACGTTCCCAAGCGGCTCGCCGACGGGGATCCACCGGACCGTTTCGTCCTTCAGCACGCGGTCGGCCAGCGGGAAGCAGCCGTCGCTGATCAGGATCACGTGGTTGGTTTTCGGGTCGAACGTCCCGCCGGTGCCCGCCTTGATGAGAGATTTGGCCATTTCGACCGCCTCATCGACCGGCGCGGTGCCGCCCACTTCGGGAAGCGCGTCGGCGTCCAGCGTCGCGAGGATCTGGAGCCGGTCGTGGGACATTCGGGAGTGGATCCGGATCCCGTCACCCGCGACCAGAACGGCCATGGAATCGACGTAGCCCATGTTCCCGACCAGCTCGCGGGCTTTTTCCGCCGCTTCCTCAAATCGGGTCTGGCCGGAGGCGTTCTTGGCGGTCATGCTGGCCGTGCCGTCCAAAACGAGAACTACGCGCTGCGGACGGCGCCAGACCGGTTCCGCCAGAGCCGTCACGAGGACCAGCAGGATCGCAAGCTGCACGAGCAGGGAAACGCCCCAGCGCTGCTTTTGCCACGCCCGGCGGGGGTGAAGGAGCGGGATCGCCTTGCGCCACAGCGCCCCCGTGACGACCTGCGCCTGCGGACGCCGCGCCCTCCAAAGGTAAAAAAGGATGATCGGAACCGCAAGGGCCAGCCAAATAAACGCGTACGGGTGAAGAAAAGTAATCATCTTTTCGGGTTCGGTTGAATTCCAGGAAAATATTGGTATAATTACTTTGATTATAGGTCAGAGCAAGAGAAAAATCAAGGGGCGGGAGAGGGGGAATTATTAAAAAATTGAAGATTTTAGGGGAAAAAATGGCAGGCGGTAATGGAGGCCGGAGGCCGGAATTACGCGCCGGGGTACATTGCCGGGAGGTTACTGGGAATTCTCTGGGAGGTTTCTGAGAATTTTCTGGGAGTCTCTGGGAGTTTTTCCCAGCTTCTCCCAGCCACTCCCAGAGTTTCCCAGCCGTGGAACCCGGCGAGTAATTCGTTCTTCATTATTCATTCATTTTCAGCCCCATGACTTCCATTACCTCATCGTGTACGTGGCCATTGGTCGCGATGGAGTCCGCCGATTTGTACGTCGCGACGTCCTGCCAGTCGGTGAAGGTCCCGCCCGCCTCGAGAATGATCGGCATCAGCGCCGCCGTGTCCCAGATGCTCATTTCCGGATCGACCATCACCTCCGCCCGGCCCGTCGCGACGAGCAGGTAGCCGTAACAGTCGCCCCAGTTCCGGGCAAGACGCGCCGAGAGCATGAGGTTTTTCCAGTTCTTGTAGCGGCCGTGCTGGTAGAACGTCTTTTCCTCGGTCGTCAGTACGAGCGACTCGCGGAGGGTCTGCACCTCCGAAACCCGGGCGGGAACCGGCGCCGAGCCGTTTTTCGTGTACCACGCGCCGGAGCCAAGGGCCGCATAAACGCACTCGTCCTGGGCCGGGATCCGAATCACGCCGGCGACCGCCTCACCGTCGAGCGTGATCCCGACGAGCGTCCCGTAAAGCGGCACGCCGTGAATGAAAGACTTGGTACCGTCGATCGGGTCGAGGATCCACCCGAAGCCGCTGGTGCCGGGGCGGGAGGCCATTTCCTCACCGATGATCTCGTCGTCCGGGAATTCGGCCGTAATGAGGGCGCGCATGAGCCGTTCGGTTTCCTTGTCCGCGACGGTGACGGGCGTTTCGTCCCCCTTCAGTTCGATCTCAAAGTTCTTCTTCTGGAAATACTTCAGCGTGTTCGCTCCGGCTTTCTCGGCCATCGAAACGGCAAAATCAAGGCGTTTAGTGATTTCTGTGTTCATGTTTCTGGAGTGCGGCAATACAGAAGCCGAAGGCTTCCTTTGCCGCTTTCACTTAGCGACTGAAAATCTAATGGAAAAATGGAGGGTTTCACGTGGAAAACGACGATGCGGCGGGACGCCGGCCCTCCGGATCTTTGACGATGCTGGAAGCGTCGTCCCCGTAATTATTTCTCCAGCGGCAGGATCGTGACGCGGCGGAATTCCAGGCCCGCGTATTCGGACTGGATCTGGATCTTGCCCTTGGTCGGCTTCACGTTGTACGCACGGTTCGCGACCACGCCGTTCACGATGTTCGTGATCGTGTCGCCGTCGCAGATGATCTCCAGCGTGTTCCACTCTCCGACCGGATTATCGAGGTCTTTCTCACCGCGGAAGCCCTTTTTGTCTTCCCAGTTCGGGTCACGGCCCCACCAGTCGATACGCCCGCCGTTGATGGTGCACGGTTTGCCGTTCGGGTCGTAGATCCCGCAGTTGTGGCGGCTTTTCTCGTCTTTGATGTTGCACGTGATGGAGAATTCGTCGGTTTTGTTTCCCACGACGATGAAATCGCCGGTGCCGCCTTCGATGATGTTGCACTCGATCGAGTACATCCAGGTCTTGCCCCAGGCGCCATCTTCGCCCTGGGAGTGCACGAGGATCCCGCAGTCGCGCGTGTTGTTTTCACGCGGGGGCATTGCCGCGCCGGTGAAGCGGTACTCGACGATGAGGCGGTAGTTCTCGAACTCCTCGTTCGTCGTGATGCAGCCCATCTTCTCGCCGGAGATGCAGATCTTGCCGTCTTTGACCGTGAAAACGCCGGTCGGGTCGTTATTTTTGCCCTGGCCCTGGACGAATGTGTACCAGTTGGTCAGGTCCTTGCCGTTGAACAGTTCGCGGGCCGAAACGAAGTTAAGAGCAAGAAACAAAACGCTCAGTGTGGTGATGAATGTTTTCATGGGTCTGAATTTGAAAAAAAGGTTAAGGGAAGGGGGGAATTACTGAAAAAACGTTGATTCATTTTTCACGGATCGGGACGTAAATGAGGTTCACGAACGCTTCCTGAACGCGGATCTTTTGCTCCGGCGAGGTCAGGAAAATGCGGTGCTTGCCGTTCTTGCACGGGGTGAACGTCGTGATGCCGTCTTCCTGAACCGTGACTTTGCCCGGCTCGGAAAGCGTGTAGTAGTCACGCCCTTTTTCGGGACGCAAAACGAAAAGGACGCTCGTCAGGTCCCAGCACGGCCGCGCGTGTGTCAGCGGCTGGCGGTTTGCCACGCACCACGCGGTGTACGAATCCCGCAGGAGGTTCGGCGACGGCTGAAGCAGGTCATTGTCCACGCCGCAGACGGAAACATGGATCGTGTCGCCCGTCTCGTAGCCGCTGAAAACCACTTCGCCCGGCCAGTCGGCGCAGACTTTTTTGGCGGATGGAAGGTCCATGATCACATTGTATTCCCGGTGTTTGGCGTATTTCGGATCTGTGAACCCGAACGCGCCCCCCATGACGGAAAGAAGCCGGACCTTTTTCGCGGCCAGTTCCCGACCCGAAAGCGGGGAAATGTCATCCGGGCCGGACTCGAGCAGGGCCGCCGCGTTCGTCGCTTCGCCGACCTGGATCCAGACGATGGAGTGATCTTTCGCCTCGGCCAGAAGTTTCCGGTGAAGGCGCAGAGGATTCTCGCACGTGTACGGTGTGACCGGGTAACACGGCGAGCCGTCGGGGTTTTTCAGCGCGAGCGTCTGGTCGGAGTACGAACCTTTGGTCGAGTTGAGCGGGCAGTTCGGGTCCCAGGCGATCGCAACGTCCGGGTGACCAAAGACCAGATTGTGCGCACGGACGTAATCCGCCGAATTCCCGCGGCTCCGGGAAATGCTGACGGCCAGAAGTTTGCATTTCCCGCGGTCGGCCATGATGTGCAGGATGCCAAGCGCTAACGCGTCGTCAATGTCCCCGCCGATGTCCGTGTCGAAAATCACCGGGACCGGTTCCGTGGGAGCATCCCGCACATCGAGTAGGTCTTCCGCCTGAACGGGCACCAAAATGTAAAGGGAAACCAGAGACGCGAAAAGCGTCAAAACGAAAAAGGAAAGGAATCGAAACATTGGATCAGGGATTGGATTGATGAAATGAGGTTGATGAACTCCGGGGATGAACTGCGCGGACCAACTTGCGAATGGGGCCATTTTGATAAAACCGGGAAAGCATTTTCCCCAATTTAAGGTGAAATCCCCCCCCATTTTTGTAAAGTTTTATGCAAACTCAAAACGAACTCCGCCTCAGGATCTCATTTAAACACGGATTTTCACGGATTAAAAGGATTTACGCAGATTTTTAAAGGGAAAAAGGAAAAGTCTTTCCGGAAAAAATCCTTTGAATCCTTCTAATCCTTTGAATCCGTGTTTAAATCATGGGTTGAAGCGGGACTGGTGTGATGTTTAGCCAAAACCTTTTTTTGCAGTTTTGTCCCATTAAGCTGGCCTTGAGGAATTAAAGGTGGAACCAGCCCCCCTTGGGCTTCAAAATTTCCTCCAGCCGTTCGATGGGAAGGCCCACGACGTTGGATTCCGTGCCGGAGAGAATGTGGAGCCAGTCGTTTCCGTCCTGGTAGCCGAACGCGCCGGCCTTGCCCTGCCACTGGTTCGAGTCGAGGTACGCCTGGAGGTTTTCGTCCGAAAGTGCGTCCATCACGAGCCTCGTGACGACCGGTTCCACGAGCGTCTCGTCCGGAAGCGCCGGGTTGAGGAGGCAAAGCCCCGAAATGACCTCGTGCTCGCTACCGGAAAGGAGGCGCAGCATGCGCTCGGCGTCCGCCCGGTCGGCGGGTTTTCCGAGGATCTCACCGGCACAAACCGCCACCGTGTCGCAGCCGATCACGACCAGATCCTCCTCCGGGAAGCGCCGGGCCACGTTTTGGGCCTTGAGCAACGCCTCACGGCTGACGAACTCCGCCGGGGACGTGTATTTTGCGGGGTCGTACGGCGTTTCGACGTTTCCATCGGCCGGAAGCACCTGAAAGCAAAATCCCGCTTGAGTCATTAGCTCCCGCCGCCGCGGGGAATTACTCGCGAGGATGATTTTTCTGTTCTGGAAAGGATTCATGGTTTTTAAAAAGTAGTCAGCCCTCCACTTCGTCCCGGGTCGGCATGGATTGCTGGGCGCCGAGTTTCGTGACGCTCAGGCCGGCGGCGCGGCTTGCGAAACGGGCGGCCTCGACGAGCGTTTTTCCCTCGGCCAGAGCGCAGGCCAGCGCACCGCTGAAACAGTCGCCCGCCGCGGTGGAATCGACCGCCTCGACCTGGATCGCCGGGACGTGGACCGGTTCGCCCGTGCCGTCACTGACCAGAACGCCCTCTTTTCCGAGCGTGATGATCACCTGCTTCACGCCGCGCTTGTGCAGATTTTCGACCGCTTTGGCCGCACTGGCGCGGTCCGTCACATCGATCCCCGTGATGTAGGAGGCCTCGGTCTCGTTCGGTTTCAGAAGCGTCAGACGGGCGAGTAACTCGTCCGGAAGGCCCTCTTTCGGCGCCGGGGCGGGGTCAAGGATCAATGGAATATTGAACTTTTCGGCCAGCTCGGCCGTGTGGAGGAGCGTCGCCATCGGGGTTTCCAACTGAACGACCAAAATGTCCGCGCCGGAAATGAGGCCGAATTTTTCCTCTGCCTCGTCCACGTCGGACGGGGAGAGGTTTTCGTTTGCGCCGGAAGCGACCGAGATCGAGTTTTCGGCGTTTTCATCGACGAGGATCAGCGCGATGCCCGTCGCGGCGTCCGGGTCGGCCTTGACGCACGAAACGTCGATCCCCTCGGCGGCGAGACCATTTCGGGCCTGCTCGCCGAAAACGTCGGCGCCCACCCGGGCGATCATGGCTACGTTTCCGCCCAGGCGTGCGGCCGCGACGGCCTGATTCGCGCCTTTTCCGCCTGCGTTGCAGACGAATTTTCCGCCGATGACCGTTTCACCGGGGCGCGGAATGGTGCGGGATTTGATCACCATGTCGGTGTTGGAGCTTCCAATGACGACGATTTTTGCCATGATGTTTTTTCCTCCAGCAAAGGTTGAAAGGGCGGCCGTCCAGGCTGCGCGTGCATTTTTACTCATTTTACTCTTTCGTCCCTTTTTATTCAAGGAGGGGGAAAGACCTTTTCGGAAATTTCGGGATTTTTTTCCAAATTCCCCTGACTGAACTCTTGCGAAAAAAAGGATTTTTCGTATAATGAAGGAAACAAGATCAAAAAGAGAGACGTGAAAACGCAGGGACCAGTCTTGTCCCGTTTCTGTCTGTTCTTCCGTCCCTCCCGTCAAATCAACCCTAACCCAAGGAGAAAATCATGAACCTTTCCCGCCGTTCTTTCCTGAAACAGAGCGCGCTGGCGCTTGCCGCTTCCAATGTCGCCATGCCGGCTTTCTGTGAGTCGAAAAACCCGAACGAAAAGCTGAACCTCGCGTTCGTTGGCGTCTGGGGCCAGGCCCGTGAGACCATGGCGAACATGAGAAGCGAAAACATTTACGCCCTTTGCGACGTGGATGCGCGCCGCCTCGGAATGTCCGCTGAAGTTTACAAAGGCGCGAAGCATTACGCCGACTACCGCAAAATGTACGAGGAACTCGCGAATGAAATCGACGCGGTGATCGTTTCCACGCCGGACCACTCCCACGCCCCGGCCAGTGTGCAGGCGATGAAGATGAAGAAGCACTGCTACTGCGAAAAACCGCTGGCGCATGAGGTCTATGAGGCCCGCCGCATGGCGCAGATCGCCGCTGAAAACCACCTCGCGACCCAGCTCGGGACCCAGCCGAACGCGTACAACAATTACTACGAAACGGAAGAACTCGTAAAATCCGGCGCGATCGGCAAAGTGAAGGCCGTTCACGTCTGGACCTGCACCGGGAACACCACGGGCTACGTCAAGGGCGTCGGCGGAAACGTGGACGTTGGAATGCCGCTGGGCTGCGGTTGGGGTCAGGACCCGTCGCAGGAAATGCCACCGGAACAGCCGGTTCCCGCTGGACTGGACTGGGATCTTTGGGTCGGTCCGGCCAAAAAACTGCCCTACAACGAAGTGTACGTCCCGGCCAACTGGCGCCGCTGGTGGAATTTTGGTTCCGGCCAGCTCGGTGATTTCGGCTGCCACTACATGAACCTCCCGATCCGTACGCTTCAGCTTTTGAACGCGAAGACGGTCAAGACGAAAGGCCCGGCCGTGAACAAATGGGCGTGCCCGGAATGGCTCCGCGTCGAGTACACGTTCCACTCCGCGAACGAGTGGGCGGTTCCGGGGATCACCCTGAACTGGTACGACGGCGCGAAGATCCCCGAAATGGAAGCGATCTGCGCCGAGCACAAGATCCCGTACCGCGGGAATGGTATTCTGTTCATCGGAACTGAGGGCGACCTGTACGCGAACTATAACGAGCACACGCTGTACCCGGAAGAGAAGTACGCGGACTTCAAAGCGCCGGATCCGTTCATCCCGCGCTCCATCGGCCACTACAAGGAATTCCTCGAAGCGATCAAGCAGAATAAGCCGGAACTGGCCCGCTGCCGGTTCAGCTACGGCGGTCGACTGACCGAAACGGTCCTTCTGGGCGTCGTTTCGTACCGTTCCGGCACTTCGTTCGAGTGGGATCCGAATAATTTCCGGACCGATTCTCCGGAAGCGAACGAGTACCTCCAGCGCGTTTACCGTGAGGGCTGGAGCCTGTAATTTCATGAAGGCGGAGAGGCGCGACGGTTTCTCCGCTTCAAAATTTCATTTAAACACGGATTTCCACGGATTAAATGGATTTGCACGGATTTCTAAAGAAAAAAAGCGCAAAGCCTTTCCAGAAGAATCCTTTGAATCCTTCGAATCCCTTTAATCCGTGAAAATCCGTGTTTAAATCACGCGTCGAAGCGGGACTGGCGTGGTGTTCAGCCGACCGTTTTTCGCTTTGGTGCGGTTCATCCCGTTCGTACCTCAATGAATTCCTGGCGTTCCCTTGCGGAACGCTGGTTTTTTCCGGGGCTTCCGTTCAGGCGGGGCCCCCGGAACCGTTTCCTCCTTTCCTTCCATTCCATTTCACTTCTTTTTAGGACCCCTCCCATGAAAAAATGGTTTCTTGCTCTGGCGTCGCTCCTTCTGGTGGGCGTCAGTCCGGCTTTTGCCGATCCCGCTTCCCATGAGTACAATATTTCCCCCGTTCCGTTCACCCAGGTCGAAGTCCCGGACGGCTTTTGGAGACCGCGTCTGGACGCCGTGCGCCAGGAGACGATCCCATTCTCGTTCCAGAAGTGCGAGGAAACCGGCCGGATCAGCAACTTCGCGAAGGCCGGCGGGCTGATGGAAGGGAAATTCCGAGGGATCTACTTCGACGACTCGGACCTTTACAAAGTGATCGAAGGGGCCGCGTACGTGCTGGCGCTTCAGAAAGATGAAAAACTGGACGCGTACCTGGACGAGATCATCGCGAAAATCGCCGCGGCTCAGGAACCGGACGGCTACTTGTACACGTCGCGCACGATTTACCAGAAGGCCAGGAACAAAGAGGGCCAGTACGTTCCGCCGGGAGGTGAAAAACGCTGGAGCGCCACCGGAGGCCATGAACTTTACTGCGTCGGCCATTTGTACGAGGCGGCGTACGCGCACTACCTCGCGACCGGGAAGCGGAATCTGCTCGACGTCGCGCTCAAGTCGGCGGACCTGATCTGCGAAACGTTCGGGGACGGGAAATTCCAGAACTGGCCGCCGGGGCACCAGGAAATCGAAATCGGGCTTTCCAAGCTCTACCGTCTGACCGGCGAGAAGAAATATTTGGACGCGGCCAAGCATTTCCTCGATTTGCGCGGCCGGAATGAAGGCCGGACGTACCCGATGTACGGCACGTACAATCAGGACCACCAGCCGGTCGTCGAGCAGAAAGAGGCGGTTGGTCACGCCGTGCGTGCGTGCTACATGTACTGCGGAATGGCGGACGTCGCGGCTCTGACCGGCGATAAAGCGTACACGGACGCGATCCTGAACATCTGGAAGGACGTGGTCGAGCGGAAACTCTACATCACTGGCGGCGTCGGCTCGATGCCCCACGGCGAAGCGTTCGGACCGGCCTACTACCTCCCCAACGACACGGCATACTGCGAGACCTGCGCGCAGATCGCCGCGGTTTTCTGGGCGCACCGCATGTTTCTCGACTCGGGAAAAGCCGAGTACTACGACGTTTTGGAGAAGATCCTCTACAACGCGTTGATCTCGGGGATCAATCTTGACGGGAACCGCTTCTTCTACCCGAACGTTCTGGAAGTTCCGGCCGGCAAAAGAGAGCGCAGCCCGTGGTTTGGCTGCTCCTGCTGCCCGAGCAACCTCTGCCGGTTCCTCGCCTCGATGCCGGGGTACATTTACGCCGCGAAAAACGACGCGGTGTACGTGAACCTTTTCACCAATTCAAAAACGACGCTCGACGCGCAGGTGGACGGGAAGCCCGCGAAGGTGACGCTTGAACAGAAAACCAACTACCCGTGGGACGGAAAAATCGCCGTTACGACGCAGACCCCGGGCCGATACACACTGAAACTCCGCGTTCCGGGCTGGGCGCAGGGAGTCGTGACGCCGGGCGAGGAAAAACTTTATTCGTTCGTCGAAAAGGAAACGCCGGCGTGGTCCGCCTCGCTGAACGGCGAAGCGATCGAAAAGCCGGAACTGGCCGATGGTTTCCTGACGCTGACCCGGGACTGGAAAGCCGGTGAAACGGTCTCGCTCGACTTCCCGATGCCGGTCCGCCGGGTGATTGCCGACGAACGGGTGGAAGCTGACCGTGGAAAAGTGGCGATCCAGCGCGGCCCGATCGTTTTCTGCGTCGAGCAGCAGGACACGGACACGAAATCGCTCGCGGCCCTCCAGCTCGACGATGAGGCTCCGATTTCCGAGACGTGGGAACCGGAGGAACTCGGTGGGATCGTGACGCTGACGGTTCCGGTGACGGAGTACTTCCAGGCTCAGGCGGAAGTGGACCCGAACGACACGAAAACGATGATGCGCAGCACGAGCATCCGCATGATCCCGTACTACGCCTGGGCGCACCGTGAGCCGCGCCAGATGACGGTCTGGCTTGCGCGTAAGGAAAGCGCCGTCAAGCCGCTGAGCGTTCTTTCTGGCGCGGAGATCGTGACCTCTGATTTCGTGAAAGACCCGGAATTCATGCGTGACGGCAAGGTTCCGACGGACCCGAAAGACCGGAATCACCCGCGGATGCACTGGTGGCCGCAGCTCGGCACGAGCCTCTTCATCGAGTACGATTTCCCCGCTGTTGTGAGGCTCAAGAGCACGCGCATTTTCTGGTTCGACGATCGGGACTATGGCCACTGCCGCGTGCCGGAATCGTGGAAACTCCTTTACAAGACGGCCGAAGGAAAATGGGAGCCGGTCCCGAACCCGAGCGGTTTCGGCGTGGAGTACTTCAAGTGGAACGAAACGACGTTTGACGAGATCTCCACCACGGCGCTGCGCGTTGAGATCCAGTCCCAGAAAAACTGGGCCGGCGGCGTGTACGAGTGGGAAGTGAAGTAGAACAAAGGCTCCCTCCTTGAGGGGGCTGGCGAGCGAAGCGAGACTGGGGGAGTTACAGGAACGCGCTTTTCAACTCCCCCAGGCGCGTAATTCCGGCCTTGCGACCTCCATTTACCGCCTCCCATAAACGACGCTGGAAGCGTCGTCCCCGTAATTCATAATTAAAAAACGACGCTGGAAACATCGTCTTCCCAGCGTCGTTTTTTTATTGAGCGGAGGACATGGGATTCGAACCCACAACCGGTAAAACCGGCAACTGATTTCGAGTCAGTCTGCTAGCCATTCGCGTATCCTCCCCAAATGACTCCCCCATTATAGCAGAATCCTTTTTTTCCGCAAGGGGGGGAGCCATGAAAAGCAGGAAAATCTACCGAACGCTTTCCGACTTCAAACTCTTTGAGGCGATTTCACGAACTTTTGTGGCGTAAAACTCGGGATTTGAGCGGAATTTCTGAAGGTTTTCGGCTGTCGAAAAAACGAAATTCCGATCATCGAAGCGAACTCCAAAGCGGCGGTTTCCTTCCACTTTCTGATTGGATTCTGCCAGTGCCACAACATCCTGACCACTCGAAACCAGAGCATAGTAACGCGGATTCTGAAGGAATTGTTCCTTTTCACCTTCCGAGGCGAAATAGTACAGCGCCTCTTCAAATTCAGCAGAAATGTTTTCGTCTCCGCGGACCCAACGGTTTTCCTCTACCAGTGTGACCGGGCTGAAACCTTCCAGAACCGGTTTCGTTTCCTGAGAAAAACTGGTCGGATTGATATTCAGGCGAGGATTGGCCGTTTCCCCAGCAACAAGCACGGGTGTTTCAGGGGGCGTAAGCAGATGATCGATCTCGCTTTCCGAAGCGTCTTCGCGCGGAATATCCTGTCTGGCGCTCAAAGCCATAAGGTCCAGTTCCTCTGCGACCGGGAGAGACTCTTCCTCCGTTTTAGCGGCTGGAGTTTCCGGTGTCGAAAGAGCGAAAAGGTCCTGTTCCTCAACCGTCTGGTTGTTTTCTTTTCGGGAGTCTTTCAGAGTCGGAGGATCCAAGGCAGGAACTTCCAAAGCCGCAGACATTTCCGTGTCCGGATATTTGGGATGTGAGGGGGCCTGAGCAAGCTGCAGTTTCTTCTGCCAGTTCGAATCCACCGGTTTTTTCATTGGTGGAAGATTCACCTGATTCGCGGCGGCGGTCAGGAAATCACTGTACTGTGCAACCTCCTGACGTCCGGTACTATGCGTAATGTATTTCCCTTCCGATGAAACAATCACGTCTGCCGGGAAAGAAAGAATTCCCAGCCGGGAGCAAAGCTCCTGATTTTGATTTCCATCCAGTTTAACCATTACGTAATAAGATCCGGCCAGTTTCTGAATACGCTCCTGATTTAAAACCTTTTGCTCCATCCAGTTACAGGGCCCACAGTTTTCCATATAAAAATGAATGAGCATCGGACGCTTCAGCGACGCCGCAGCTTGACTGGCTTCGTTAATGTCGGTAAACCAATAACAAAGGATCTCGGGAAGCTGGGCCGGAGCCGGAGCAACAGGCGGAGTCGTCAAGGAATTCGCTCGCAGAGCCAATTCGGGAGAGGCAGGTTTTGGGGTTGATTGTTTTTTGGCTTCCGTGTTTTTTTGGGGAGACGCTGAAACGGTTTTCGCGGCAGGCCTGGTATTTTGTGAATCGCTGATCTCTGAATTTTGGACCGTTTTTTCGGATTTTACGGGAATTGCAGCATTATCTGAAACTTCGACTGGTTCCCAATAATTTGCCTGATTCGAGTAATAACTGTACGTCTGACTGGCACGAACCCGACCACGGCGGCCAACAGCGAAAGCGGAGTCCGTACAGAAAAAAGTATCAATGGAGAAGACGAGAAAAGCACATACGCAAACGCTTGCGAAACGGCATCCCAACCGACTGGAAAATTTAAACATTTGGGCCCCCCAGTGTTTGTAAAACACAGATTCCTTTATTTAGAAAAAAACATATTGCTTTCTGAATATCGGAAGCTGCAAAATTAATCCAAAGAACTTTTTCAAATACACACTTGCGTCAATTAAAACGTCTGTTCCAGAAAACGCTCAGAATCCTAACATGACGGTACGCTCACTTATCAGGGTTTTAGGGGTTGAGAGGATTCTTTTGGAAAGAAAGATATTTCTGTCATTTTTATTATGTGAAAGGGAAATGATAGCCGATTCTTTGGAATCTTCCTGATTTCGGATTAAATTCACCCTCTCCCCTTGATAAAAAAATAATTTTATGCTATTATATATATAAACGAGAACAAATCAACAGAAAGGTTTTACTATGCCCGCGAATTTAACCCCCACTTATTTGAAGGCGGAACAGGCGTACCGTCAGGCGCAGTCACTTGAAGAAGAGTATCGTTGCCTGCAGGTTATGCTTCAGGAAATTCCAAAACATAAAGGAACGGACCACCTTCAGGCGTCTCTGAAAGCCAAAATCGCCAAGACGAAAAAAGACATTGAACTTGAAAAATCGTCCGGGAAAAAATCCGGCGGGATGAGTATTCGGATTCCGCGCCAGGGGGCTGGCACCGTGGTGATCCTTGGTGGCACGAACGCGGGAAAGAGCCAGTTAATGGCGAGCATGACAAACGCAAAGCCGAAAGTGGCGCCGCACCCATTTACGACCCAACTCCCGCAGCCGGGTATGATGCCGTGGGAAGATGTTCTGGTTCAGATGATCGACACGCCCCCCATCACGCCTGATTTTCTGGAACCGAGTACTTACGGCTTCATCCGTGGCGCAGACCTGGCCCTTCTAATGCTGGATCTGGGTGATGATGACGGTGTAGAAAACTGTCTGGCGGTGATGGACCGTCTCAACGCGACCCGGACGAGGCTGGGAAAAGAGTCCTGCCTCGATGAAGATGACATTGGACTTTCATACACACATACGTTTCTCGTTCCGAATAAAATCGACGTCCCCGGTGCGATGGAACGTCTGGAAGTTTTTCATGAGCTGGCTGATTTCCAGTTTGAGGAATTCCCGATCAGCGCGACGGAAATGACCGGCGTGGAGGAACTGCGGAACGCGATTTACCGTGCGATGAACGTCGTACGTGTCTATACGAAACTTCCGACCTCCAAAACAGCCGACATGGATCGGCCCTTTACCCTGCCGGTGGGGAGTACCCTGCTTGATCTGGCGGGGCTGATCCACAAAGACTACATTGAAAAGCTCAAATTCGCCCGGATCTGGGGTTCCGCCGTTCATGACGGAACGCCGATGAAGGGGGATTACGTTTTGAACGACTGCGATATTTGTGAACTGCACTGCTGAAATTTTTTGGAAAAGAAAAAAGGACCTGATTACATGCTTTCAATCCTGAGAAAATTTGTACTTCCGATCCTCCTCATGGAGCTATTGGTTTTCTTTTTTGCTTCGGGCGTGGACCTTCAGGCCCGGTGGTTCGGTGTACTCGTTGGACTTGCGGCCGGGGTGGTCCTTTGGCTGATTCGCCGACCTGCGTGGGGATTTGCGTTTCTGACCGGCTATCTGTCGGGATTGATTTTCGACTTTTTGTACCTTGCCGTTTTCGGCACGACAATGCAAAGTTTCCTTCTGTTCTTCTGGGGGGGATTGGCGGCGATCCTCTTGAAAAACCTGACCAAAAAGTCTTTTTCTCAGGTTGAGTTTTTAACCGCCCTGGCCGTTTTGATTGTCACATCGTGGTTTACGTGTCCCGATTTGGATAATCAGCCACGGGAACTTCCTGAAGGGATCTATGTTTACGCGAATGACGTGGTGTACGATTGGCCGATTTTGAATATCGTATCATCCCGGCTGGGGATCATGGTACATACGGGAATCTGTTACGTGACGCGTGACCCATTCAGTTTCAACCGTCAGCGCCGTGAGGCTGGTCTTCCAACTCTGGATTTTCGCTTTCTCATTTCCGGTTATTGGGTAAATGATTTGAATTTGTATGTCAAGGAACAGACCTACCTTGCGAATTACGCCAGTATAACGGAGCTGGACGATGATCCTTATGATTTCGACCTGGAGCACATGAGAAACTACCTTTCGGGGCGTTCAGTGAACGATCGGGTGAAACCCTCAATTCGGTTTGTGCCGCTTGTTACGTCCAAGCCTCGTGAGGACTGGAACCGAATCGTTCAGTTCTGTGACCAGATCAACTCGCAGTACCCTGACGGTTTCATTTACAGTCCGATCCCTTACGACGGCCATTTTGTGCGGCTGTATAACTGCAACACGATTACGGTTGGAATCGCGGATGAGTTTCTGGATCGGGGTGAAGAAGCAGCCCGCCTCACCAATCTTCCGTTGAATATAGGCCGCCAGGGGGTACACGATGGGCGCCTGCTGATGAGAGATTACAGAATGGATGATTTTCAGAGCCGAATCGATCGGGAACGTGAGTTTTGGAAGACGGACCCGGCAAAAAAACGGCACTGGCTGCACCGGATATTGTATCATAAAGCTCCCGTGTGGATGAAAGGTTAACAAACCTCGCGAGTAAATCATGTTTGATCCTTCCAATCCCCGTTACTCCCGAATTTTGCGCTTCGTTGGTGAGGCCGGCCTGAACCGCCTTCACGCCTCGCGGGTAGTTGTTGTGGGGCTTGGAGCCGTGGGGAGTTACGCTGTTGAAGGGCTGGCGCGGGCTGGAGTCGGTCACTTGCGGCTCGTGGATTTCGACCTCATTGCCCCTTCAAATATCAACCGCCAGCTTTACGCCCTGGAAAGCACGATCAACCGGCCCAAATGCGAGGTCGCGCGGGATCGGGTCCTGGACATTAATCCCGATTGCGAGGCGGAAGCGTTTCGAACATTCGTTCACGCGGATACAATGGACGAGATTTTCGCAGACATTCAGCCGGATTTTGTGGTGGATGCGATTGATTCCCTGAACCCGAAAGTCGAGCTGATCGCATGGCTCATGGCGCACGAAATTCCGTTCATTTCCAGTATGGGTGCGGCCCTGCGTTCCGACCCAACCCAAATCAGGATCGGCCCTTTGAAAAAAATCATGGGGGACCCGCTGGCCAAAATGGTCAAAAAACGGTTCCGAAAACGCGGGATCCCGCTGAAAAATCTTTGCGTGTACTCAACTGAAGATATTTCATCGGTCCGGCGGGCTTGCCTTGGAGAATCGGACGAAGACCCCACGATCGAGCGCAAAGGTCGGGTCCGTCATGTGTTGGGCAGTCTCCCGACGATTACCGGGATTTTTGGCCTGACGATTGCGAATTATGTGATTCACAAACTGATAGAGGAAAAAACTCCTTGACATTTCCTCTGTGTGTGCTATAATACATAAAAGGTTTGAATTTTAGGTCCCTCCGAATGGTTTGATTTATATCCATGCCGCGTCGTTTTACCAAATCCGGCTTTTCGAGCCTGGAGGTTAAGTGCCTCCTTTTGTTCAGCGTATTCCTCATCGGTGTCATGACGGTGAGTTTTCTGCTGTACTGGTATGTTACGGAATCCGTCGTGGCTCAGCGCGACCCGGATACGGCACGTCTTTTGGCCGACCGGGCGCTTCTTATCAAGCACTGGGGAAAGCTGGAGTCCAAAAAGGAATTTCTCTGGATCGTCAACCAGCTTACGGATCAGCTCTCAGAGCAGCAGTACGAGTGGCGCATGGTCTCGCCCGACTCGCCGGAAGCGGAGAAAGACGTTTTTGTGAGGAAACTTCTCGCCAGAATTGAGGAAAAACCGGGTACACAGGTGGAACCGATCGGGACGCTTATCGGGGACAAATATTTATATTACAAGCCTGTGTACGCGGAACAAACCTGCCTGGACCTCTGCCATAATGATTTAGACGCGGTAAAACGTCTGGAAACAGACGATTCCCAACTCGGGATGCTGCAGGTCGGTGATCTGATGACTGTCCTCTGTGTTCAAATTCCTAATGGACCGACCCAAACCACGATAAACTGGTTTTGGAATATGCTTCTGACGGTGGCCGTTTTGACGGTTTTCCTGGGGATCTTCGTTTTTTACCTGACGATTCGGTACGTGATCATTCGACCTTTGCACCATCTGCGTGAGGTGAGTACTGCTATCGCGCATGGTGATATGGAAGTTCGGGCCGAGATTCATACCAGTGATGAATTTGAATCCCTTGGGCAGGCGTTTAACCGTATGCTTCGCGGATTGATCAACTCTCAGAAGGACCTGCGCCGTGCGAACCAGACGCTCGACAAAAAAATCGAGGAATTGGGCCGTGTGAACCTCCAGCTCCGCGAAATGAACCGAATCAAAAGCGATTTCCTTGCGACGATGAGCCACGAGCTGCGTACGCCGCTGAACAGTATTCTGGGATTCAGCGAGGTTTTGGCGGGAATCGAGTCTCTGGACCCGAAGCAGAAACGCTATGTTCACAACATTAGCAGTTCCGGTCGGCTCCTCCTTGGGATGATCAATGATATTCTTGACCTGGCGAAGATGGAAAGCGGCAAGGCGCAGCTTCATCTCACGGATTTTTCTTTGGAGTATATTATTTCGGCTCAGTGCGACATCGCGCGCCCACTGGCTGAAAAAAAGAATATTTCGCTTTCCTATGAAGTTCCAAAGAACCTTCCGATGGTTCATCTGGACCAGAATCGTATTCAGCAGATCCTTACGAATCTCCTTTCCAACGCGATCAAATTCACGCCGGAGGGAGGAGTGGTGAAGGTCCTTGTGACCACGGAGCCGGATTCCGAGTCGGGGGAACTGAATCCCGAAACGGCGTTTTTCCGCATGGCGGTAAGCGATACGGGGGTCGGAATGACGGAAGAGGATATGAAAAACATTTTCGAGAAATTCCGACAGGGGACTTCCGCAACTGGCGAGAATATGATGACGCGCGAATATTCCGGCTCTGGCTTGGGCCTTTCCATCGTGAAAGAAATTTGCCGTTTGCTCCACGGGGAGATCACCGTCAGCAGTACGCCCGGCGTGGGTTCCACGTTCGTCGTTCTGCTTCCCTGGCGGGTGAAAGACCCCAGCAACCGAGAGGAAGAGATTTACTTTTAGACCTGAAAATCTTTTAATAAAACCATGGCAGATCTGACCGAAAGCATCAAAAACCTGACCACTCTGTTCCAGAAACTTCCCGGCGTGGGGAAGAAGACCGCGGAGCGTTTCGCGTATCACGTCCTGATCGCCAAATCGGACGACATTTTGGGCCTTGCCGATGCGATCCGGGAGGTGAAAACGAACATCCGCTACTGTGAGCAGTGCTATAATCTCTCGGTGGACGAACTGTGCGAGGTGTGCCGGAACCCGGCCCGCGACCATTCGCAAATTTGCGTAGTGGAGCAGCCACGTGACCTGGCCGCGCTCGAACAGACCGGCGTTTTTCACGGTTTGTACCACGTCCTGCTTGGCCGACTCTCCCCGACGGACAACATTGGACCGGACGATTTGACCATTGCTGCGCTCGAGAAGCGGGTCGCCTCAGGCGAGGTGAAAGAGATCATCATGGGAACCAACCCGAATATTGAAGGGGATGCGACGGCGTTCTACATTACGCGCCTTCTGCACGAGTACCCCGTCAAAATCACCCGCCTGGCCCGCGGTGTTACGTCCGGGAGCGTCCTGGAATTCGTGAACAAAGACATTCTGCGCGACGCGCTCGAAGGCCGGCAAAGCTACGGGAATTGAGGAAAAATGAATCACGCCCCCCCGTCTGATTTCAGGGGGGCTTGCCTCTTTGGTTTTTTGTGGTAAAATAAACTTTTAACTTTCCGTAAACTTTAACCGAAGGAAATCCGATGGACGCATTGCAGACTCTTGTTCAGGAAAAGATCACCCGCTCACAGAACTGGTTTTTCGCCCGTCAAAATCCGGACGGCCATTGGCATGCCGAGCTTGAAGGGGACGCACTGCTTCAGGGCGAGCTGATCATCATTCTCGCGTTTCTCGGGAAAGAGGACTCGCCGCTGGCGAAGCGTCTGGCACAGCAGCTCATCAATACTCAGGCCCCGGACGGAGGCTGGCCGATGTTTCCGGGAGGAAAAAGCACGGTCCCGAACACGGTGAAGGCGTATTTTGCCCTCAAACTGACGGGCCATCCGCTTTCGGCTGACTACATGCAGCGGGCGCGTCGGTGCATCCTCTCGATGGGCGGGGCCGACAAAGTGAACAGTTTCACGCGGTTTTACCTCGCTTTGCTCGGTCAGATCCCGTATTCCATCTGCCCCGCGGTCCCGCCGGAAATGGTGATGCTTCCGCGCTGGTTCCCGATCAACATTTACGCGATGAGCGCCTGGACGCGGACGATCGTTATGCCGCTCTCCATCGTCTCGGCCATGCGTCCCGTGAGGGAAATTCCGGTCGAACGCGGGATACGTGAGCTTTTCATCGAGAAACCCGAAAATTGGGGTCCGCTCCGTGCGCCGGGCAAGCCGGAACATCCGGGATTTTTCAGTTGGGACTCGTTCTTCCGCGTGATGGACCGGGCGTTGAAGTTTTACCAGAATCTGCCGTGGAAACCGACCCGCCGGGCGGCGCTGAAGCGGGCGGAAAACTGGGTTTGGGATCACTGCCAGAACAGTGACGGGCCGGGCGCGATCCAGCCGCCGATCATGTGGGGCCTCGTTGCGATGAAAGCCTTGGGGTACGATGATGACCACGAGAAAACTCGCTATTTCTGGGACCAGCTCATGAATCTGGTGATCGACTGCCCGGAAGAAGGGACCGCGCGCTGCGAACCGTGCCTTTCGCCGGTCTGGGACACGATCATCACGATGCGGGCAATGGCGGCGGGCGGCGTTCGGGCCGACTCGGATCCGAGGGCGCGAAAAGCCGTGGATTGGGTTTTGGACCATCAGATCCACGCGAAGGGGGACTGGAGCCTGAACGTCAAGGCGAAGCCCTGCATGTGGTGTTTCGAGTACCGGAACGATTTCTACCCGGACTGCGACGATACGGCGATGGCAATCATGGCCCTGCGAAACATGGTGCCGGAGCGGGGGGCCGACCCGCGTGTTGACGAAGCGATCGACGGCGCGCTGGCGTGGCTTCGGGCGATGCAAAACTCTGACGGCGGCTGGGGCGCGTTCGACCGGAACAATAATAAGGAGTTCCTCACCCAGGTCCCCTTTGCGGACCATAACGCGATGACCGACCCGAGCACGCCGGACCTGACGGCCAGGATCCTCGAGTGCTTCGGGACGCTTGGCTTCAACGTCAGGCAGGGCGATCGGAATCTCGACCGGTCGATCGAATACATCCGCAGAAATCAACGCGCGGACGGAAGCTGGTTCGGGCGCTGGGGTGCAAATTACATTTACGGGACCGGCGAGATTTTGGCCGGTCTGGCCGCCGTAGGCGTTCCGAAAGACGACGAGATGGTCCGCGCCGGGATCAACTGGCTTCTGGCGCACCAGCAGCCGTGCGGCGGGTGGGGCGAGACACTTCAGTCGTACGAGGACGTTTCCCTGCGCGGGACCGGAACCGTCACGCCGAGCCAGACCGCCTGGGCTTTGCTTGGCCTCATTGGTTTCGGAATGGCGGACGACCCGGCGGTTTGTGCGGGGATCCAATGGCTCGCGGAGAACCAGCAGGAAGACGGCGGCTGGGAGCAGACCGTCTTCACGGGCACGGGCTTCCCGGCCGTTTTCTATTTGCGGTACCATTTTTACCACCAGTACTTCCCACTCATGGCGATTTCGCGGTGGTTGAAAAGTGTTAGTGGCACAGAGCGATAAATCCCTCGATTTCTGGACGAAAGGAAAATCTTATGTTTGTTTTCGAGTGTTTTTACCTGCTTGTACTGGCGAGTATGTTCATGTTTGGGCTGGAATGTTTGTCCCTTTGGGGATCCCGGTCGTGGAGGTCGGAGTTTCAGCCGACTTCCTGGCGTGAATTTATTGCGTCGGTCTGCGGCGCGTCAGCGTTTCTTTATTTCATGTACAACAGTCCGGACCACCCTCATGCGGGGGTTGCAGTTTTTCTCACCCTCATGTTTCCGCTCTTTGTACTGGGTGGGAGTTCACGAAAGAACTGGAGACTTCTGATCGCGTTGGGGGTTATGCTCATTTTTTCGGCGTTTCGGATCCTTTGTACTGGCTGCTCGGATGGCATACTTACGGTTTGCTGCGCTCTTTTCCTTGTTTTTATCCTTGCGGCGGTTTGTTCCGAAACACCAGTAAAGCATGAGATTTTCCCTCGGTTTTTCTTTTCGTCCTTATGGCACGCCATACCTCGCGCACTTCGGAATTTTCAGTTCGTCTTTCACCTTCCGCAGTTTAATCTTTTTTCACGGGTCGGCTGCGCGGCAGTTTTGGTGCCGATGTTCCTCGTGTTGGTCTTTGGGACGATTTTCGCGTTCGCAAACCCGGCAATCCTGGAGTGGCTCAGGTCCATTTGTGACTGGCTCGATTATATCATCCTGCACCTGGACAAATTTATTGAGTGGTTACTGAAGCAGGATATTTGGTGCCAACTGTTCGTTTTTCTCCTTGCTTTTTGCGGCCTGTGCGGTTTTCTGGCTCCTCGCGTCTGGTCACAGGTCCAGCCTCGTACCCCATACCCGGGTCTGAATCTTCGCACAGAGGAGAGCCCAGTGACACCCGCCCATATCGCGATGTACTGGAACTCGCTGTTCGCGCTCATTATTTTGTTTGCCGTGGAGCTTACTTACGAGTTTTCCTCCTTCCTTACGTGGGAACCGCCGGCGGGTTTCGATTATGGGACCTACTGTCACGAAGGCGCGTTCTGGCTGACGATGGCGCTCGGCCTCGCGACGCTGGTCCTTGCGGGGATTTTTCGCCAAAAAGTCTGCGCTCACGAGAAAGTTAACTCTCTGAAACGGCTGGCGTTTCTCTGGATCGTGGAAAACGTGCTGCTTGCCGTGACGATTTACATTCGTCTGGGGATCTACGTTCAGCAGACCGGTCTGACCCGTCTGCGTGTCGTTGGTTTCTTCGGAACGACGGCCGTTGCGGTTGGGATCGTCTGGATGGCTCTGAAACTCAAAAAAGACCGGCCGGCCGGCTGGCTGATCAGCCGTTATGCCTGGACGGTCGCGGTTCTTATCTGGCTTTATTCGGTCTTTCCGGTGGATTTCCTTGTTTGGAAGTACAACGTCGCGGAGTTCCAGGCCGGTAACAAATCGGTGCTCGTTCATGTCGCAGATCAGCGTATTTCCGCGGAGGGGCTCATCCCGCTCTTTGACCTGCTTCAGACTGAAGACCCTGTTGTGCAGAAGGGGGCGGCTTTTGTTATTTGGAATCGGAGGCCGAGGGGTGAGTATGTTGACTGGCGAAGCAGTTTCTTGGCTGAGGAACGGCTTCGTATGATGTTTAAAGACCCGAAGACGCAGAAACTTCTTGAAGAAGCGAGGCATAATCCATACGCCGCAGATGAACTGAAAATTTACGGTGAGCGGTACTACAGATGATTTTAACACAAAAAAGCGGCGAATGAAACCTAACGTTTGATTCGCCGCTTTTCTTGAAAAGGCTTTTCTCTTAAACGAACTCGATCGGGAACGGGTCCTTCGGGTCTGTGATGTGGATCATTTTCTCGCCGGAAAGCAGGGCATCGAACGTTTTGCCGATGATCTCCGCGCGCCAACCCGTCGCCAGAGCGGGAACTTCGTCGGTTCCTTCCAGAAAACCGAGCCGCCAGGCGACCCATTCCCGAACATCGGAAGGCGTGCCAACCAGTGCCGAGGCCAGACCGTTTTGGTGGCAAATCGTCCCTAAAACCGAGTAAAGAAGTGAACCGAGCACCGCCAGCTTCGCATAATGGGGAGGCTTACGAGGTGGAGGACACTGTGACTCCGGAAGCTGGAGTGCCGTGGAAATACAGTTTGAAATGTCTTCCAGATGATTCTGAAGGTCCGAACGTTCCATCCCGCGAATGTTTCGAATACTCCGTACATCAGCGATTTTACGTCGGGCAAGTTCCAGAATCAAATCATCACGCAGAACATGACGTGACGTACAGTTCCGGGCTTGCGCTATGTGGTCCCGCCAGTTCCAAAGAGCATGCACGATCGCCAGCTCATGGGAGTCCCAATGGGAACCATTCAGAATACGCTGCCAGCGTTCGGGCGAGAGAAGCTGGTAAATCGAGGACCGCCAACTTTGTATTTCATCCTGAAACCAGCCCAAACGCCCGGTCCCCTCCAGTTTTTTGTACAGGATGTCGCGAACAGGGTGCAGGTACTTAATATCATCTACCGCATATTCAAACTGGCGATCAGTCAGAGGGCGTGATTTCCAGTTCGAGCGGGATTCCGTACCAGGGGGCTGGATCCCCAACAATTCGGAAACCACAGTCCCGTAACCGGCGGGGTACTCGTTCAGGACCATGCCCGCGGCCAGCTGAGTATCAAAGACATTTTTCGGGAATTTTCCCGTGTGCCACCAACAGAACTCCAACTCAAGCCGCCCGGCGTGGACGATCGTTTCATGCGGACCGTTAGCGACAATTTCCCAGAAATGAGTCAGGTTGAGGCGGCGTGAAATGGGGTCAATGATGAAAAGTCCCTCAGGCGTCGCAGCTTGCACAAGACATAAGAGCGGCCTGTAGTAACGTTCCGCGATGAACTCCGTATCAATACCGATCCATTCAGTGTTGGCGAAACGCTGACACCAGTAAGCAAGCTGCGATGGTTCGGTGATGAGTTCAAAGGGACGAGGCATGGGAGAGGGGGAAAGGAATGAAGGGGGACGGGAAAAACGAATAATGAATAAC
>JAUMVK010000042.1:0-1712 GCA_030530205.1 Thermoguttaceae bacterium | reverse complement strand
AGATAGAGTTCGACCTCCTCATTATTCGTTATTCATTATTCGTTATTCATTACAGGAAAATGAAAGTCATGGCGAGCAGGATCGGGAAGAGGATCCCGAGGCTGTAAACCATGTAGCCGAAGAAGCTCGGCATCTTGACGCCTTCTTCTTCTGCGATGGCCTTCACCATGAAGTTCGGGCCGTTGCCGATGTAGGTCATGGCCCCCATAAACACGGCGCCCAGCGAGACGGCCACGAGCAGCTTGCTCGCGCAGCCCGCCTCGGTCGAAATGGCCTCGATCTTCAGCTCGTCAGCCTTCTGTTTCGCGGCGGCTTTCACTTCCGGCGTGGCTTCTTCGGCGAAAGTCACGAGCTTGCCGGCCTTTTCGGCGTCACTCGTCGCGGTCTTGCCGACCGTGCTGAACACGACGTACGTCGGCGCATTGTCGAGGACCGAAGAGAGCGAACCGGTCGCCCAGAAGAACGACTTCGTATTATCGACGCCCATGCCGAGCTCGCCGCCTTTTTCGTTCAGGATCTGGAGCGGGACCTGCATGCAGATGAAGATGCCGAAGAACAGGGCCGCGACTTCGGTGATGGCGCCGAAGTTGAACCGGTTGTTCAGACGGACCTGGGTGTTGCCGCAGACCAGCGAGATCCAGACCAGACCGAGCTGGACGATTTCGCGCAGATACATCGGGGCGTGCCACTCGGTGCCCGGGACGGCTTTGGACGGGTCAAGCATGGCGACGGCCAGAATGACGCAGATCAGCAGCGGAACGTTCGGGAACAGGCCGAGGAACTTGAGTTTTCCAGCGTCCACGTCGTCGATCGCGATGTCGAGGCCGGTTTCTCTCGGGTACGCAATGAGAGCATCCCAAAGGAAGTAAACGATCAGCAACAGAACGTTCGTGAAGAGCCATTCTTTCCACAGACACATAGTCCACGTGAAACCGACTCCCGCGAGGTAGCCGAGGAAGAGCGGCGGGTCACCCGTCGGAAGGAGGCAGCCACCGCAGTTGCAGACGGCAAAGATGAAGAAAATGACCGTGTGAACTTTGTGTTTACGCTCTTTGTTCGTTTCGAGCAGCGGGCGGATCAGAAGCATGGCGGCGCCGGTCGTGCCGATGAAGCTCGCCAGGAACGTGCCGATCGCGATGAAAATCGTGTTAGTGAGCGGTTTCGCCTTGAGGTTTCCTTCAACGCGGATGCCGCCGGCGATCGTGAACAGCGCGAAGAGCAAAACGATGAACGGGATGAACTCGTCGAAAATCGCGTTCGCGAAGATCGTCCACATACGCGCGCCGGAGGTCGCTTCGCAGAAATGGTCCGCGGAAAGCCCGTGCCAGTGCGAGGCCAAAACGCCTTCGTGGAAGAAACCGTAGTAGATCAGCGTGATGATCCCGAGGAACGCCGCGACGTAGAAGCGGTGCAGGTTACTTTCCCACCATTCTTCCGTAGCTGGAATCAGCGGAAGGACCGCAATCGCCAGCAGAAGCAGAACGAACGGGATCGTCATAAAGTACGGAGGAAGAACCGGAGTTCCGTGCGCGTGTTCATGGCAGTCATCGCAGCATTCGCCGTCGTGGTGGTGATGGCCTTCATGATCGTGATCGTGTTCACAGGCTTCGCCTGGGGCGTGATTGTGTCCCGCGTGGGGATCCAGTCCAGTTTCTTCTGTGGCTGAGGTACTTTCCGAAGCAGTAGTGGCTTCTTCAACAGCAGGAGCGGCT
>JAUMVK010000041.1:0-39490 GCA_030530205.1 Thermoguttaceae bacterium | reverse complement strand
CGGAACGGGCTGAGCTGCCGGAGCGGGCTGAGCCGCTGGTGTCGTTGAAGCCGTGGTTTTCGGAGCTTCTACGGTTTGTCTGTTCTTACGGCGCCCGGAAAGTTTCACGAAACCTGGAGCTTCTTTTGGCTCGGCTTTAGGCGCTTCAAGTGTGTCCAGGGGCGCAGGTTCCTGAACCTGAGTTCCGATCGTGGCGCTCGGTTCCTGAATCATGGGAGCGACCGGTTCTGCCGCGATTTGCTTTTGTTCAGCTTCTTCTTCGGAGGAGAGGGAATTCAGTGACTCCACTTCCTCCAGATTCTCCATTTGAGGTGCTTTCGCTCTGACGGGGGGCGCCAGTTTGTTCGGTGCGACTGCCACGGTCGATGTTTCGGATGGATTTTCTGAGGGATCGGTCTGGGGTTTCTGGTTCATTTCGATCTGATTCCTGATCCGGGAAATCATGACTTCCTCGAAGTCGGTTTTTTGAACCTCTGTTTCCGTATCCAAACGATCTTTCATCCGTTTCATGACTTCATCTACCGTTCGTTCCACAACCTGGTCAGCAATCCGATCGGCAATTTGATCCGCGATTTGACCGGAAACCTGGTCGGCGACCTTGTTAGCTACCGGCTCGGCATCAATTTTTGCCTCGATTTTCGTCTCGGCTTTTGGTTCCGGTTTCTCTTCGGCTTTCAGTTCAGGTTCCTGGTTGCTGCTGATTTCCGGCTCGGTGTTCAGTTCGGGGCCATGCTCGTCACTGATTTCCGGCTCGGTATTCAGTTCAGGACCATGCTCGTCTGCCAGTTCTGTCTCAGCCGGTGGTGGGAGTACCTCGTCCTGATCAAGGAGCGGGGCGGGCTGTTCGGAAACTTCATTGGGAAGGTTGGGTTCCACGTCGTTTTCCGGAGGAAGGGTTTTTTCAGCTTCAGCTTTCAAACCCGCGAAGTTCAGAGCCGGTTCGGTTTCTTCTTCATTCTGCGAGGGAACCGGCGGCAGGGCCATTGAATTTTCCCGGGAAATCGAATTACGAGAAATCGAATCCTGAGGCATCGAATCGTTCGGAACTTCAGGAAGTGAATCCGTGTTTAAGGCGTCACCGGCAGAGGGGAATTCTTTCCCCGTGGCAAAATCGGTGAGTGCGGGCCTGGAATTCACCATTTCTTTGGCTTCCTGGTGCATCTCGTTCATGCTTTTCGCCTCGAATTCATCGGGCGGAAGGAGCAAAATATCCAGATCTAACGGCTCGTTGGATTCCTCTTCTTCCTCATTGTCCACGACTTTCCAGCCCGACTTGGGGTCTTTTGCCGGGGCCTTGTCTTTATTCTCATACGAAATGGTTCTCACCGAACTGCGGTTTTTGCACGATTCATAATAAATCGCGGAAATCGTCGAAGTGGATTCGGAAACCGAAATGACCTCTCCGTTTTCGTTTTCCTCTTCCACGCAGCACATTGAAGAGGAGGAGAAGGGATCGTTCAAATTGGCGTCCACGTCGGTCTTCTCGGAGGAAAAGTCTTCGTTTTCTTTGAAGACCTGCATGTCCTCGATCCCAAAATCGAAAATGTTGAGCGTTTGCTTCACTTTTTTCTCCGGGACGTTTTCAGCGATTTCCGTCTTTTCGGACTCAGGAAGTTCCACGCTTTGATTCATTTCCACCGTGGCCGGGATCTCGTTGTTTTCGGCTTCGATCGTGTTTTCCGCTGCGGAAATGACCGGTGCTTTTTCGCCGGCGGAGATGATCTCGCCAAGCGCTTTTTCCGAAACTTCAATCTGGAAACGTTTCTGGGAGGAAGCCGTTTTTTCGTGGTTTCCCTTGCGCGGGGCGGCCAGACGCTTCATCCCCGAGCCTGCCGCAGGATTGGCTTTTCCGAGGGGTTCCGGCTGCATTTCCACGTGACTGACCTGCTGAATATTCTGTTTGGGAGCGACTTTCCAGCCCTCCTCCACGTCTTTTCTCGAAATTGGTTCCATCGTGAAGGACTGAATCGGTTCGTTCGTTTCCTGAATCGCGTTGACTGCGGTCTCGTACTTCTGATTGTAAATCGCGGTTTTGATGTCGTTCGTGAAAGCAGTCATTTCCGAAGGCGGGACCAGCTCGTTGGATTGAGCGGGGGTCTGTATTTCGAACATTTCCGTTTCGGCCGAAGCCGGAGTCTGAGCCGAAGCCAGGGTTTCACGTGTAACGGACTTCTGATTTTCAAAAGGTGATTCAATCAAAGCCGGCGGAGCGGGGAGAGCCATCTGGTCCTCGCAGGCGATTTCTTCGTTATCAGACCAATTTTGCGGGATCAGTCCAGACGTATTCCAGGTTTTCAGTCCACGCTCAGACTGTGAGGAAACCGTGGTTTTGGCGTTCGGCTCCGTCTTCGTTTCGGCCTTCTCAGGTTCATCATCCAGGGAAATGGAAGCGGGCACGGCAGAGAATTGGGATTTCTGCTCTTTGGCGGCACGCTCCGCAAATTCACGTGCGACTTCTTCCCGAATGGCCTGCTCACGGGCGGCCTGATCCTGGGTATTCGCCTGCCAATCGGCCGGAGAATCAGACCAGTGATTTTCACGAATCAACATTCCTCCCTCACCGCGGTACTCACGAACCATACCTCCGGAGGGCAGGGCATACGTGCGTACTGCCGGTTCAGAGGTCTGGACAGGGTTGGATCCCGGCACAGGGGTTTGTTCCTTTTGGACCATGGTTTCCGCTTGAGGTGTCGGGATGGAATTCGCCTGGGTATTTGAAAACGCCGACCCCATGCGCGGAGGAACAGAATACGATTCCACCGGGTCCTGGCTGTTTTCAAAATAATCGCTTAAACGTGAGCCATTCTGACCTTTTGCCGTATGAGCAAGGAGAATCGAAAGGATGATGACTAAAACCGGAATGGAAAAAGTACTCAATATTTCGTTGTAATCGGCGTGAAAAAGGTTTGCGAAGAACTGCGGCCGGTTTAAATTCAGTCTCAAATCTTCGTGGGTCTCTTCACGATTTCCACCAAAAAACGAATTGAAATTCTGAAGGTTTTTCATTGTGTTTCCGATTTTTTACTGGTTTTGGGTCAAATATCGGGCTGAAAATTGCTTTTAATCAGGTTGAAACGTCTTCAGGGAGGCCCTGACAGAAAATCTCTGTTCGGACGTTATTCATTTTATCGACCAGTTTTAGGTGTTCTGATTACATAAAATGGGATAAGTTTAACGATTTTTTAAAATTTAACGATTGGCCGATCAAACGAAGGGATAAGTTATGATGGAAAATAACCATCCCCCAATTTTTTTCGTAAAACTTGATCAAATCTCCCCTTTTTTCTAAAATTGGAATTTTCGTTTTCGGGATTTTCGGGTAAAATAATCAGGAGTATTTTTCTGGAAAAAAACAAAAAAACGACTATCCAGGTTTTTTAAGATAGTCCCTTCGCGAGAGCCGTATGGTGTACAATTTTATAAAAAGCAAAGTTTCCCAATGGTTGGGCATACTCGTTTTTCTTGGAGGCGGGGTCCTTATGGCAAATACAGACTCCCCTGCGGCTGAACCGGCAATGATGGAAATTTCCGAGGAAGTGATTTCGGATTTTGAAGAGAGCGTTCAAACGAAAACGCCCGAAAAATCCGATCAACCCTCCGACCCCAAAAAAACTCAGGAAGGAAATAATAAGGCGAAAACCAGCGAAGATGTTGGTTTTTTCAAACCGCTTCGAGTGGGTGAAGTTGAAATTCCTCTGGTCCGTAAAGCCGCAGCGCCTATTCTTCCAGAGGAAGTACTCGCCCGGAAAATTTCCGAATTTCGCAGCCAAATCCAGAAAAGCGACAGACTTGGCTGCCTTTTGGAAAGTACGCACTTTTTCATCGAAACAGATCCCTATTGGCAACAGCGCGAGTCGGAACTTGTGAAAATCATTCAGTTGGCGGAAGAAACCCGCTTTGAATCCGAGTTGGTTGCCTCGCTTTGGCGCAAGCCTTTTTTTACATCTTCGAATTCCAGAGATTTATCCTTGATCCCGTCTCGTGATCAGCAATCGGGGAAGGTGCTGACCCCCGAATTCTCTGGTGAACAAATCCGAATGCAGGTACTGAATCCTGAAAATTCACCCTATCACGTGAGTTCCTGTCAACTTTCTTTCATAGAAAATGAGACAGTATTAATAATCACGGCAGAAAATGCGCAGGAATTTTCCCGTTTGGGTATGCGCAGGAATTTACGTCGGGAAATCTTTTATACGACACTCAACGATGGTCAGGAAAACAGGATTTTCCCTCAATGGCTCCAGAACGGCCTGGCGGACGTTTTTGCCGGTCAGGAGGCAGCGCCCTCCCGAGGAAACGAAAATTTGCAATCCCAGTTTTTCAGGTTGGTAAATTCCCCTGAGGACGCCCATGGTCAGACGGCTGTTTCGGTCGTACGTTATTGCCTGACTTCAAATGACGGAAGGATTTTTTTCCCATTTTGGGCACAACTAGCGCAGATGTACTCGATAGGATACGAGTCTTTACAGGAATTGGGAGGGAGTCGTTTACTGGCCGATTTAGACGCCAAAACCCGGGAAAATCAGAACAATTCCCAGGAAATGCTGCGGAGATTTTTCAATAAAATCGAATCGAATGCCCCGTACGACACCTTTGCGAACTGGCAGAACTCCTTGACTTCCATTTCGGCAGGAGAGCCAGTTCGGGTTTTCTGGATCCCGGAAGCCCAGGTCTTGAACGCGGAAACATCGGATGGATCACTTCCTAAAATTGGTCTGGATGAAAGCTGGAAAACCGCATTTCTCGAAATGGCTCGTGTCCTGAAATTGGCGGGACGCAGCCAACAGGGACAAGATGTTCCAAGTTTTTCGTTTCCTCAGGCGGATCCCACTGCCGGGCGGTACGTCTCTGGAGTGAAGATTCAGGAATTTGGCAAAGATCCAACAGAAAATTCATCGGCCACGCCCAAGGAATTACCGAAAGAAGACCCCCAAACCGCGTCGGCTGAGGATTTGCGGAAACTGGAATCGATTTTTGTCTGGCTGAAAAAGAACCCTCAAGGCGCTGTCACTCTGAACTCCGATGGTTCCATCCTTTCCGAATTGTTTATCCCAGGGCAACTTGACGGGATATTTCACCCCGGGGACCGTACGTATTTGTTGCAGGAGTACGAAGGCAACCCTGTCCTTACGGCAACGTTTCACGACGATTATGTATTGCACGTCATCAAGGAGAAATCCCCTCAAACGCCCGGCGTGTCAGAAATCAGGATTCTGGGAATCGAAAAACCTGAGAAACCGGGAAAGGCAGGAAAACAAAAATGAATAAAGGTTTTATCAAAATTGGCGTTTTCGTGGGGGTTGCGGTTTTCTGTTGCCTGGGATTGCAGGGCCTTTTCGCGGATACTGGAGATGAATTCGATCTGGATCTGCCTCAGGAGTTTAATGTTCCTCGATCGGAAAATGATTTCGGGGAACAGGTCAACGACGATCTGCTCCCGGTACCGGATTTGGAATCGCCTGACGAAAAGAAAACAGAAGACTCAAGGGCCAAACTGGAAGATTTTCCGGAAGTGAACGATGAGGACGAGGGAGAACACTCCATCCTGGAAGATTCGGAGGAAATGGAAAAATCTGAAGAGTCTAAAACGTCGAATGTGCTGGAAATAGAACAGGAAACCGATCTGGAAATCCCGTTGGAAGTGGAAGATACGAGCGAACCGGAAATTCTGACGGTCTCCACAGAGGAGATGGAGGATTTGAGAGGTAAAATTCAAACGATCCTGAAAACTTACCAACACATTGGATTGAGCACGGCCGAAAACAGCCCGAATGACATTATTTTTTATGTTATGCCATACGGCTGCGAGGCAGAGATATTTCTGGGACATCGTGAGGATAATACTCGTATCAACGCTATCGGCGCACTCTGCTGGAACATTCCGATGAAAGACAGCGTTGCGTTTACCGGAAGCACGGAAAAACTGATGCCGCGTCTGGGATATGGAATTCAGCAATATTCGGGCCAGTTACTTGCCGCAATGGCTATCGCAAGGGTGCCGATCGATTACCGGTTCCCTGCCGGAGGGGCCAAGACATCTGATTCCGGGACCAAAAAAGAACCGGAAATGGATGTCGAAACCAACTCTCCGGAGATACCCAAAGGAAAAAAGAATTTTGAGATACGAAACCTCGTTGAGTTTGAACAGAAAAACTGTCGCTGGGGGCGCGACCTTTCTTTGACCCTCATCGGCCTTTCGTACTATCTGGAGCCGGACGCTGAATGGGAGGCGAATGACGGGGAAAAGTGGACGCTGGAACGTATCGTCAAAAATGAGCTTGATCGTGATGCGAAGCTGGATGATTCCAGCGCGGTGAATCAGCTTCTCGGCCTTCTCTGCGCGATTCGGTGCCGGAAAATGAAGCTTGGAGACGAGGCCATTACCGGGGAATACAAACGCGCAGATAATTTTATGGAAAGCTACAAAAAATTTGTTCTGGACCTTCAGAACGAAATTGGCGTGTGGCATCCGAAATACTTTGAAATGAAGGGCGTGACTCCAAACCAGCCTACAGAGATGCTGGAAGCGAGCGGGCACATTCTGCGCTGGCTCGTTGCTGTGACACCGAAAAGGGAATTGAAAGACGAACGAATTTTCAAAGCGGTCAAAATTGTGGCAGAACTTTTGGAGTACCAACTGACCTACTGGGATCCCGGAAACGCCTCGGGCAAAGAACTGGAAGGAGTCATGGCCGCACTGCATGCGCTGGCGATCTACGAAAAAAGAGCATGGTAATTTACGGGGACAACATTTTCAGCATCGTCCCCGCGCAGTTCGGACTGGGTTCGAAGGATTATTCTCGCTTTCCTTCCACGTTTTATACGCATCAAGCTCGCCGTGAACTTTGCAAAGGACGGCGGCCAAAAATGCCAAATCGTCACCGAATCCCAGCACTGGCAGGAAATCCGGGACGCAATCGACTGGCAAAATGACGTACGCCACGGCAAAAATCACCAACGAGAGGGTTGATGTGGAGATCGCACGGTATTTCCCGGTCGAATAATCCTGAAGAAGCGACAAAAGCTCCTTGAACTCCTGGACGTATTGACCGAGGTTACCCGCCTTGCTCATCGCAACGGGCAAATGCGTCATAACATCGGTCAGAGTCCAGTTTTTTACACGTTTTATATATTTTTCGATTCCCATTTTCCAATTTCCGATCGTCAAATTTTAAAGCGCGAACGGATCGTCCTCGTCACCTGAATTATCCTTGGGCTTTGGCTCTTCTGATTTTACTTCCAGGTCATCGGAAGATTCCCCGGTCACGGGTGTTTCAGAAATTGCAGGCGCAGGTGCGGAAAGATCAAATTCGTCCTCTTCTTTTGTTGGGTTCACATTCACGTTTTCTGTGGAATCATTTTCTTTGGTGTTATCATCATTGATCACGCGCATTCCTTCCGGCAGGACGTATGTACCGGTGAGGATTTTGTCGAGTTCCGGCAGGAAAAGCTTCATAAACTCTTCTGCGACTTTTAAAGTATCCACTGTTTGCTTGCTGTATCCGTTGTCCTCCAGGATACTGACGTACATTTTGCAGATCGGTTCATTCGAGTTCCATTTCATACGCGGGAAACGCGGCGCGACCCAGCCTGTTCCAACGCCTTTCCAGCCCCAGAAAACCCGCTGCTTGTAGTGCGATGTGGCATCGCTGAAAATGGCCGTCTTGAACATGGCGGTCCGGTCTTGCAATACGGTTTTCTTCGGGTCAGTTGGATCCGGAATAGCGGTCTGATAATCCACGGTAAATGTTTCGACGGGTGTTTCCTGAACACTTCCGCTTCCCGTGAAACAAACGTCTGGCGTGTGGGCGCCGACATTTCGGCTGTAACCGCACGTAATATTAATATGAACGTCCGGGTGGTCGAAAGAACCGCGGTAGTGACGCCCCAACGCCCCATCGGCGCCTGCGACCCGGCGGATCAGTTCGTTTTCGATTCCGATCTGATCTTCGTTTTTATCGGAAAACCAAACACCGACCTGGGGCGGGATCGCGTTTTCTACCGCGTCCTTGAATGATTTCAAATGTTCGTCGTGCCCCTCGCCGAAACGTTCGGTCGCGCGGCCTTCATAGTAGAAGGCGATCAAAATGAAGATGGCGCTTAAAGCCAGGATCAGGTAAAAAGTGAGTTGGTTGTTTTTATTCTTCTTATTCATTAAAAACCTCTTTTTGTTCGTAGGAAACCAGGAAACCCAAACCGGAGGCGAGGTGCGCCTGTTACCGCTCGATTTCCCTCATTTTCAGGCAGATATAACCCAAAACGTAAAGTGGTACCGCGTAACCCAGTACTGTACAAAGGTTTATCAATACGGTATTGAACGAAATATTGAACCCCTGCGCCACATAGGCCGAAGTGTCGAACGAATCGAACGCAGGGACAAGATTTGAGAGGAACCGGATGAACGTATGGAACACGGTATCAAACATTTTCGCGAGGATGGTCTCACCCGCGTTCATGTCGAGGTCGATCGTCATATTGTCTTGCCGGAACAGGCGGATGGCCGCTTCAAAAGGGCCGCCCCCTTCAACGTTTTGCGCTCCCATCGCCGCCACGAATCGGTGGAAGTAACCACCAAGCGCAACGAAAAACGTTGCCAGGACCGTTACGGGAGTCGAGAGGAACGTACTGAAAATCACGCCGTACATCGAAATCATGACCATCTGGAACCAAATCCCCATGTACCCTTTGAAGAAGTTCCACGCGAACGAGGCGTCCGAGCGCCGCAGATACATATCGGGTTTGGCCGCTCCGAAGTACTGACCGCGTTCAAGGCATTTGACCCAGACTTCGATCACATTTTGCCGCACGATCTCACGGCCTTTGTCATCGAACATGCTGGACTGCGGAGCGACGAAGTCTTTGAAAAGGTCAAACTCGGCACGGTTCGCGCCGCCGATATTCAGTTTATCCTCCGGCGGGTAGGACTGAAGCTCGCCGCCCTGCCGCGCGATTTGCACGGAAACGGCACTGGCCCGTGAGCCGCTTGTCCCGTTTGGATTCCGCTGGGAGGATTTCAGGTTCATCTTGTCCGCACTGATATTAATGGTTCGGGGAACACGGAAGACGGAGGTACCGCCTTCTTTCGACTGGAAAATCTCCACTTCGAGCATCAGGCCCGTTTCCGGGTTACGGATATAGAATGCTCCGATGATCTGGCGGGAGATGATCCCTTTGTGCGTGCGGAAAACTTCCTGCGTGAACTCAAACTGGAGGGCGTCGTCCACCAGCGAGGCGGGGGTGATGTTTTCGAACTGCCAGATGAAGGCCGCATCGGTGTTCCCGGCGATGAAACTGCGGTACTCCCACTCGTCGCCGACGTTTACGCCCTTCGAGGAAACGATCCCTTTCTGGTCCAGGTAGCCGATCTCGCCGTACTGAACGACGCGGGCTTTATACATGTCAACCGGCTGGCTGAGCGTAAAATGCCGCTCTCCGTCCTTTCCTTCACGGACTGTGATCTCGTGCGTGTGGTCGTGCGTTGGAGTGAGATGTACGACCTGGTTTTCTTTGTCGAAAACGATCTCGTGGCGGTGTTCCCGCTCGTTAGAGGTCACACCCCGTTCCAGTGCCGGGTTGGTTTTGTCTTGCGTCAGACCGTCTGGGACCGTGTGCGTATGCGCCTGGCTGCGGATCACGAACCCGTAGCTCACCAGCCCCATCGGGACCAGAAGCATCGTGCCTAGCAGCACAAAACCAAGCACGCGCCCCAGAATGATTTCCGAGATGAGGACCGGTTTCGTGACCACCGTGTGAATGGTTTTATTCTTGAAATCGGCAGGAAGGCTGAAAGCCGTCAAAAGGAGCATCAGCCCGATCGTGAGGTAGGCGGTCGTGCTGAAAATGAAATCCACATACAGTTGAGCCGGATGTGGGCTGGTCGGGTCAAGGAACATTCCCGCAAAAAGCACGATCAGGACAAAAATGATGAAAACCACGACGATTTTTCGTCGAAGGGCTTCTTTGAACGTTAAGGAACCGAGAGTCCAGATCGTCCTGAACGAAACGGAAAAAATGTCCCGAATCGTTTGACTCGCGGTTTTCATCACGAGTTTAAACGCATTGGCCGGCCCAAGGCGCAGACCCGAAAAAAGCATTCCCAGGAACCCGAGCAGCAGGAAGAAAATCAGGACGAGGATCGCCCAATCCAGCGCAGCTTTGGGAAACCACTCAAAAATACTCGGAACATTTTCCTCAATTACCATTCGAGTCACCTCCATGAGCGCGGCGGCCGGGGTGCTGCTTGCTCTCTTCGACGATGCGCAGGAACAGGTCTTCGAGGGTTGTGCGCGTGTTTCCGATGGATTTTACTTCTCCGCCGTACTTTTTTACGACCTCGCGAATCTCATCGATCGCCGCCTCGGGCAGGGTGCTGGTTTGAATGTCCGTCGTGTCCTTCACGGTCAAGAGCGTATCCACTCGGCCGATCTCTTTCAGCTCGCCCTGGAACAGGATCCCGATTCGGTCGCACACGTCCTGTACGTCGGCCAGCAGGTGACTGCACATCAGAACCGTTTTCCCCTGCTTCTTCAGGTCCAGGATCAGGTCTTTCATGTCGCGTGTTCCGATCGGGTCAAGACCGGAGGTGGGTTCGTCCAGAATGACGACGTCGGGGTCATTAATTAATGCCTGGGCCAGACCTACACGGCGAACCATACCTTTCGAGTATTCTTTGAGCTGGCGTTTTTTGGCGTATGTCAGGCCAACCATTTCCAGCAGGTCGTTCGCCCTCTGACGGCGCACCGCCGCGGGGATGTGGAACAGCTTGCCGTAAAAATCGAGGGTTTCCTCGGCATTCAGGAATTTATAGAGATAGGATTCTTCCGGCAGGTAGCCAATTCTTTCATTTCGGCGTACATCGGAAGCGTTTTTGCCGAAAATGAGCGCTTCACCTTCACTCGGGAAAAGAAGGCCAAGGAGGAGCTTGATCGTGGTAGTCTTTCCAGAGCCGTTAGGACCGAGCAAACCGAAGATTTCGCCCTGATTGATTTCCAGATCGAGAGATTTTAGAGCGTGAACCTTGCGTCTTCCCCAAAAATCGCGGTATATTTTGGTCAGGTTTCTTGTTTCAACGACGACTTCAGCCATAAGCGGTTTTTCCTGTGAATGATGAGGGGAGGAAATTGATAAAACGAATAATGAATAACGAATAACGAATAATGAAATGAAAAAAAGTGCGCCCCGCGATTTCTCGGTTTGAGGAAAGGGGTTGAACCTGTGAAAAAGATTCCCCTCATTATTCGTTATTACTATTCATTATTCATTCTTTATCATTATACACGCAATCCCGTTTTTTTATAGGGGGCTGAATAAAAATCTTGAAAATATTTGCGAAAACTTGGGAAAATTTTCCCCGTGGTCCTTGAAAAAGGGTAAAAAAAAGTTTATAATAGGTAAAATTGAACGGGAAGATGTTCTGTAATTTCGTCTTCCACCCCTTTTACCCCAAACCTTTTGAGGAGATTAAAAATGACTCTTTCTCGCCGTGATTTCATGAAAATGGGTCTCGGAGCTGCCGCAGTGGTCGCCTCCGGCATCCAGGTCAAAGCGTACGACCCCGATAAAACCAAGCCGCTCTACCTCCAGATGTACACTGTGGGCGGTTATTTCGGCAAAGACCCCGAAGGTACGCTTGCCAAAGTGGCCGAAATGGGCTACAAAGGCGTTGATTACGCCGGTTACCCCCGTCCGGTCGAAGAACTGCGCAAGCTGCAGGACAAATACGGCCTCATCTGCTTTGGAACCCACACGGGCCGCGGCGGAATCGATAATCTTGACAATCTGAAGAAGACCATTGAGGACCACCAGATCCTCGGCGCGAAGTACATCATTTGCCCGGGCATGCACAATGACGGCGCTGAAGGCTGGGCAGAAGCAGGCAAAAAGTTCACCGAAGCCTCCGCGATCGCTCGTGAGGCGGGCATGTACGTCGGTTACCACGCGCATCAGCCGGACTTCAATATCATCACGGAAGACGGCCGTTCCAGCTGGGAAGTTTTCGCCGACAACTCGTGCCAGGACGTCATCATGCAGATCGACCTGGGTCACTGCTGCAACAAAGGCGCCGACTACGCGAAGCTCATCAAAAAGTACCCCGGCCGCTCCAAGACGGTGCACGTCAAGGAAAGCGACGGACTGGTTCTCGGCGATCCCAAGGGCCGCGTGGATTGGCCGCTTGTGTTTGAACTTCTTGAAACCATCGGTGGAGTGGAAGCCTACACGCTTGAATACGAAGCCGGCGTTGACCGTCTGGTCGCCGCTGATGAATCCATGAAAGCCTGGAAACGGATCCACGGTTAATTGACGATTCTAACAAACGGCAAAACGCGCCTATGTTGAAAATGGGAGTTTTGGGAGATGATATGATCCCCCATTACTCCCTTTTTTCCTGAAAATTCAAACGAGGGATAAAATGGAAAACCGAAAAGTCGTTGGAAAAGTCACATCGGAAGAACGGGATGAGATCCAGAAAATCTTTGAGCGTCTGAACGCGCTGAAAGAACTCTTTCCGACCGTTGATCCGAACCAAAACGCCGCGCTGTATGAACGGGTACTTGCTGATATGGCAGAGACTCAGAAAAATTTTGAGGAATGGTGGAGTGCCCGGTGGGAAGAGTACCTCTGGGAATTCAGCCAGGATGGGAACTGGGAGATCGATTTCAAAACGTGTGAGATCTATTTAAACTGATTTTGTCTCAGGGAAATTAAAAAAGTTTTTGAGGAGGGGCCTATTCGGACCGGCCTCGCTCAAAAACTTTCTGAAATCAACGTTGATTCAGCCTTTAATCAGGCGCAAGGTTAGTTCTTTTTCTTGCCGAAAGCAAATGCCCAAAAGAACAAAAGGATTGCGGCGATCACGAGGGGAACTCCAATTAACGGGCGGTAGTAGAGCCAGGCGATACCGATCGTGAGGCAGGACCCGGAAAGCGCCAGAATGAACGCCACGATGCCTGTTGCGCCTCCGACCAGATTTCCAAGAATCGGCAGAACATCCGCAATCACGGAGAGCGGCTTGAAAATCATATTGAAACCGATGAACATCAAAAACGCGCCGATACCACGAAGGATCCAGCCCATCGTTTTGTTAGCCTGCTGGGCGTCTGCGAACATCTTATCCTGCGCGATGGTTCCAGGTTTCAGAAGAACAACCGTTCCGTTTTTCGATTGCCATTCGATCAGTTGGTCATCCTGTTGACCGGCGACTACGCTCACGTTTCCGTTCGGAACATACTCGAATGAGACTTTCAAGTCGCCAATTTCCGGAATGGCAGGGTTCTTGCCGCGGTAGTAACCCTTATTGAAATACTGAAATCCTTCCGGAAGGTCAGCGTCTTTGGTTTCGGTTTTCGCCTCGGTCTTTTCTTCAGCCTTGACTTCTGCCGGAGTTTCGACGGTTTCTTCAGCTTTGACTTCTGCCGGAGCCTCGACCGCTTCCTCAACGGTCACTTCGGCAGGTGCGGCGGATACGGTTTCCTCAGTTCCAGCCGTAGCGGTGGATTCCGCGGGTTTTTCTTCGGCGGGAGAGGCATTTTCAGCAGGAGCCGGAGCGGAGTCTTCGACCGGAGCGGCGTTTTCAGCAGCGGTGGCTTCTTTGGCTTTTTCTTCCGGCGTTTTCACGACGAACGTCTTCGAGTCGTTTTTGAGGGGAATGAGGGCCGCAGCGTTGAAGACGCCAATCGTGGCAGTTGTAGCGTCGTTTTCTTCGGATTCCAGATCCATCGACGCCGGATTGTCGTGCCCGGCTTCTTTGAAACTTGAGGAGTCGATCGGCTGCTCGGACCAAACTTTCGAGTAACTGTACGTCGTTACGGTTTCTTCACTGCCGCCGATTTTTTTCTGGGTTTTAGTGGATTCATTTTCCTGCCACTGGTACATTTCCACCGTGCGGCGAAGTTTAAGCCCGTTTACGGAAACGGCCGGAAAAGCCGAGTCGGTAAGAACTTCTTCAGTTTTCATCTCGCCGGTCAAATAAACGGGTTTGCCATTATTTTCGGGATTTACCGAGTCAATAGTTACCGGGACACACGCCTCGGCAGCCCCTGCCAGGTCCTGATAACGGTGAAGGGTGCGTCCTTCATTCCAGAACAGCAGCACGACGGAAGCGACGACGAGAATCAAACCAGTTACGATTCCTTTGAATGAGTCACCCAGACGGGAAAACCAGGATTGAGTAGTAGTTTCGGTGACGGCCATTTGCGGGAGCCTTTCGTAAAAAGAGGAAAAAATCGAGCGTTTAGCGTCCAGCCAAACTCTCAAGATCAAAAAATTCAACGTTATTCTACATAAAACATTTAAAAGAGTCAATATTTAACCTGCTAATTTTGCAATTTTTTTATTTATTTTTTCCTCCCCCCTTCCTTTTCAGGGATTTCAGGTTAAAATAGATTGAAACTTTTTCCTTTTGAATCGGATTTTTTACGGAGAGTATTCCATGATTCACAAAATCCTTCTTCTCGGTTCAGGCGAACTGGGTAAAGAATTCGTCATCGCGGCCCAACGGATGGGGCAGTACGTCATCGCTTGTGATTCTTATGCGGGGGCCCCGGCCATGCAGGTCGCCGATGAGTGCGAGGTTTTCAGTATGCTCGACGGCGACGCGCTCGAAGCCGCAGTCAAAAAGCACCAGCCTGACATCATCGTCCCGGAGATCGAGGCCATTCGTACCGAGCGTTTGTACGAGTTCGAAAAGCAGGGCGTGCGCGTGATCCCGAGCGCCCGGGCGGTGAACTTCACCATGAACCGCCGCGCGATCCGTGATTTGGCCCACGACGAGCTGAAACTCCAGACCGCCAATTACCGCTACGCCAAAACGAAGGAGGAATTCGACGCCGCCGTGAAGGAGATCGGTTTCCCGTGCATCGTGAAGCCCTTGATGTCATCGTCGGGAAAAGGCCAGTCGAAGATCGAAGGGCCGGAAGGCGTCGATGCCGCGTGGGAGTACGGCATTTCCGGCAGCCGCGGCGATATTGTGGAAATGATCGTGGAAGAATTCATTCCGTTCGACTATGAAATTACGCTTCTGACCGTCACCCAGCGCAGCGGTAAAACCCTCTTCTGCCCGCCGGTTGGTCACGTGCAGAAGGGCGGCGACTACCAGGAAAGTTTCCAGCCGATGCCGATGAAGCCGGAACACCTCGCCAAAGCCCAGGAAATGGCTGACAAAGTGACGCGCGCTCTGACCGGAACGGGCATTTGGGGCGTGGAGTTCTTCATCTCGAACGAAAAAGGCGTTTACTTCTCGGAACTCTCCCCGCGTCCGCACGACACGGGAATGGTCACGCTCGCCAACACGCAGAACCTCAGCGAGTTTGAGCTTCATCTTTACGCGGTTCTTGGTCTCCCGATCACGGAGATCCAGCTTCTGAAAGCCGGTGCCTCTGCAGTGATCCCGGCCCCGGAAGCGAGTCCGAACCCGCCGGAGTACGAAGGCGTGGAAGAGGCGGTCCAGTTCAAGAACACGTACATCCGGATCTTCGGCAAGCCGTCCACCCGCAAAAAGCGCCGCATGGGCGTGGCCGTCACGTACGACGAACTGGGCACGGACCTGAACGTCCTGCGTGACCGTGCGAAAGCCGCCGCCGCGACGGTGAAAGTGATCGTGCGTTAATGGAAGCCTCCCTCTTTGAGGGGGGTGGCGCGAAGCGCCGGGGGGAGTTGAGGGCATGTTCCCGCTTTAACTCCCCCAGCCAGCTTCGCTGACGGCCCCCTCTGAGAGGGGACCTTGAAATCAGTCTTCTTTTTGATCCTTTAAAATTATGCGAATCCCCTCCCTCCTTCTCGTTGCGTTCCTGACGCTGACCGCCGCTTTGACCGCCTTTGCGCAGAACGCCGCCCTCGACGACGCTCGCAAAGAGAAAACCGGCGATTTTTTCGTCTCGCTCTCTGGAAATGACTCGTGGAGCGGCAAACTTTCCGCCCCCAATGCGGACCGGACTGACGGCCCGTTCGCGACGCTCGAAAAGGCCCGCGATGCCGTGCGGAGCGCTTCCGTTTTGGACTCGAAGCCGTACACGGTGGTGGTGCTGAAAGGCCGCTACGAGCTGACCCGGCCGTTTGAACTCGGCTCAAGCGATTCGGGCGAGGAAGGGAAACGCATCACGTGGAAAGCCGAGCCGGGCAAAAGAGTTTGCCTGTGCGCCGGGAAGTACCTGAACGACTGGAAAGTCGTGACGGACGAAGCGGTTCTGGCGCGTCTCCCCGAAGCCTCGCGCGGAAAAGTCATTCAGGTCGATCTGAAGGCCTCGGGCGTGGAAAATTTCGGCTCGCCGAAGGGCGGAGGGCTGGAGCTTTTCTTCGACGGGGAGCCGATGCAAATTTCGCGCTACCCGAACGAGGGGTTTCTGAAAATCACCGGCGTGGACGTGAACGAACCGGTGGATGTGCGCGGGACCAAGGGCGATAAAGTCGGGAATTTCCAGTTCGACGACGAGCGCGTGCTTGCCTGGGCCGCCGAAAAAGACCCGTGGGTCCACGGCTACTGGTTCTGGGATTGGTCTGAGGAACGGCACCCGATCCAGGAGATCGTGAAGGAGACGAAAACGCTCAAGGTCAAACCGCCGTACCACTCGTATGGCTACCGCAAAAACCAGTGGTTTTACGGGTTCAACCTGCTTTGCGAAATTGACCGGCCGGGTGAGTATTACGTCGATCGCGAGGCGGGGATCCTTTACTTCTACCCGCCGGCGAAAGTGAAGAAAAACTCGCTGGCCGTTTCCGTCCTCGATCAGGTGGTAAAGATCAATGCCGACTGGGTGACATTCCAGGGGTTCACGCTGGAACTCAGCCGCGGGACCGCCCTCTCGATGAGCGGAACGAACGATCTGGCCGTTGGTCTGACCGTCAGGAATGTTGGCGGCGGTGGGATCTCCGCCAGCGGCATGGAGCAGACCGTTTTCGGCTGCCACCTCTTCAACCTCGGTAAAAACGGCATCTCGATGACCGGCGGTGACCGCAAAACGCTCGAGGCGTCGTTCAACCTCGTTTCCAACTGCGAAGTTCATGACTACGCCCGCACCCAGCGCGTTTACGCCCCGGGGATCAGTCTGCACGGCGTGGGAAATACCGCCTCGCACAACAAAATCTACAACGCGCCGCACATGGGCATGGGCTTCGGCGGAAATGATAACGTGATCGAGTTCAACGAGATTTTCAACGTCTGCTGGGAATCCAACGATGCGGGCGCGATCTACACGGGCCGAAACTGGACGATGCGCGGGAACGTCCTGCGCTGGAACGAGCTGCGCGACATTCAGGGCTTTGAAAAACGCGGCTGCGTGGGGATCTACCTCGACGACCAGTTTTCCTCGGCCGACATTTACGAAAACGTTTTCGTGAACGTGACCCGCGCGGCAATGATCGGCGGCGGCCGCGACACGAAGATCGAGAATAATTTGTTCATCAACTGCTCCCCCTGCGTCCACCTTGACGCTCGTGGCCTGGGCTGGCAGAAAGCCTTCACCGAAAACTGGATCAAGGAGCTGGAAGAAAAGGGGACCAACTGCGGCATTAACATCATGGAGCCGCCGTACAGTACGACCTACCCGGAGCTGACGAAGATCCTGACGGACCACCCCGGCACGCCGGTCGGGAACGTGATCCGGACGAACGTCTGCCTGAACAGCAGTTTCTCCGGGACGAAAACCGGCCAGTGGCAGGGCGGTTCGATCTGGGCGAACGCTCAGGAATTCAACACGATCGAGAATAACATGACGGAGGGCGACCCGCTTGTCGAGGACTGGCCCAACCGCAACTACACGCTCAAGCCGGAATCGCCGGCTCTGAAAATGGGCTTCAAGCAGATCCCCTGGCAGAAAATCGGGCTCGAGGACGATCCCCTCCGCGCGAAATAAATTTTACGGGGACGACGCTTCTTTAAAATGCAAGGCGGTAATGGAGGCCGAAGGCCGGAATTACGCGCCGGGGGGGAGTTGAAAGACGCGTTCCGGGAACTCCCCCAGTCTCGCTTTGCGAGCCAGCCCCCTCAAGGAAGGGGCCTTTAAAATGCAAGGCGGTAATGGGGGCCGAAGGCCGGAATTACGCGCCGGGGGGGAGTTGAAAGACGCGTTCCGGGAACTCCCCCAGTCTCGCTTTGCGAGCCAGCCCCCTCAAGGAAGGGGCCTTTAAAATGCAAGGCGGTAATGGGGGCCGAAGGCCGGAATTACGCGCCGGGGGGAGTTGAAAGACGCGTTCCTATAACTCCCCCAGTCTCGCTTTGCGAGCCAGCCCCCTCAATGATGGGGCCTTTAAAAATTGAAGATTCATCCACTTAAACCAACCACTAGTTAATAAGGAACCAAACCATGACTCAACCTCAAATCATCCTCACGGGATTTGCAGATGAAGGCGTTTCGAAGCAGCCGGAAAAGTCGATCAAGGAGCAGTTCACCGCTTACGCCGCGATCGGGCTTCAGTACTACAGTATCCGCTTCATCGACGTTGGAAACGGCACGAAAAACGTCATGAACCTCACGATGGACGAGATCCAGACCATCCGCGAGGTCCAGAACGACTTCGGCCTGAACGTTTCGTCGATCGGTTCCCCCATCGGAAAGGTGAAACTGGTGGACGTGGAAGACGGCACGAAAAACCGTTACGTCCCGTTCAAGGACTACATGGATGAGGTGAACCGCGCCTGCGAGATCACCCACGCGCTGGAGAGCAAGCTGATCCGTGGTTTTTCGTTCTACCACCCGCACGGGGCGGACGTTCACGACTACATGAACCAGGCGGTCGATCAGCTTTCTGCCATCGCGGAGACGTGCCACCGCAGCGACCTGACGTTCGGGCTGGAAGTCGAGCCCAACCTGGTCGGCGGAAACGGCTGGCAGCTTGCCGAGCTTTACCAGAAAATCAATCATCCGTCGATGGTTTTGGTCTTTGACGTCGGAAATCTGGTCGTTCAGGGCTTCGACGCGTGCGAGATCCTGGACCAATTCCGCGCCTGCCTGCCGGGCTTGGGGTGGTTCCACGTGAAGGACTACCGTCACCCCAAACCGGTGAAAAAGGGCGACCCGATCGATGAGGACCAGCTGAAGAATTTCGTCCCGTGCAATTTGGGCGATGGCGGCCACGAGGCCATTTTCCGTGAGCTGAAAAAGGCGCTTCCTGAAATTGACGCGAAACTCAAGGCGCGCGGGATCCCCGGTTTCTTCGTGGACCTGGAACCGCACGTGAAGGGCGGCGGCCAGTTCGGCGGTTACAGTGGCCCGGACGGCGTCGGCGTGGCTCAGCGCGCGCTTTGCCGTCTGCTCGACTACGTGGGGATCGGCTACCACCTGCGTGATTTCGACGACATTTTGGCCGCCCGCGGATTCTGAATTTACGGGGACGACGCTTCCAGCGCCGTTTTATCTGGAGTGCGGTGATACAGTCGCGCAAGCGACATTCACCGCTTTCCCTTGCGGCAATTCAGCCTCGAAGAGGCGTTTGCCGCTGAAGCGAGCTGGATCTTTCCCATGAGAAAAACCGTTTTCCCCGCTGCATTTTTCGGCCGCTAAGTGAAAGCGGCAAAGGAAGCCTTCGGCTTCTGTATTGCCGCACTCCATAAGACGACGCTGGAAGCGCCGTCCCCACATTTTTCCTCTTTCCCAAGATCCTGCCATGAAATCCCACTTGAACCTTTTTTTCACTCTTGCATTTTGTGCTTTTTGTTCCCTTTTGAGCGCTGAACCGGCGGCGTGGAACATGAATCTCTCCACCTCCGACGGCGGCACGTGGAAAAAGCGCGTCGCGTTTGAACTTCAAATCAGCCCGGAAGTTTTGGCCGAGCTGAAGGCCCGAAACGCCGATTTACTGGGCGACGACGAAAAAGCCGCCAAAGAAGCGACGGGCATGAATTCCAAACTGGAACCGACCCTTTTCGTCTTCACCGTCGTGGCTCCGGGAGCCGACACGGAAAACGTGGAAAATCCCCTCCCGCTGGCCGGCGCCCGGGCACAGGACGTTCGGATCTGCACGGGCAAAAACGTCGAGTACCTCTTTGAGATCCTCGGCACGGACGGGCAGTCGCAGCACTCCGGCACGCTTGAACCCGGTGCGAAAATCGCCGTTCCGATCGAGCTCACGACCCTGGAGGAAGGAACCGTTTTTTACGTCTATTACGAAAACCCCAAGGCGTGGGAACAGTCCGACTGGTGGACCTTCCACTACTTCCAGAACGGCAGTTTCGAGGAGGGAGAAAACGGCCCGAGCGGCTGGCGTTTCGATGCCAGCGACGCGACGCACAAAGTCGAAAGAGCGTCAACCGGCGCCCGAACCGGAAGAATGTGCATCAAAACGACCGTGGCCGAAGGCGCAGAAGCGTCCTGGATCTCCGCGCGTCAGATGGGAATTCCGGTCCGTCCCGGCGAAAAATACAAACTCTCAGGCTGGACGAAAGCCGAAAACGTCAAAGGCTACGCGGGCTTGTACTGGCATCTCGGAAACGACCGCAATGGAATGATCGGGAACGGAATGCTGCAAGCCGGCGGCGGAACTTTCGACTGGAAAGAAATCTCTGCCGAGTTCGTGGTCCCGGCCGATGTGGACCGGCTTGCAGTCGGAACCGTTCTGTACGGAACCGGTACGGCCTGGGCCGATGACGTAAATGTCGAATTGATCGAAAAAAGCGTTGAAACGCCGAAAGTCACCGTTTCCATCGGCGAGGTGGAAACCTTCCCGCTCGTGGACGTTTTCCCGCTCCGTGGCTCCAAAAACGGCGCGGCTCAGTTCAACGCCCAGGAATTCTTCGGAAACGCCGCGGAATTGCCCCGCTTCGCGTTTATTCGTGTGGAAAATTTCTCGGATGAGGAGCGCAAGCCGCTGGTGAACGTGAAAGCCTCCCTGGTTTCCGCGCGCTGGCGGGTCGAAATGACGCCGGAAAACGTGGAAATTCTGGGGCTTGACGGCGAGCCGCTCGAAGTGGACGCGTGGGATTCGAACCTTTTCGTTACGCCGACGCTCCCGCCGAAAAGCATTTCCTGGCTGATCCTCGCGGAAAAACCGACGGCGGTTTCCAGTGGCGAGGCGGCCCGCCGGGTGCGCGACCAGCAGACCACGGACTCCGGTTTCCCCGGAACGTCACTCCAGCAGGTCAAAACGGCCGCGAGATCGGTCTCGCTGAAAGACCTTTCGGCCCTGAAAAAAATCCTGGTCAAGAATCAAAACCTTGTGCAAAATCCTGGCTTCGAGGAACTCGACCAGAACGGGAAGCCCGTGGCTTGGAACGTGGACGTTCCGAAGGACGGGATCACGTTCAACGCGATCGACCCTCAAGCCGAAAATGACGCGCTGGGAAAATACTGCGCCGAAATCAAAATCGACCCGGGAAAACGCGCCTCGTGGTCCGGCTGGCGTCAGAATTTCAAAATTCAGGGCGGGCGCAGCTACTTCTGCGGCGCGTGGATGAAAAGCCCGACCGCGAGCCAGTTTGCGATCCACATTCACTTCCGTACGGCCGAGGGCAAACTCTGCGAATCGGGCGGAATGACCTCTTTCGGCGGCACGGCCGTCGGTCCGAATGAGTGGTCACTGGTTTCCGGCCTGATCCGTACGCCGGACGACGCGGCCGAGATCAGCCTCCAGCTCACGACGAACGATTCCGAAACGCTCTGCTACGATGACGTTTTCGTCATGGAAATGGACGCGGGAATTCCTCAGGATTTCCAGGGTGGAAGCACGGGGATTTTCCAGGTTTCGCCGATCATCAAGGTCTTCCCCGACTCCACATGGTCGAGGAACCCGGACGAACTGAAAAAGACCGCCCCGCACGGTGTCGTGACCGCCAAAAACGAGGAAGAAACCATTCAGTTCGCCTTCCGTTACGCTGAGGACCAGAAATTCCAGGTCGCGCTTTTCCCGGCGGTTTCGGCGGACGGGAAAATCACGCTTCCGACGGATCTTTTCGCCATTGGTTACGTCCCGATCAAACACGTGACGAGCTACTATAGTACGCGGCAGGCGAAGTGGTTCCGCAAGCTCCCGAAAGGCTCAGGCAACGCGGACGGCTGGGTCGGAATGTGGCCGGACCCGATGATCCGGTTCATTTCGGCGAATCACGTCTTTGTGCCGAAAGCTGAGGCGGAAAAGGCCCTGAGTGAGCTGGAAAGCGCGGAGTATTCCAGCGATTCCGAGCGTTTGGCCCGTTACACCGAGCGGAATCTCATCGAGTTCCGTGCGTGGGAGACCCGGGCGCTGACGGTCCAGGTGAAGACCACGAAAGAAGCGCCCGCCGGCGTTTACCGGGGAAGGATCTGGCTCAAGAGCCTCGAGACGGGAAAGGTCACGTCCGTTCCGTTCAGCGTAGAAGTCAAGGACTTCGCGATCCCGGACGAACCGGCCGTTTGTGCGATTTACGACATTCGGATGACTCACCCCGAATTCTGGAACCGGGAAGAAGGGGAGGACCTTTCGCAAAAGATGGTCGAGTACGTGGCCTCCAAGCGTCTTTCCTCGGATCGGATGCGCGTGGAGCCTAAATTCACGTACGACAATGAAACGAAGACCTGGACGGTCGATTTCGCCGAGTTTGACGCCGCGTGCGAGCATTACTTCAACGACCTGAAGGTCAAATTCGCGTATATGCCGGGCGACTGGTACTGCTTCGGGTGGGGAATGCCGCCGCGGGCCCGCCAGGGGATCCAGCCGTACGAGGGTGAGTGGCCGTTCGAGGGCGTGGACCGCCGCATCCTGCGTCCCGAATTCAAGAAAGTTTACCAGGACAAACTGCGCCTGATGTGGGACCACCTGAAAGAAAAGGGCTGGGACAAACACTTCGTTCTGTACATTTCGGACGAGCCGTTCTACTCCAAGCCGGAGATCATCGCGCAAATGCAGGCCTGCTGCGAGATGATCCACGAGGTGGACCCGAATATTCCCATTTACTGCAGCACGTGGGTCCATGTTCCGGAATGGGACGGCTACATCACGGTCTGGGGGATCGGCCATTACGGGCGCGTTCCGGAGGAACAGATCTACAAATCGCTGAAACGGGGCGACCGGATCTGGTGGACGACCGACGGCCAGATGTGCACCGACACGCCGTTCTGCGCGACGGAGCGTCTGCTTCCGTACTGGGCGGTAAAATACCAGGCGGACGGCTACGAGTTCTGGGGCGGCTCCTGGTTCACGATCGACCCGTACCGCTACGGCTGGCACTCGTACATTCACCAGAGCGATCAGCCGGGCGTCGAGTACTACGTTCTGTACCCGAACGGCGACGGCTTCATCTTCTACCCCGACAAACTGATCGGGCGGAATGAGATCGTACCGTCGGTCCGTCTGGAACAGGCGCGCGAAGGTGTGGAAGACGCGGCGTACCTGCAGATCCTCCAGGCGGAGATCGAGCGTGTGAGCGGGATTCAGAATTTGACACCAGATCAGGCGCAGACGCTGAAAAATGCGCAGAATACGCTTGCTCGTGCGTTCGATCTGGTCCACATTCCGAACGCCGGCGGGCGGTTCACGTCGGTTTACCTCCCGAATCCGGAAGAAGTCGATGAGGTGAAAACGCTCATGGTTCAGTTAATTGACGCTTTGAAAAAAATCTGACGTATAAAAGAAACGTGACGAACGAACAGTGAAGAGTGAAAAATATTCGCTGTTCGTTCGTTTTTTTATGCCAGGATTGACAGGATTTCTTGAAAAAAGCCCCCCTACCTCTTGCAAAGAAAACGATTCTGTGGTAAAATATGCTTTAAAATAGAGATTTTCAATTTTGGGAATAATATATTTTGGGCTTTTCATGGATACAGAGTCATTTAAACGGATGTGCCGTCTTTTGGACTACATACGCCGCAGTTACATCAGCCGTGAGTGGGATTCCATCTGTGCCGGTAAATCGATCGCGAAGCTTTCCGCCCGTCATGTGTACTACCTGATGCTTATTCGATTTCAGCTTCCCTGCAATTTGAACACCATCATGCAAATTACGGGTCTTTCCTCTTCTGCGGCTTCGACTTTTGTCGAGAAAATGGTTCAGTCCAAAGTCTTTCTTCGTGTTTTGGATCCGGAAGACCGCCGGAACGTTCGAATTCTCGCGTCAGAGGAAATCACAGAGATTTTTCGTGAAATGGATCGGCGTTTAGACGCACTGATTGACCACCTGACATCAGACTGCACCGAGGAAGAACTTCACGCGCTGGACCTGGCTGGTAAACTGGTGTACCGTAAGATTCAGATCAATAAAGAATGGCTGGACGCACAAATAAACCGGGGAGATATAAAATGAAAAAAAGAGTCGTAATTACAGGTTATGGGGTCATTTCGTGTATAGGAAACGATTCATCGACGTTTTGGGACGCTTTGCTTGAGGGAAGCTGCGGATTGGGGCGCATCACGAAATTTGACGCTTCCGGTTACCGCACTCAAATCGCTGGCGAAGTCAAAAATTTCAATATTACGCAGTATGTTCCTTTTAAAGACTCCAAACGCATGGACCTTTTTTGCCAGTATGCCATTGCGGCGGGTGATGAGGCTCTGCTTAGTGCGGGTCTTCCCAAAAATTTTCAGGAAAGCGAACTGGACGAAAACCGCGTTGGGGTCTTGGTTTCAAGCGGTGTTGGCGGGATCATTGCGACGACCACCCAAAACTCCATCCTTTTTGAGAAAGGCCCGGGCCGTGTATCTCCACTGGCGATTCCGATGATGATCGGTGACAGTGCGTCGGGCGATCTTTCGATTCGGTATGGCGCGAAGGGGCCGAACTTTGGAATCGTTTCTGCCTGCGCTTCTGGTTGTCACTCGGTCGGGGAGGCGTACTGGATCATCCAGCGGGGTGATGCGGATATTATGCTTGCCGGAGGTACGGAAGAAAGCGTTATGCCACTCTGCATCGCGGGATTTGCCTCAATGAAGGCGATGAGTACACGCAACCGGGACCCGCTTCACGCAAGCCGGCCATTTGATCTGCACCGTGACGGTTTCGTAGCCAGTGAAGGTGCGGCTGTAATCGTTTTGGAAGATCTGGAACACGCCCGGAAACGCAGCGCGAAAATCCTTGCGGAAGTCATTGGCTACGGAGCCACTGCGGACGGTTTCCACATTACAAGCCCTGATCCCACTGGTGAAGGCGATGCCAGGGCATTTCAGATCGCGATGCGACACGCTGGGATCCAGCCGGACGAGATCGACTACATTAACGCTCATGGGACCAGTACCCCTCTGAATGATAAATACGAGACGCTTGCCATTAAGATGGCACTCGGTGAAGCCGCCAAAACCGTGTCGGTGAGCAGCACCAAAGGCTCAACAGGCCACGCGCTTGGGGCGGCTGGAGCTCTGGAAACTGTCGCGTGTGTGAAGGCGATCGAGACGGGAATCGTACCGCCGACGATCAATTTTGAAACGCCCGACCCGGATTGTGATTTGAATATTACGCCGAACGAGCCGGTAAAACGGCCGATCCGTGTCGCGGCGAATAACAGTTTGGGATTTGGGGGGCACAATGCGGTGGTGATTTTTAAAAAGTTTGAAGATTAACCCCTTGACAAACCGTGAAAATCGGGTACAATAAAAAGAAGTCTGGGAGAAATCCTGGCTGGATCCGTTTCCGTGGCACAATTGGATAGCGCGCTGCCCTCCGAAGGCAGAGGTTGTGGGTTCGACCCCCGCCGGAGACGCTTAAAAAGCAAGGTCCGAATGAGTTTTAACGCTCACTCGGACCTTTTTTTGTTTTCAAGTCTTAGTACATCAAATGCAAGGCGGTAATGGAGGCCGAAGGCCGGAATTACGCGCCTGGGGAGATGATGGTGCGTTCCTGCAACTCCCCCAGTCTCGCTTCGCGAGCCAGCCCCCTCGGGGAGGGGACCTTTAAATGGGGCGTCAGATCACCGCCAGCTCGTATTCCTTGCGGAGGAAGTTGAGCGAGTTCTGGATCGCTTCTTCACGGTCCAGTTCGCCCGGGCAGCCGCATTCAAACGAGCACGGACCGGTGTAACCGATGTACTTCAGGCCGCGGAAACCTTCGACGAAGCGGCTCTGGTTCAGACCCGGGAGAGTACGGCGCGGATTGGAAACACCGCCCGCAAGGTGGACGTGCTTCAGAAGTTTGCCGCCGGAGATGAACGCGCCCATCATGTCGGTTTCTTCGATGCTCATGTGGTAGAAGTCGCCCATGACCGCCATACCGCATTTTTTCTCGGAGGCTTCGTTAATGTCGCGGGCGATCGCAGCGCCGTCAGCGACCTGACGGAGGAAGAACGCCTCACCGCGATTCAGCGGCTCGAAGATGATCGTCGTGCCGCACTCGGCAGCGAAATCGGCCAGCGCCGGGAAATCGTCCAGCAGCATTTTGCGGATCTCCTGATTGGTGAGCGGGCTTTGACCGTTGAAGGCCGGGACGTAGATCACGCCCGTGCAGCCCAGGATCCCAGCGCCTTCGAGGACTTTTTTCAGGTCATCGGTCCCTCTCTGTTTGCGTTCTTTTTCGAAGCTCATCAGGTCGCCGCCGTGGGAACCCCAGCAGACTGCCGCGGCTTTCAGGCCGGCGTCGGCCAAGGCTTTTTTGTAGCTTTCAGCGCGGCTCGGGTCCGCAACATCACCGCCGAATTCAGCGGCTTCCATGCCCCAGGCTTTCATTTTGGCGAATTTTTCTTCAACGCCGTTTCCCGGAATGATCCCGAGCTGGGAGCAGAGGCAAAGGTGGGCGTTGGCCTGCTGATTGGCACTTTTGCCGTCGTACGTGGAGTCCGTGACTTCGGCTTTCAGGTCGATGTTGGAGGAAAGAGCGACGGCCGCGGCGGCACCAGCGGCGAGAAATTCACGACGTTTCATAATTTTTGAGTCTCCTGAATGTTAGGAAGGAAATTTATTATGGAAAAAAACTCAATATTACCCTAATTTTAACCCCTCATTTCAAAAAATCAAGGGGTCGTTTCAACTTTTTCTGCCTTTTTTTCGTCCCGGTACACGCGAAAGCGTTCCAGATTCACCCAAAGTTCCAGTTCCGTGGAGCCGGAGTCCACAGCCCTGGTTTGAGTCTCAAATGCTTTTTCATATTTGCCCTGCGCGAAGTACACCGTTGCCAGCGTGTCCTGAATTCCGGAGGCTTCAGGTTGCAGTTGGACCGCCTCTTCAGCGTATTTTTGGGCCTCGTCGAGTTTTCGGTTCGTGTTGGCTGCCAGCCAGGCGTAGGTATTGAGCTGAGATACCAGCAGGGCCTTCGTCGATGGGAAATTCTTCTCTGTCTTATCAAGAAAATCATCGATCCTTTTATCCAGAGTGTTCAGCCACTCGGAATCTTCGGTGAAAACGGCAATTTTTCTTGCAAGAATCAACGAGTCTATGTCTGGTTCCGCATCGGCTTCAAAGTCTTTCACGAGCGCTTCTTTTGCTTTGGCGTAGTTTTTATTCTTGCAAGCATCAAGAGCCAGGAGCTGGGCAAGTTTCTGATTCATTTCGATTGACGTTTCGTCTTCATTGTCTTCACTGGCCTTTTTGATGTTCAGGAAATTGAGCCTCCGTGAGTTTTTGGTGTATTCCCGGGCGAGGCTGAATTCGCCGATGGTACTCAAATCCGAGCTGAACGAGGGAAGGAGCCGGACTTTTTCCGTGGTAGAGATGTCTTTGTTCAGAAGGGCGATTTCATTAGGTACAAGCGCCCAATGGCCTCTTCGAACGAGACGCTGAATCAGTAAAACGCGATAATTCAAGGTCAGAGAACGTTCATTCGCTATTTCGAAATGGCCTTTTCCAAATCCGGTCAGCCCCATGGCGGTTTGTGAGAGGAAGAAGTCTCTTGCCTCTTTTTCATGCCCGTTCTGCGTGAGGAGATCGGCTGAAAAATACAAAAACTCCTGTAAAAAATTCAGTTGGATCGGGTCGTCGGTATTTAGTTCTTCATAGAGAGTTTGAAACGTTTCCTCAAATGCCGAAGCGTCAGCATCTTCAGCCCGAGCCGTTTTTTCGAGTTCAAGGAGTTGGTGAAGAAAGCGTTTTCCTTCTGTTGTGGCGGGTTCCGAAGCCAAATACTCGCGGAGTGCTTTAAGTGTTTCTGCGCGTTTTTTTTGATTCAGTTCATTACGTGAGGACCACTCGTCCGGATTCGGAAAAACTTTTGCCTCGGGAACCGGCAGGGGAAACTCGGGAATCGGTTGCGTAAAAGGGAGCGCCCACATAACGGCCAGGGCAGAAAAACGGGCCGCGCAAGGGTCTTTCTCGTGTGTTACGATTCGCATGAGAGGAATGAGAGATTCCTCAGCAGGGATCTCGCTTAATCCCATGAGCAAAATCATTTTCTGCACGGTCTGGCATGAATCATACTGCTTGATGAAAATCTGCGTCCTCGGCGAATCGTTCGACCGGATCAACCCCCGGGTCAACATGGAAAGGCAGTACTTTGCGTTTTCTGCGATGGTGAAATCGGCTTGAGATTGCGCCTTTTGAAGAGTTTCAATGGCTCCATCCCCGAACTTGAGGATTTCCTCAATCGTTTTTTCACGTTTTTTATTGGATGGGTCATTCAGCTTTTCAACAAGCGCGTCGAGTTTTGCCTGCGCCTCCGGCTCCAGGGGTTTATCCCCGAAATCCCGGCAGAACAAAGGCGGAACGAAACAAAACAGGAGTGTAAAAGCGAAAAAAAAGCGTTTCATGGAATTTTGCTCTATGGATAAAGGAGTAAGCGTTTCATAAAGGAAAACCGGAAAAAGGTCGAACCCCATAAAATTTGAAGGGAAAGGCTTCCGGGGTGGTTTCTGATCGATACTTCTGTAAATATTTTATCAAAACCCTCAAAAAAATCAAGACGGGTAAGCCTCAAATTTTTCCTGCGTGCATTTTAGAACTGAAATTTCGGACTTTTGGGGACTTTAATTGTTGTAATACAGTTTTTACGTTTGAAAAAACAGTCCCTTTTTTCAGGGTTGAGGATGAGGTCGAAAAGTCCTTGAGGCGGATGAATACTCTCTGCAATTTTTTCAGAAAAATCGCAAAAAATCCAGTGGTTCCACGTTGACTTAATGAACTTTTTGGCGTATAATACGAAGATTATTTAAACTAGTGCGCATCAAAGTTCAAAATTTATATAATGGTCAATCAGAATATTCACGTTAAGGGAGCTCGGGAGCACAATCTGCAAAATGTTGAAGTTGAGCTTCCGAGCAATCAGCTCATCTGTTTTACGGGGGTCAGTGGAAGCGGGAAAAGCTCGCTTGCGTTTGATACGCTATACGCGGAAGGCCAGAGACGCTACGTCGAAAGCCTTTCCAGTTACGCACGTCAATTCCTTGGTCAGATGCCCAAACCCGACGTGGATTTCATTACCCATCTGAGTCCAGCGATTTCCATCGCCCAAAAAACAACGGGCCAAAACCCCCGTTCCACCGTTGGGACCATCACGGAGATTTACGACTATTTACGTGTTCTTTACTCCCGTGTCGGAACCGGCTATTGCCCCTACTGCGGCCGGAAAATCAGCGCGCAGACACGCCCCCAGATCCTCGCTCAGATCCAGCTCCTGCCGGAAGGGACCAAACTCCTGATCCTCGCCCCGCGGGTACGCGGTCAGAAGGGTGAATTCAAGGACCTCTTTAAGGATCTGTTGCGTCAGGGCTACATCCGGGTCAGGGTGGACGGCGAAGTGGTGAAGCTTACCGAGGAACTGCGTCTTGACCGTCAAATGCGCCATACGATCGACCTGGTCGTGGACCGGATCGTTTTGCGTCACGATTCTGTTTCCCGTCTGAGTGAGGCGGTGGAGCAGGCCCTGAGAGTCGGAAATAACACGTTGATCATTGCTCCTGATAAAGACTCGGAGCAGGAACCGTTCGAGGAAATGATGCTCTCGAGCGAGTACGCCTGCGCAGACTGCCAGGTTGGTTTTGAGCCGCCGACGCCACAGCTATTCAGCTTCAACTCTCCGCAGGGAATGTGTACGGAATGTAACGGTCTGGGGGAGATTTACACGTTCGACCCTGAACGGCTTATTCCCGATCCGAAAAAGTCCTTTCGGAAGGGGGCTATTAAGACGTTCGGTACGTGGGAGGAAATGGGCCGTTGGAAGCACGTACAGTTTCGCGGTGTGGCGGAGTATTTGGCCCGTACTTATCCGCAGTTTGGGCTGAACGCCAAGGCGATCCTGGACAAACCGTGGAAAACTCTCCCTGAGGAGATCAAGGAAGCGCTCCTCTTTGGGACGGAAAACGCAAATATTACGTATTCCTGGCACAATTCCCCCCAAGGATTAAATTGGGGTGCGACTTTCGACGGGATCATCCCCCAACTCCTTTCAGCCTACCGGACCACCCAAAGCCGGATCCAGAAACGTCACCTTGAAAAATTCATGAACGTCTGCACGTGCGGCTTCTGCAAAGGGGAGCGGCTCAATCCGCAGGCGCGGGCCGTTCGGATCCGAAGTCATTCCGTCAATCGTGAGCTTTCTCTTCCGGAACTGGTCCGAGAACCGATTTCCAGCGTGATCGAGTTTTTCCGTGATTTGGACCTCGACGCGACCGGGCGTTTCATCGCGAAAGACATTCTGCACGAGATTCGGAACCGCTTGGGTTTCCTTGAGGACGTGGGACTGAGTTACCTTTCGCTCGCGCGGACGGCCCCAACTCTTTCCGGCGGTGAGCTGCAGCGTATTCGCCTCGCGAGTCAGATCGGCAGCGGGCTGGTTGGCGTGTTGTATATTCTGGACGAGCCTTCCATTGGTCTTCATCCGCGTGACAACAATCGACTTCTGGCGACGCTTCGTCATTTGCGGGACCTTGGAAACACGGTGGTCGTGGTTGAACATGACGAAGACACCATGCGCAGTGCGGACCGGATCATCGATTTTGGCCCCGGCGCGGGCGTAAACGGCGGGCACGTGGTCGCGCAAGGCTCCGTGGAAGATGTTTTGGAAGCCCCCGAAAGCATTACCGGCCAGTTCCTTTCCGGCAGGCGCGCCATTCCGGCCGTGCGGAACCCTCGTGAAGGAACAGGTGAAAAGCTCGTTCTGCGCGGCGTCTCGCATCACAATCTGAAGAATGTGGACGTGGAATTTCCACTTGGAAAGTTCATCTGCGTCACGGGTGTGAGCGGTTCCGGGAAAAGCTCACTGATCAACGGCGTCCTGAAGGAGATACTGCACCGTGACCTGAACCACGGGATCGGTACACCCGGAGCGTACCGGGCCATTGAGGGACTGAATTTCCTGAACAAGATGATCGCGATCGATCAGTCTCCGATCGGCCGCACTCCGCGCAGTAACCCGGCGACATACATCAAGCTGTTCGACGAGATCCGTATGATGTTCGCGGAACTTCCGGAGGCGAAGCAGCACGGTTTCAAGCCTGGCCGGTTCAGCTTTAACGTGGATGGCGGCCGCTGCGAGGCGTGCCAGGGCTACGGCTCCACGAAGCTGGAAATGGGTTTTCTGGCGGATATTTGGGTCACGTGTCCGGTCTGCGGCGGGAAACGCTTCAATTACGAGACGCTTCAGGTGAAATTCAAGGGCCATTCCATCGCGGAGATCCTTGAAATGGACGTTCAGGAAGCCATGGAACTTTTTGAGAACGTTCCAAAGGTTTACCAGAAACTCAAAACCCTGCACGACGTCGGCCTCGACTATATGAAAATCGGCCAATCCTCGCCGACCCTTTCCGGCGGTGAGGCCCAGCGTGTCAAACTGGCGCGCGAATTGACGAAAGTCAGCACCGGACGGACGATTTACATTCTTGACGAGCCGACGACGGGGCTGCATTTCGCCGACATTGAGCAGCTTTTGAAGGTCCTGCACGGTTTCGCCGATGCTGGAAATACGGTTTTGGTGGTCGAACACAATCTCGACGTCATCAAAACGGCGGACTGGATCATCGACCTCGGCCCGGAAGGTGGAAACGAAGGTGGGCAGATCGTTGTCTGCGGTACGCCCCGAGACGTAGTGAAGTGTAAAAAATCCTACACAGCGGCGGCTTTGAAGAACGTTTTTACCCCTGCCGCGAAGAAAAAAGCTCTGGAATCGGTTTCGGTCCCGGCCAGTACTCTGAAAAAAGCCCAAAAAGACATAATCCAATCTGAAACCAAAACAGGAGCGTGTTCCTGCGGCCACGATTGCATTCACGTAGAAGATGCGAGCCAGCACAATCTGAAACACGTGAGTGTGGAAATTCCGCGCAACGAGTTGACGGTCTGCTGCGGCCCGAGCGGTTCCGGGAAAAGCTCCATGGCCATGGATACGGTTTACGCGGAGGGACAGCGGCGTTACGTCGAAAGCCTTTCCAGTTACGCCCGCCAGTTTGTGGGCCAGATGCAGAAGCCGCACGTTGAGAGGATAGAGGGCCTCTCTCCCGCAATCGCCATCGAGCAGAAACGGGCGAGCCAAAGCCCACGCTCCACGGTTGGAACAATTACAGAGATTTACGACTACTTGCGTATTTTGATGGCAAGACTGGGTAAACCATACTGTCCGGATTGTCAGATCCCGGTTGGGTCACAGACTACTGACGAAATCATCTCCCGTGTGATGAAGTACCCGGAAGGAACGCGCCTGATGCTGCTGGCGTCGCGTGAAGTCGCTGTGGGACACCGCTTCGAAACCCTTTGGGATGAACTGCGCCGCGGCGGTTTTGTGCGTGTTCGCATCGACGGAATGATTTATACGCTGGATCAGGTTCCGGACATTGACCGCCGTCGAAAGCATGATGTGGAAGTGGTCGTGGACCGTGTGGAGATCCGGCGCGATAAGAAAGTTCGTGCCCGTGTTGCGGAAAGCGTCGAGCAGACGCTTCTGCTTGGCGGCGGAACGATGATCGTTCTGGAAGTGGACGATTTGAAGCCGGAAACGATGTGGAAGTCCAAAACACACAGTCTGCACAACGTTTGTGACCGTTGCGGACGCAGTTTTGAAACGCTCGCCCCGAATAATTTCTCGTTTAATACCGCTTTGGGTTGGTGTCCGACCTGCGAGGGACTTGGCGTACAGAGCGGGGCCAACCCGAACCTTCTTCTGCGCGATCCGAAGCTGACACTCGCCGAGGGCGCGATTTCACTTTGGAACACGCACAAGAGCGCGCTTGCGATGGAAATGCTTAAAGTCTTCTGTACGGAAATGGAAGTTCCAATGGACGTTCCGTACGAATCGCTCGCGCCGCGCTACCGCAAAATCCTCCAAAGAGGAACGGGGGAGCGTTGGTTCCAGGTCAAAACGAAGGACTTTACTTTCCGTTTCCAGCTTAAAGGGTTGATGGAAGTCGTAGATGAAACGGCCCGGTTGGTTCCCACGCTTCGACACAAGCTGGAATCTTTCCTCGACGATGTGCCGTGCACCGAGTGCGGCGGAAGCCGTTTACGTGACGACGCGGCCGCGTACCGTCTGCATGGCCGGACGATGGACGAAATTTGCGAGCTTCCCCTCGACCAGCTCCAGCATCTTTTTGCGGACTGGAAAATGACTCCTTCCGAACGTAAAATCGCGGGCGAAATTATTCGCGAGATTCGGAGTCGGACGCAATTCCTGCTCGATGTGGGGCTTGAATACTTAACCCTTTCCAGACCGGCTCCAACACTTTCAGGCGGTGAAATGCAGCGTATTCGCCTCGCTGCACAGGTCGGGAGCGGCTTGTGTGGTGTGCTTTATATTCTGGATGAACCGACGATCGGCCTCCATCCACGTGATAACCTGCGCCTGATCAATACGATGAGAAAACTGCGCGATTTGGGAAACACGCTTCTGATCGTCGAGCACGACCGTGATGTTCTGGAGAACGCGGATAAACTCATCGACTTTGGTCCCAAGGCTGGCCGTTGGGGTGGTGAAATTGTTGGCGAAGGAACTCCTGCCCAGATTAAATCCAATCCGACTTCGGTCACGGGGTCCTACCTTTCCGGGAATACTACGATCCCAATTCCGTCAAACCGCCGTATTTCCTCCATTTCGGCCAAACGTCCGCCAGAATCCAATCTTGTGATGAGGCAGTGGCTGGAAATCATCGGTGCGCGTCAGAACAATTTAAAGAATATTAACGTCCGGATCCCGCTTGGAACGCTGACTGCCGTGACGGGCGTGAGCGGTTCCGGAAAAAGCACGCTGGTCGAGGACGTCTTGTACTCGTCGCTTGCCAGAGTTCTGCATCGCGCTGGTACGATCCCGGGAGCGCATGACACGATTCGCGGGATCCAGTACATTAATAAAGTGATCGAAGTCGATCAGCGTCCCATTGGAACCACGCCAAGTTCCAACCCGGCGACTTATACGGGCGTTTTTGAACACATTCGTGAGCTGTTTGCCAAGCTCCCGGACGCCAAACTGCGCGGTTTTACTGCCCGACGATTCAGTTTTAACGTTCCGGGCGGCCGGTGCGAAAAGTGTGAAGGTAACGGTCAGATCAAAATCGAGATGCACTTCCTGCCGGATGTATGGGTCACGTGCGATGAATGCCACGGTCAGCGCTACGAGCCGGAGACCCTTTCGGTCCGGTTCAAGGGCTACACCATTGCCGACATTTTGAACCTGACGTGCGCAGAGGCTTTGGAAGTTTTCCAGGGCGTTCCGGTCATTCGGCGCATTTTGCAGACGCTCTGCGACGTTGGTCTCGATTATATTACCCTCGGTCAGCCTGCTCCGACGCTTTCGGGTGGTGAGGCTCAGCGCGTAAAACTGGCGGCGGAACTTTCCCGCCCTGATACGGGAAAGACGCTTTATATTCTGGACGAACCGACGACCGGTCTGCATTTTTCTGACCTGGCGAAACTCCTTGAGGTCCTTCACCGTCTGGTAGAAATGGGGAATACAGTGGTCGTGATCGAGCACAACCTGGACGTGATCAAGAACGCGGACTGGATCGTGGAGCTTGGCCCCGAAGCGGGAGTGAACGGCGGCGAGTTGGTGACGGAAGGTACGCCTGAGGATGTGGTGAAGTACGCCGTCAACGCGAAGAAAACGGTTAAGTCCCGCAAGCCTCTTCCACGGAGCTGGACGGGTGAATTCCTTGCGCCGATCCTGAAAAACGGTCCGTACGAGGAAAGAAAACGGTTCAATCTGGATGAGTTCCGCCGAGCACAAACGGAAGAAATCGTGCTTTCGGAAATGAACGCCGAGGTGAAAATGCCGTGGGAAGTGGACGGGATCCGCTGGCACACCCAAGGACGAAGTTTCCGTTGCCGCTCAACCGTTTTGGAGCACGGGGAAATTTTACCTCCGGTCTCACCCATCCCGACACCGCCGCCCGCCAAGTGGGACGTGCGGGTTTTCGACGCAATTATGGACCGGCTCGAAAGTATGGATGACGTGGAGATTGACTGGAACGACCGAAACGTGATCCGTGTCGCGTCGTCCGGAAAAACCTCGATGAAATTCCTTCATCTGTACACCAATGACGAATGGCTTCTGAAGTTGAGTTTCCGCGTTGCGAAAGATTCCTTCCAGGAAGCGGACCTGATCCAGCGTTTGAACCTTCGTCCGTTGAATGAGTTCCCGGAACTTCCACTTTACGGGACGTCGCCGCGCGTTCGGCTGATCGATTCCAAAGACGGTTTCCAGGAAGTGGAACTTCGCGTCCATTATTGGGACGAATTCAATCACCCGCAAATGTGGGAGTTTTTTGAACAAGCGCAGGAAGCGTTTCAGACGCTGGTTCAGCAGGTCGAAGCCGATCCAACGGACCTGAAACCGTGGAAGACACTCGGTCGGGCGTGGCATGAAAGCCGGAAAGGATTCATCGGAAATGTTCGACCGAGCTGGAATCAGGACCTTCTTCAGACGATTATTGCCGCTTTGGAACGCGTTGCGCCCAACGCTTCATGGGGCTGGCAGAATAAAGTCGTGGTTCCAATCGTTCCAGCAGGGTCGAATCGGATTTGGTGCCGGGTTGGAACGAAAAAACCCGACGCGGTTTATATCGAGCTTTTCAACGGTCGAAATGAGTTCACGATGGGCCGGATCAGCGGTTTTGGTTTCCACTCCGAGGTGGACAGCCGAAACCCGGAATATGACTGCCTGCGCTTCCAGTTCCGCAGTTTAAACGACTGGAAGAAAGGCAATTTTGAAGCGTTTTTGGAAGAACACCTGAAAAAAAGAATGAATAATGAATAACGAATAATGAATAATGAAAGATTTGATGAAAATCTCCTCTCAACGAACATTACGCGCAAGCGTCATTATTCGTTATTCGTTCTTCATTATTCGTTAACGTAACAAATGTCCGTTTTCCTCATTTTCAGTGACGATTGGGGCCGCCATCCTTCGAGCTGCCAGCATCTGACGCGTCGTTTAATGTCGCGGGGGAACCATCGTGTGTACTGGGTGAATACCATTGGGACACGCCCGCCAGGCTGGAATTTGCTGACACTTCGACGCGGTTTGGGGAAAATCCGTTCCTGGTTTTTTGATAGTCAGAAAACCAATTCCCAAGTGGGAGAAAAAACTGCTTCCAGTGAAAACGAACCGGCACCGAGAATCCTCCATCCGTTCATGTATCCGTGGTTTCGACGTGGTTTTGACCGTCGGTTGAATCGTTTTCTGATGAGCCGCGCGATCAATCATGTACTGGCGAAGGCGGGTGAAACGGACGTGACGGCCATTACGACCCTTCCGATCACGGCCGATCTTCCGGGGGAACTGCCGGCAGTGAAACGCTGGGTTTACTACTGCGTGGATGATTGGAGTCTCTGGCCAGGTATGGACGCGAGACCGCTGGCGGAAATGGAGGCGGAACTGATCCGTAAAGTGGACCGGATCGTCACTGCGGGAGAAAATCTTCACGATCGGATCCAGTCTTTGGGGCGCGAATCGCTTCTGCTGACACACGGGATCGATCTGGAATTCTGGCATGGTGCGCAATCGTCGGAAGTCAGGAAAAATCCCCAATTTGCTCGTGATTTGCCCCGGCCGGTTTTCACGTTCTGGGGGTTGATCGACGAGCGGCTTGATCCTGAAATGGTGGAACGGCTTAGCCAGGATGTTCCCCAAGGCTCGATTCTCTTCGCGGGTCCAGTGGCGGCTCCTGAAGTCGCGAAGCGGCTGGAAGCGATTCCGAACGCGCGTCTTTTGGGAATGGTCCCGTATGAAAAACTCCCACGGCTTGCGGCGGAGTCTGACGTATTAATTATGCCGTACCGAAAAAACGAGACTACCGAACAGATCCAGCCGTTGAAAATGACAGAGTACCTTGCGAGCGGGCGTCCTGCGGTGGTTAGGGCTTTACGCGCATCTCATCCGTGGGCTGACGCTCTGGATGAGGCGGATTCCCCGGAAACTTTTTCACGTCTTGCCCGGTTTCGTGCTTTGAGCGGTCTCCCGGAGACACAGGCCAGTGCGCGAAAACGCCTTGAAAGTGAAACGTGGGACGAAAAAACCCGGCAGTTTGAAGCGTATATCCTGGAAGATACTACGGAAAACGAAAACATATCCAAAAATGATTAACGAAATCGTACCCATTACTTCCGAAAAACGCAAGACCGAACGAAAAGCGACCGTTCTGGAAACGCGAGTCGTGACCGGGCAGGGGGGTGGTCCCGAGAAAACGATCCTCAACACGCCGCGCTATATGACGAGCTACGGCTTTCCTACGCTCTGCGCCTATATGCGTCCACCGAAAGATAAAGGGTTTGAAGTCATAAAAAAGCGTGCGGAGGCTTTGAATTGCCCACTGATTGGAATCGATGATTCAGGAGCCTTTGACCGAAGTGTGGCCCGGAGTCTTCTCCAAATTTGCGAGGAAAAAAATATTACGATTTGGCACGGGCACGACTACAAAAGCAACTACCTTGGCCTGAAACTCCGCAAAAAACACCCGATGAAACTGGTTACGACCGTTCACGGCTGGGTCCATCATACGTGGAAGACACCGTTTTACTATTTGCTGGACCGATGGTGTCTGCGCCGTTACGACCACGTGATTTGCGTCTCGAACGACCTGTATGAGAAGTGTCTCGCGCTGGGCGTTCCGGAAAGCCGGTGCTCGTTGATCGTGAACGCGATCGATACGATGCAGTACCGTCGCGTGATGAAGGTCGAAGAAGCCAAGGCAAAGCTCGGTTTTCCTGTTCATCGTGTTGTCATTGGAGCGTGCGGCCGGCTTTCCCCGGAAAAGAATTTCGTGGGCCTGATCCGGGTCGTGGCGGAGCTTTTGAAGAAAAACGTTCCGATTTCGCTTTTTATCGCAGGTGACGGTCCGATTCGTGACTCGCTTCAGCGCCAGATCAACGCCACGGGTTTCACGGAGCACATTCGGCTCCTCGGCTTCCGCGACGACATCATGGACTTCTACCAGGGGTTGGACATTTTCGTCCTGAACAGTCTGCGGGAAGGTCTTCCCAACGTCGTTCTTGAGGCGATGGCGTACGAAGTGCCCGTGATCTCGACTCGCGTGGCGGGTGTTCCTCGCCTCATCACGAACGGCTACGACGGCATTCTGATCGACATTAAAAACGAGCTGGAGCTGAAACTTCGGCTTGAAAAGCTCATCGAAGATTTTGACTATCGGCGTATGCTCGGTGAAAATGGGAATTACACGATCAAAGCCCAGTACAGCTTTGGTGTGCGGATGAAGAAAATCCGTGACATTTACGAGAAAATTCTGGCCGGGAATAAATAATCAGTGGCCAGAAATCAGGAATCCGTTCTTCGGTTTGACCGAAACCTGAACGGTTTCCTGACCACTGACCACTGAATTATAATCAGAGGAGCAGGGCCTCAAAAAACGTTTTACTCTTCTTCACGTTCCTGAACCGCGAAAGAAGCGCCCGCGTCTTCAAAGACTGAATTCTGCCACATCTGGTACTCATTCTGAAGTTCCATCTGGCTCTGCTGCTGGCTCAGGTACATGTACATCGGGTTGGATTTCAGGTTTTTGAACATTTCCTGAAGTTCCGCATCAGCCGGGTCGAAGGACTTTAGCTGAGTCACGTAGAACACGGTACCGCTGCGGTTCGGGAGCGCTTTGATTTCACCCGGAGTCATCTGGAAAACACTGGTACGGAAGTTTTCGGCCACATTTTCCAACTGGGTGTAGGTACTCAAATCGACCGGGGTCGGGAAACCTTCAACCGTCATCTTGCAACGGGCGAAGTTTTCGATTTCGATTGGGGCTGCCACTCCGCTCAGAGCGTTGGCTTTTACGCAGTCTTCTGCGTTCTTCCGTGCGGCTTCTGCGGCCAGTTTTTTGGCTTCTTCGAGTTTCCACGCCTTCTCGACCACCGGTTCAAATTCTTCCGTCATTTCCTTCAGTTCTTCTTCCGGAACAAACTCAGCATTCCAAACGATGTACTCGTTGGCCGGGTCATTGCATTCGATTCCCATAAAGGTTTTGGCGCTAAGACGTTCAAAGCCGTTCAGCTTTGCGATCGGCTGCTCAGCAAGCGTTTCCATGTCCATCAGTTCAAGTTCAACGTACTGAATACCGCATTTTTCCATGTAAGCCTTGGTTTCGGCGCTGAATTCAAACACGGGTTTCTCAAGGTTTTCATTTTCACTGAACTCGTAGCGGGCTGCGGCCTGTTTGTAAGTTGAAAGGTCGGTCTGGACCAATTTCAGGAATTCTTTGGCATCGTAAGGATCTTCCAAATCGACTGTCGGGGCCGCTTCAGCAGGAGCCGCATC
>JAUMVK010000082.1:0-7555 GCA_030530205.1 Thermoguttaceae bacterium | reverse complement strand
GATCGTGAAAATGCGCCAGCCTCAGACGCATGGGCTGACCACGAATTGCCGGACGCTGCATTGCCGCTGAAACCGGAGCCGGAACCCGAACACCAATATGCCGAAGCGGAGGTCTCGGTTTGGCGGGTCCTGCCCTTCATATCCGTCTGCCACTCGCCGTTAAGGACGGAGAATTGGTATTCCGTTCGATCGTGCCAGGTGAGCGAGTCGTTACTTGCGGAAGTGCCATAAATCGAGGCGGAACCGTTTTCCAGAGACAACGAATAGCTTCCAGAGGCCGAAAGGGCGGACTGGTAGGTGTAGTCCTCGGTCGCTTTTCCGGAACCGCTGGCGAGCGTCCATTCGTCCGACTGTTCGTTGTCGTAGGTCACTTTATAATGGGAGTTCGCGCGATACGATCCGTGCCCCGATTCATTCTGGGTACCCGCGAACGTGTCCCAGGTAAAGGTCTGTGAAGCGGAAAGAGAATAACTGTAATTTTCAATACTGACTCCACTTCCAGAACCGGTAATATGCCAGTAGTTGTCTGCCGTAGGGTCGGAGGATTGTTTGAAGGTTAATGTCAATTCGCTGTTATGGTTATCCCGCCAGTTACCCGATTCGGTATAGCTTCCCGACGCGCTACTGTAAGTGTAATAATCCGGGGTATAGTCATAACTCGCGCTGCCGGTGTACGCTCCGTTTTCGCTGGTGGCCTCCAGAATTTTACCGCTGCCGCGTACGAGCCAGCCGTCTTCGAGAAATTCGCCCGACGCAGGTGTGACCGAGGCACTTCCTACATATTCTCCGGCGATTCGCATATCCCGATTGTAAGCATATCGTGAAGTGGAATCCTCTGTGCCGGAAATGACCATCCCATCATCGTCCGTCCAGGTATATTCACGGTCATCCCAGATCGTGGAAGTTTTGTTTTTGTTAGAGATCTTTGTCGTTGTATAAGCGCTGATGACGTCCAGTGACAGGGATCCTTCACCTGAGCCGTAGCCAGAACCTGAGCCGGAACCAGAACCGAATGCAGACGAAACAAGAAGGGACTCGGTTAATGCGTACAGGATGTCGGAATCCTCGGCATAGATATTCTCGAATTCCCATGTGTCGGAGTATGAACTGGCGGGCAAATCAAATCCTTCACCGTATAGATAGTCGTAATAGTGATTCTGATCGCACCATTCATCTCGAGTTCCACTGTAAGACGCCTCGGTTCGGTACTTGTTCGTAACCTGAAGCGATCCGGTGTCGAATTGCCAGTCCGCTTCAAAATCCGTATCAAGATAATCTTCAGGGTTATCCAGTTCATAATTCTCGAGAATGATTTCACGATAGAAAGAGTCCTCGTTTTCGTTGTAATTTCCCGACCATGGCAAAACATTGTAACTTGAAGCGGAGTAGTTTGGCTCTGGATCAATTTCCAACGTTCCGGTTCCTTTAAGCCATCGTCTGGAAGTGTTGACGGACACTACATTTGCGTTTCCCACGGTACAAGCAGTTACGGCATTTTGAGCATTCAGAGTAACTTCGTAGATCGCCCGGCTTTCATAGTAGGCGCTCTCCATGCGACCCAAATCACCTGAAATATCACCGAATTCATATTCCCCTTCCGCGATATCTTCGTAGAAGGATCGTTCCGTGGAGGTTTCCAGCTCCACTGCAGAGACTTCGGACCATTCGCCGTTCGTGACAGTGAAGGTCTGTTTTACTCCAACTCCATAAGCGTTTCGGGCATATTCGTGGATCGTGCCACTCATACTTTGAACAGTTTCGTTGTTTCCTGACAGTGGCAGGTAGGTATATGTTCCGAATGCATCGCAGGATTCTCCCTCTTCGATCCCATTTGCATACGTACCACTGCCGCTCGTCAGAACCCAGATGTCTTCTTCGTTATTCTCGTCGTAATCCAATACAAAATGGCTGTTAAAATCAGATTCGGCCCAGCTTGTTTGCAGTGCTCCGAGTTTCCCACTGAGAGTGCCGTCCGTGATTGCAATGGTATAAACAATGTTGTCAAAAGTAATGTCATTGTTATACGAACCCGTTTGTGCTACGTCTTTCGTGCCTGCATAAGTCCATTCTCCCGTTACCGAAGAAAGCGTGCCGACAAGGGAGGAAGTGTCCGTTTCATTTGAATTCAGATGTGTCGAAACATATCCTGTAACCGGTGTCGTTCCCAGAAATTGCACATACGTTCCGTGCAAATCGGAAGAATAGGAGCTGTCAGACGTTTGGGTTGTTGTAGAAATTCCGGCGGAAACCCAAACCTGACCGTTTGAAGAAAGAGATGATGTCACCGTGGAAACCGTGGTTTCATCATTGGTATATCCCAAATGATCGGTTCCCTTCAGGGAAATACCCCTATTATTTTCATCGGTATAATTACGGGTATATGCGCCGCTTTGGTTTTGATTCCAATGCTTGTTTTCTGTACTGGTCAAGGTAGAAAGACCGGTATATGTCCAGACCATATTGCCGGTTATAACATCCTCGGAATAAACGCCGGAAACTGCGGAATTCCACGAGTCCTGCGTACTTCCATTTGCGTTAATAACCCCGATGATTTTACCCGTATCAATCAGATTGGAGTACGTTTCCAGATAATCACCTGATTCAGTGTAACTGGAATCGGACGCGCCTGATTCTGACATGGAATAAGTGCCGCTTTCGCTCCAGACATTGCTCGTTTTGGTATAATCAATTTCGGTTGTTTCAGAAATCGTGGTTTGTTCATGGATGCTGTAAATACCTTCGATAGGGATCGATGTTTCCTCTTCCAAAAAATATCTATATGTTTCCTCGCCGGTGAAAGAATTGGTTTGAAGAGTTGTACGTGTGTCGCTCCCTGAACCGCTGCCATCCGTATCATCAATTTCACTTTCGATTAAAATCGTACTTACCAGGGTTGTGACGGATTGATATGAGAAGTCGGTCCCAGAGGAAGTAGTAACGGTTTGATCTTCTGATTCATAATCAAACGTAAAACTGTAAACGTCGTTAATACAGGAAGCGATGAATGTATAAGTATAGCCTCCCAACAGGTCTGTATCGCCATTATTGGCGGTATATGACCATGTTACGATTTCTTCGTAGGTCCAGTTGTCCTCGGTGAGAGCAATCATCTCCGTGGTTTTGGAAAATGACTGAATGCCTGTATAAACAACCGTAGTGTCAGGTTCCTCACCTTCGCCCGGAATGGTGACCGTGTACTGGTATTCCGCATCTTGTACTTCCTGTGAGGTGGAAGTGTTTTCGATGGTTTCTAACTCAAATTTTGCGGTCACATCCGCATCAAATTCGATATTCCCAATGTTTATTTCGCCATAGTTGTACGGCGTGACGGACAACAGGCTTCGTACCTCCAGCGGTTCCCAGCCTTTGCTAAGAGAACGATATTGTAAATGTCCCTTCTTGTCAGACAGGCTTTTCCGCGTTTGTATCAACGCTTTCCACAATTTCAGCATCGCAATCTCCTTCGTTTACGGTTAATGTGTGAGAGTCTGGTGGTGTCGTCAGGTTTCCATGGGACTCACCAGAGGCAAAATTTAATGTAAACGACGCGAATCGGGGACGTTCCATCCCTGCATCTTCCCAACTGTAGCGATAATTACCGATGTGCCCTAACCGAATGGTCGTGTCTGCCCAAATTTTGTACCCACAAGCATGGGCACGGTGTCCAAAAGCGTAATCCTCAGCCAAATACCACGTCCCATCCTCGATTGCACGAATCAAAGGCTGGAAAAATGGAATGGTTGGTTTCTCAAAACGTTCATTGCATAGAGGAAGGTTTAAATCCTCCAGCATTTTCAGATAGACTTCCCGGCGAACAAGCAGGAATCCCGTACCGGCATAAAGCAGTTCTGCCAGGCCGCCATCTTTTCCGAAAGTCATTTTTTTCGCCCCGGGAATGACGTGGGATGCCAGTGCCCGACGCCCTTTCTGGGGATATAGTGCCGCCACAATCGGCAGGTTCCGCGCCCTCAATTTTTCCACATCGTCCGGATGAAATGCAATATCCGAATCGATCCAGAGTGTTTCCTCAAAACCGTCTGTCAGCGCATCCGTTGCCATTTGGTTACGCCCTTGATCGATGGCTGAATAACCACCGACCCGACGAACCGGATATCCGCGTCGCTCCAGTTCTTTCAAGGAGGTCTCACACTCCTGATGAATATATCCCAGGAATGGCACGAGAATAACACAGTGAGATGGCGGCCTTTGTGCCAACTGTTGCTGCCAGGATCTTACTACCTCGCCGTCAGGAGGAACAATGGTGTTATTTACGTTTTTGCTCCCTGTTAACGGTCTCTGTTCTTCTGTTGGGATCCCCACAAAATCGAGAATCTCGTGAACACCCGCCTCGGACTCCATCTTGATTGGCTCGAAAATTTTAAACTTTTCGGGATATTTTTCGGCCAATTTCGCTGCTCTTGCTGCGTATTCCTCCCAGTATTGTTCAAGAGCTTCATGACGGCTGGTGGCTTCGTATTTGGGATAAAACCGAAACCGTAAGGGATGACGATACCACCCTGGCAAACGACTTTTTGACCAGTTGTCCACCGGTCTGGGTGACGATAGATACAAGCTCCTTTCAAATGCCGTCACCGTTTCTTCTTTTGGTCTTTGCAAACAAATAATTCGAATATCTTCTTCTGAAAGAATTGCTTCCTCGACGTAAGGCAAATAAAACGAGGCGACGTCACCTATGAGGTTCTCAGTCCGCATTTTACGCCATCTTTGAAATCGTTCCGATATTCCAGGAACAAAATCCTCACAGCCGACCAGTTTGCCTGGGGCATATTCCCACGGCAAAAACGGCGGCTCTTCAAACGTAATCCTGGCCCCTGCCTGTGCGTTTAGAATGTCAGCCAGCAATTTCAGACCGCATTGTCCCGTTCCCAGTCCCAAGATAATTCTGGCCATGACTTTATCCTTAAAATCTTTAGGGGCACTTACAGATGTCTTTCTAAAATAATTCTATCAAAAAGTTTTTCAAATACAAGAGTTTCCCACCTCAAAAATGAAAAATTTTCCAAAAAAAAGTGAAAATTTTTTGAAAGATTTGAAAGCACAAGAGGTTTTGCCCGGGGCAGACCTCTTGTGCCTGTCGTGAGATTGGCCTTGAAAGGTTCTCGTTGGTGTGGGCGCCTGTTCAGAAAACCGGCCAACCGTAAGGGAAAGCCGTCTCACATGATCTGCCGATCGTGGTGGGGGGGAAGGCCCCGCTGCTGTTCTTTCTCTGGTATGGTGAGAAGCTGTCGCTGTTCCCTGCGCTGCGTGATGACATTCCGAAACTGGACGATCGGCTTCACAATGTGCTTTTAGAACTGAAGGCGACCGAGAGGGATGCTGCCCCCTTGGTCGCCCTCTGGAAAGAAGAAATTCTGCCGATCGTGGAGGTGTTCTTCGATGATCCGGGCCGATCGTGAGAAGGATGTGTGGGGATGATGAGGTTATGTGGTATGATGTGAATATGATTAAAAGTGTATTTTCTCGCCATACCGAAATTTTGGTATGACCTTGCTCATTTCGAATTATAAATCTGAACCCCTGAAATTGATCCGGGATTTGAAATATCAGGAATAGGTGGTTGATTATCCGAACCAGTCACACTTTTAGCTTCAAGGGCGATTCCCCAGTCTGTCTCAACACCGTCATTCCGGTTATTTTTAAGAGTATTCCCATGGAAAGTCCCTTTTCCATCCCTCAGAACCAAAACACCTCCTTGTTGAGCGTCTGAAATCCGACACCTAGTCAAGATGACCTCCCCGCCAAGATCAGCCATAACGTTAAACCTCTTTGATCTGGAAATCGTACAATCCTGTAAATTTCCGACTGCATTCTTGGAAATCAGAACTCCATGTTCTTCACTGTCATGAATATGGCAATTCTGAAATGTAAACTTTGCCTTATCGCCAATAGTAACACCACGCCAATTATTGCCAATATCACACCCTGTAAATTCCCCGATGGCTCCGGACACTCCAAGAATTCCAGTGGTTCCACATCCTGTAATTACACAAGAATCGACTTTTATATGTGTGCTATATCCCAAAATAAAAAGTCCACCTCCAGAATTTGAAATGAATGAACAATTTTTCAATGTAGGAGTCCCTCCAAGAACACGGACTGCTTCACAAGCTGATGAGTTGCTATGAAAAACGATTTTTAAATTTTCCAGTCTGGGAGAACCTCCGGAGATCATAAAGACACAGTCCCCAGAAGCGCACTCAATCGTAACCTCCTCAGACGATGTTCCACGTATGGTGACATTTCGGTCCAAGGTAAGTGGATAAGTCAGTTCGTATTTCCCTGGGTTCAGAATAATTTCACTGTTTTCCGCTTTCTGCAAGGCTTCAGCTAAACTTCCGTTTGTGGGGGAAATCTCGGTTCGCTTTTGAACGAAGGGGCTGATCGGCTCTTGTAAAAAAATACCAAGATCCGGCAAGTCCGGGCTTTCCGGGACTGCTTCGGGTTCGGGCTGCGGGTTTTCTGTAACTTTCTTTTCGGGCTGGGGCTTGTGACATCCCGCCAAAGTCATAATCATTACCGACAGAAGAACAGCAGCCACACTTTCTGAATATATCTGTTTGAAACGTTTTTTTATAGGCATGAAAAAACCTTAAAATATTTTGTAAAGAAACACTATTTAGGCGAAAAACTCAAAAAAAGTTAAAAACTATTTTTTTTAATTATGTAGGCGAAATAATATCCCCCCCTTTTCTTGCAAATAATAAAACTCTGTATCTTTTTGTGACTCAGCATTATTAATGTCTATAATCTGTTTTATAATTTCAAAATATGATACCCCTGGTATTAAACTCATAATAGATGCTGTGGATGGGCATTCTCCCTCTATACTTTTATGTATGATAATTGTAGCATTAAGCACATTGTTATTTAGTGCGCTTATTATCAACTGTTTACCAACTTCTTTCCTCATTTCCCATAAAGCTTCCTCAGTCATCATTCTATTTTGGTCGGCTCCTACTACTATCGCCATACCAGCCCATGCATTGGAATTATTCCATCCGAATCTCATTTCATCTACACATTGGCAAGTAGGTATGGGGAAAAGCCTTAAAGAATCCGTAATCTCTGAATTCCATCGATCGGAAAAAATGATTGCGAGATCATTTATTGTAATTGAAGTATTTAGGCCTAACGGATTAGGATTAAATATTTCCTCGGGCATCATTTCTGGCGGAGTAATAATTTCAAGGTCATCATAGGAATGGGTTGAAAGAATTGCAGGTAACGGTTTTGTAAGTTCCCAATTTGAAGGAAGTGGAACTGCAAGGTCTGGAAAATTAGAAATTACGAGAGTTATACTTGACTGTCTCGATTCTGGAACTGTGTATTTCCCCATAAAATCTAAAAAAATGGATATGCAATTTCTTACATACCGATATAAATTCGTATCGTTGCCATTAAATCCGATTGGATCGGTGGAAAGCCAGCGGCCAATCGTGGCGTCGTACCAGCGGTTGATGTTGTTTTGCAGAGCGGTATCGGTGTCGAAAGGTTTACCGGTGTAGCCGAAGAGGAGTGGGTTCGTGCCGGAAAC
>JAUMVK010000040.1:0-40066 GCA_030530205.1 Thermoguttaceae bacterium | reverse complement strand
AAAAAAAGGAAAAAATAAAGGAAAAGGTAACGAAGGAGATAAAATTGACCATGGTAACACCTCCTAATATATTATCGGCTAATATTTTGACTTTTTAGGAAAAAATGCAAAAAAAGATTAAAGTTTTTGGGTTAATTAATATAGGGGGACTATTTGAGAAGTTAGGGGAACCCAAGAAATCTGTATTTCATCTAAACAATCGTTTTCACGATGCCCGGAAGGCGTAAAACCTCTGGTAACCTCATTTTTTACTTTTTTTTCTGCTATTTTATGAAAAATTTCCTCTCCAAAATCGCATATAAACTGTTTAGCAAAATCAACAATGGGTTTCAAATCGCTGACACGATCAGAACAAACTGCCATTGCGGAAGAAAAAAGACCTGCAGCCTGTTTCATCAGTCGCTTTACGTCCAGTTTCACAGGACACGGCCGAGAATTTCGAAGAACATCAGGAGAAACACCACCCCCAGAGAAATAGAATTTAAACGCTCGCAACGTCCAATCCCAAATTGGAGCATTTTTAATTTCGTTCTCATGGCCTCGCACCTTGTCACGTTCCAGGATCCTAAACCAATCACGGCCGACGACCTGAGGCAAAGCAGATTGAGCCGATTTAAGATCTTCAAACGTATCAATTCCATAACGGCGAAGCGCACCCCGTTTTAATCTAAATTCAATTCGTGTTAGTTCGTCGGGCATCGTTTCACCGTTCAGGATAAACCGTTGAAAGGTTCCCTGATAAACATAATCAGCCTGATCGACCTGCGCTTTTTTATCATAAATGCACAGTTCAATATTCACACTGCGAACAGTAACAGTTTCTATTCTGTTAGTATTGAAATTAGCGTTAAGCTGATAATCACCACGACACACGGTGACAACACGCGGTCCGCGCATTGCCTGAATAAAATCATCAATAGGACATGGCAACAAAACCTGCATGTCAACACGAGAAAGAGTTTCCCTAACCCATTGAAAACCCTCAGAAATAAAGGCCCGTTTCAAAGTCTCATAAGCTTTAAACAAATCAGTACGAGCGAGACACTCAAACCCAAAACGAACCCGAACCGGAGGAATAGAACCAAGAGGATTAGAATGAATATAAACCTTAATTCCGTGTGATTCCATAACCCACTTATATTTAAAATAACCAGCGTTTGCCCCTTTAGGCCAAACTTTCCAGACGAACCCCCCGAACTCAATATATGAACCGAGTTCATCTCCATCGTCACAGGCTTGACGAGCAGAATTTAAGACGGACGAAAGAAGAACAAAGGCAGAATCTCTCCACTGACCAAAAACAGAACACTCTACGCCACCGTCATAGCCTCCCCAGCCCGGCTTAAATTCTGTGCCGTACTTGGCGAAGCCTATGTTATTGGCAGGAGGGGCGGTTTCCATCAATTGACGGATTTTTTCGGCCCGTTCCGGGTCGCTCTCGCTTTTGCGTGCGCAAATCGCATCGAGCGTCCCGGTTACAGACGAACCAAAACTTATTAACTGTTGGCAACCGTCCACAAAATCACATTCTGGTTTTTTCTTCAAAAACTCGCTCGGTTCCTCAAATGGGCAATCATTTTCATTATCGAAACGAATCGCAAAATCGCGCAAGTCTTTTTCAGTTCTTTCTTTCATAATTTTAACCCTTAAAAGCCCAAACCGTTCAAACACAGGCCACGGACTAAAGCCCGTTGGCCCTTGTTTGAACTCCGGTTAAAATCCTCGGAGGAGGTATCTGAACCCACTGCCCCTTGAGAACGTCAATCAAGCCGGAAAATCGAAAGCCCCGCCTTTATTCCAATTGCCGGAATCCGCCCGGCAGGCGGGGCCACGCTGAACGCGCACAGGGACCACCCGCCCGAAGGGATAACCGAAAAAATTTCACCCCGGGCCGCGCTCGTTGGCGCGGAGTTAAACCAGGTCAACAGATTTCAACATTTCAAAAAGGATTAGAAACGCGACTGCTGCACAAGCAGGAACCTGACCGTTCCCTATTGAAATCAATCTTTTGCGCCGATTTTTGCAATGTTCTGTTATTCGAGGTATCCCCCATTCATCGGGGGACCAGAAAACGAAATCGGCCGGTTTGCATCCGTCCAGCCCGGAGGCCAGCCCATTAACCACTCGACCCAGTCGGGATTGAGAATTCCCCCGAATCCGGAAATCATACTCGATTTTTCCGCATTCGGAATATCCAGGATCATAATTTTCTGCAAATCCCAAGCCCCCCCGCGAAGCCTCCCAGCGCAAGGGATCGGGTATTTGCTCACATAGTTCATTAAATCCAAGCTGCGCCTTTTCCATTGACTCGGGGAAACTGCATTTTTCGCCGTGTTTACGGTCGGAGTCGGCAAAAAGCCCGAACCACCTTTCGCGTTTGTGAAGCGCACCAACGGCCGAAGCGGGTAATACCAACCACCCGCCACAATACCCCAACGCGACCATTTCCCCCGCCAGGGAATCAATGCCCCGGGAAATAATGAGGGGTGAATTTTCCAAAAAAACGAGTTTAGGTCGTACTTCACGAACGACTCGGGCAAGTTCAAAGAACAGCCGCGATTGTGCCCCATAGATTCCCGCGCCATTTCCAGCAATAGAAACATCTTGACACGGAAACCCGCCTGAAATGCAGTCCACTCGACCCCGGAACATTGAACCATCAAAAGACCTCACATCATCAAATATTGGGAAAAAGGGTAAACTTCCATCGTCTTGACGAGCCTTTAAAACGCTACGGCAAAACGGATCTATTTCAACAGCTGCAAGGGGAATATTGCCTAACATCATATCAGCAATAATTCCACCGCCAGCACCGGCAAATAAATGTAAAGTTTTCATTTCAAACTTTCTACCTGACCTCCTTTTTAGAACAATCTATCAAAATCTAAATCATCAACAGAAACGCCGTCCATAATTTGACGAAACAAAATTTCTAAATCTGATTCAGTACCGTTATTAATGGAATTGTAACCCATTGTAAAAAACTCCTTAAAAATAAATTTAGCATGTGAGAGCGTCATTTCATTAAACGGCTGAGCGCAGATTAAAAGCTCGTACCGCCTCGAAATGATCCCCAGCGCACCAAGGCAATGAACAAAGCCACGAAGCGAAAGAAGCATTTTTTCAGATTCGCGCTCGTCACCTTCTTTTTTGTGTTGAATGGAACTGGAAAGGTAGAATTGCACCCGACCAAAAACCAACGTTTTACGATTTCGTTCAATCTTCATTTTATTCCTTTTCCTTTGGTAAAATGAACTCGGAAGAAGTATTAAAGATGTTACCCGCAATATTGCGCCGGCACTCTTCAATCTCTTCCAATTTTTCTAAGACCTGCGTTATAAAAGGAACAAGAGTTTCAGGAACCCTCATAGTTACTTTTTTAACGCCGTGAAACCCTGAATTTTTATCAGGAGAAAAAATCAGTTTCCCATCTTCGGTAAGTCGGTAACGTTTACCGGAAACGTAACGATAAACAGATTTAGACATTTTACACCCCCCAGAAACATTTATAAAACTTTTATAACCTATATTAAATATTTTATGTATTTTATATAAATTATGCAGGTTCTATAAATGTTTCTTATGTGTTTTAAACGGCAAATTTGACCGATTGACTTGAAACCCTTTTTTAAGGGATAAAACGCCTTTTGCTGGCAAAAGTGTCGCGGGTATTTGTAAATGTTTACCTTGCAGATATTCAAAACAGACGCCGGATATTTAACCGATCATGAGTGTCTCTCTGGCATTAAAAAATCTGGTCTTCCGAATTGACGAACGGATGGATTTTATTTCGCAAATCTTCCCCGTCATAGGCGCGCTTGCAACAGGAATGCGCAAAATGGGAAGCCCGGCACGTTTCAGGATTGCGTCTTTCTCAGCGTCCCGTTTTTGAGCTGATTTTCTTCGATGTGTATAACCATCCAACTCGATGACCAAAACCACACCAGGGAGAGGGCCGATCTTCACGATGGCAAAGTCGATCTGCTTTTGTGCAATTTTACCCCAAGAAGTTTTGGAGGAAACAACCGCCCAAAGGCCAAGTTTTCCCCACGCTTCGAAACCTGGCGGGAGAACGCCTCGGAGAACAGGGTAAAATTTAGCCTCACTTTCTGTAAAGAGCCGTCGTCTTGAAAAGTCGTCACTCAATGCCTTGCTCTGATTTTCGGTTTTCTTTTGGTCCTTTAATAGCAGCGCAAGAATAACGGCCACCGCAACAGCAGAAACAAAAATTATGATCATAATTTAAACTCCTTAAAATGTAGAAATATTTCTAAGGTTATGTGTGCCAAAAGATTCTGTTTGTCAAGGGGGGTTCAGGAAAAAGCACCGGCCTCGTTACAAACTAATGATAATTAGTACGCAAATCGTTGACATTTCAAACCACAGGGGAAGGAGCCCCGCCCTGCTCCGTAATCTGATTAGGGACTATCTCTTAAAATTGGCAGAGACCAGTTCGGGATTGGATTCAGACTTGCTCAGATCCGACGCGAGCTGGTTCAACAGAGCTTGGCCTTCCGGGGACATATAGAATTCATAGGCCGAAACTTGGAAAGGTGGTCTGGGAAAGTTTTTCAGCAGGGTCGCTAGTTCATCCTCGTGGTTTTCTCCAATGGCCTCATGGATCGAGGCGAGAACTAGTCGGCAGGATCCGTAATGCGGCTGCGCGTGAACATTGCAGGCCCACAGCCAGAAAGCCGCGGTAAAAATGCAGACTGCGTTCAAAAGGACAAAAACCGGACGTTTCGCGAAGATGGCCGTCAGCAAAAGGACCGTTCCCGCCAGAACGTGCAGCAGAAGCAACTTGGGAAAATTCCGCCAGTTCGGAAACCAGAACGGGGGCGTGGAGATCGGCCCGGAAAAAATAATGTTTCGTAAACCTGGCTGGAACGGCGGCTCCACGGCCCGCGCTTCCTGACTGATCTGAAAGCACAAACGCTCCATTTCGGCGATCCCCATCCACTGGTTTTCCTGAAAATACGGCTCGAAAACGGGCTGGAGCCGTTCCGCTTTGCCGTTTTCGGCCAGGAAAGCGATTTCGTTCAGGCTTTGGTCAAAAAACCAGAAGTTCCACCCGATGGTGTTGGCCATGGACATGGATTCGTACGACGTCCACAAGGTCACCAAAACGACCATCGTGACCTTCCATTTTCGTGAGCAACAAAAGGCCGCGGCCATGAACGTCAGCAGGTACCCCAAAAAAACCGTACCGAAAAACGTAAACGTCTGAAACATGGATTCCTCCTTTTGTATAGAATGAATTTCATCTTTTCCTGTAATTTACCATCCAGAGAAAAAAATAACAAGTACCCCCAGAAGAAAAACGGTTTTGGACTGGGCGGGCGTTTTGCCGGGCAAAAGCGACTTTTCGGCTTCCTTCCCGTTCCAGCCAAACGCCCCGGTCGGGCAGACGGCCAGGCAGTGCTGGCACCGGAAGCAGCGAGCCTCCCCGCCCGGCACAAACCGGGGCCCGCCCGTTTCGAGCGTCAAAATCTTCGCGAGGCAGTCCTTCACGCACGAGCCGCAGCGGACGCACTTCTTTTCATCAATTTGAATCGTGGGAAACAGCATAAAATCTTCTTTCTTACGGGAGTTTCACTTCGCCTGAAACGGGATCTTCTTTTCTTTCGCGAAATTTTCGGCCTCGGAGCCTGCCGGGGCGTGGATCGTCACGTTCGGGCAACCCTCGAAAGCGTCGTCAAAAATATCGTCCACACTTCCCGGAATGACGACGGTTTTTAAGGCTTTGCAGCCTTTAAACAGTCCCGAATCAAGCATTTCCACCCCTTCCGGAATGACGATGGACGTTAAAGAAACGCACCCTTTAAAGGTCTCGAACCAAATTTCCTTCACCCCTTCCGGAATGACGACGGTCTTCAAGGCTTTGCAATCCTGGAACACCCCATACTCTATCTCCTCAACTCCTTTTGGAATCACGATGGACGTTAAGGATTCACACTCTTCAAAAACCCCCATTCCAATCCTGGTCACGCCTTCCGGGATGGTGACGGATTTTAAAGAGGTACATTCCATGAACACGGAGTCTTCAATTACCGTCACTTTTGGGGGGATCGTGAAAGAAGTTAAGGAACTACAGTCACTGAAGGCATACTCTCCAATCTTCGTAACACTTTCAGGAATGGCGATGGATTTTAAGGAACTGCAGCCGATGAACGCGGCCTCTCCAATCACCGTCACATTTTTGGGAATCACGACGGACTTCAAAGATTCACATCCTCTGAAAGCACATTCTCCGATTTCCGTCACACTTTCGGGAATGACGATGGAGGACAAGTTCTCGCATTCATCGAATGCGCTTTCTCCAATCTTCTTCAAGCCTTCGTGGATCGTAACGGACGTTAAGGAACAGCAGCCCATAAAAACGTACCTTTCCATCTCCGTCACACTGCCGGGAATGACGACGGATTTCAAAGACTCACTGCCAGCGAAAGCACACTCGCCAATCACCGTCGTGCCGTCGGGAATGACGACCTCGGTTTCCTTGCCGACGAATTCGGTGATTTTCGTCCCCTCCCACTGAAAGGAATCCCGGCTGGTGGACTCGGAGACGCAGACCGCCGGGGAAAGCAAAACAAAAAAACCGATCCAGGAGATCAAAAAACGGTGCATAACGCGCCCTCCATCAAGTGAACCAAAAGCCAATTCACCTTAGTTTAGCACAAAACAGATAAAAATACAAGGCGGTAATGGAGTGCGAAGCACGGAATTACGCGCCGGGGGGAGTCTGCGGCACGGTCACAAACTCCCCCAGTCTCGCTGTGAGAGCCAGTCCCCTCAATGAGGGAGCCTTTGGTATCATTGAAAGATCTCATCGATCATCGCGCGGTCTTCCGCGGTCAGTTCAATGGCGCCTGCCTTTGCGTTTTCGATGGCGTGTTTGGCGGTACGCGCACCACAAAGGACGCTCGTTTTCGGCCCGGTGCTGAACGTCCAGGCCAGGACGATCTGCGTCGTGGTCGCCTGGTACTTTTCGCACAGAGGCTGAAGTTTCGCAAGTTTTTCGTTGATCGCGCGAATACTCTCAGGCGCAAACAGAGGCGTGACGGCCCGGAAATCGCCCTCCGGGAACTTCGTCTCGGGTGAGAGTTTGCCCGTCAAAAGGCCGTGGACCATCGGCGCGTAGGCCAGAAGCGTCATGGATTCCTTCTCCACGGTCGCGGCCATGCCAGACGTCTGAACACCGCGGTCCAGCAGGCTGAAACGTTCCTGAAGAACGTCCACGTAGCCGACGGCCTGGTACTCGGCGAGCTGATCGGGCGTGACGTTGGAAACGCCGATCGCGCGGATCTTGCCCTCTTTTTTCAGATCCAGCAGGGTTTCCATCGTCTCGGCGATCCGTGAGGTCGCGTCCTGGCAGTGCACCTGATAAAGGTCGAGATAATCGGTCCCGAGGAGTTTCAGGCTCCGTTCCAGCTCCGCCCGAATCGAATCGGGGCGCAGGTAGCGGTAAAGGATCCGGTCGTAATGCTCCGCGTCGCCGAGCGCTCCGCCGTTGGAATAGACGTGAAGTTCGCCCTGCCCCTCGGGGAACGGCTCTTTCGACCACCAGATCCCACACTTGGTCGTCAGGACGACCGAATCGCGGCGGCCGGCGAGCGCCTTCCCGACGACCTCTTCCGAACGGCCGAACCCGTAAAGCGGGGCCGTATCGATGAAGTTGACGCCGGAGTCAAGCGCGGCGTGAATGGCGTCAATGGACTCGGCCTCGTCAGCTCCGCCCCACATCCAGCCGCCGATCCCCCACGTTCCCAGCGCAATGACCGAGGTCTGGATCCCGGTTTTTCCCAGTTCTACGTACTGCATTAGTGACTCCTTTCTTTATTGGACTTCGACTTCTTTGGTCTGTTTGTTTCCGTCGCGGTCGGTCCAAGTGAGTTCGTACTTCCCGCGGAAGCCCCGGAACGCGATCGCGCCGTCGGCGTCAGTCTTGAGCGTGAGGTTGGTCCGCCACTCATGATTGATCAGCTGGTCCAGCGCGTACCAGACCGGCTTCTTTTCCATGTTCTTGTCGAGCACGCCCGAAATGGAGGGTTCACCCGGGGCCGCCCCGCCGTCTGCCGCGTTCCACCACGTCACGCCCGCCACGTTCGGCTGCGAGAAGAAGAAACGGTAAAGATTCCGCGCAATGACCGCCTGGATCTGCCTGCCCGTCTCGTCGTCACTCGGGGCGGAAATCGTCACCTCGCTGATGTGAATGGGGCGTTCCGTTTTTGCAAGCGTGGCGAGTACGGCCCCGAGTTTCGCTGGCGTGTGACTGTCCGCACCGTCGGCGATCCTCTTGCAATGCGCCTGGTTGAAAATGTGCATCTGGACGCCGACCAGATCGACTCGGGCGCCGCGATCCACGAGATCACGCACGATCTCGACGTAACGGGGGGTCGGCCCCCAGCTCATATCACACTCGTTAGTCGAAAGCCTGACGTTTTCCGGAAAGTACTTTTTCGCCCACATGAACGTTTTGAACGTATAATCGTCAGGCATCGTACCGCGGTGTATCTGGTCGTAACACTCATTCACTACGTCCCACTCCTGAACGACGTCTCCGTATCGCTCTGCCAGTTCGCGCACACGTTTTTCAAAGAACGGCTCCATTCCCTCGCCATCGGCCGGCAGCCATTCCGGGTGGCCCCAGCGGCGCATACCGTAGATGATCGCGTGGCCGTGAATATTCACGCCGCGGGACTTCAAAAAGTTCACGACCGGGTCCGTCGGCGGGCGGCGCCAGTGCGGCTGCTTCCATGGTTCATCAAGCGAAGCCCAGAATTCCTGCGTGTCGCGGTCCGTCATTTCGTAGCGAGGTTTGCCCTGCTCCGGTTCCATCGTCTTCCAGTAGAACGCGACGCTGGCGGAGTTGAAGAGCGTCCCGAAAAGATCGGCGTATTTCGCGTTTTTCTCGGCAGTATCGAGTTGGCCGAAGAGGAAAATATTGCTTCCGAAGCGGAACGTGTGCGTTTTCTGCGTGACTTGAACTTCCGTGCCGGGAGCCGCGTTTTCAAGAACGAAACGCGCGTCGGCCTTGCGGTTTTTCTCGATGTTCGCGTCGATCTGCGCCTGAACGTCTGCGTTCCAGAACTCACGGTACTTGGCCGACATGACCGAGTCGTCCTGAGCGTTGACCCACGCGGTGATGGTCAAAAGGATGGTGAAGCAAAGAAATGGGAGGGGGGATTTCATGGGCTGGTTTCCTTGTAGAGGGGCTGGGGCATTTGGAGTGCGGCAATACAGAAGCCGAAGGCTTCCTTTGCCGCTTTCACTTTAGTGACTAAAAAACGTTGGGTTGGGATTGGTTTTCACGTGGGAAAATCCCACGCATTTCACCGGCAAATGCCTCTTCGAGGCTTTATTGCCGGAAGGGAAAGCGGTGAATGCGCTGCGCGCCGTATCACCGCACTCCAAAATCATTTTGCGGCATAAATCGGCGCCAAGGCGTCGTGGACCGCTTTGTACGTCTCGAAAATCTTCGCGTACTTTGCCGTGTTTTCCGGGTTCGGGAACGTGCGGGAGATTTCCTTCGAGCAAATCGAAAGCGCCTCGGGCAGACTCGGGAAAAGCCCCACCGCCGTGCCGGCCATCATCGCCGAGCCGAACGAGGAGTCCGAATTTTCTTTCTGGATCAGCGTCATTCCCAGCACGTCAGCCAGAATCTGGCGCCACACCGGACTCTGCGCGCCGCCGCCGATCGCCACCGCGATCTCGTCGTGCGGGATCTGAATGCTCTCCAGCGCTTTGCGGCAGTCCAGCATCGAAAGGGCCACGCCCTCAAAAACCGCCCGCGTGAAGTGCGCTTTCGTGTGCCCTGCCCTCATGCCGATGAAACTCCCGCAGAGCTTCGGGTCGGCGTAGGGGGTCAGCTCGCCATTCAGGTACGGGTGGAAAATCAGCCCGTCGCAGCCGACCGGCACTTTCGCGGCGGCCTCCGCGAGCTGCTGGTACTCCCCGCCGAAAGTGTCCCGGAACCAGCGGAACGAGGCGGCGCACGACTTCGTCGCGGTTCCCGGATACCAAAGTCCCGGCACGACGTGCGAGTAGTTGATCAGGTACCGGCTCGGAAACGCCCGGTCAGTCACGACGCAGATGCGGCCCGCGGTCGCCAGTTTGATCGTCATTTGGCCCTTGGAAACGGCTCCGGACGCGAAAACCTCCATCACCGTGTCGGTCGTGCCGCAAAGGACCGGCGTCCCTTCCGGAAGCCCCGTTTCGGCCGCGGCTTTCGCGGTGAGCCCGCCCACGACGTCCGTCGGCTGGACCAGTTTCGGAAGGAGTTCCGAGTCGGTCGCGATCCCGAGCAGGCCGCAGAGCGTTTCGGACCAGTTCATGCGCGTGTAGTCGAAGAACATCGACCCCTGCGCTTCGATCACGTCGGTCACGAAATCGCCCGTCAGCTGGTGTCGCACGAAGTCCTTGGCGAACATGATCCGGCGGGTCTTCGTCCAGACTTCCGGCTCGTTTTCCCGCACCCACATCAACTGCGGGAGCGTCCAGATCGTGTCCGGCTTGTGTAGGACCTCCCGCTCGATCGTTTCCAGAAAGTTTTTCTTCAGGAAGGCCACTTCCTTCGTGCTTCTCGAATCGGTCCAGTAAATGGCGGGGCGCAAAACCTGGAAGTTTTCGTCCATTAAAACAGCCGTATGCGTCGCTGCGTCGAGAGAAAGGGCCGCCACGTCCTGCGGGGCGACGCCTGATTTCGCCAGAATCTCGCCGATCGTCCGACAGGTCGCCGAGTACCAGTCCCACGGATCCTGCTCTGCAAACCCCGGCTTCGGATAAAAGGTTGGGTATTCGACCGTATTGGTCGCTACAATATGACCATCCGAGGCGAGGAGCGTCGCTTTACTCGCCCCTCCGCCAAAATCAATTCCAAGTACGTATTTCATGACTTTTTGTTGTTCTTCGCGGCCTTCACGAAATCACGGAACAACGGGTGGGCTTCCACCGGGCGTGAACGAAATTCCGGGTGCGCCTGTGTCGCCACAAACCACGGGTGGTCCGGAATCTCGATGATCTCGACCAACTCACTGTCCGGATTATTGCCCGAAATGACGAGGCCGCCTTTTTTCAGGCGTTCGACGAACTTCGGGTTCACCTCGAAACGATGGCGGTGACGCTCGCGGATCATTTCCGCGCCGTACGCCTCGCGGGCTTTGGTCCCTTCATGGAGCCAGCAGGCGTACGCGCCCAGACGCATCGTTCCACCGCGTTCCACAACGTTCTGCTGCGAGTCCATCAGAGCGACGACCGCACGGTCCATTTCCTCTTTGCCGGGTTCCATCCACTCCACGCTTCCGGCGTCCTTGATGCCGCAAACGTTCCGGGCGAATTCACTCACGGCGCACTGGAGGCCCAGACAAATACCGAGGAACGGGATCTTGTTCTCACGGGCGTAGCGGACGGCGTCGATTTTCCCCTGGATCCCACGGTTTCCGAAGCCGCCGGGAACGAGGATCCCGTCCACCCCTTGCAGGACCGCTTCCACGCCTTTTTCTTCGATTTCTTCCGACTCAACTTTCAGAAGGTCGATCTTCACTTCATTTTCGATCCCGGCATGGGTCAGCGCCTCGTAGATCGATTTGTACGAGTCGGTCAGGGAGATGTACTTCCCAACCACCGCGATCTTCACTTCGCCCTTGGGATTGCGGACCTTCTCGAGCATCGCGTTCCAGCAGGAAAGGTCGATCGGCGGAAGCTCAAGATTCAGGCGTTTGGCCAAAATCTGATCGACTTTTTCTTCCATCAGCATGACCGGGACCTGGTAAATCGAGTACTCAACGTCCTGCTCCTCGATCACATTTTCCGGCCGCACGTTGCAGAAGAGCGCGATCTTGCGGCGGTGCTCGTCCGTGATGGGCAGGACCGTCCGGCAAATCAGAACGTCCGGCTGGATCCCAATCCCGCGCAGTTTTTCGACCGAGTGCTGGGTCGGTTTCGTTTTGATCTCACCGCTGGCTTTCAGATACGGGATGAGCGTCATGTGAATGAACGCGACGTCCTCGACCGGGCGTTCAAGCTGGAACTGACGCATCGCTTCAAGGAACGCGAGGCCTTCAATATCGCCGACCGTTCCGCCGAGTTCGATCATAATGATGTCAACATCGGGGGTTTCGAGTTTCTTCCAGCTTTCCTTGATTGCGTTGGTGATGTGCGGAACGACCTGAACGGTGGCGCCGTCGTAGTCCCCCTGACGCTCGGCGTGAATGACGCTGGAATAGACACGCCCCGACGTGATGTTATTCCGCTGGTGCATATACTGACCGACAAAACGTTCGTAGTGGCCCAGATCCAGGTCGGTCTCGGCGCCATCTTCCGTCACGTACACCTCGCCGTGCTGGAACGGGTTCATCGTGCCCGGGTCCACGTTGAGGTATGGGTCCATTTTGAGCATTTCGATACGAAAGCCTCGGCTTTTGAGAAGCAGTCCAATGCTCGCCGAAGTGAGACCTTTGCCGAGGGACGAAACAACACCACCAGTGATGAAAACGAATTTACTCATAATCTAAAGTGCAGTTCAAGAAAAAAACCAAAATAAACGAATAATGAGTTCAGACCCAAGGTTAAAGTCTTCCTCCCCATTATTCGCTATTCGTTATTCATTATTCGTTATCCGAGACTCCCATACAGGATTCTTCCCGGAAAGAATTATCGCCCTTGATGGCGAGCTGATACAGTTCCACGCCTTTCGGAGTCGGATACTTACGATTCACACAGCCAAGGCAAAGCTCGTTTTCCGGCAGGCCGATACTTTCCGCCACGCGGTCCAACGGGACAAAGCGAACCGAATCCACGCCGAGGTCTTTCGCCATGACATCCAGGATTTCTTTACTCGGTTTAAGCGGCTCACCGTCTTTAAGGTACGCAGGAGCGAAAAGGTCCGTCACAGTACTCATATCTACCCCGTAGAAACACGGAGCCAAAACCGGCGGGCACGCGATACGAACGTGGAGCTCGGCGACCTGGCCAACCTCACGCAAACGTTTGACCAGTGCGCGCAGCGTCGTGGAACGAACGATCGAGTCATCGACGAGGAAGACTTTCTTCCCCTTCAACACGGACGGGATGATCCAGTACTTGCTGCGGACAGCATACGCCCGAGTGTCATCACTCTGGATGAACGTACGGCCAGCATAACGGTTCCGAAGCAGCCCCTCGGTGAACGGGATATGCGCCTGGTAACCGTAACCGCCCGCGGCACTCTTGGCGGTATCGGGGACGGGAACGACGATAGAGTTTTCATCCCACGGAATGTCTTCTTCTTCCGCGAGGATTTTCCCGCACTTCTCACGGCACTGATAAACGCTCGCATCGTCAATATCGCTGGCCGCGTTCGCAAAGTAGATCCACTCAAAGAAGCAACTCGCTTTGCATGGGGAAGGAGCGTACTGAACCAGTTTGAAACCGTCTTTGTCCACGATGGCCATTTCGCCGGGTTTGAAGTGTTTAATGTCGGTGAAGCCGAGGTTTTGCAGAGCGAGCGACTCGCTGGCAACGCCAAAGAGATTACCCTGAACAGACCAGCAAAGCGGACGAATGCCGCGTGGGTCACGGGAGGCAAACATCCGCCCCATACCGTCGAGATAAACAATATTGTATGCGCCATCGAAACGACGCGCAAGCTGGGCCATCACGTCCTGGAGATCCGGGGGATTTTCGCCCTGAAGAGCCTGGGCGATACAGTGCATGATGATTTCCGTGTCATTGTCGAAGACGATGTGGTACTGATTTTTGGAAAGAAGACTGTCACGCAGGGTCTGATAGTTGGCAAGAGTACCGTTGAAAGCGAAAGTGAACCATTTCCAAAGGCGGCCGTGAGGGCGCTCAAACGGTTGCGCGTAACGGGGATCATCCTGCCCCGAGGTAGCGTACCGGGTGTGCCCAATTCCCGCCCGGCCAGCGAAGGTCTGGAGAATTTCCTGGAACTTGCGTTTCCGGGTCGTTTTGAATACCTCGTTGACGGTGCCGGTATTTTTGTAAACAGCCAGTATATCAGGCCGGGATTCGTTGTAGGTCGCCAGCCCAGCCGCGAGCTGACCGCGGTTTTGCATTTCACCCAGCATTTGCTGAATCAAAGGGGAGACATTGCCCGACTGCGCTGAGTGGCTCGCCTCGCCTTCCGGAGCCACTGACTCGTTCAGAATATAAAGGGCCGCCACACTGCATTCATGATTCAATACTTCGCTCATAGTTTCTTTCCGGATTCTTTTGAAAAGGACACGCCCGAAGACGCAAGGAACAGAAAAACCTCACACTTGCACATTATAAACTTTTTCAACCGATTGTAAACCCCCCCGTGAGGAAATTTCTTGACAAATCCCAAACGAGCGTTAATTTGGACAAAATAAGAAAAGTAAAAAGTTCTTAACAGACGAAAACGCCGGGACCGAGAGGGAAATCAACGTCATCCTCCCCCTGACTTCCCGCTTTACCAAGGTGGATACCGTCTCGCAAAGAAACAGGTTACACTGGATAAACTCAAACGGTTCTGAGAAAATTTCTGGGGTCAATTCTCGTCGAATAATCAAACGACACCATTTAGCAACAACAGAAGAAGAATGAGAACGGGAGTGACATTCCCATCACCCCATTATCGCTTGTACGGCTTGACAACCTGAATTGTCATTATAAGGATTCCAACAGACGCCGTAACTGACCTGGTATTTCAGTTACCGACCTGCAATCTGGCCTATAGAAAATTGTAAAATCCATTTCACCCCGTAAAACACAAGGTGAAATGGATACATCGCCAAATCGGGAAACGTCGTCCCGGTAACTACTTCAGGATCCCTTCAAGATTGATCACTGAAAGCGTGCAGTGTTCATCGTGACCCGAATTCGTGTGCGGTTCACCCGTAACATTATCGAAATTGGAAATGATTAGCTGCTTACCGCGCAGGATCACGCCGGCCGGCTGGTCCAGACCGTCTCTGCCGTCGCAGTCGGGGTTTTTCGCAAGGATGCGAACTTTGCCATCCGGATCCACGTCCAGGATCGCGTTCTGCGAGAAATCACAGACGTAAATGTGGCCGTTTTCTTTGTCGAAGAACATCCCGTCGTTCGTCAGCATCTCAGGGCCTTGGGCGAAAATTTCCGGCTGGGAGGCTTTTCCATCAGCGTCAAACGTCACTTTTTCGATCGTGCCATCGCCGAAGTTTCCAATGTACAGCTCGCCCTGGTTTCCGAAGCAGATCCCATCGATCCCGTACCAGAGTTTCGTCGTACGGGTCGTAACGACGATCTGCGGGTCGTCCAGTGTGTTACTCACGCGCACGTTCTGGGCGTCGAGCGGGAAACGATACACGGCCGAAACGAGCGTTTTGCCGTCTTCGCCCTCTTTCGCCAGCATGCTGTGCGAGACGTAGATCCAGCCGTCCTTGATTTTAATATCGTTCGGATGGCTCAGATTATACGCGACCACCTCAGCACCCACCGGCCGATTGTTTTTCACAAGGATCCGCAGGATACGGCCACTCTGGAAATCCGGGTCCCCCGCGAGCGGATCACCGTACCACCCGACATTATCGACGACGTACAAATTACCATCCGGCCCGAATTCCATCCCCATAGGGCCGCAAAGGGAGCTGAGTTTTCCCGGCTCGGTGGAAATTTTGTAGTTCGGATTGTTCGGAAAGATACTCCACAGACGGATTTTGTTCTCCGGGCTGATACTCATGATGACGCGCGGCATCACCGGGTCGGCATAGTTCGGGCAGGAGAGCAGCATATCGCCCCACGGAGCGATCACGAAACTGTCCGGCGTGACTCCTTTCTCCGGCGGTAGGTCGGCGCAGAGTTGCGCCTGGGCCTCAGGTTCCGCGTCGACGGGTGGCTCGGCGGGTGCAGCTTCAACGGGTGCGGTTTCAGCGGCAGGGGTGGCGTCCTGAGCCTGCAAGGAAATTGGGAGCAGTAGTCCTGTGGCAAGGAAAGCCAAAACGAAGGATTTACGCATGGTAATTCTCCACTAAAAATGACTCAAAATGAATTAAAGAATAATGGCTTTGGAAAATTTTCAATCTTCATTATTCATAAATTCCTCTTTTTGTCAAGGGACCCTGAAAAAATATTTGCCCCTACTTGTATTTTTTTTCATAAGAGTTATAATTGATTTTCTATGATGAAATGTTCATCAAAAAGTACTGCCCCCCAATGGAGAGGAGGATTGCTGGATTTGATCGTTATTCGCCTGTGCGAATGGTGAGAATCCGGTAGTTGTGTGAGTTTATTTTTCAAAAGAAAAGCCAATTTAATATCGTTTGTTTTGTTTTTGAATCGCTCGGCGTTCACTTAGCGATCAGAGGCTTGAAGTTTAAAATTCTTGCGAGTCTCTGTCGCCTTAAAAAGTGAATTCTGACAATGGAAGGTAATGTTCTCCATTCCATACAGCCGATGGTTCTTAAAACTATTCGATCTTTAATTCGGCACAACTGCGGGAGAAACGGTTGGTGGAAGAAAACTTCTTGCGTTTTGAAAACGTGGTCAAGGCCTTTGGTTCCAACAGGGCCGTTGACGGGATTTCACTTTCAATCAAAAAAGGCGAGGTTTTCGCCCTGCTCGGCCCGAGTGGCTGTGGTAAAACGACCCTTTTGCGAATCTGCGCCGGATTTGAAAAACCAGATGAAGGCCGGGTTTATATTAACGACCAGGACATTACAGACCTTCCGCCGGAAAAACGTCCGGTTCATACGGTTTTTCAGCAGTATGCGCTCTTCCCACATCTTTCCGTTTTCGAGAACATCGCGTTCCCGCTGCGTCTCCGCGGCCTGAAAAACGACGAAGTCGAAAAAGAAGTCGCGAAAATGCTGGACATGACAGAGCTGATCGACCACGCGGGAAAGAAACCCTCCAAACTCTCCGGCGGTCAGCGTCAGCGTGTGGCAATCGCACGTGCTCTTGTGAATCATCCGCAGGTGCTTCTGCTTGATGAACCTCTTGCTGCTCTGGATCTGAAGCTTCGTCAGCGAATGCTTGCCGAGCTGGACTGGATCCACGACGAAGTAGGGATCACGTTCCTTTATGTGACCCACGACCAGGAGGAAGCGCTGGGCATTTCCGACCGTATTGCCGTGATGAACAAAGGGAAAATCGAGCAGTACGGTACGTCCGACGGCATCTACGAAAACCCGATCAGTCGTTTTGTCGCGGCTTTCGTCGGGCGTATGAATTTCTTCGAAGCGGAAATCAAAAACATTCTTCCGGATGATAATATGGAGGTCCAAATCACCGAAACGGGTGAAAATTCGGACGCAGTCTTTTTGGTTCCCAAGCCCTCAGCGGCGATGCTCCCGCATTTCGGGGGGCGCTTGAGCATTGGGCAGACCGTTCTGATGTGCGTACGACCGGAAAAATTCCTCATTCGCGGCCAGTCTGGAAATGATTTTCATCCCGGTTACAATATCGAGATTTTCCAGAACATCATGAACGGCGTGCTGGAGCGTGAGATCTACTACGGCAGTGAGTCGCGTTTTTTCGTGGATGTTGGTGAATATTCCGTCATGACGACTCGCCTGATCCACTCACGTGGTTTCGTTTCACGTGATAATTTGTATGAACAGGAACTTCAACTCGGCCAGAACGTCCAGCTCACGTGGCACGTCCGCGACTGCTTTATCCTTCCGATGGACAAGAACGCTCCGGAAGTAATTGGTGCCGAACTCTTCACGGGTGACGAGGAGGTCGGAGCATGAAAAAAAATGCAAACCAGATCGGGAACGAGCTTCTCTTGACGCTCCCTTCGCTCCTGATGCTCATTTTTCTGGTGGGTATCCCCACGTTGATCGTGATTTTCACGGCCTTTTGCGCAGATTCAAAAGGAACGTGGGGATCAGGTTTTTCCCTCAATGCGTTCCGGGAGATTTTTACAGTTTATTACGCAAAAATCACCTTGGAAACCATTGTTTACACTGTCCTGACGACTGTTTTCTCCATTCTGATTGGGCTTCCTGTCGCGTATTTCATCGCCCGATGCCGTGGAAGGCTGCGTCAGCTCCTTCTGCTGATGGTTTTCATCCCGTTCTGGACAAATATGATCGTACATATCGCGGCCTGGAAAATCGTTCTTCACCCGGATGGTATGCTGCACGATATACTCGTTTTTCTGAATCTCATTGGCGAGAAGCAGCTCCTTTGGAACACGCCTTTTTCGGTCCTGACGCTTTTCATTTACGTTTTCCTTCCATTTGCGATTATCCCGCTCTACGCCGCCATCGAGAAATTCGATTTTCGTCTGATGGAGTCCGCCCGCGATTTGGGCGCCACTTCGGTACAGACGATTTTTCGGGTTTTTCTTCCCGGAATCAAAAACGGAATCGCCTCAGCCGCGGTTTTGGTTTTCGTCCCTGTTTTTGGGTGCTACATCATCCCTCAGCTTGCCGGAGGCCCCGGTTGTGACGTTTTGTACGCCAACAAAATTTTCCAGTACACCTCAACCCAGAGCTACAATATTCCGATCGCAGCCGCTCTTTCCCTTTTCCTGCTCCTCGCGATGTTCATCCCGTGGATAGTTTACCGCGTCTGCGCAATTCGCCGGGCGAAACAGGATGGTGAATTGACCGTCAGAAAGGAGAAAGCGTAATGCTGAAATGTAAACACATTCCGCTCATCACAACCATTTTGGTGATGCTTTTCTTCTACTTTCCACTGTTCTGGATGGTTTTAATGTCATTCCTTGGTAAAGTCAACGGCGGTGGTTATGAATGGACCCTGAAGTGGTATGACCAGGCTTTTCACAAGCGCGAAGTATTGGCCGCAGTCTGGAACACGGTGATCGTGGGTCTCTCCGCGTCAGTCATTTCGACGATGCTTGGAACCTTGAGCGCTCTGGCGATCTATAAATACAGAAGTAAATTGCAGGAAGTTCACTCCTGTCTGCTTTACATTCCGCTCGTACTTCCTGAGATCCTCATGGGTTTGAGCCTCCTGATTTTCTTCTCGAGCATGAACCTTCCTTTTGGCCGCGGAACAGTCATCGCTGCCCACGTGGCGTTCTGCACGAGTTATGTCACGGTGGTAATTGCCTCGAGCCTGGATGGTTTCGACTTCACGCTCGTGGAAGCGTCGCGTGACTTGGGAGCGACTTATTTTCAGTCGTTCATCAAGGTAATTTTCCCTTTGCTGCGTCCTGCGATTTTGGCCGGTACCCTGCTCGCGTTTACGCTTTCGCTCGATGATTTTATCGTGACGTTTTTCGTCTCGGGTCACGGCGGCACGACACTTCCGGTTTACATTTACAACTCGCTTAAACATGGCAAAGTTCCCGGCCTTTATGCCCTTTCCTCCGTCCTGCTCGCGGTAACGTTCATCCTCGTGACGATCAGTCTGCTTTTCACGAAGAACACGCAGCTGCTTGAAGGCGGTGAAAACAAAGCGTGATACTTAAAGGCCATAACCAAAGCAGAAATTCATGGAATCCTGAACTCAATTTGAATGGTTTTTTCAAGTAAAATTTTCCTGTTCCTGTTCCTTCCGTTTGTCCTTTTGGTCTATTACGGAATCCCACGTCGTTTCGTGACGGCGAGGAATGTTTTTCTGCTCGTGATGAGCCTTGCGTTTTATGCTTACGGCGAGACAAAATTCACGGTCATGCTCGTCCTTTCCATCCTGATGAACTGGGCGTTTGGGCTGTGGGTCAACCGATGCCGGGAACAACATCGCCGCGCAACTTTCGTGCTGGTCCTGATGCTCATCGGAAATCTGAGCATTCTGGCCTGGTTCAAGTACTGGATGTTCCTCCTGAAAAATGTGAATTACTTCGCGGGAAGTCATCTGCCGATCCCTCAGATCATGCTCCCGATCGGGATTTCCTTCTTCACATTTCAGGCGATTTCTTACGTTCTGGACGTTTATCGTGGAAAAGGGGCGGCTCAGAAGAACCCGCTTAATGTCGGGCTTTACATCGCGTTTTTCCCTCAGCTGGTAGCTGGGCCGATTGTACGATACGAGACCATTGCGCAACAGATTTTCAACCGAAAGGAAACTTTCGATGATTTCTCCGAGGGCGTGTACCGGTTCATCGTCGGGCTGGGTAAGAAAGTTTTAATCGCGAATAACGTGGCACTGGCCGCTGATGCTGCTTTTGCAACTCCCGGGAATGAGCTTTCCACCGGGCTGGCGTGGCTCGGCGCGATTGCGTACACGTTTCAGATTTACTTCGATTTTTCAGGTTACTCCGACATGGCGATCGGTCTGGGTCGAATGTTCGGCTTCCGATTCCTCGAAAACTTTGATTACCCGTACATTTCGACCTCGATCAGCGAGTTCTGGCGGCGGTGGCACATCTCGCTCAGCTCGTTTTTCCGCGATTACGTATACATTCCGCTGGGCGGGAACCGCGTTTCCACTCCGCGCCTGATTCTGAATCTTTTCATCGTCTGGGCGTTGACCGGGCTGTGGCACGGCGCAGACTGGGCTTTTGTTCTGTGGGGCCTGCTTTTCTTCGTCTTTCTTGTTTTTGAGAAATTCACAGGTTTTGAAAAACGCCTGGCTTCCCCGTGGTTCATCCCGCTAAAATATGTATATACAATGCTGATCGTTGTGATCGGCTGGGTCCTGTTCAAATGTGGTTTTGACGCGAATATGGCGGCAATGCGGGGTGAGATGGTAAATAGTCTGCCCTCGACACTGCACTATGTCAGCACAATGTTCCATCTGAACGACCAGCCACTCTGGTCAGATGCCGCAACGCTTTGGCTTCATGAGACGCGCTGGTTCTATGCTTTTGCCCTGGTTTTCAGTTTTCCGGTCATTCCCTGGCTTATTAAACGAGGTGATGAACTGAAAAATCCCGTCGCGCAGTGGATGTTCACGACAGGCTTTTCCCTCGTATTCCTCTGCGTCTTTATTCTGTCGGTGGCGTACATCGTAAAAAGTGGGTACAATCCGTTTATTTACTTCAATTTTTAAGCACCATTTAATCCAATGCGCAACCGAATTGTTTCCCTTTGCTTCACGGCTTTCATTTTTTTTATGTTCGTGTTTTCATCAGGGGAAATCATATTCGATTTAAGTGGTCATAATTCCCGTGATTCTTTGCCTTCTGCTCAAAAGAACATCCGTACAGGATTAGGAGGTCTGAAAGATTCGGTCTGCAATTTACTTAACCTTGGAATTGACTCCGCTTTTGAAGAATCAGGCTCAAGAGACTTTTTTATCGATCTGTACGGCTTGGTCGTTCGTGAAATGGGCCTGCGAAGATTAAACAATGTACCGACGGACAAAATCGTACGTCTTGAAAACGGCCATCTCTGTAATGTCTCGGAAAAATCCGATCTTGCCGGACCAACTCAGGCGGTTCTCGGGTTTGCGCAGGAACTCCGGAAGCGTGGGATACCGTTCCTTTTTGTCCTTGAGCCTCACAAAGGACACAAAACGGCTCCGATGCTTTATCCGGGCCTTTACGATTACTCAAACAAGAACGCCGACAAAATGCTGGCGGTTTTTCGTCAGAATCAGATCCAAGTCCTCGATACACGGAAAATCTTTCTCAATGATCCTGAAACGCACTACGGCTTGTTTTATAAAGGAGATTCGCACTGGAACGCTCTTTACGCCTTTTTTGTGTTTCGGGAAACTGCAAAGGAACTGGCCCAAATGGGAATTCAGGCCCCGGAGGCAAATCTTGAATTGGAACATTATTCTTGTACGTACTCCTTCAGTAATCCAATGAACGATTTGTCGAAAGGCTTTGGGAAATATTACCTGCCTCGCGAGCCGGAACTGCAAATGAATCCTACCTGGAAAACGCTTCTGAGTGTGCGTAACGTCCAAACTCGGGAAACATTCGAGGGGGCATTTAAAGCGCCGGTTTTTATGCGTGATTTGTTTGAGCTTTCCGTTCAAAATCTCGCGGTCCCGAACCGGCATAAAATCTTTCTCGTGACGGATTCCATGGGCCGCGCTTCGGTCAGTTTCTTCGCTCTGGCGTACCATCAGGTCGAATTCCGGCCGTTGAACCAGTACGAAGGTTTTCTCCTTCAGGAAATCGAAACGTTTCAGCCCGAAATCGTCCTTTTGATGATGACCGGCCGGAACTACGGTATGGAGTATATGCTGACAAAAGAAAAACTCCTTTCCTTTCCGGAAAGGGACAATTCACATTAAAAAAAAGCGTAATTTATGCAAGTCCTTTACGAAGATAATCACCTGTTGGTCGTGGTAAAACCCGCCGGACTGCCGACGATGGGGGTCGGGAAAGGGGAAAAATCCCTACTGACGCTGGCGAAAGATTACATTGCTGAGAAGTACCAGAAGCCCGGGAATGTGTACCTCGGTGTCGTGAGCCGGCTCGATACGCCGACGACCGGCGTGGTCGTGATCGCCCGCACGAGCAAAGCGGCCTCCCGGCTCGTGGAGCAGTTCCGGCAGCATACCGTGACAAAAACCTACGTGGCGGTCGTGGATGGGATCGTCCCGGAAGATTCGGGTACTCTGCGCGATCTGATGGCCGAGGAGAAACGCCACCGCAAAATGTTCATCACGCAGGACCCTGGCGGTATCGAGGCCGTTCTGCACTACCGCGTCGTTCGGCGCTTCAAGGACAGGACGATGCTCGAAATTCACCTCGAAACGGGCCGCAAACACCAGATCCGCGTTCAGCTTTCTCACCACGGCTTTCCGATCGTCGGCGACTACAAATACCGCTCGCGGACGAAATTTCCGGTGGGGATCGCCCTCCACGCCCGCCAGGTGACGCTCCGCCACCCGACCCTCGAGGAGGAAATGACGTTCACCGCCCCATTTCCCGCCGCGTGGAAAGTTTTCTTTGAGTAGGGGAAACTCCGAATGCAAACATCCGAAATCATCGTTTTCGTCCTGTACCTCTTCTTCATGCTGAGTGTCGGCGTATTTTTCTTCATTAAAGACCGGAACGGAGGGGAGAAGACGTACTTCCTGGGCGACCGAAAAATGGGGGCGTGGGTCAGTGCGCTCTCGACCGGCGCTTCTGACATGAGTGCCTGGCTTCTGATGGGGTTTCCGACGACAATTTACCTCCTTGGATTCGGTGAGGTCTGGATCCCTGTGGGGTTGGCTCTTGGTTTGTCCTGTTGCTGGATTTTCGAGGCTCCGCGTCTGCGCCGGTTTTCCATCGTTTCGGGGGACGCCATCACCATACCGCAGTACCTTTCCAACCGATTTCTCGCGAAGTCAAAAGCCTTGCAAGTCATTTGCGCGATCGTTTTTCTCATCGCTTACACGATTTACACGGCCGCGAGCATTAAAGGGTGTGGCATACTCTTCGGGAAAGTCATTGGAATGAGTCCGAATTATGCGATGTATCTGGCCGTTTTCATCATCGTCGGGTACACATTTTTGGGAGGTTTTTCAGCCGTCTGCTGGACGGACTTTTTTCAGGGGCTTTTGATTCTCGGCGCCCTGCTCCTCGCACCTCTTTTCGCTTCTTTTATGCTCGAACCTTCCTCGCAGACCATTTCCGATCCAAATTACTGGAATGCGTTCTCCAACTGGAGGAAGATCATTTCGGGGCTGGCGTGGGGGCTGGGGTACTTCGGAATGCCGCACATCATCATCCGTTTTATGTCGATCAAGTCCCAGAACGAACTGAAAAAATCAGCCGTCATTGGAATCTCCTGGACCGTTCTGGTGCTTCTTTTCGCGACGATCATCGGAATCATCGGTCGGATGAAACTCGGTTTAAACGAAGAAATCGCCCAGAATGAACTGGTTTTTGTGCAGATGGTCCGGATGATTTTCCCGGGAATCATTTCCGGTATCCTCCTTTCCGCAGTGCTTGCCGCCTCGATGAGCACTGCCGACAGTCAGCTCCTCTCGGCATCCTCAGCGTTCGCCAGCGACGTTTACAAGCCGATCATTCGAAAAAATCAGGCGAGTGAGAAAGAATTAATGTGGGCGGGACGCATCGTCGTGCTGGCTCTGGCGGGGTGCGCGCTGGTTTTGGCCTCTTCCCCCAACGCGGATTCCATCATGGGGTTGGTCGAGAAAGCGTGGGGCGTATTCGGCGCGGCGTTCGGCCCGACGATTCTGCTTTCGCTCTTCTGGAGGCGGTTCAGCTTCGCGGGAGCCATCGCGGGGATCGTCACCGGCGCGGCCGTGGACATCGCGTGGATATTCTTCATGAGCCAGACCGGAATTTATGAACTGGCGCCCGGCTTCCTCGCGGGTCTGACCGCCGCAGTCGTCGTTTCGCTTTTAACCAAACCGAACGAAGAAGTGGAAAAACTCTTTGACGAAGCGGTAAACGTCGAACCCTTTTAAAAAGGACGAGGAATTACGCAGTCCTTCCGCGCAATTCCTCATTCCTCATTCCGAATTTCACGGAAACTCCACGCAGCGTGTGCCGTCTTTTGCGATGTAATTCTTCGTGATTTCCAGCTCGATCGCCCAGCGCTGCTCGTAGTGGATCTTCCACGGGCCCGAGTCGGGACCACGGCCGCAGTCGTTCACCCAGAGCCAGTCCGGGGTCGGCCAGAAGGCGGTTTTCGGCGCGATCGCCACGTACAGCGAGCGGTCGGACCCCTGCTGGCCGTGATGCGCCATCTGCACCACGTCCGCTTTAAGGAGTTCCGGCTTTTGCGAGTTCAAAAGGTCCAGACTTCCTTCTTTTCCCAGGTCGCCGAGGAAGATCAGCGACGTGGAAGCCGTCTCGAAACGGAAGCAGACGCTCGAATTATTGACCGGGTTCCGCTTCTGATCCAGGTACGGGTCGTTCAGAACCGTGACCGTCACGTTTCCGAACGTGAATTTCTGGTCCTTCTGAGTCTTGAAGCACCGGTCTTTGACTTTCGGCATCTGTTCGTCGAACGTGGAAATGTAGGGTTTGCACGCCGGTTCACCGCCGAGGACCCACTCGGTCGAAGGGAAATTGAACCAGAATTCCTTCACTTCGGGCAGGCGCTCCGTGCGGATCAGCTCACAGAGGGCCCCGTAATGGTCGGAATGGGCGTGGGTGAGGAACCACGCGGTGACTTTGGGGTTCGGGCCGCCGTTGAGCTGTTCGAGCATTTCGAGCACGTGGGACGCATCGCCGGCGTTTCCGCCGTCCACGACGATCAGCTCGCCGGTGGCGGTCCTGATGATGTACCCCATCATCTGAGTGCGCGTTTGGTTCTTCAGCTGGCAAACCGTCATTCCAACGGCCTGGGCTTGGCCGTCTTCAGCAGAAACGGAGGCGGAAAGAGTTCCGCAGAGCGCCGATGCTCCGACGGCGGTGAGAAATTGACGACGGGTGGGGGTAAGCATAAAATCTCCTATGATGAAAGGCGGTAATGGAGGCCGAAGGCCGGAATTACGCATAAATGAAAGGCGGTAATGGAGGCCGAAGGCCGGAATTACGCGCCAGGTTGAATCTCTACGGACGCTTGGAAGGCGGTAATGGAGGCCGAAGGCCGGAATTACGCATAAATGAAAGGCGGTAATGCATAAATGAAAGGCGGTAATGGAGGCCGAAGGCCGGAATTACGCGTCACTACGTCCGTGGTGATTTTACCGGCGCGTAATTCCGCGCTCCGCACTTCATTACCGCCTCCCAAATCAAACTCACAGCGACCAGTTTTCTCCGTAAATGCCCGGCACAATGCCGCGGGATTTCAGTCCTTCGGCGTTTTCGTGACAGATGATCCACTTGTTCCGGCGGAAAAGGAGCGGATCCGACGGCTCTTTGGCAAGCGGCAGGTTCGTCCCTTTCGGCAAAACCACGACGCAGCTGAACCCGGCCGGATCGGTCGTGCAGGGGCAGAAGTGCAGGCTCGTCGCGTACACTTCGACCGTTTCGCCCGCCTTGACCTGGAACATTTTGCACTTCGCAGAGTCCAACCGGCCATTCGCGTCCAAATCGTCCAGTTTCGCGAGAATCAGAACAAAATCCGTGACGGCCACGTTGATTTCCGAGTCGCGGTGCCACTCCAGCGCGTTCATCTGGCGGTTATGCCCCCAGCAAAGGCCGATCTGGACCGGCATCTCGCCGTACACGACATCCATGAACCAGTCCATAACCTTTGTGGCTTCCAGTGCGTCCAAAGAGGCTTCATACTTCGAACCTTCTGCCGGCATTTCCATCTTCTTCGCCGTGTCGATCAGCTCCGATGCGTCCACCGCAATCACCCGGCCGTAGGACTTGAATTCCGGGTCCGTCACACGGTAAATTTTCATTTGTTCAGCCATTTGTGTCCTTCCTCGGTCGTCATGTGGAAACCGCGATTTTCACCGGCCATGATCCACAGGTAGTAATTGTTGTACCCCGGCGCGCAGCAGAACGGGTGGTAGCCGCGCGGGATCTCGACGAAGTCGCCCGACTTGACGGTGTACGTCTCGTCGATGTCGCCTTCCTTCGTGTAAACGCGCTGAATGCCGAATCCGCTCGGTTTGTCGAACTCGTAGTAGTAGATCTCCTCCTGAACGCCTTCGATCGGCATGTTGTCGTCGTCGTGCTTGTGCGGCGGGTAACTGGCCCACTGGCCGCCTTTCACGTACGCTTCGCCGATATAGATCAGATTGGCGGGGCAGCGCTCGTCCAGAATGAAGTGCGCCTGACGTTCCCAGCCGGGTTTGCCGAGGTCTTTGATCACTACGTCTTCGGGATTGATGAGTTTCGGCTCAAATCCTTCACCCGCGACCGATTTGCAGACGGCGATGGAAACTTCCGTGACCCCGGTGATGGTGAACGCGGTTTCGCCCGGAATGTACACGCAGGTGGCCGGACCGTCAAAGACGTTCGCGCGCTTGCCGATGTTCTCGAAATTGAAGCCCGAACCAACGACGGAGCACTGTCCGCCGAGGATCAGGAGGCCGTACTCTTTGCCGCCTTCCTGGTAGGACTTTTTGTCGCCCGGCTGCAGCTTCAGCATGTCCACTTCGAGCATTTCAAGTGAACTGTTCTCGAACGTAATGACGGCCGATTTGCCGTTTTCTTTGTTCCAGGATTTCTTGTAGGAATAATCGCTCATGAGTTTCTCCTTGATTAAAGGGTTAAAAGCGTAAAATATATTAATGCACGATCAAAACCCGGTCCACGTAAACGTTCTGCACCTCGTTCGGACGATTCACCGGGGCGGCCCAGAAGTACTGGCAGTTCCCCTCGATGAATTCCACCTCGCCCAGATCGATCCAGTGATACTCCGGGCCAGAAATCGTCTCGGCGCTGGGCGCACGGTAAACCAGGTTCTTGCGCTGGGTCTCGTCGTAGATCCCGATCTCCATCGCGCGGCCGGTTCCAGTGGCGTCACAGCGAACGGCGGCAAAGACGCGGAACTTCCCGGCCGTTTTTTCGGAGTTTTCCTCACCCAGAGCCGGCGTCATCCGGTGGACCCACTTCTGGACCGACCAGGACGTCGCCCACTGCGTGTGATCGCCGCCCATGCGGAGCGTCAGACCGTTCGACGCCTGCGGGTCTTCCTCGATGAAAACGTACTTCCCTGGAATGTGCAGGTTGAAACTTTCCTGCTCGATCTCGACCCACGACTTCGGCGGAAGGTTGCGCACCTCCTCCGGCAACGTTTCGGGATTCGGCGTGTAGTTCCGGCTCTGGCACTTTTCCCAAAGCTCTTTCTTGCTGAGGAGCTTTTCTTTCAGGTTCTGGATCCCGCCGTCCGACTCGCGGAAATGGGTCAGCCCGTACGAATCGAAGTGCCGGACCATCTCGTCGATCGCCTGCGGGTAATCCTCCGGGCCTTCCCACGGCTGAGCGTCAAAGAACGACTCGTTTTTGTAAAACTTCCAGTCCTCGACCCAGACCAGGCCGGTTGGGAACGTCTCACGCTTGATCTTCTTCACGAGGCCCGCGTACCGCTCGGGGTCCTGCGCTTCGAGTTTCGCGGCGATTTTCTGCGCCTCCTTGATCAACTGCGTCGCACGGTTCAGGCCGGCGAAGGAAAGCCAGTCACGGACCGTTTGACGGTAGATCCCGAGGTAGATCCCCGATTTCTCGACTTCGGAACGCATCAGCTTGAAGTACTCGTCAAAAATCGGCACCAGTTCCGGCGCGTAATACCCGGCGACGAATTCGTCTTTCAGCGCGTCGAAATCAAGCGTCGGGTCCCACAAAAGTTTGGAAATGACCCACGCCCGCAGGGGCATAAAGTCGCCCGCCTCCGTGTAAATATCGCCCTGCTCGAAAATACCGATCGCTTTATGGTCCACAAAAAAGCGGATATTCGGCGCCAGAACGTAGTAATTCGGGTGCGGGATCAGGTAGAACGAGAAATTCGTCACGTAGTCCCAGATGAAAAGGTTCGGCGCGATCTTCGACCAGCCGTCCAGGTCCTCGCGGAGCTTCACGTTCTGCTCGCCCGAAAGCGGCTGGGAGAACGAGCATTCGATCGTGCACAGACGCACCACGACGTTGTGCCGCGGACGCACGTGCTTCGGCGGTTTGCGCGTGTACGTGTAGGCCAGAGTCTCGACGTAAACGTTCGGAAATTCCTTCTCGATCTCCTCCGCGACCCGGTTCACGAAGTGGATAAGCGGGCCGGACTGAGAGCCTTCCTCCTCGGCGAGTTTCGTGCATTTCTCGCAGCGGCAGTAATTCTCGTGCCAGTCGTTCTGGCTGACCGAGAGGAACGTGGCATCCGGATTCTTGCGCAGGTCCTCCTTCGCGTTTTTTACGAACTCGTGGAACATTTCCTCGTTCGTGAGGCAAAGCTGCGCGTGGTCGCACGTCCGTTTGCCGTCCACCTCACTGTACCACTCGGGATGAGCGTCAAAGTACTTCGACGGAGGAAGGATCGGGTAAAAACTGTGCACGAAATGGCAAAACTCGTGGTGGTACCCCAGCTCCGGCGGAATGTCCTGCGTGCCGTTATTCCGGATTTTGGGCGCAAAAGCCGGGTCACGGTCAGACCGGTAGAAAGCGTCGCGGTACACGAGTTTCGGCGTGTACTGGTACGAAAACCCCGCCGGGACCTGAACCGTTTCGGCCTTCGGGACCGTTTCGCAATCCGGCATCCAGAAGCGGCAGCCGAGCGCTCTTTCGAGAAACTCGTACACGGCGTAAAGCGTTCCGCGCTGCGGGTGGCCCGTCAGAACGAGATCCGTGCCGACCGTTTGAAGCGCGATCCCATCGTAACCGATCTTGGACTCATCGAGGTTTTCCCCAAGCAGTTTCTGCGAAAGGGCTGAAGGCCCCAAAACGAGGCGATTTCCCGACTCCTGCGCGTCCTTTTCGGAAACGATGGGAAGCTCCACGCCGGAGATCTCGGCCAGGTATTTCTGAAGCTCCTGCGCCGCGGTCTGCTGAACCGGGGTCGGCTCGTCTGGCAGTACGATCCGATAGTTCGACTGACCGCCGGAAATGAGAGTCAGCGACTTCGGAGTTTCCGCCGAAACGAAGGCCGAAACGAAAGCCAAGACGAGGATGAAAAACAAAAACGGGAAGGTGGTGCGACGATTCATAAAACCAGGGTTGGGTAAAGGGTCAATTCTTTTCGGAAATCAGGTAGTTCGTCTGAGTCGGGAAGGCGAAATCCACTCCGATCTCTTTCGAAATATTCAAAATGTTGAGCAAAAGGCGTTCACGAATCGCAAACTCCTGCGCGGAAGTCTCGGCCCGGAAGAAAGTGTTGAACAAAATGTCGATGGATGATTCGGAAAAATCATAAACGGAAACGATACATCGCTCTTCAAGGACATCCGGGTCTTCTTCGAGCATCTTTTTGATTTTCGCGCAAAACTCCTGCAATTTTTCCGGCGACGTATCATAAGTGACGGTCAGCATCGTACGGAAACGATGAGCGGCGCGGCGCCCCAAATTGTCGATAATATCGGCTGAAAGTGTCGCATTGGGAATGATGACGCTCGAATCATACAAAGTACGGATTCGGGTTGAACGTACACCGATCGACTCCACAAGCCCTTCTACCGAGCCAATCACCACACGATCTCCCACCGTAAAAGGTCGATCGAGGAGAATCGTTAAACTGCCAAAAAAGTTTGAAATCGTCTGTTGAGCGGCCAACGCGACGGCGATACCACCGATTCCCATACCGGAGATGATCCCCAGCGCCGAAAAACCGAAAATCTCTGCGATCCTGATAATTCCTATGCAAACCACAAGAATTTTCATTGCGCCCAAAACGATATCGACCAGAACAGTCGCGGTTTTATTCCGTTTTTTCTCAAGCCGCTTACGGAACCATAGTCCGAAAACGCTCACTGCGCGCAGCAGGGAAAGTATCAGAAAGAAAAGTCCCAAAGGATGCAAAACAACGAGCGCATACCTTAAAATCACAGGTGACACGCGACCCAAAACCAGTCCAAGGTACCAGATGAAGAACATCGCGTAGAGCGCCAGTGGACTGTACACTCTGCGAATGAGTGGAATGAAATCCTTTTGACCATTTACCAGATGGATAAAAAGGAGCGTCAAATGCGCGCATATTTTAGGAAGAACCCAAGCGGCAAATATGCCTACACATACCATGACAAAGAACAAGGCCCACTGAATCAGAGCCATGCCCAAATAGTGGTGGAACATGAATTCCGGCAGGAAGGCCATCCACGTTTTACGGATGAAATTTGGCGTTTTGGTTTTGATTTTTTCATAAAACGACGGAATATCCGCCACGGTCGCCGTACCGAACCGCCACGTACTGTCCGCCTGACGAGTCAAAACGATAGCGTGGTAGTTTTTATCCGGCATGAGGTAGCACTCGTCCCGGTCGTACTTTTCAGGAATGCCGTTTAACTGAAAATGATCCAGACGGGAAATGATCCCCAAAAGCTGGTAGGCCAAATTCTGACGCTGAAGTTTATTCAGATTCGGCTGAGCGGAAAAATCCATCGCTAAAATCGCCTCGTCATACTTTTTTTCGACGCTCTTTTCGATGAAGAAATTCACCATTGCACGCGGGCTTTTCAAGGTTTTCTGAAGGGAGATTTCAAGAGGAGTCAGATTTTCAGAAGGCCCGGCCGCAGAGGTCGGCGAATTGTTTGCAGGGGCAGAATTGGAAGCTGGAGCCTGAGGCTTTTCTTCCGGCAGTTCTTCCGGCAATTCCTCCGCGATGAGTTCTGATTTTGTGTCCGTTACGTCTTCCGATTGGGAAGGATTCGATTCCTGCACTTTTTCTGCGGCCTCGATCGAGGACTGGACCATCACGTCGTTTTCCGGCTTTGCCTCATCCGGAATCTCATCGGCATCGACCGTAATGTCCACGACTTCATCGTCGGAATTGAACATTTGCTCTACTTTGGAGGCCGGTTTCTCCTCACCAGCCTTTTTTTCTTCAACCGCCGGGAGTTGAGGAGCCGATTCCTTCGGAGAATCAGCAGCGGCCTCCGGCACCTCTTCGATTCCCAAATTCAAGTCCAGATCGGTTGGATCCTGTGCCCAAACCGGCGTGAAGCTCAAAAACAAAACGAGAAATGCAAGAAAACGTGCGTTCATTCTAGTGATTTTTCTTTAAAAAGTCTTCAACTTCCGTGTAAAAAGGCACGCCAGAGCGCGCGCCGACCTTGGTGCATTTCAGAGCCGAAACGGCACTGGAAAAGACGCAGCATTTGTAGTAGTCCCACCCTTGCGTCACCGCGAATGCGAACGCCCCGTGGAACACGTCACCCGCGCCGTTCGAGTCCGCCACCTCTACCTTAAAGGCCGGGTAGGACCGAACTTCCAGCCCATCAAAGAGGATCCCGCCTTCGGCGCCGTTCGTGATCACGACTATCTCCGGGTGAAACCGGGCGTAAAGATCATGCGCGGCTTCCTCAAGCGTCGCTTTTTGGGTGAAGCCCAAAGCGTACTCGGCGGAGGGGATCAAAATGTCCGCCAGCGGCAAAAGGCGCTCGATCCCCGCGTACAGGCCCCCGGCGTCGTAGAGGACTTTCGTCCCGGACGCACGGGCGATTTCGGCCGCTGCGACGGCGGCGTCCATTTCGTTTCCATCGACCATGAGGACCTGCGCGCCGCGAATCTCCTCCTTCTGCGCCTCGCTCAGAACGAGTTTCGGGAGCGTGCCACGGTTCAAAAGGCACGTGCGCGACCCCGTCGCCGAGTTCAAAAGCACGATGGCGGAAAAAGACTCCCCGTCACGGATCTCGACCAGCGACGTATCGACGCCGTACTTTTTGTAATCGTCCATGAGGAAACGGCCGCCGGCGTCCGTCGAAAGAACGGCCAGAACCGAGCAGCTCGCGCCGAGTTTGGCCGCAGCGACCAGACCGGTTCCCGTGGGACCGCCGCCGCTCGCGACGACGGTCTCAACGAGGCTTTTTGTGTCCTCAACAGGAAACGAGGGAATTTTGACCAGCGTATCGAAAACGTTGGCGCCGATGCCGGTGATTTTCATTTTTTATTCCGCTTTTCCTTCCGCGCCGAGTAGTTGGATCTTGCTGACCGCGAAATCCCTAACCGCATCGATGGCGCCGCGCATAAAAATATCGACCGCAAACACTTCGCGCGAGGTTTCGAACACTTTGTCGAGGAACGAGTAGCAGACGTCCGTACCGAAATTCACCTTCCGGATCCCGGCGGCGATCGCGTCGCGAACCTGGTCGTCCGGAATTCCGCTTCCGCCGTGCAGGACCACCGCGGCAGGGATCGCTTTATGGATCTCGGCGATGCGGGAAATGTTCACCTGCGGGGCTTTTTTGTAGCGGCCGTGCGCGGTCCCGACGGCGATCGCCAGAGCCACGACACCCGTCTGCTCCACGAATTTCACCGCGTCATCGACCTCGGTATAGACGAACTCGGAAACTTCCTCTTTCGTCGTTCCGATGTGGCCCAGCTCGCCTTCGACCGTAACTCCGCTGGCGGCGCAGAGGTCCACGACCTGTTTGGTCTGGGCGGCGTTTTCCTCGAACGAAAGGGAAGAGCGGTCGAACATGATCCCCGTGCAGCCGTAACGCAGGGCGCGCATGACCGGCACGATCCCCGTACCGTGGTCAAGGTGGAAGCAGACCGGGACTTTGGCTTCCTCCGCCCCTTTCAGAATGATCGGAGCGAGATAAAAGGCCGTTCCGTACTCGAAAAGACGGGAGTACGCCTGAATGATGACCGGCGATTTGGTTTCTTCAGCCGCGTGGATGATCCCCATGGCCGTTTCCATATTGTAGGCGTTGAAGGCCGGAATCGCGAAGGATTTCGCCTCGGCAATCGCCAGAATGTCTTTGAATTTAACGAGCATTTTGAGGTTTCCTTAAAAAAACATTTAAAGGCCCACCTGAAAGGGGGGCTGGCTCGCGAAGCGAGTCTGGGGGGTTCCAGAAGCGGGACGGATTTTCACCAGTTCCGAAACCCCTCCGGCGCTTCGCGCCACCTCCCCTTTCAGGGGAGGCTCAAATTCTGTATGATCTACAAATTGGCCAAAACCACTTCCTGGATCGAGGCGAGTTCCATCCCCTCAGGCTGGGTCGCTTTCAGCGCGGCGTGATCGTCCGGATTGGCCGTCACGACGGTCTTCGCCCCGACGCGGATCGCTTCCTGCCAGCGCCGCGCCGCCACCTTGGCGATGGTTTCCGGCATGTACTGCGCCATGATCAGGTTCCCGGCGATGTTCGTGTCTTTGCCGTGCTCCAGCATTTCCAGCGTTTCCCCGCAGGCGGCGAGGATCTTGCGGGCCGGTTCGGTCTCTTCCAGATCGCGGGCGAGCGAGGCCGGGTCCTGGAACGTGTACACGCTGGCGCTTTTCTTCGGAGCGAGTTTCCCCTCGGCGATCAGGTCCGCCACGAACGAGGTGAACGTCACGACCGGCGCGGTCAGGCCGATCCCCCACTCTTTGTACTGGCGCAGGAACATCCGGGCGTCGTTCGGGTCGAGGGCCACGACTTTTTTGAAGCCGTTCAGCTCCGCGGCGCACGCTTTCATGGTCTGGCGCGTCTCCTCCGCACCGCCGGCGAGGAAGAAGAGGTCCCAGCCGCTCGAGGGTTCATCGGCCAAAACTGTGAAATTCACGCCGGCCTTCTCGAAAAGGTCGATCGCGGCTTTGACCTGGCAGCACGTCTTGTAGAGCGCGTTTTTACCGACGAAAAGCAGAACGTTAGCTTCTTTCGGCAGCGTGGAGATCTTCTCGCCGAGTTTCGTGCAGCACTCGGTTTTCCCGAAAATGTTCCCGAACTTTTCGACGTTTTCGAGCAGCTTCACGATGTACTCGGGCATCGCGCCGGCCATCGCGGCCTCAAGTTTGGCTTCGGTGGTGAAAAGGACGGGGTCCCAACCGGTTTTGCATTCTTTCGTGCAGGCGCCGCAGAGCGAGCATTCGTAAACGTTTTCGATCGCGGCGTCGATCGTCGTGATGTCGCGGACGACCATCGAAAGCCCCAAGGCGCGGGCGCGGGAGGTACAGCGTTCCATCCCGTTCGCGTTTCCAATCGGGCAAATGTGGCGGCACATCCAGCAGAAACGGCAGGCGTCGATCGTTTTTTTGGCTTTTTCTGTAAATTGCACTTTAACTCTCCTTAATTATTTTCTCATTATTCGTTATTCATTCTTCATTATTCATTCTTTAGAGTCCGAGTTTGAACGGATTCAAAATATTATTGGGGTCAAGCTGCTTCTTGATCCCCTCGAAGACCTGCATGGCCGGGCCGTACTGCTCTTTCATGAGGCGGCCGAGCTTGATTCCGACACCGTGGTGGTCGTTCACCACGCCGCCATTGGCGAGCGCAGCGCGAACGCCGCAGTTCCAGATCTGCTGGTGGAGGCGCAGGGCTTCCACCGGGTCCTGCGGGGGTTCTTCCACGATGAAACGGTCGTAGATCATCGCTCCCCACTCGTACCAGTGCGAGAAGTGCGCGATGAACCGGGCCATCGGGAAATTCGACTCGACGGCGTTTTTCATCGCCCAGTAAATTTTCTCGATTTTGTCGAACGGGGCGATCGAGTCCATCGTGCCGAACATCCAGGGGAGGTCGAGCGCGTGGCCGGGATAGAAGAACGTGATCTTCTCCTTCCACCATTTCTCGCCGTACTCGCTGCCGAGGTCTTCCGCGCCGTATTTCGCGAAGGTTTCGAGCATGATCTTCTCTTCGATCGGGACGATCTCGCGCAGGCCCTCGATCGCGAGGTTCATGAACGCGCCTTTTTTCTCAACTCCGACGATTTTCTTGATGATCGAGCCCGTTTCCGTCTCGTCGTACAGACGCATCACGGACGGTTTGATCTTCTGAAGGAGTTCCTTCCCTGCGAGGAACGCGCTGTGCAGGTCCTGGAAGAGGAACCCGCGGAAACGGCGTTCTTCCGGCTGATTGTAAATGCGCATCTGGGCCTTCGTGATGACTCCCAGCGTTCCTTCGGAACCGATGAAGATCTGGTTCAGGTCCGGCCCTGCCGCGTGTTTCGGTGCCGGGGAGGTCTCGATGATGTCGCCGTTCGGAAGCACGACTTCCATCTGGAGCACCATGTCGTCGATTTTCCCGTACTTGGTCGAAACCACGCCGATCCCGCGGTGGGCAAGGAAACCGCCGACCGTCGAGCACGTCAGCGAGCTGGGATAGTGCATCGTGGCGTAGCCTTTTTCGTTCGCAACGTTTTCAATGTGCTTGTAGATCGCGCCCGTGCCGCACTCGATGTACATCGAATCGGTGTTCACGTCGTAGATCTGGTTCATGCGCTTCGTATCGAGGACGATCCCGCCGCAGACCGGGATGGCGCCGCCTTGGGTCCCGCCTCCGCCGCCCCACGTGGTGACGGGGAGTTTGTAGTAATTGGCGATCTGAAGGACTTTCGAGACTTCCTTCGCGTCTTTCGGCGAAACAACGTAATCGGCCTCGGGCATTTTCTCGCCGCGGTCCACAAAAAGACGGGAAAGCCAGAAGTAGTCCACGCTGTGCGTCAGTTTATCGATTTCACGGATGGAGCAGTTTTCAACGCCCACGGCGTCTTCCAGCTCGGTCTGGATCATGGAAAAGAGGAATTTATTCATGGGAATCTTTCTTTGGAGTGCGGCAAAACAGCGCGTCAGCGCATTTGCCGCTTTCTTTTGGAGGCGATACAGAAGCCGAAGGCTTCATTCGCCGGTTAGTCTTTACTGATTATTTGTTTAAAAGGAACGATTTTCGGCAATTCAGCGGCAAATGCGCTAACGCGCTGTATTGCCGCAAAGGAAAGCGGTGAATGCGCTTCGCGCTGGATCACCGCACTCCAAAACTATTTTTCAAGCGGGTCAAAAATCAACCCGGGGACGTACTTTGCGAATTCTTTCAGGACGTTCGCGAAACGGCCTTCCACTTCGCTCACGTGGTGAATGTACGGGCCTTCGACGAGCTTGCGCTCAAGAGCCGGGAGGTCCTTGAACTCGGCCCAGACCCAAGTTCCGAAGGTTTCGGGGCCGTCCGTCGTGTCGAACTCGCCGCCGAGGAGGTAGTAATTGCCGCGCTCGCCCTGAAAACGCGCCAGCGTGTAGTGGCCGTCCTTGCCGCAGAAACTCGGCTTGAAGACCGCCAGCGGCTTTTTCTCGTCCGTCTTCTTCATCGAGGTGGGGAAGACGCCGCAGTGCCACAGAAGCTCCGAATTGTCATTCGAGGGGTGGCGTACCGTGAACTCGCCGAAGAAAGGCGCCTTCTTCCCGCGGGCGGCGCACGAAAGCAGGGCCGAGGTGATCGCCCCGTGAATGTCCGTCTCGCAGATCACGATCACGCCCAGGTCGGCCAGAATGCTCATCGCCAGGCACGGCATCGCGCCGAACGCCTGATTCATCACGGTCCAGCACTCGGTCGCGATCACGTCGCAGTGATTCTCGATCATCAGGTCGCGGAACGTTTCAATGAACGCCGCCATTTTGAAGAGCGTTTCCGGCTCGATGTCGCTTACGTCGTAGTGCTTCTTGATGAATTCGACGTGCATTTCGATGGTTTCTTTCTTCGAAACCGTCACTTCCTCGAACTTCGACTTCATCGCGATCATGTTCACCGGAATGACGTCGATCCCGAAGCGCTCGGTCAGTTCCAGCTCGTTCGCCATGACGCACTTGAACGGCTTCAGGCGCGTTCCGACCTGCATGATGCGCAGGCGGTAGAAGTTTTTGACCATCGTGACGATCGAGAGAAAATCGTTGAAGCCCTGCTCGAATTTCGGGTCTTCGATCTCGCAGTTTTCGATGTAGGTGAACGGCACGTTGTAGCGTTTGAGCTGCTTGCTGATCGAGAAAAGGCCGCACTGCGTGTCGGTGTAGCGCCTGGTTTTGAATTCGTCGCGCGGTCCCCACAGCAGGGTCGGAAGTTTCATCAGCTGGCCGATTTTGCCGGCGGCTTCTTCGTTCCCGAAGTTGCAGTTGATGATGAAAATGGCGTCAACGTCCTGTTTTTTGAAGTGGTCCGCGATTTTGTAAGCGTCCGCGGTCTGTTCCAGAATCCCTTCGTCATTGAGCCATTCCAGATCGACGAATTCCACGTCGTCCGAGGCGAATTTTTCCTTCAGAAAACGGACGGCCTTTTGCTTGTTCTGAAACGCGACGTCCTGGCTGAAAAGCTCCGTCCGACGCGGACCGGGAAGAAAACGGCGTTCCGGTACGAGTCCAATTTTTACTTTGTAGTTTAACATTTGGATGAACCTTCTGTAAAACAGGAAAAAGAAGATGAGCAGGCGCACTGCCCGATGATTTGCGTTAATTTTATCACATTTCGGCAGAATTGCAAGAGTCCTTTTCCGCAAAAAAATCTCTTTTTTCCGCAGAAATGAAAAAAATCCAGCGAGGGCAAAAAGTCCGGATTCCTCAAACGGCCCCTTGACTTTTTTCCCGAATCTTTTAGAATTAAGGAAAAAGGATTCTGACCACCCATTTCCCTCCCACTCAGAAAGGATTTTTCATGTACCCACGTTTCTTTTTCGTTTTTTGCTTCTGCTTTTTGCTCGCGGCCAACGTTCAAGCCGGTACGCAGTGGATCCTGAACCAGGGGCCTGACGCCGACTCGTTGATCGTCAGTCAAGGCGACCTCCAGCGGAATCTGGGCCTCACCCAAATCCAACCCACGGGAACCGACCTGACCGTCGCGATCCGGATGAACGCAGACGATGCGTTCCCCGCCGAGGAAAAGCCCTTTTTCGCGATGCGCTACCGCATGAAAACCAACCAGAAAACCGGCGGGATATTTTTCACGACCGACACGCTCAAGCACCTCTCCGACCGGAGCTACTCGCCGTTCCCCATCATCGGCGACGGCCAGTGGCGGCACGTGACGCTCGACCTGCGCACCTGCAAGCACGAAAACTGGAAAGGAACCGTCACCTCCTTCCGGCTGGACCCGACCAATCCCAGCGATCTGGACTCCGAGATCGAGATTTCCCGCCTTGGTTTCTTCGCCACGGCTGAGGAAGCGGAAAAGTTCCTGAGTGCTGCCAACGACCAGCCAGATTACTCGATGGAGACCGTTTTGCGCGGCGACCGTTTCGTCTGCGTGATTCCCGGCGGAACTCTTTCTGACGGTTGGAAAAAGGAGGATTTTCTTCTTGAACGTTCTGCGTCGATCGAAGGCCAGTGGCCGCTGACCGTCTGCCGCGACGGCCAACCGGTACCGTGCCACGTGAATCATCGCGGTTTTGCGTTTTATCTGGCCGAAAAGCCCGGAAAATACACGCTGGAAAACCCGGGGAAATTTCCTTACAGGAACTCCGTCCCACTTCCGGAGGAACTGAAAAAGCGTTTCGGCTGCGATGTTTCCAGCCCGTTCCCGAAGGAGTATTTCACCCGCGAGCGGATCCGTCTCGGTGGCTGGGGATTAATGCGCGGTCAGAAGATGGAAAAGCATTTCGTTCAGGATTTCGCGGACTGCGGCCTTGACCTGCTCATCGCCACGGGCGGTGAATCTTCAAGTCCGAACCGCCTGAACCTCCTGCAGGAGTGCAACCGTCTCGGCGTGGAAGTTTACATCAACGACGGCGCGTGGGCCAAGCCCGAAACTGCTGGGGATGAGTACTTCGACCACCCCTCCTTCTGCGGGCACTACCTGACCGACGAGCCTGGAACCGACTATTACGAAAAGTGGGGGAAAGCGGCCAAAGCATACGCCGATGCCACCGGGAAAGTCCCCTTCATTAATCTGCTCCCGATGTACGCGAACGCCGCCCAACTCAAGTTCGGCGCTGGCGCGGCCGCCATCGAGTACTACGATTCCGACCCGGACCTTTACCGGAAGTACTGCGAGAAGTACTGCGATCAGGTCCCGACGGATTACATTTGCACGGACATTTACCCGTTGAACTGGCGCAAGGACGGGACGCGCCACACGTACCCGGAGTACATCGAGTCCATTAATATCATCGCGTCCGTGGCCCGGGAACGGAACAAAGAGTTCTGGTGCTGCATCCAAACTTTCGGGTGGATCCCCTCCAAACGGACCCCTAACGCGTCGGAATTCCGCTGGCAGTGCTGGTCGATGCTGAGTTTCGGCTGCCGCGGGATCCTGTGCTGGGTTTACGGCGCGTATAATCCGGACTTTCCGTCCCTTGTGAACATCAAGAACGAAAAGACCCCAGCGTGGTACGACGCCCGGACAGTTTTCCGTGAGATCCGCAAGGTTTCGGACGTTTACTGCCAGTACAAAAACCTCGGCGCGTTCACACACAACGCGTCAGATGAAGTGCCGTACCTGAAAATGAGCGGCGAGTTGAAAGACTTCCCGACCATTCAGGAGATCCAGTGCCCGGATCCGCTTCTGATTGGGTGCTTCGCCAGGAAAGAAGAAAGCGCAAGAACCGCGTTCACACTGGTGAACATGACGGAGCTTGAGGCCGCGAAAACGACGGTCGTGAAGATGAAGCTCAACGGGAAAAAGGTCACGTGCTACCGCCGCGGCGAGCCCGAAGAAGTCGAGCAGGACGCGAATGGCCTTTACATTTTCCCGCTCGAAACGGGTGAAGGAATTTTTGTGACGGTTAACTAAAGAAGCCCATACGGGGACGACGCTTCCAGCGTCGTTTAAAAATCCAACCCCTGCGGGGACGACGCTTCCAGCGTCGTCTCTGGAAAATCAACAAAGTATTATTTCTTCTGACGACGCTGGAAGCGTCGTCCCCGTAACGGTGGCATAACTGCCACCGTAAATTCTGGGTTTTCGATACCCGGAGCTGACGGCCAATTAACTTGACCGGCGGGACGCCGGCCCTCCGTATTAACGACGCTGGAAGCGTCGTCCCCGTAACGGTGGCATAACTGCCACCGTAAATTCT
>JAUMVK010000039.1:24308-40150 GCA_030530205.1 Thermoguttaceae bacterium | reverse complement strand
GGCGCGTCCTGAAGGAATTCCCTAATTCATAATTCAAAATTCATAATTCATAATTATTTCGGCGTGTACCAAAGCGATTTCCAGTATTTCTGGTCGAGTTCCCACGGGTCTACCGGAGTGTTGAAATCCCAGTCAGGCGGGAGGATCCCGTAGCGGATCATTTCGCGGACGTACTGCGGACGCGGGACGAAACGTTTCGGGCAGTCCGGCCCGTTATTCGGCGAATCGAGCGCCATGCACCAGCGGTTCGACTCTTCCAGAATGTACTTCCGGCCTCGCGCGATGCCGGCGAGGATCTTCTGGTAGTCCGGATCATTCACGTCGGTGAAAACCTTTTCGCCGCTCTTCGCCTCGCAGATCCCCCGGCCCCCGGCCTCTTTCGAGAGCGGACCCGTCAGGACTTTTGACTGTTCCGGGTACGAAAGGTCAAAGACCTCGTGGCGGCTGTACCGCCCACCGTCTTCGCTCAGGCGGTGCGCGACGTAAATGTTTTTCTGGTGCACCTCGTACGGGTAGTAATTAATGTAAAACTGGGCCGGGAGGTCGTAACGACCGATCTTCTTTTCCGCCTCGGTCGGGCAGTGGCAGCGGTCACACCGGCGGCGCATCGCGGCTTCCATCTCCTTCGTCTCCGGCCAGTCTTTATCGGGCTGGAACGGCTTGCCGACGATGCAGTACGCGAAACCTCCCCAGCAGTTCACCATGTACGTTCCCGCCTGTTGTGCGCCAGCGTCAAGCCAGAACCGAATGATCTTCTGCTCGTTTTCGGGCATTTGCACGCCCGCGTGGTGTTCCTCGATGAGCTTGAGCAAACGACTGGACCCCGTTCCGATCTCGTACGGCTTGAAGTTCGATTTCTGGTGTTCGGAGTAGGGGAGTTTGACCCGATTATCGCCGAACAGTTCGCGCCACGACATCATCTGGTAGCCGATGCTGTACAGCGGCCCCCAATGCCCTGAAATGTTGAAACCGCCTTCCTCGCGCATTGGATTGTGGCACTCGAGGCAGTGGCGGTCCAGGATCGGCTGAATGTCCCGCGCGAAATCGATGATTTCCGGCACGCCCTCCACCGGGGTCGGATCGACCGGCGGCTGACGCATGATCTGGTTGATTTTTCCACTGTCAGCCGAAGAAGGCGTTTCCAGCCGATCCTCGTGGCAGCCGATGCAGACCGTCACTTCGCCGGGCATCGCCGAGGTAAACGAGTGCATCCGTTTCACGCAGTGACCGTTTTCATCCAGTGCGCAGAACAGGATCGTCCGAAGCGGCGGAACGTTGAAGTACGCGCTTCCGTCCTCCGAAACCGGAACCGTTCCAATGAGGCGTTCGACAGCAAACGAGCCGCCCGAGGTGATCTCCGACATCGCGCCGCAGAAGTTGATCGGCTTCGGAAGCACCTCGTAGATCATGAGCTGCTTCACTGTCCCGGGCTTGAGGTCCTGCACCTGACGGCCGCGGTAAAAGTTGATCATTGCGAACGTCCCGTGGTCGGAGCTGGGGTCGGTCGTGTCGGTTTGCTGGAGCTCACGCGGACGCTTCATTACGGGGCGCGGCTCGTTCACCCAGTAGCCCGCCTTGGCGAGTTCTTCCGGAAGCTCGTAAAGCGTTTCCTCACTTCCATCCCGTGAAAGGAGCACGATCCGCTGATGCTCGGCGACCATGAAGTGGTTTTCGTCAAAGGCCCACGGGTCCGAGTGTTTGTTTTCCTTGCTAATGTACGTGATGGACTGCATATCGTCCGGGCCGTTGCGCGGGTCAAAAATGGCCGTGCGGCCGTAATGCTCCTTCATGCCGTGGCCGGGGGAGAAGGTCGCGACCACTTTGTTCGTCGTGCCCGGGATCGGCTTCGCGCCGAGAAAAACCCCGCCCGGATGCTGGTTTCCGAAGAAAACCATCTGGCGCGTCCCGTCTGCGTTCGCCGTCCAAAGATGGTGGTAAACCAGATGATTCCGATCGACATACTCCCATCGCATATAGATTAATTGTCCGTTGGGCAAGACCCACGGTGTATTATCCTGCTCGACGTTGCAGGAAAGCTGACGGATGTTCGACCCATCAGCGTTGCATTTGTAGAGCGTGTTTACCTGCGTGGCCCAGCACTGGACGTAACGTTTCGCGCGGGTGGAACAAAAAACGATCTGGTCGTCCGGCAGGTACGTCGGCTCAATGTCGTCCCAGCCCTGCGGAGAAAGACCCGGATGCGCTGGATCTGACGACGCTGGAATCGTCGTCCCCGCAGGCGCATCGTTCTCGCCGACGCCCGTGAGCTGTTTCAGGCCGGTCCCGTCAAGGTTGATCTCGTACAGGCTGTACGTGTTCGTCCCCTTGGCGAGGTACGAAAACACGAGTTTTTCGCAGTCGTAATGGATCTGTGGGTCACGAATATTTCCTTCCGGATCCTCAAAAATGGTTCGGCACTCTTTCGTCCTAGTGTTGTAAATGCAGAGTTTACCGCCTGAGTGTTTCTGAAAGGGAGAATTCTGGCAGGCTTGCGCGTAAAAGCCCACATTGGCGTACCAGTGGCCGTCCGTGCTCGGCTTGCGTGTGCAGAACAGAATCTCCTCGGGCATTCCAGCGTTTCGGAATTCTTCGAGTTTTGATGGTGTTTCGTCAGCGTAAGAGAAAGAACATAAAAACAGAAGACAGAAAAAAGGCAGGAAGTATCGGTTCATCATTAGCTCCAAAATATTGCGAGGGCCCCGCACGGGCGAGACTCTCGCTTAAACAATTACAACGGTCGTGAAATCAGAACTTCAGTTCCGTCCCAGCGCTTTGGTGTAATCCACCATAATATTGAGGATCTCATCCATCGAGTAATCTCGTTTGATTTCGTTCGCGTCAGAGGAAAGTTTTTCATCGAGTTTTTCCTCCTCGTCCTGCAAAACGTCCGCGCGTTCGGCCATGAAGTTTTCCAGATTCAGGGTCACAGTTTCACGGTCCTTGATCTTGCAGTAGAATTCGATCTTTTTAATGAGTTTCTGATATTCCGCGTTATCGGAAATACGCGCCTTGGACAGTTCAGACAAGGCCTGGATCATTTCCGGATTTGGCCCATTATCCCATTTTACGATCGGCTGAGCCGGAACCTGGTCAAACGCTAACGGGTAATCCAAATCAGACTCGCCAATGTTCATGTGGGTCGTGATGGACGGCAGCTCAATGTCCGATTTGACCCCGCGTTCCTGCGTGCTGGCACCCAGCGGGCGGTAGAATTGCTGGATCGTGACTTTCAAAGCGCCGAACTTGGAATTATTCAATGCGAACAGACGCTGGCTGAGGTATTCAACGGTCTGGACCGTTCCTTTGCCGTGGGTCGTTGCGTCGCCGATGATCAGACCTCGATTATAGTCCTGAATCGCACCGGCCAAAATTTCGCTCGCGCTACCGCTTAATTTATTAATGACGACGACCAGCGGACCATTCCAGGAAACACCGCGAGTACGATCGTCGTGAGAAAGAACCTTGTCATTTGAGTCACGTACCTGCACCACAGAACCGTGATCGATGAAGAGACCAGTCAGGGAAATGGCTTCGGGGAGTGAACCACCGCCGTTATTACGGAGATCCAGAACAACCGAATCAACCCCCTGCGCGGTAAAATCGTCAAGGATTTTACGCACGTCCCTGGTGGAGCTTTTGCCCTCACCGAAACGGGCGGCCTGCATATCGAGGTAGAAGCTCGGCAGATTGATCACCCCGATTTTGTAGGATGTGCCGTCTTCTTTTTTACCAGCTTCAAAAACGACCCCTTTTGCTTCGGAGTCTTTCAGCTCGATTTGGGCACGAACGATACGTACGATCTTGTTCCCGGAGCCGTTTTCAGGAACTACTTCCAGACGTACTACGGTACCTGCTTTACCACGAATCTTTTTTACCACGTCGTCGAGTTTCATGTCAACAACGTCTTCCATCTGACCATCATCCCCCTGAGCCACGCCGGAAATTTTGTCGTTGATTTTCAGCGAACCTTCTTTGTCTGCCGGGCCACCGGGAACAAGATGTTTTACCGTGACATAACCGTCTTCCGAGGTAAGCGTTGCGCCGATCCCCTGAAGGCCCAGGCTCATGGAAATCTCAAAGTTTTCCAGAGTGCTCGGCGACATGTAGCTGGAATGCGGGTCGTAAGAGTTCGTCATCGCGGTCAGGTAGAATTCCAAAAGCTCATCGTTGTCGAGCTGGTGCATGCGTTTCTGGAAGCTGGTGTAACGTTTCAGGAGTTTTTCTTTATTCGCCTGATATTTTTCTTCAGGCGTTTTGGGCGTTTCGTCTTTCACGGTTTTCGCCTCAGAATCCTCGGCAGAATCTTCTGGTTTATCAGAATCTTTCGCAGCCTTTTGCTCTTTTCTCAGGTCATCGACCTGGAGGAGGAGCATGTCATACTTGACGCGGAGGCGGACCCGTTCCTCGGCCTCTTTGCGGGTCTTTGGATTGCTCAGGAGTTCCGGTTTGATTGTCAGGCTTTCGTCCACTGTGAAATCGATCGGTTGATCTAACGCGGCCTGCATCTGGGCGATTCGTTCGTCGAGGCGGTTGAGGTACGTTTTGAAAATGACGTACGCCAGCTTAATATCACCGTTCTGGAACAATTCTCCGAGGTACGGCTGACGATCACGGAAGTAATTTACATCCTGCTGATAAAAATAGAGTTTCTGTGGGTCGAGAACCTTAAGGAAGCCGGTAATGGTTCTTTCGGCGAGTTTTTCATTGAGGCTCCATTCCGAAATGTGTTCTTTTTTCATCAAGTCAGTGACGGAAATGGTGATGATTCCATCACGGCGGGAAGGTTCCGTGACCTCAGCTTCCGCGGAATTCTGAATGAGATTTATGATTCTCGGAGAATCAAACCACAAAAGAGCCGCGTAAAGCAGCGACAAAACCAAAATAACCTTGAATTTTTTCATAAGAAACGGGATTGAAATGTAAAAATTTTGTGAAACAGTCGATAAACTGAAAAAGGTTTCAGTCTTTCAGGAGGTTGAAAATCGGTCAAGCCGGCAAGAAAACTTCCATTACTACTATATTATACAGAAATTCCTTTTTTTGCAAGTCCCTCCTTGAAAATTTTTTGGGAAAAGTCTGGACCTTTTTAAAATTTTTGTTATAATTGGAAAATAAGAGGTGATTTCAGGATTGGGATTTGTGAAATAAATACCTGAAATTTCAGGGTTTTATACCTGGCCTTCCCAAATCATTTGTTTTGCCTTCGCACACCATTTTGTTTTTTCTCTCCAGTTTAAAAGGGTAAAAACATGTTACGCTGGCGTTTACTGCTCGGTTTCATAATTGTCGCTTCGATTTTGGGGCTTTGCGTTCTCGATTTTATTCTTGAACGTCAGACGCAAATCCCTGGCATCGCGCTTTTCCCGCTTCTGATTTTGCTTATCGTGTGCGGAGTGCGGGAGATGATTCATTTGGCTAACTGTAATCACGTTTTTCCCGCCCCGTTTGTGCTGTATTTCGGGTGTTTCCTGATCGCGGCAAGCGCGTGGGGGATGTTCGGCGTCCAACACTTTGTGAATGAGGTTCCGAATTCTGAACCTGAAACTCAAACGTCAGGCCCTGAAATTTCGGGAACAGACGCTTCCAGCTCGGAGCTTCGAACCAGAAATTCTGAACTCTTGACCCGTCTTGAGCATTTGACACCCGGGAATTGGGCTCTTTCTGCGTTCGCTCTTGCGGTCATCATCGCTTTTTCTCGCGAAATGTACGTTTTTGCGCGTCCGGGAGCCGTCAACGTCCGGCTCAGCTATACGGTTTTTACGATTGTGTACGTGGGTCTTCTGCCGACCTTTTTGGCCCAGATTCGCCTCTGCCACGGTTTGAGTATGCTCGGAACGTACGTCATGATCATCAAAATGGGTGACATTGGAGCGTACACGGTAGGGCGTCTGTTTGGAAGGAATAAAATGGCACCGAGCCTCAGCCCCGGGAAAACCATCGAGGGGGCCTTCGGTGCGATCCTTTTCTCCGCTGTGACGGCAATCGCCTGTTTTTACTGGCTTATGCCGCTTGTGGGCCGACCCTGTTCACCTGATAAACTCTGGATCTGGATCGTGTACGGTGTGGCTTTGGGGTTCCTCGGAATGATTGGCGATTTGGCCGAGTCGCTCCTCAAACGTGACGCGGAAATTAAAGACGCCGGCACATTGGTCCCGGGCTTTGGCGGTGTGTTGGACATTTTGGACTCGCTGCTGTTGGCCGCCCCGGTGGCGTATGCGTTTTTGTCGCTTGAGATTTTGTTTTGAAAGGCGGTAATGAAGGCCGGAGGCCGGAATTACGCACCGGGTCAAGTGGCCATTCCACCCACGCGTAATTCCGCGCTTACGCGCTCCATTACCGCCTTCCGTGCTCCCTCACTCCCAGAAAGGTCTCACCAAATGCGTACCCTCATCTTCACGCTTTCCTTCATTTTCCTTACTTCCATGTGCTCGGCGCAGGAGATCCTCCTTTTCGGGACCGGTCCGGACGGGGCGCTCGTGAACCGTTTCCTTTCGAAGGAGGGGACGCCAGCCGACTGGCGCGTCGAGAACGGCGAGCTGATCTCCACGTCGCGCCCGGTGGACGAACAGAACCCGGTACGCTCGAATCACGTCTATTCGGCGGAGTTCTTCCGCGACGCGCTGATCCACGTCGAGTTCATGGTCCAGCCCGAGGCGCACGGCAACAGCGGCGTGTACATTCACGGGAATTACGAAATGCAGATCTACGACTCCGCGGACATGACCGAGCTGAACGACCAGGACCTGACCGGGGCGATTTACCACATCAGCGCACCGAAGGTGAACGCCTCGAAGCCGGTCGGCGAGTGGCAGACGTACGAGATCGAGTACCACGCCCCGCGCCGGGACGACGAAGGGAAGATCATTCAAAACGGACGGATCACCGCGTGGCTTAACGGGCAGCTCGTCCAGGAAAACGCCGAATTTGGTGAGCCGGTCTCCCAGTTCCACCCCTACCGGTACGGTGCGACGGAGAACCTCCGCAAGATTTGGGAAAACCAGATCATGACCGGTTACGGCCCGTTCTTCCTCCAGGACCACCAAAGCCCAACCAGATTCAGGAACATCTGGATCAAAAAACTTGAAGAGTGAGGCGCATCGATGCCTCGTTGGAAACAAAACCTCCTCGTCGTCTGGCTGACGCAGATCCTCGTCATGGCGGGATTCTCTGGGGCGATCCCCTTCGTCCCGGTATATATCCGCGACACGTGGGGGATCACTTCGGAAGCCGAGCTGGGGGCGTGGATGGCGGCGTTCACGTTCTTCGGGATGTTGAGCTTCTGCCTCTTTATCCCGCTGTGGGGCGTTCTTGCGGACCGATACGGGCGAAAAATCATGCTGCTGCGTGCGTACTACGTGGACGCATTGCTCTTCCCTTGCCTGCTGTTGGCTCCCAGCCCGGCGTGGCTCGTCGCGGTGAGGTTCGTCGTCTCGGCCTTCACCGGGACGGTCTCGGCAGCCCAGACGCTCGTGGTGACCGACACACCGCAGGAGCGTCAGGGTTTCGCGCTCGGGCTTCTTTCCACGGCGATTTGGAGCGGAAACCTGATCGGCTTCGCCTTTGGCGGCCTGATCATGCACTTGTACGGGTTTGAAGCCGCCATCCTGACCTGCGGCGCTCTCTTCCTCGCGGCAGGGTTCCTCGCCCACGCGTTCATTCACGAAGATTTCGTCCCACCACCGCCCGGGGAGAAAATCCGCTTTCAGGATTCCTGGTCGGGCCTTTCCCTTTCGGTCTGGCTGAGCTTCTGCGTCATTCTGCTGATGGCGGTCTCGCGCCGGTTCGACGAGCCGTACGTTCCGCTGATGGTGGAACGGATCCACGGCCCGGCAAATACGGCGCTGCATACGGGCTGGATCAGCGCCCTGGCGGCGTTCGGCGGGGTCCTTTCGGGCGTGATTTTGGGAAAACTCTGCGACCGGTTTTCCCCGCAGCGGGTCACGGTGCCGGTTTTGGTGGTTTGCGCCGTCACGATGTTCCTGCAGAGTGCAGCGCCGAGTCTGGCCTTTTTCGCCGCCTTCAGGTTCGCCAACTTCCTCGCCGCGGGTGGGCTCGAGGCCGGAATGCTTTCGATCCTTTCGGGTATCACGCCCCAGGAACGACGCGGCGCGATTTTCGGTCTTTCCTCCTCCATCCGCATGAGCGGTGTGCTCGTCAGCTCGCTCGTCAGCGGCGGGATCATTTATTGGACCGGCGTACGGAACATTTACCTCGTTTCGGGCGTTCTTTTCCTCCTGACCATCCCGGTTTTCTGCCTGGCGGTCTCCACGATCCGGTCCACAATCAGGGTTTAATTTTATGAGTCGGATTTTTTGGTTGATCGCAGGGGTTCTGGTGATTCTCATCGGTGAGTTTCGTGAGTCCATGCAAAACTCCGCGCCTTTTCAGCTCCCCCAGCCTTCAGAAATCGCCCCGGAAACCGGGTTTTCCCAGGCCGAGATCATCCCGGTGCCCACGCCCAGTTGCCACGCCTCCACGCTTGCGGAGCTTCAGGACGGCAGGCTTTTCTGCGCCTGGTTCGGCGGTACTCGCGAAGGGGCCAGTGATGTCAGCATTTACGGCGCGTTCCGTACCGCTTCGGGCTGGTCCGAGCCGTTCATTATCGTTTCACGTGAAACGGCGCAGAAGGAACTGGGTCGGTCCATTCGGAAACTCGGGAACCCGGTCCTTCATTTTCAGGACGGAAAGCTCCACCTCTTTTTCGTTTCCGTCTCGATTGGCGGTTGGTCAGGGAGCGGCGTCAATCACGCTCTGCTCGACGAAAACGGAAAACTCATTCCCGGCTCCATGCGTCGGCTGCGTCTTTCCCCTTTTTTCAATGTGAGCAATCTGGTGCGCTGCCCAGCACTCACGCTTGAAAACGGAGAGATCGCGCTCCCAATTTACCACGAATTCCGCCGCAAATTCAGTCGTCTGGTTCGGCTTTCCACCGATGGAAGGGTTTTAAGTACGACACAAATCAGGGCTCCATCGGCCATTCAGCCGTGCGTGGTGCCGGTTTCAGAAAAGGAGGCCTTTGCCATCATGCGGACCCCGGAAAAAGGGCCCATTCCAGCGGCTCAGACGCAAAATGGGGGCGGGTCGTGGCGTTCCCTCCCTCCGCTTCCGGTTTTCAATCCGGACTCTTCCGTGGCGCTGCTTCGGCAGAGTGACGGGCGGTTTTTGCTCGTCGGAAACCCAAAAGAAGGGCGCGGTACGCTGAACCTTTGGGTCTCGGAAGGCGGCCCGTTTGAGAAATGGGTTTTGATTCAGGAACTGGAAAATGAACCCGGCTGCGAATTTTCGTACCCGACGCTGATCCAGGGAAAAGACGGGACCGTCCATTTGAGCTATACATGGAAACGTGTGAGGGTCGCATACAGAACACTCAGGAAGGATGTGAACAAATGACTCTTGCAGATTACTGGGGGATTTTTACCTGTGCCTTGCTGATTCCTGTGGTTGTGGGTGTTCCATTCTTCCTGAAAAAGGGACGGCTGCCCCTGACTGTGACTGTGGTGATTCTGTCTTTATGCCCTTTTTTCCCGGAAGGTCTTTCTTTGGCGCAGCACATTTTTTCACTCACCGATGCGCTTTCTGTGATTCTTTTGGTTGGCCTGTTCCAGAAACTCTCAGACAAAGAGTTCGTCGTCTGGAACCTCTTTGAAATAGTGTTCCTGCTCCTTTTCGGGCTGACCCTCTACGCCAGCTCGCTGGGTTTTCTCCCCGACGTTCTTTACGGGGTCGGGTTCAGACCGATCTCGTCACTCGGCGCGGCGTTTCTTTTCATGGGGATCGTCTCGGACTGGAAAAAAAGACTTTGTATCGCCGCGGCGTTTGGTTCCTTCCTGCTCGGCCTTTACGCCAATTTTTTCGATGCGGTTTTCGACCCGATTCTGCTGGTCATCTCCCTCTTTGGGGGCTTGACAAAACTTGCGTCCCGGGGTAAAATTAAAACGAATAATGAAGAATGAATAACGAATAATGAGGAGAATGAAGCGACCTTTTTCCTCTTTTCATTAACCATCAACCCCCTTTGGTTCCATCATGAAGCACTTCCTTTCCATCCTCGTCGTTTCCTTTGTTTTCACGTCCACCCTGAGTGCGCAGGAGCATTTCCTCCGCACGCCCGGCGACGCCACCGCGACTTCCTACGCCCCGGTCGAAATGCTGGACGCCCAGATGAATCGGGCGGTCTCCGAGCTGGCCCCGCTGATGGCCGCCGGCGAAGCCTCGTGGGAGCAGAACGCCCCGGCCGTTCACCGTCTCGCGGCCGAAATTTCCGCCTTCGGTCAGGTCCTGGGCCTTCATGACCAGTACTCCGAATTCAAAATGGGGGCGTCCCGGATCATCCAGTCCGCCTCCGCCCTGAGCGCCACCAGGGATTTCGCCTCGGCCAGTGCCCATTGGACCGAGCTTCAAGCGGCCCTGAAGTCCGACGACACAAAACTCCTTTCGTGGGACACGCCGGTCGCCGGGACGAAAGAACTCATGCAGGCCGCCGCCTTCCACAAACGCCAGATCGGCGCGAAGATGGAAAAACTGCGCACTCTGGATGCCGTGGCAGGGGACGGCGTGGCGCTTGCGGCCATTTTTCAGGCCCTGACCGCGAACCAGCCGTCGGCCGAGTGGAAGGAGTTCTGTATGCAGGCCCGCGATGCGTCGTACAATCTGTACATCACGCTCGAAGCCTTCGACCGCAAGCACTCCCCGAAGAATTACGACGCGCTGGGCGAGAAGTGCGCGAACTGCCACAAGAAGTAGAAGTGGATCCCGGAAAACCCCGCGTCCGCGAGACCCAAGCCCTCCGAAAACACCCGAGGCCGCAATGGGCCCCGCGGATGAGGCGGATGAGACGGATTTGGGCTGATGGGATTTAAAAATTATTGGGAGGCCCGGAAACCTCCCTTTCCAGGCGCCGAACCCGTTCCACTTTAACCCTTTTATTTAAACACGGATTTCCACGGATTCAAGGGATTAAAAGGATTTAGTTTTTTGATTAAAAAGGTCAATTTGCCCGAAAGGACGCCAAACCATGCCACGATTCACGCTGATTTCCCTGTTCCTGCTCGGCGCTTTCCTCTTTTTGGGGGGATGCTTCCAGCCGAAAAACGACCCGGCCAGTTTTCAAATCGAGGAAAAGGGTGGCTATAAAGTCCTCACGAAATACACCGGTTCCGACAGGCGCGTGACGATTCCGGAAGGCGTGGCTTTTATCGGCTCTTCTGCGTTTGCCGACTGCGACTCCCTCGAGTCCGTGGTGATCCCCAAAGGCGCGATGGTGATCAGCGACTATGCGTTCATAAACTGCGGCAAGCTGAAGTCCGTAAGGATCCCCGGGACCGTGACCCGGATCGGAGACGGCGCGTTTGTTGCCTGCAGTTCCTTAAAGTCTTTGACCATTCCCAAAAGCCTGACGGATATTGCCCCCGATGCGTTCACGGGCTGCGAATCTTTGAAAAAATGGAAGATCCCCAAAGACCACCCCGAATTTAAAGCCTCCGGGGACTGCCTACTCTCCAAAGACGGCAAAACGCTCATCATGTGCCCCGCAGCTTCGGGAGATTACCGGATTCCGGAAGGTGTGACCGAAATCGGGGAATTCGCTTTCAGCTTCTGCACTTCCTTAACTTCGGTGGTGATTCCCAAAGGTGTTACGAAAATTGGCGAAAACGCTTTTTCTGGCTGCGAATCCTTGAAGTCGGTGGTGATTCCGGAAGGAGTGACGAGAATCGATCATTTCGCATTCCTGAACTGTAGTTCCCTGGAGTCCGTAGTCATTCCCGAGGGAGTAAAAATAATTGGAGCCAGCTCTTTCGAAGGTTGCGTTTCATTAAACTCCATCACGATCCCTGAAAGTATGGTAAAGATTGGGTACCAGGCGCTGCAGAATTGCCCGAAACTGACCATTCGCGCGCCGAAGGGGTCGGAGGCGGAACGGTTCGCGTTTACGTTCGATATTCCATTCGAGGTTTACCCGAAACCCGAAGAAGCGCCCGTTCCCCTCGCCGAAACTCCGGCTGAGGAACCGCCTGTCCAGGCCTCCGCGGTCAAATCGTACGACCCGGCCAGTTTCGGCATCCTTCGGATAAAAGGCAAAACGGTGCTGAGCAAGTACCTCGGTTCCGACGCGAACGTGGTCATTCCCGAGGGCGTGGAGGTGATCGGGTCCAAGGCGTTCTTTGGGTGCCGCTGCGTGAAGTCCGTAACGATTCCCGAAACCGTGACGGAAATCGGCCCCTGGGCCTTTGCGGGCTGCGGCGCGCTGGAGTCGGTGAATATTCCTCCGGGCGTGACGCGGATCGAAACCGGGACGTTTTCGGGTTGCACGTCCTTAAAAAACCTGGAAATTCCTGAAACCGTGACGGAAATCGGCGCCGACGCTTTCAAAGACTGCCCGAGCCATAAGATCCGCATGCGTAATGCCCCGATCGACACGGGGAGCGTTGAGATCGTTCAACCGCAGGAGGCCGAGCTTGACGTTTCAGGCCCGATTGAACTGCCCGAACTGCCGAATCAGGGAAAACCGGGCGCCAAACTCCAACTCACTGAAGACGGCGAAGGCCTCGCTCTTCCCGGCCAGAATACTTTGACGCCGCAGGTGAAACCCGGAATCGCGGTGCCGTATGAAGACCCGGCGGGGAATTTGTCACCGATCCAGACGCTCCAACCTCAGAAAGAGGAAGGGGTGATCGAGGTCCCCGTGGATCTTCCACTTCTGAATCAGAATTGAACCCAGAAAGGACACTAAACCATGCCACGATTCACGCTGATTTCCCTGTTCCTGCTCGGCCTTTTGCTTTTGGCGAAAAGTCCCGCGGCTCCGCCCGAGGCCCAGAAAAACGCGCCGCTTGAAACCCCCGTTTTTAAGATCGCCGAACATAAAGGGCTAAAAATCCTCGTCCGGTATAACGGTTCCGACCCCAACGTCGTGGTGCCCGATGGGGTGAATGTCATCTGGGACACGGCTTTCCAGCAGAATCGGTTCGTTAAGTCCGTGAAGCTTCCTGAAAGCGTGATCAGCATCCAACCTCAGGCGTTCCAGGAATGCAGCGCTTTAACGTCGGTGACGATTCCCAAAAGTGTGAAGGAAATTGGACCGATGGCGTTTTCTGGCTGCGAGTCCCTGAAGTCCGTCGAAATTCCCGAGGGCGTGACCAGGATCGAAGATCAGGTCTTTCAGTTTTGCAGTTCCTTGAAGTCGGTGGTGATCCCTGATGGAGTGACCTCGATCGGCGAGGGCGCGTTCTATGGCTGCAGCGCGTTAAAGACCGTGGTGATTCCCGAAACCGTGACGGAAATCGGCGACGAGGCGTTTTATGGCTGCGATTCCTTAACGTCGGTGAAACTTCCTGATGGTCTGGAGGAAATTCCGTGCGGCCTGTTTGATAGCTGCGAGTCGTTGACGTCCATCGAGATCCCCGACAGTGTGACGGAGATCGGGGGTAGTTCGTTCGCCTATACTTCGCTGACGAGCGTGGTGATTCCCGATGGAGTGACCGTCATTGGTGGCTGGGCGTTCTCGGGCTGCAAGCGCTTAAAGTCGGTAGTGGTCCCCGACTCCGTGATGGAAATTGGAGACTACGCATTTGGGGATTGCGAATCGTTAACTTCCCTGGTCTTTCCCGATGAGGTCGAAGAAATCGGAATGGATGTTTTCAAGGGCTGCAAATCTCTGGGGCCTCTGTATTCGAAGAACGGCAAAACCCTCATCACACATCCGAACGCAAAGGGCCATTTTCGGATCCCCGATGGTGTGACAAAGATCGGAAATGAGGCGTTCCAGGAGTGCAGGTTTTTGACCTCTGTGGAGATCCCCCCGACCGTGACGGAAATTGGGGAGTGGGCGTTTCAGGCGTGCGTTTCCTTGACGTCCCTGGAGATTCCCGAAAGCGTGACGAAGATCGGTTTCGCGGCATTCTCTGGGTGCCGATCCCTGACTTCCCTGGTGATCCCCAAAGGGGTCAAGGTTCTGGATAGAACGTTCGAATGCTGCGAGTCCTTAAAGTCCATAGTGATCCCCGACGGCGTGACCGTGATCGGAAAAGGAACGTTTTCGGGTTGCTGGGCTTTGACCTCGGTGGAGCTTCCCAAAAGCGTCCAGGAGATCGATGGGGAAGCCTTCGAGGGCTGCTCTTCCTTAACGTCGGTGGCGATTCCCGAGGGCGTGAAGAAGATCGGCCCAAGGACGTTCTGGGGATGCGCCGCGCTGGAGTCGGTGGTGATTCCGAAAAGCGTGGCCGAGATCGATACGTTCGCGTTCGTTGAGTGTGAGTCGCTCAAACGCTGGATCATTCCGGAAGACCATCCGCATTTCAGGGCCGAGGGCGGCTGCCTGCTCTCGAAAGATGGGAAAACGCTCATCGCGTATCCGGCCGTGACGGGAGAATTGCGGGTTCCCAAAGGCGTCAGGTCGATTGGCGATTGGACCTTCATGGGATGCAAAAAACTGACGTCGGTGGTCCTTCCCAAAAGCGTGAAGGAAATCGGGATTTGCGCGTTCTGGAAGTGCTCCTCTTTGGCGTCGGTAGAGCTCCCGGACGGCATGACCTCGATCGAGCACCATGCTTTTGCCTCCTGCAGCGCTTTGAAATCGGTGGTGATCCCCGCCAGCTTGAAGAAAATCGAATCGATCGTCTTCTCCGATTGCACTTCGCTGGAGTCCGTGGTGATCCCTGAAGGCGTGACCGAGATCGAATTCTGCGCGTTCATGGGCTGCAAATCCCTGAAGTCCGTCGAGATTCCAGAAGGGGTAACCACGATCGCAAACGTCGCGTTCGAGGATTGCGATTCCTTAACGTCCATCAAGTTTCCCAAAAGCCTGACGAAGATCGGGGAGAAAGTTTTTGCCGAATGCGATTCCCTGACGTCGGTGGAGTTTGGTGAATGCTGGCCTGAAATTGATCCCAGCGCGTTCATCGGCTGCCCCAATCTGAAAGAGTGGAAAGTGGCGAAAAAGAATCCCAAACTGCAGGTTCAGGGGCCACTCCTGATGACGAAAGACGGCCAAACCGTTTTGGCCTGCCTGAACGTGGAGTCGGTTACGATTCCAGAAACCGTGACAAACCTGGACGTCAAACTCTTTCGCGGCTGCGACAGGATCCGGGAATGGCACCTTCCCGAGACGCTGGACAATCTTCAGGCCCATGGCCCGATGTTGATCTCCAAAAAGAAGAATTCTCTCCGCATCTGCCCGGGGGCGTCCGGCGAGGTGGTGATCCCGGACGGCGTGGAGCTCGTTGATAATTCGGCGTTCTGGCACGCGGTTTTTCTGACCTCGGTGAAGATCCCCGAGAGTGTGAAGGGGATCGAAACCTCGGCGTTCGAGGGGTGCACGTCCCTCACGTCGGTGGTCATTCCCGAAAGCGTGACGGACATCGGATTTCACGCGTTTAAGAACTGCACGTCGTTGACCTCGGTAGAGATTCGAGGAAAATTGGAGGGGATCAGCAGGTTTGGGTCCGAGGCGTTTTCCGGCTGTACGGCCTTGAAGTCGGTAGTGATAGCTGAAGGAAACGAGGAAATTGGGCTTGAGGCGTTTAAAGGCTGCACCTCGTTGACCTCCGTGGTGATTCCCAAAAGCGTGACCAAAATTAAGCTCCAGACGTTTTGCGGCTGCACGTCTTTGACCTCCGTGGTGATTCCCAACCCCGCGACGGAAATCGACGACTATGCGTTCAAAGACTGCCCGAACCTGACCATCCACGCGCCGAAAGGCTCAGAAGCGGAAATGTACGCCAAAGAAAACAAAATCCCGTTCCAGGAGAGCGATTGAAGTGAGGAGTTAGGAGTGAGGAGTTAGGAGTTGGAAAAGCCGAAGGCGTTTTGTGGGTTGTTTTTTTTTTTGAGGGGGCGTTTAGCGC
>JAUMVK010000039.1:0-24298 GCA_030530205.1 Thermoguttaceae bacterium | reverse complement strand
TGTTTTTGGATTTGGAATCTCATACGGTTTTTTATGGGTTTATGTTTTTCTTCTGGATCCGTTACGCGCCAGCGAGCTTTTCTAACTCCTAACTCCTAACTCCTCACTAATAGAAAGGGCTTTTTTGCCAGTGGTTTGGTCGCCGCCGGTGAAGTCGCCGAGGTCGGGGTCCCAGACGCGCAGCGGCTCGCCGGGGCAGTAAGCGACGCATTTCCCGCAGCCGGTACAGAGGTCGGGGTTCACCGTCGGGATCTTGGCGTACTGCTCCTCCGACCAAACCTCCTCCATCGCCCCGAACGGGCACTCCTGAATGCAGATCGAGCACTCCTTCTGATACGCGCGGCGGCAGAGGTCGAACGTCATTTCGCACCGGGCGATCCGGAGGTTTTTCTTTTCTTCGGGCCGGATTTTCTTCAACGCCCCGGTCGGGCAAATGTTGCCGCAGGCCGTGCAGTTTTCGTCGCAAAAGACGCGGTCCTCGGCGTTCTTCGGCGTGAAATCCAGCGTCGGCGTCCCGTAAAGGGCCGGGCTTCCCAAATCTTTCAGAGTCGTGATCAGCCCGGTCGGGCACGCGCCCTCGCAAGCCCCGCAACGGGTACAGCGGGCCAGAAACGCTGATTCCTCAACTGCCCCCGGCGGCCGAAGGCGCACGGCGGTCAGGATCTTCCCGACCGAGTGTTTCATCAAAGCCCACGCACCGGCGCAGACCCCGACCGAGGCGGCGACGAGGAACGCGCGGCGGGTCTTTGAAACCGTCTGGGCCGTCGGGGTTTCGTCCTCCGACTCGCTTTTTGCCGGTTTTCTCCACGCTTTCGGGTTCAGACGAAACAGAATTTCCTGCGCGCCGCCGCAGGGGCAGACGCTCCAGCACCAGAAATTCGGGGAAAAGAGGACCAAAATGCCGATCAGCCCCAGAAGCCACCGCGCCCAGGGTACGTGATGCGCTCCGTCCAGCACGACGAGCGGCTCGAGAAAAAGGAACGTGAATCCGCCGAAAAAAAGGCCAAGAAACGTCAAAGCGGCTAAAAAAGGGCCGAGGGTTTTTCGGGTGGGTTTTACGGCCGGAGCGTGAAGTATTCGGCGCACCAGCCTCAGAACGTCCTGAAGAAACCCGAGCGGGCAGACCCAGCGGCAGAAGAAACGCCGGTTCCAGACGCAAAGGCCCAGCATGACCAGCCCGACCGCGATCGAAACGGCGCCGAAACCCGCCGCGGTCCATGTGAAGCAGTTCGCGAGGAACAAAAACGGGTCGGTCGCCCTCACCCCTTCAAGGACCGAGGGGTGAAGGGTTCCGACGTGCAAAAGTGCCATGAAAACGGCAAAAACCGCGATTTTCAGAAGCCAGCGTTTCACGGTTTGGGCCTTTACTCCTTACTTGAAAACTCCCGGATGCTCCGAGAAGAAAACCATTGCGCGTTCCAGAGATTTCGGGAAGAAATAGTCCATCCCTTTCATCACCTTGCCGAGGAAAAACGGGATGATCTCCATTTTCCCCTTCCGGATCGCCTTGAGCATTTGTTTCGCGACGTACTCCGGAGTGACCCGTTTGTGGTGCGGCCAAGTCGGTTCACCTGTGTTTTCGATGTAATCCGTGAAAAATCCCGTGTCGGTCGAGCCGGGGCAGACGACCAAAACGTCGATCCCGTAGCGGTGGAATTCCGTCCGGATCGACTGGCTGAACGCCCGGATCGCCGCCTTTCCCGCGCAGTATTCGCTGTAGTGCGTCACGCCGCGCAGACCCACGACCGAGCTCAAATTCACGATCATCGGCGGGATGGGCTTCTGATCAGCCGCAGGAGCCTCTTTCCACTTTTTCATGATCGGGAGCACGAGCCGGATCATTTCCACCGGGGCAGTGAGATTCAGCGCCATGACGCGCTCAAGACGCTCGGGCGTGTTGGTTTCAAAGAGTCCTGAGGCGGCCGCGCCCGCATTATTAACCAAAACGTCCACGCCGCCGAAAGCCTCGACGCACCGGTTCACCACGGCCTCCCGGGTTTCCTGGAGAGTAATATCACCGACGACCAGTTCCACGGCGCAGTTCCCGCCGGTTTCCGACTCGATCTGGGCCTTGACTTCTTCGAGGAGCTGGGCCCGGCGTGCGGTCAGGACCAGTTTGGCTCCGGCTTTGGCGGCCTGGAGGGCCAACTGACGGCCGATCCCGCTGCTGGCTCCGGTGAGAATGATGCGCGCATTTTTTAAATCCCGTTTCAAAGTTTTATCCTCATTTCTGTTGAATTCAAATAATTATTGAAGTTTAAGCTCTGCCTGCAATTCACGAACAAGTATTGCGCTAAAATCAATTCCAGCGGCCTCGGCCATGTTGTAGAGGTCGAGCGGAACAAATGTCTTGACTTCCTTTTCATTGAAATCTGGCAGTGTTACTTCTACCAAAAACACCTGCTCATTCTCTGTCAGATCGAATGAATTTTTGTCAGATGGAGTAGGAATTTCATCGCCGTCTTCCAACATTCCAGCAAGATGAAGTTCAAGAGCATCGACTGCATTCCGCTGACATTCTTCCAGAGAAATTCCGGTTGTTGTACAACCCTGAAGGTCTGGAAATGAAACGCAGTAGTTCATGATTTCATCATATTTTTCTGCGATTGCAGGAAAAACAAACTTTTTCATCTTGAAATCCTTTCTTATTTCCCGTGGTAAAGCAAGGGATTGAAAAATGTTTTTTACTTAAATTTTACACCAGACTGCTCTTCAATACTTTTGAGCGTTCTACCAAAAATCTCATCATGTGAAGTTGAAACAGTTACACGACCTTTTTTGGAATTATGCGCAAACTGTAAATGTCCTCCTTTTGATTCTATCTGGTACCAACCATTTTTCTTCAGTTGAGCAATAATTTCTCTGACTTTAAAGTGTCTCATTTATATTTACTCAACCACAGGATATAAAGTGCTTTGGTCTCATATTTTAAGCTTTTTCAGGATTAATTAATTCTCCTCACTGATGAAACAGACCACACTTTGCGGAGCGATCTCCACCCCTTGCTTCGTATTGACCGGATCGCCTTTGAGAAGCGGGTCAATGTCGGCGGGCGATGGGTTGGCCGTGTTCACGAAAAGCCGCCACGGCAAATCGCGTACTTCCCTTGGGAAGGTGAACGTCGTGGGGGTCGGCTCCGCATGATAAACCACCAGCAAATGGCGGCTCTTCAGGTTTTTCTCACTCTGTGTTACGGGGTCATTACTGACCCAGCTCACCGAGGCCGCCGCAAGCATGCAGACCAGCGTCGAGGTCGAGGAGTCCGACCAGTCAAACGGTTCCCCGTTGAACCGGTACCAGCTCACATCGGGAAACCGCGCCTCGGGGCCTTCCGGTTTGCCCGTGAGGAAATGCTCCCGGCGAAGCGTCGGCTCCGAGCGGCGGAATTTGACCAACGACGAAACGAAACGGACCAGTTCGGCGTTTTCCTTGACCTTCTCCCAGTCGAACCACGAGACGGGCGAGTCCTGGCAGTACGCGTTATTGTTCCCGCCCTGCGTTCGGCGGCACTCGTCCCCCATCAGGATCATCGGCACGCCCTGGCTGAAGAGGAGCGTCGCGAGGAAATTCTTGATCATGCGCAGACGCACCGCCTCGATTTTTGGATCATCGGACGGGCCCTCCACGCCGTAATTCCGGGAAAAATTCTGATTCTCGCCGTCGCGGTTCCCCTCGCCGTTCTTCTCGTTGTGCTTCTGATTATACGAGACCAGGTCGCTCAGGGTGAACCCATCGTGCGACGTGACGAAGTTAATACTATGGTATGGCGCGCGACCGCCCGCTTTGTAAAGGTCGCTCGACCCGGCCAGGCGCGTGGCGAGAAGATTGGTCATGAACGAGTCCCCGCGCCAGTACCGACGCAAATCGTCCCGACAGCGGCCGTTCCACTCCGCCCAGCGCGAGTTACTGAAACTTCCAACCTGATACGCGCCTGCAGCGTCCCACGCCTCCGCGATGATTTTCGTCTCGGAAAGAAGCGGGTCCTCCGCGATCGTTTCTACAATCGGCGGGTTCGTCATCAAATTCCCCCATCGGTCACGGCTCAAAATCGACGCGAGATCGAACCGGAAACCATCTACGTGGTAATTGTGGACCCAGTAGCGAAGGCAGGAGAAAATCAGCTCACGGACGATTGGGTGATTCCCATTCACAGTATTCCCGCAGCCGGAATAATTTTTGTACCCGCAAAGATCATTTTCCAGCATGTAATAAATGGGATTTTCAAGACCTTTGAACGAAAGTGTCGGGCCATACTGATTCCCCTCGGCAGTATGGTTGAACACGACGTCGAGGATCACCTCAATTCCGGCACGGTGCAACTCGCGAACCATTTCCTTGAACTCTCGGACCTGTGATCCGGGTACCGCCGGATTGGAAGCGTAACCCTGGTGAGGCGCGAAAAACGCCACAGGGTCGTAGCCCCAGTAATTCACGTGAGGCGGAAGCTCCGAGTGAGTTTTGTACTTGAACGACGGGTCCTGCGCCAGAAACTCGTGGACCGGCATCAGTTCCACGGCCGTGATCCCGAGTGACTTTAAGTACGGGATTTTTTCGACCACACCCTGGTATGTACCCGGGAATTGGGTCCCGCTCGACGGGGATTGGGTCAACCCCCGGACGTGTGTCTCGTAAATCACCGAATCGGCCATTTTATAATGCAAATGCCGGTCGCCCTTCCAATCAAAGAAGTCACTGACCACAACGCACTTCGGAGGGACAAGAACTCCCTTGGCGTTGAACTGGTACGGCCCCGAAAGGGCCCGGGCGTAAGGATCGATCAGCCGCGCAGAACCATCAAAACGAAATCCTCGGCTCGGGTCAAACGGACCATCAGCCTGAAGGTGGTAAAGCGTTCCTGCCCCCCGATTCGGGACAAAAATTGCCCAGACGTCCCCCCAACGGTTTGTCTGGGAATCCAGACTGACCGTTTCACATGGCTCAAGAGAGTCCGGAGAGTCATAAAAAAGGATCCGCATTCCCGTAGCATGGCGGCTGAAAATACGAAACAAAACTCCATCGGGCTTCAGGTCTGCACCGTATTGAAGCGTATAATTAAAACAGGGGGAAAACATTAATAATTATGAATTAGGAATGATGAATTATGAATGAACGAATAATGAATAACGAATAACGAATAATGAGGAGAAAGAGTTTCGCCTCAAGCGGGTCTTATAGGGGGAATAGGTTGAAGTCTTTCTTTCCATTATTCGTTATTCGTTCTTCATTATTCATTCCTCGTCCAGATAATACAAAGCGTGCGGTATTTGTCTGTGGTGCTGGGTAAAGTCTTTGCCGCAGGCCCGGCCAGTGCCGCAGGAACGATCCAGGTAGTCCGGCATCGTCCGGCGCAGGAAGTCAATGTAACGCGGATTTCCGGTCTCCTTCCCGGCGAAGGCGATCCCTTCGGTCACCAGGATGCAGTACCACCCGTGATTCTCGTACTTCGGGCACCCGGTTTTGTAGCGGAAACCCTTCTTTTCCTCGTTCCACGAGTAATCGAGCAGCCAGTCAGCGCAGCGTACGATCGAGTGCTTGATCTTTTCGCGTTCTTCACCCTCGGGGAGTTCCTCAGCGGCGCGAATCAGCGAGTGCGTCAGGATCCCGACCGCGAACGCTTTACCACCCCGGTGGTTCTTTTTGTCCGGACAGTCGCACTCGGTCTGGTCCTGCGGAAGGTCGAAGCAGCCGGTCTCGGGGTTCTGCTTGTTCAGGACGCACTCAACGTAGAGGCGGGCCGCGTTCAGGAAGTACGGATTATGCGTGAAGCGGTGCGAGTACGCCGCGTTATTGATGCACCAGCCCGCCGCGCGCTCAATGCTGAAATTGAAGTTCGGCGTGTATCGGGTCGCCTGGTTCCAGCACGTTTCGTAAGCGGCGTCCCAGATGTACCGGTCGCCCGTCAGGCACGCGATGTAATAAAGCCCCGGCGTGAACGTGTGGCCGCCAGAACCGTCGGATTCCCAGCGGAATTCGCCGCCGTATTCGACGTTTTCGAGCAGTTTCGCCACGCGCGGATCATCCTCGGTGAAGAAGTAATTCACGTGCCCGTAGCAGTGGCAGTACTGCAGCTCGCGCATTTTCGGGTCCCACAAATATTTCTTGTGATCGACCGTCGCATAATGCTGAGCCGCCTCGACCCCGCGCATGAGCCAGTCGGTATTGCCCGCGCGGCAGAACGAAAGAGCGCAGACGTACGCCAGATCGTACTCGCAGTTCCCCCAGTTGTATTTGCGTTCGCCGAACCAGTCGCCGAAGTTCATCCAGCCGTACTCGCCGCGGAACTGGCGCCCTTCTTCGAGCTGGGCGAAACTCTTGCGCAAGGCGTACTCGTAGCGGTCCCACTTCCCTTCACGCACCGGGTGGACCGGCGGGAAAACGCCCGTTCCGCAGTAGTATTCCGGATCGGCGACGGCAAAGAGCGGATTTTGAAGCCACTCGGCGCTCGTTTCGCGGCCCGGCTTCACGACCCAGAAGTCATGACGGAGTTCCATCCCACGCTTGAACTGGTACGCGCCGTCCTTGAGCCAGTAGTAGTGCATCATGATCTCGTCGAAGTCCTGAGACTCTTTTTCGGCGTAACCTTCCGGAAGCTCGGGAAGGATTTGGAAATTGACCGTTCCGTCGCCGCAGGTCAGGCCTTTCGGCCAGGTCTGCCAGAAGTCACGGAACCAGAACGTCCCGTCGTTCGTCACGACCTCGCCGTTGAAGTGTTCCACCTCGGAGGTCTCGCCGCCGTTGGAGACGGTCGCGTGCTTTTCCTTGTCCTGCAGGACCGAAACGCTCGGCGTGCATTTCCCGCCCGGGACCGTGATGGTGGCGCTCTTGACCAGCGTGTGCGGGTTTTCCATCTCACGGTTCCCCAGCGTCGCGCGGACGCGGATGAAGTCGTTCCCGAAGAACGTGATCTCGTAGCCGGTCAGGAAGTTGTGTTGCGGGGACGACGCATCTTGCGTCGTCTGATCAGCCTTGGAAACGACGCTGGAAGCATCGTCCCCATAAATCGTGGCGGCCTGCGCGCCCTGCTGAATGAGCTGGAATTCGGTCGGTCTGGCGGCCGTCTGGGTCCCGTCGGCGAAAACCACCTTGGAACTCAGGGACTTTCCGAACGCTTTCATCTCATCTTCCGGAACGGCCGAAACTCCCGGCTCGGACTTGAACGAAGCCGAGGTCTTGAGCGTGTACTGCACGGGTTTTTCCGACTTGGCGCGGGTCGTCGCCCGGAATATGACGGTGAGCCACTTCACGCTTCCGTCTTCCCAGTCGGCGAATTTCTCAAACTGGGCGGGGACTTCCTGCCCGTTTTCGTCAAAGAGCTTCACGTTCTCCGCCGAGGCCAAAACCCCCTTCGGGAACGGTACTCCGGAGGTGAGCGGCCAGTCGGCGCGTGGCCGGTCTGTCGGCTCTTTGACCGTCAGCACGACGGACGTTTCCTGGGTCGCGGCGGGAACCGGGACTTCACCCGCCGTGAAGTCGAGCGTTTCCTTCGTGATCGACCCTTTGCGATTCACCGCGAACTGGACCGATGCGGTGTACTTTTTGCCCTTTTCCAGATCGGAGATCTTGACCTGATGGTTCCTCATTCCTGACTCGATCTCCGGGTACGATTTCCCATCGATCACGACCTCGGCGGCCGGCGTCGGGTACGTCGTCAGCCACGAGATTTGCGTCGAACCGTCCGGAAGAGTGAACGCTTCCACGTTGGAAATCTCCGGAAAATCTTCCGCGGGCATCATGCGAATGTAGTCGTAGTACGCCCAGCCGGGACTGTCGGGGGAGGCGAAACGGTCATCGACCCAAATCTCGAAGGAACCGTCCTCGATCCTGAAAACTCCGAGATTGGTTTCACCGCGGTCGAACCGTTCCCACGTTTTTCCTTCATCGAGAGAAAACGCCATCGGACGCTGGGCGGGGCCGACGTAAACCGAATACAAACCGTTCGGGATCCCGGTGATCTTCGTGTGAAGGACCGGCGCGCCGTCTTCGGGCGTTTCACGGTCTTTATCCCTCGGAAGCGGCGGGGTCGTGATGGACGCGCCGTTCGAGCGTTTGTTGATCACGTCCTCCTCTTTGGTCCAGATCTGCCATTTGTCGGGGTTGACTTTATCGACCTCCCAGGCCTTGGGTGTGGTCCATTCTTCCACGTCGAACACGAGGCCCTGAAGGTGGTCGCGGTAGCCTTCCGCCCACGCCGTCACGGCGCAGAGGAGAAACAAAAAGAAAGTGATTTTTTTGAGGTGCAGCATTTTATTAATTAGGAGTTAGGAGTTAAAATTAGGAGGGACAATTTAATGTAGGGCATTCTTCCTTATTAACCAAATTATAACATTAATATTCTGCTTGTCAAGACCAGAAAGTCATTCAGAACAGAGGAATCATCTACCCCAGAAGGTTTTGTTCATCGTTTTTATTTTCCTTATGTAATTGCTACGGTTTCTGGGAATCATCATTCACGCTTGCGGGGGTACTTCGTTGAGGCTGGGCCGCGTCTGAAAGAAGTAGATGATAAAAAGCCTCGGAATCAACCTTGATCGTGTAGGCGTTGTCATGCCTTGCATATCCCTGAAAAGAGAATTCGTACCGTATTGGCTCGGAGTTCTCAAACAGGAATTCGAGTTCACAATCCATCCCCTGTTTCAACTGTCCCAACACTTTTCCCTGATTGATCAAATTCCCACATTGTATCGCGGTATTTTTATCAAACACTAATGGAGGTTCATTTTTGCAGGTTTCAAAAGGATAGAATGGATTTTCACTATATTGGTTCCAATACAGTTTCACAGAAGACGGGTCCGTAATTTCAGGATGCCCGTCCCATATCCTGAATCCATATATAAAGAAAGAGATATATAGACCGTATAAAAGAAGAAAGGTAAATACTGTTCCAACCACCACGAATTTTACAGAGGGCCGCCACTTCATTTTAACCTCCATGGTCGTTCAGTTTATCGAACCTTTCTGAAAAGCGTCGTCACAGTTCATACCAGCTCCGGGACTACTCTTCCAGTTTTCTCGCAGCTTCCTCGATGAGTTCTTTCGTTCCCTCGATCATCCCCTTTACAAACGGGTCGGTTTTGAGCCGGTCGTAGAACCCGCAGAGGGCCTGGGTCAGATGTTTCAGCGCGATGGTAAGGATGACAGGCGTTCCAATCCCCTTCAGGTAACATTTTCCCATTCGGAATTGAACGTCAGGTCGGCAGTAATCATTTTCTTTATTAAAGTCGCTGACTATATCCCACGCCCGTTCGTAAAGCATAAACGCGTACGCAGGATTCTTCTCGACCGCGTAGCCGTTCAGGTACATGTCTCCCAGCTTGTAAAGGCAGTTCACGTCATTGTGGAGCAAAGCCCCTTTGAGGAAATACTCGTACGCCTTTTTGTAATCTACGTCCTGGTGGCGGCCGTAGTAGTAGCAGTAGCCCAGATTGCAGATCGCGCGCAAAAGCCCGGCATCGGCGGCGATTTTGTAGTAATGGGCCGCTTTCTCAAAATCCTGATTTACGACCCGGCCCATGTAGTACATCGTCCCGAGATTCAGGGCCGCGGCCGGCATATTCTGCTCCACACAAAGCTCGTAGCACTCCAGAACCTTTTCAAGGACCTCCGGACTGTCCACACAATCGTGATGACGGGAAGCCCAAGAGTACATCGCGTCATATTTTCGCTTTTTGATGTACTTCTTAACCTTTCGCAGATCCTCCGAGTAGTCGATCCCCTCATGAAATTCCAGCTTAATGTCGTAATTCCCGGCCAAAAACTCCTCCTCGCTCAGCGTCCGGCGAATGCGCTTGGTGTTGGCGAGCGGGAATGGCGCGTCCTCCTCGCTGAATGGGGCGCAGTTCACCACGGTCCCTTTCCGGAGTTCATTCTCAGCGCCGAAAGGAACCTCCACACGGGTCCCCTTGGCAAGCGGGCCGGAATCGTTGATGTAGAAGTACGGTGACGAAAAGCCAACCGGTAACACGCTGCAGTAGTAATAAAGTTCCTGCTCAGCCATAAGATTTTTACTCCCAATCTTCAGGAAGGTTTCTGGAATCACGGATCTGGCACATGGTTTCGTAGCGGCGCAGGTCGATCAACCCGTCCGCCACGGCGTCACGCACCGCGCAGTTCGCCTCGTGCGTGTGGGTGCAGTCCTGAAACTTGCAGAGCGAAATAAAAGGCGCGATGTCCCGGTAAAAGCCGCAGACTTCGGTCGGGATCACGTCCCAGAGGTCGAACGAGCGGATGCCCGGTGTATCGACCACGTACCCGCCCGACGAAAGCCGGATCAGTTCCGCCGCGGTGGTCGTGTGGCGGCCCTTCTGGTTCATCTCGCTCACGTGGGAGGTTTTCAGCGCAAGACCGTCTTCGATCGCGTTCAGGAGGGAAGATTTCCCCACGCCGCTTTGACCGGCGACGACGCTGCGGAGGCCTTTTTTCTGGATTCTCTGGCGAAGGCGTTCTACCCCTTGCCCCGTTTCGGCACTGACCAGTAAAACCTCGTACCCCATCCGCGTGTAAACGCCCAGATCGGGGACGATCTCCGCCGGGTCACCAAGGTCGATTTTGTTCACGCAGATGACCGGGCGAATATGCGCTTTCTCGGCCATGATGATCATTCGGTCGATAAGATTCCACTTGATCGTCGGTTCCGCGAGGCTCGTCACGATCAGAAGCTGATCCACATTGGAGACGATGACGTGTTGGCGTCTCCAGCTCGTACGGCTCAGACAGCCGGTACGTGGTTCCACGCGTTCGATGATTCCCTCGGGCAAACCCGCCGCTCCGATACTTTCCTCGGCTGATGAATCCTGAACAGGGGCGGGACGAAAAAAAACACGATCCCCCGCCACGACGATGTGACGTTGATCCGTGTTAAGCGTTTTAAGAAGCCGACGGACGGCGCAAACGTAAATTTTCCCGGATGCGTCGTCCTCAACGAAAGTATTCAGACCGTGAACCCGAATGACGAGGCCGGGGCGCGCGTCCTCGGCGACCGCAATCAGACCATCCGAGTCCTGGTCGAGCTGGATCGTCCGCTGGCGGGTCATCGAGCCTTTCCCGCTGATCCTCTCCGCGCGTACAGATTGATCTTCGTCCAGCGTTTCCTGATGAAACTCACGAGTTACGTCCGTTACGCGGGTTCTGGAAAGGCGGTTTTTTCGGAATTCTGCGCGGACTTTCTTCATGCTTTCAAAAGAATTGACGAATTAGTTTGGAATTGTCACGACACCACCGTCGGCACGCAATCCGAGACGATAATTGGTTTCCTGATCGATACTGTAGGAAATACGCTGAACGGAACCATCCGCAAACGTCATACCGAATGTTCCGGCGTGAGGACTTCCGAACGGAGTACAAACGTTGTAACCGGCCCGGTCCTGCTTCGGAACATCTGCCATGTCGTTTCTGGTATATCGTACATTATCGTTGTCACACCCGGCATAAATCCCATGGTCGTCACCCTGACCGTCTTTAGAATACGCTTCGTAATAATCAGGAGCCAGATATTTTTCGCCGTACAGGTAAGTATTTGACGTACCATCACGGATCTCAGCAATCGTAATTTCACTCATGTGGTCTGTCGTTCCGTTAGTGGAACGTGAATAATTGGCAGCCTTGTTGAGCCCATCCGAGTAAGAACTGGGGTAACTTCCCGTGTCACTCATATATCCGGTGCCACAGCAACCGCAGTAATCGGACTTTGCCCCAACCCCGCCGAGATCGTCACAGTTATAGGTGTACGCCCATGCGTAGTACGTTTTACACGCACGGCGTGAAGGACAGTTAAAGAAAGAAAGCGGCGTTTGGGCACGAACTTTATTGGCCGCCTTGATGGTCGCGTCCTGTTGCTGATTCCCGTCCTGCCCCAATGACCAGAGAGCGTTCTGTTCCAGATAGGGAAGCACCGAGTAACGCCATGCGGCCGGCTGTTTCTTGCCGAAGCCAAAGTCCGGATCTCCTTCCCAATAGGCTCCCCAGCCGCCGGAAGGAAAGAATTTGTTCATTGATTCATGATTCAAACCTGCCAAACCCATTTGCTTTAAATTATTGCCGCACTGCATTTGGCGCGCAGCTTCACGAGCCTGCTGAACGGCTGGGAGAAGCAGACCGACCAGCATCCCAATGATCGCAATGACGACAAGCAACTCGACGAGCGTAAACCCACGCAATGTTCTTTTACGTAAACTCATGGCTTTCCCCTAAACTTGAAACAAAACAATTTTTTATTAATTATACGCAAATTTTAAAAAATTGCAAACGTTTTCAAGCCTTTTTTGGAAAAAATTTTAGAAAAAAAGGAAGAATGAGGAAAAACCTCCGCGCTAGAACATGAACTCCTGATTCATCAGCGACCGAAACCACGTCACCTGGCGCTTGGCCATTTGCCGCGTATGGGTCTTGATTTCCGTCACGAGTTGTTCAAAAGTCTGCGTTTCCTCACCCCGTTCATGGGCCTCAAGCCATGCAAGGACCTCACGGTACCCGACGGCCATCGCAGCCGTTTTGCTCAGCGTGTGGTACTTCTCGCGCAGATGACGTACTTCGTCGAGAAAACCCGCCTGAAACATCTGATCGACTCGCGCTTCGATCCTCACGTGAAGGTCAGGGCGAGGCAAGTCGATGATCCGGATCCGTTCCTTGAACTCGGGCGGGACCTCGGGCTGAAACTGGGTCTGGAACTCATGGATCGGGCGGCCGGTCAGTTCGTAAACCTCCAGCGCGCGAATGATCCGTTTGGCGTCGTTGGGATGCAGGCGTCGGGCCGTCACGGGGTCCACCCCCTCCAATTTTCGATGAAGAAACTCCGGGTCCCCGGCTTCCGCGGCCTCTTTCGCTTGGGCGTACATCGAGGCGCGAAACGCTTCGTCGCCTTCCGGCCCTTCAAAAAGTCCAAAAATCAGTGCTTTCAGATAAAGTGGCGTTCCCCCGACGAAAAGTGGCTTTTTTCCGCGGGCAAGACAGTCCCGCGCGACGATCTCCGCCTGGCGAATGTACTCGACCACGCTGAATTCTTCATCTGGGTCCACCAGATCGATCAGATGGTGCGGGGCTTGAGACTGTTCTTCCGGCGTGGGTTTCGCGCTTCCAATATTCATCTCACGGTAGATCGCAACGGAATCCATGGAGAGAATTTCAGCATCCTCATCCTGTGCGAATTTTAACGCCAGAGCGGTTTTTCCGCATGCAGTGGGGCCCGTTAAAAAGAAGCAGTTTTGAGCGAAAAAAGTAGGCACAAGAGTGAGTTAGGAGTTAGTAGTGAGGAGTTTGAAAATTTGGGAGGAATGGGGCCGAGGGATTCTGCGAAACTCTCAACCCATTCCTCCCAGTAAATTCACGATTTCCGATTAGGTTTCAAATCAGAAATCAGGCTTCTTCTTTTTTCGGCGGGTTTTTGCCGAAGAGCAGGAAGATGACAAATCCCAGACCGATCATGATCATCGGGACACGGTAAATCTTGGCCCAGTCGTTGCTCTGAATCTTCTGGTACTCGGCAAGAGTCACTTTAATGTCAGCGTCAGCGACGTCTGCAGCGTCCGGATGGATCGCGGCATAAACCTGACGAAGCATCGACTGAAGCATTTCCTGAGTGTAAAGCGTTCCATCGAATTCGATACCTTCCGCCGGGAAATCAGCCATCGTTAGCGTGTTTTCTTTGGCGATCTGGTTCAGGTCAGCCTTGACCGGAGCGTTCGAATCCTGCTTCGTAACGTATTGGGAAAGGTTCAGCATCTGCCACGCGGATTTCGCAAGCTCGGGATCAGTCCAGGCCGGCAATGGGAAAGTCTGTTTTTGAGCAGCGACTTCGACCACTTCAGCCACTTCCACCTGAGCTCCATCTTCCACGGCGCTCGTGGATTCGGATTCAGCAGCGGGTTCAGCAGGGGCGGCTTCCTCAACGGCAGGCGCGGCGGGTTCAGCTGGAGCAGTTTCTTCAGTGACCGGAGCAGCTTCTTCCGGAGCGGGAGCAGGAGCGACCTCCTCGGCAGTAGCTTCCACCTGAACGGCTTCCGCGACCACGGCGGCAGGAGAGTCAAATTCGAAGGAAGTCATTTTGGCCGGGTAAGCAGCAAGAAGGTGACCAGCCAGAACGGAGCCACAAACCTGACCAACGCCGAGGATCAGGCAGGCCAGAAGGCTCTGGACGGAGGCTTTCATGTCATCGGAAGCGACGCGGTCGCCGTACATGTAAGCGGCCACATACAGGAACGCATAGCAAAGACCGTGCAGAAGCAGACCGGCAAGCGCGAACGTGAACGTCTGCTCCATGAAGCAGAAGTAACGCAGGAACCACGCCGCAGAACCGATCAGGATGACGTTTTTCAGGCCGACACGCAGCGCGAAGATGGGGAGCAGGGCCATGAACAGGACTTCAGAGAACTGGTTGATCGTGGTCAAAGCCAGCGGAGCCGGGTAGCCACCCTGCATAAGCATCGGGACGCAAAGGGTGAAGAACAGACCGCAGCCCGGAATACCGACCAGCAGCAGGGTCAGAACGAAGACCACAAACGACGGTTTCTTGAAGAGCGTGAAGGCTTTAAGGCCTAAAGCGTCACCTTCCGAAGCGCCTTTCGGCGGAGTGTTCGGAAGGGTCAGGGCGTAAACCGCAAGAATGAAGCAGCAGGCGGCGCCGACGAAGAAGAACTGGTTCGTCTCACCTCCGCCAAAGAACGCCTGAATGAACAGGACGATCGCGATCCAGCCGATGGTCCCGAACATGAAGACGCGCGGGGCGTTATCGCGGTTTGGAATGTGCTCAAACACGATGGAGTTCATCAGGGCAATCGTCGGCATATAGCACATACCCACGGCGATCATGGCGATCAACATCGGCATAAATTCCTTCTGAACGCCGGCGAAGCAAAGAAGCAAACCGGCCACGATGTGCAGGAACGCCAGAACTTTCTGGGCCGCAAAATAACGGTCCGCTATGGGGCCCACAAGCAAGGGCGCGATGATGGCGCCGATCGGAATCGCCGCTCCGATCCAGCCGACCTGAGAGCCGGTGAATTGGAGGTACTTGGCCACGAAGCCCGTCAAGGCGAAAGCGTAGCTTGCCCAAATGGCGAACTGGAGGAAATAGGCAATGGAAAGCCGTGGATAAGCCGCGACTACAGGTTGTTTATCGGACATAATTTCTTCCTTTTGGTTAGGGGTGAATTTTAACTAGTCAGTCTTCTTTCACACTAAAACGGAACACGGTACCGGTGCGGTATTCTTCCCCCGGCTTCAGAATCGTGCTCGGGAAGTTCGGCGTGTTGGGCGAGTTGGGGAAATGCTGGGTTTCGAGGCACATGCCGGAACGGAACTGGTAGGCTTTTCCTCCCTTTCCGATCAGCGAGCCATCCAGGAAGTTCCCGGCATAGAACTGCACGCCCGGTTCGGTCGTGTAAACTTCCATCACGCGGCCCGTGGTCGGTTCATAAAGAGTTGCGTCGGGAGTTTCCAGGAATTTCTCCGCTTTTTTCCCAACCACGTTTTCGGTCTTGTTCAGGACCCAGTTATGGTCGTAGCCGTTTCCAAGTTTGATCTGGTCGTAGTCGGTCTGGCCGATACGCGCACCGATCACGGTCGGCTTGCGGAAATCGAACGGCGTGCCTTCCACGTCGCGCAGGTCGCCAGTCGGGATGAGCGTTTCATTCACCGGCGTGAATTTGTCGGCGTTGATCATCAGGACGTGGTCGGTGATCGTTTCGTCACCAGCGCCCTTCAGGTTGAAGTAGCAGTGCTGGGTCAGGTTGATCGGCGTGGCTTTATCGGTCTTCGCACCGTAAAGAACGACCAGAGAGTTCAGTTTCTTGGGGAGAATGTAATGTACGATGACATCGAGATTCCCCGGGAAACCTTCTTCGCCGTTCGGGGATTTGAGCGTGCACTTGAGGATCATCGCATCGTCATTTTCTTTCGTTTCGACGTTCCAGATTTTGCGGTTGAAACCGATTTTTCCGCCGTGGAGGCAGGTGATGCCTTTTTCGTTCTTGGTGACCTGGTAGGTTTTGCCGTCGATGGTGAATTTCCCGTCAGCGATGCGGTTCCCGTAGCGGCCGACCAGTGCGCCAAAGTACGGGCACGTGTCGGCTTCGTAGCCGCTCACTTCGTCGAAGCCAAGCGCGACGTCGGCCATGTTGCCGTCTTTATCCGGGACGACGATTGCATTGATCACGGCGCCGAAGTTGGAAATTTTTACGACCATGCCGTTGTCGTTGGTCATGGTGTAAAGTTTGACTTCTTTTCCGTCCGAGGTTTTACCCCAGTCCGAAACCTCGATTGCCGCCGAAGCGACACTGGCCGCACAGCAAGCAGCCAGAAGGGCGAGACTCTTCATAAAAGAGGGAATGCGAGACATTACGTGCTCCTTTCAAAAGGTTCATGAATAATAATAGTATTTTCTTTCAATATACACCGAAAAGAGGGAAAATCAAGAGGCCCGGAGGGGTTTTTGAGAAAAAAAAGAGAAAAAATCCTGAAAAACGTGAGCATAGAGAGGACCGAAACCACTTCACTCCATTATTTAAACACGGATTTCCACAGATTAGAAGGATTTCCACAGATTATCCTTTCTCACAGGAAAATCCTTTTAATCCTATAAATCCGTGGAAATCCGTGTTTAAATTAAGCGTTGAAGCGGGTTTGGTGCGGTCTTTAGCATTTAAATGCTTTATCGTTTCATCCGGATCCGGCCATTGACCAGCACCATCACGGCGCGGCCGGTCAACTCTTTTCCAAGCCACGGGCTGTTCTTGCTTCGGGAACGCATTTCCGATTCGGTCACCGTCCATTTCAGTTCCGGGTCGATCAGCACGATGTCCGCGTCGGCGCCGACCTGGAGCGTTCCTTTGCCGTCCGGGAGGTTGATGATTTTGGCAGGGTTGGTCGCCATTTTCTCGATCAACTGTGGCCAGGTCATGCGCCCTTTGAGGATCAACTCAGTATTCAGGACGGCCAGCGAGGTTTCCAGCCCGACGATCCCGAACGGGGCCTGGTCGATCTCGCGCTGCTTCTTCTCGGCCGAGTGGGGCGCGTGGTCAGTCGAAACACAGTCGAGCGTCCCGTCGAGAAGCCCCTCGATGCACGCTTCAACGTCCGCGCGGGCACGCAGGGGCGGCGCCATTTTCAGGTTCGAATCGAACGATTCGAGCAGGTCCTCGGTCAGCGTGAGATGGTGAGGGGTCACTTCGGCGGTGACGTTCACGCCGTTCTTTTTCGCCTCACGAATGAGCTGGACCCCTTTGACCGTCGAAATGTGCATCAGGTGCAGTTTCCCGTGAGTGTACTCTGCGAGCATGATTGCCCGAGCCGTCATCACGTCCTCCGCCAGAGACGGGATCCCGCGAAGGCCAAGGCGGGTGGCGACGAGGCCCTCGTTCATCACGCCGCGGTTTGTCAGGTTTTTGTCCTCCGTGTGGCACATGATCGGGAGGTTAAACATCTGAGCGTACTCGAATGCCCGACGCAGCAGGTCTGCGTTTTCAATGTCGGAGCCATCATCGCTGAACCCGACAACACCAGTCCGTGCGAGGTAGCCCATTTCTGAGAGTTCTTTTCCTTCACGGTTTTTGCTGATACAACCGATGACGTACACGTTGCAGTGATCGGCGCGGGCCGCCTGGTCCTGGATGAACTCAACGTCCGCAGGCGTGTCGATTGGAGGGTTCGTATTAGGAACAGCGCAGATGGACGTGTAACCTCCATTCAGAGCCGCGTCGGTTCCTGTGAAAATCGTTTCACTTTCCTCAAAGCCCGGTTCACGCAGATGGGTGTGGAGGTCGATGAGACCCGGCGCGACGATTTTCCCTTCGGCATCGATCTCACGTTCCCGGCCGGTCGGCTGCATTCCAAAGCCGGTGATTCGGCCATTTTCGATGAGCACATTGGTCACGCAGTCCATATTCTGCGATGGATCGATCACGCGACCATTTTTAATCAATATTCCTTGAATCATGACACTTCCTTCTAAATGAATAATGAATAACGAATAACGAATAATGAGGAGAAAGACCTTGGACTTTCTCAAAAACCGCATGAGGTTGAACTCTTTCCTTTCATTATTCGTTATTCGTTATTCATTATTCGTTAATTTTCTTGCGCCATCAGTGAGCCACAAAACGGCCATTCGTACTGCCAAGCCGTTCGAGACCTGATCGAGGATCGCACTTTGCGGCCCATCTGCCACTTCCGGGGTCAGTTCCACTCCGCGGTTGATGGGGCCGGGCGCGATGACCAAAAGGTCCGGCTTCGCCCGGCGGAGGCGCTCACCGTCCATTCCGAAGAGAAGGGAATACTCCCGGATCGAGGGGAATGGACTGGTGTACTGCCTCTCAAACTGAATGCGTAGCATATTCAAAACATCCACCCGCGGGAGAATTTTGTCGAGGCTGTGCGAATACTCAACCCCCATTTCCTCCCAGAGGGGAGAAACAAGCGTCGAAGGGCCACAGACGATAACGTTCGCCCCGAGTTTCTTCAACCCCCAGGCGTTCGAGCGGGCTACTCGACTGTGAGCGATGTCACCTACCACACCGATGGTTTTCCCTTCGAGCGAACCGAGCCGCTGACGCATGGTCAGAATGTCGAGCAGACCCTGCGTCGGATGCTCGTGCGCACCGTCACCTGCGTTGATGATCGAGCAGTGAACGTTTTCGGAGAGGAGCTTCGGAATTCCCGGCGTCGAGTGCCGGACCACCATCGACTCGCAGCCCATCGCTTCGAGATTTTTGGCAGTATCGACGATGGATTCGCCTTTGCTCAGACTGCTCGTCGAGGCTGCAAACGCGACGCAGGACGCTCCGAGACGCTGCGCGGCAAGAGTGAAACTGGTTCGTGTCCGGGTAGAATTTTCAAAAAAGAGCGTCACACTGGTGTGACCGGGAAGAATTGAAAACTTGCGCCGCCCCTGGTCGAAGGCGTCGCGGAAGACTTGCGCTTTGTCAAGCAGAATAAGCAGTTCCTCACGGGTCAAGTCTTCCAGTCCCAGAAGATGTTTGCGTTTCCAGGCCGCTGGAAACTCGCCAAGTTCAGGCAAATCGTTAAACATGGTTCTACCTCATCATTGGTTACATTTTTTCATTTTGACCATTCTACCACTAATTTCCCAGAAAAAAAGGCCCCCTCTATAAAGATTTTGAAAATATTGAAGATTTTTTTCAGGGGTGGGTTGAAATCCGGGCACGTTGCGGGTATAATCAGAATTAAAGTTTTCAGTTTTCAGTTTTCAGTTTTCAGTTGAGGTGATCGAATGTTTAAAAAAAGATTTTGTTTTCCGTTCCTCCTTCTTTTAGGAGTTTCCATCGGTCTGATTTCCGTCCCTTCTTTTGCTGAAGAAGCCGACGAAGATGACGAAGCCGTCACAGGCCCCGCGATTCTGCCGGGTCATGAGGGGCAAAACGCTGCCCAGGTCGAAGCCTCGCCGTTCGAGGTTCAGGGTGCCCGCAAGAGGATGAAGGGCCTTTACGCCGATTCGTGGCTCTTCATCGAGGTCCCGATCCTGAACGAAAAGGGTGAGATCCAGCCCGAAACCGACGAAACGGCCGAGATCCCCACGACCGATCGCCTGAAGTCCTTCCTCCGGTTCGAGGAGTGGTACGGAAAACCCGCGCCTGACCTCAAGGGGAAGTTCGTCCTGGTCGAAGTCTGGGCGACGTGGTGCCCACCGTGCCGCCGCTCGCTGAAACTCCTGAATCACTGGGCCGAAAAGTACGGTGACGACCTGGTGGTCATTTCGATTTGCGAGACAGATCGCAACGCAATCGATAACCTTCCCGGTGCGCTGAAAGGGAAAGACCTGACCCATTATGTGGCCATCGACACGCAGCGCCGCGTCGCGAACGCCCTGAAAGTCTGGGGTATTCCTCACGCGATCCTCATCGAGCCAAAATACGGTGGCGTCGTTTGGGAAGGAATGCCCAACCAGCCTGAATTTGAACTCACCGACGAAATCATCGACAAAGTGATCGCGATCGGAAAGATGAACCAGTAAATCAAGGTGAGCGGGGGCACTATGGACTCCGCTCACCCGTAAGATTTTAATCCTCCGGTACTTCCAGCCACTCCGGGTGCTCTCGGACACCGGGGGCATCTATCACCGGCCAGGTCGCTCGGGCGGGAGACTCGTAAACGCCGATTTTCTCGAACGGGATCGGCTCGAAGCCCATCTTCAGGGCCGGCGATTCGGGTCTCAGCGCGTAATTCCCGTGCTCCGGGTCCACAAAGAGCGGGTCCGCGATCACCGAGTGCACGTCCGCGCCCTCATCCTGCCACGACCGCCATGAGTCGAGCATTTCGACCTCCCGGATCTCCAGCGCGGAAATTTCAAACCAGCCGGTTTTGCTCCCCATCTGGAAATGAAGCGTCAGAGATTTCACGCGCGGATCAAAGTCTTTGTCCCCTTCTTTCGGCAGATAGAAAACCGACTCGCAGATCTTCCCATTGTTCCTTTTGCTGAAGTTTCTTGCTCCGAAAGCCTTCCAGAGACCGTTCTGCTCGCAGACGAACCGGACCATCACATCACCGTCGAAATCGTCCGAAACGCGCAGACGGAAGCGGAGTCTGTAGCTCTTTCCCGATTCCAAAACCATCTGCTTCGTCGAAGCGACGCAGGAGTTTTTCACGTACGGTTTCTCGGGATTGTAGGCCGCAAAGACGCGGAAGGCGTTTTCTCCCTCGGCGTTTTTCACGACTTCCGACGGAATTTCCGGCCTGGATTTCGAGTACCAGCTCCAGGCCCGCGCGGCGGTCAGCCTCGGGTTTTGGGCCAGTTCCTCCGCCGGGACCGCTTCGGAGAAGTCGGCGTTTTCGATCAGACCGCTTACGAGGTTTTCGCTCCCTGCGACCTCCTTGCAGCGGGCAGGGCGGTTGGTCGTGATCTGCGTATCCGGCCCGGCCCAAACGACGTTCCTGTCGATCGTGTTCGACTCGAAGTTCACGTTGCTCGCGGAGAAATATTTCGAGTCCGGCTGGTCCGGGTAGTAGAAAATATTCTTTTCGATGCAGTTTTCGTGCATGATCGTCCCGTCCGCGAGGAACGGGTCGGCCGGCGAAACCTTCGCGCCGCGGAATTCGAGCCACTTTGGATTCGACCCCATGAGTTTCTCGTAGCCGGGGAGGTACATCGCCCTGCGGCTCTTGATGAATGTACCGTTCGGGTCGTTGTTCCAGGTCTGAAGCGAGAACTGGTGGCTTTTGCCGCCGACTCCCGCGTTACTCACGAAAATATTGTTCCAGATGTGGTTTGCGCGGGCGTTGTGCAGGTGCATCGCGCCGACCTGGCACCCTTTCACGAAGTTCCCGTAAACGTCGGCGCCGCAGCCGGCTTCGTCGAGGTAGATCCCCCACGCAAACATTCGGAAGTGGTATTTTCCCTCCCGGTCGTGCCCAAAACCGATGGAATCGACGCATTTATTGTAGCGGATCTGGGTCCCAAGGCATCCGGTCCAGCCGCCGCCGTAGATCGCGCCCGTGTCCTCCATCTCGAGGTTCGTGAAGTAAATGTCGTTGAACTCGATCACGTGGCACTGCCCGCCGTGGAAGATCCCGCAGCGGGGCACGTCGTGGATCCGGCAGTGCGCGATGCGGTTCCCGACTCCATAGACGATCACGCCGATCCCATGGCGGTACATCTGGCCGACGTGATGAATGTAGCAGTTCACGGCCGCATTTTCGCCCATGGTGAACGTTTTCGTGTCGCCGCCGTTCAACTCGACGCCATGGCCGCCGGAGTTCCAGATGTCGCAGCCGTCCACGGAATTGTGACGCCCACCCTGGATCTGGACCGGCGCGCCGTGGAAGAACACCATGTCGTGAAGGAACGACTTTTCAATGCGGCAGTTCTCGCAGTTCGCGAAACGGACCCCGAACGTTTCGGAGCCGCAAAGGTCCAGCCCGGTGAGCAGAACGTTCCGGCTTTCGTCGAAGGTGAAGATCCCGTCCGCGGAGGAAATCGTCACGACCTTTTCGGGTTTCTGCCCGTCCGGGGGGATGAAGTAGAGCTTTTTCGCGTCAACGTCCTGGTACCACTCGCCCGGCGCGTCCAGGTCCTCACGCAGGCCCATCGTGTGGTAGCGGTCAAACGGCCGGGCTGCGTACCCCATCGGTTTCGTGAGCGTCAGCGTGTGTTCCTGCGGGTCGGATTCCTTGATCTCGAACGCGACGTTCCACCAGTTGTAACGCGGGAAGAGGCAAACCATCCCTTCCGAGGGGTTTTCCCAGCCGCGGAAATCTTTCTCTTTGACCTTGACCAGGTCACAGCGTTCGCCCGGAATGTCGGTGTACATCGGGAAGATCTCGCCATCCACGTACGCCCAACCGCCGGAAAACGGGTACCGAGCGTCGAAATTCGGATACCGGCACCAAATCTGGCGCTGGCCGTCGAAGAAAAGCTGGCGGAAGCGCTTCTCGACGCCGACCTCGGCCAGATCCGCCTCATAGACGTTTTCCAGGCCGCGGAAGTCGGATTTCTTCCAGTTTTTGATTTGGGTCCCGCCGAAGAAGCGGACCTTTTCGCCGTTCCAGTTCGTGATTTTCAGGTTTTTGTCGTCTTTGCTGAACCGGATCGGCTCGGTGACGTAATAATCGCCGCCGTGAATGAAAATCGTGGCGGCTTCATCTTCGCCGCGGGTCACGTTTCGGGCCGCGTCGCGGGCTTTTCCGACCGTTGCGAAGGGCGCCTGGGCCGTTCCGGCATTTTCATCGGAACCGGCGGGAGCGACGTGAAACTCTGCTGCGAAAATCTGCCCGGCGAGAAACATCAAGGCAAGAAAAAAAGGAAGGGTGGAGGGAGTACACATGATTGACCTTTCGTTTAAGACCAGAGGATTTTTGATTCTTCTTTAATTATACGGCCCTCCCGTTTCTTTGTCAACCGGGGGAGGGGGGGCTTGAAATTTTGCCGCTTTGTGTTAAAATGATTTAGTTTTGTGCGTGGGTTTTGGCCCATTTCCTTATTCTAACAGAAAAGAGGTTTGCAGTGGCAGCGACTTGTGTAGTTGGGCTCCAGTGGGGCGACGAAGCGAAAGGGAAAATCGTTGACTTTTTGACGGAGAAAAACGACATCGTGGTCCGTTACCAGGGCGGCGCGAATGCCGGGCACACCGTCGTTTTTGACGGCAAAAAATTCAAACTCTCGCTGATCCCGAGCGGGATTTTCCATCCCCACATCACCAACGTCGTGGCCGGCGGCGTCGTGCTGAACCCTGCGATGTTCCTGAAAGAGATCGAGGGACTTCAGGCCCAGAACATCAACTGCAAGAACATGATCCTCAGCAATCGGCTGCACGTCATCATGCCGTGGCACTTCGAGGAAGACCGCCTGATGAACGAGACGACCTCCGGCGAGAGCATCGGGACCACCATGCGCGGCATTGGGCCGTGCTACCGCGACAAAGTGGGGCGCAGCTGGGCCATCCGACTGGGCGACCTGTACCGGGACGAATTTGCCGACCGCGTGCGCGCCATCGTCAGGAAGAAAAACATGATCCTCTTCGGCCTGGATCCGGACGGAGGAAAAGAACGGCTCGACGCGGAAAAAATCATCGCCGATTACCTCGGCTACGCGGCGCAACTGAAAGATTACGTGGCGGACACGACGGCGTTTCTGCTTGACGCGCTGGACGCTGGGAAGAATATTCTGTGCGAAGGCGCGCAGGGGGCGCTGCTCGATATTGACCACGGGACGTTCCCCTACGTGACCAGCTCAAACTCCTCCGGCGTCGGAATCTGCAACGGCGCGGGGATTCCGGCCCGGGCGATCGAAAAACTCGTCGGGATCATCAAGGCGTACAATACGCGCGTCGGCGGCGGACCGTTCCCGACCGAACAGGAAAACGAAGTCGGCCAGCACATCCGCGACATGGGAAACGAGTACGGGACCGTGACGCGCCGTCCCCGCCGCTGCGGGTGGTTTGACGCCGTGGCCGCACGCTATACGGCTCGGCTCAGCGGCGCGACCTGCCTGGCCGTCATGCTTCTGGACGTTCTGAGCCAACTCCCGGAGATCCAGATCTGCACCGAGTACGAGATCGACGGCCAGATGACAAAGCACTTCCCCGCACATGTGGACGATCTGCGCAAAGTGATCCCGCACTACATCACTGTCCCGGGTTGGCAGCAGGACATTACCGCCTGCCGTACTTGGGAAGAACTGCCGGAAAACGCGCAGAAGTACGTGAAGAAGCTCGGCGAAATCGTCGGTGTCCCGGTTGAGATCTGTTCGGTCGGGCCGGATCGGACCCAGACCATCTTCGTGAAATAAAGCATTCTGACGATCAGGGCGAGCGGGGGCAGTGACAGTTTGTTGCACTTAAAACACACTCAAACCTAAAAA
>JAUMVK010000038.1:0-40440 GCA_030530205.1 Thermoguttaceae bacterium | reverse complement strand
TTCATTACCGCCTTTCATTATTCGTTATTCGTTATTCATTATTCATTCTCCCAGTATAGTCTTTTCTCCGCGCCCTTTCAACCCCCCCCTCCCCCGGAATTTCGGGAATTTTTCTCAAAAAAAGTCGCTGAACTCTTGACGAAACCGGATTTACTGCTATGATTGAGGGACCTGTATTTTATAATTAATAATTCATCATTCATAATTCATAATTAAATTATGCGTTTTCCACTTTCGCTTACGACGTCCATGACCCGTTACATCCTCTCCCAAAACCTGCGTGGGGTGAAGAAGTACCCGCTCGTTTTGATGCTCGAGCCGCTTTTCAAGTGCAATCTGCACTGCGCCGGCTGCGGGAGGATCCGGGAGTATGCTGGTCACATGACCGAAATGCTCACGGTTGATGAGTGCCTCGACGCCATGAACGAGTGCGGCGCCCCGGTCGTGAGTATCTGCGGTGGGGAGCCGCTCATCTATCCCGGGATCGGCGAAGTGGTCCGCCGGGCCGTCTTCGAGCAGAAACGTCACGTCTATTTGTGCACGAACGGCCTGATGCTCCAAAAGCACATCGAAGACGGGACGTTCAAGCCGACGAGCCGGTTTTTCATTAACGTGCATCTGGACGGGATGGAAAAGAACCACGACGCTTCCACCTCGCGCACCGGCGTTTGGGCCGCGGCCGTCGAAGGGCTGAAGGCCGCCGTCGCTGCCGGGTTCCAGGTCTGCACCAACACGACGCTCTACCGCGAGTCCTCGGTCGATGAGATCGTCGAGCTCTGTACGCTGCTGGAATCACTCGGCGTTTGCAGCATGATGCTCGCGCCGGCGTACTCATACGAAACGTTCGACTCGGCCTCGCAGGACGCTCTTTTCCTCCACCGCGAAGAGACACAGGCCCGCTTCCGCGAGCTGGAAAAACGCCTGAAGGGGAAGAAACTCGGCACGACGCCGCTCTACATGGACTTCCTGACCGGCCGCCGTCAGCTCCCGTGCGCCGCCTGGGCCAATCCCACCCGAAACGTGTGTGGCTGGAAAGGCCCGTGCTATTTGCTGACCGACGCCCATTACGCCACCTACCGTGAACTTCTGGAAAAGACTGACTGGTCGTCCCTCGGCCCTACCGGCACCGACCCCCGCTGCACGAACTGCATGATGCACTGCGGTTTTGAACCCGGCGCGGTGCTGGTCAGCACGAAAAACCCGATCCAGGGCCTGCGGACGATGCTCTGGCAGTTGGGGATTTTTTAAAGGAGTAGTCAGACATGAAATATGATCTTCCGGAGCATGTAGAACGTGAAATAATCAAATATGCCGAGATCCACGGAATCCAAAAGGTCATTCTTTTCGGTTCACGGGCGCGAGGTACAAACCGGGAAAGAAGTGACGTGGATATTGCCGTTTCAGGCGGAAATATTCGTGATTTTCGATTTGACTTGGAGGAAGAGGCCCAAACCCTTCTGATGTTTGACGTGGTTGACCTTGACCATCATATCAGCGTCGAACTTCAAAAAGAAATCGAAAGAGACGGAGTGGTGATTTATGAAAAAATATGAGAATTTTTGCAAAGCATTAAGGAATTTGCAAGAAGCTGCAACTCTTGAAAAGCCCTACAATGTTGTGGAACAGACCGGCATCATCGCATTGTTTGAAATTTGTTTTGAACAATCATGGAAGATGATGAAAGAACTGCTTGAAGAACACGGCAGGGTCGTGGACCCCATCGGTTCGGCCAAATCAATAATCAAGATCGCTTTTCAATGTTCGATGATAAATGATGAGGAGCTCTGGCTTGAACTGCTCCAGGTAAGGAATTTGCTGACCCATACCTACAGTGAGGAAGATGCAAATAACGCGATAGACGACATTAACAACAAATACATTGCCGCTTTCGAGGAGCTTAAAAAAGAAGTTGAGAAAATTTGGTTGGATTTTTAAAGGAATGATTGGGAGAAACGCCAAACTCTTCTCATGTTTGACATGGTTGACCTTGACCATCATATCAGCGTCGAACTTCAAAAAGAAATCGAAAGAGACGGAGTGGTGATTTATGAAAAAACTTGAAAACTATTCAAACTGCCTGAAGGTTCTGAAAAACGCAGATTTTCGGAAGCGGAGAATAATGAGATTTACAGGACTGGAATCATCGGTCAGTATGATCTGACGTTTGAACTGTCCTGGAAAGCGATGCAGGAAGTCTTGCAGTTACAGGGGGTAACCGATTTCAGAGGCGGTTCCCCCATAGACATTTTACAGGCAGGCTACAGATTCGGGCTTTTTGACGATGAGGCTTTATGGCTCACGATGCTCAAAAAGAGAAATTTGGCGATCTACGTTTATAATGAGGACGAGATCAATGAAATGGTCCACCTTATCCGGGACAGTTTTATTCCCGAGTTTGTTACGTTGGAAAAAACGCTGAAAGAAAAAACAGCCGAGGCCGAAAAAGACTCACTTTGAACCCGGCGCTGTGCTGGTCAGTACGAAAAACCCGATCCAGGGCCTGCGGACGATGCTCTGGCAGCTGGGGGTTTTTTAAGCGAAAGAAATATAAGCAGGAAGATTAAAGGTTCGAACATTCAAAAATAAATTGTAACCAATACCCCATTCAATATTTTTACACATGAGCGCATATATAGCCTATTTCGACGAAACCGGAGATGATGGTTGCACATCAGAATCCAGTGATACCTTTGTTTTGACAAGTTTGTACATGAAAACAGAAGATTGGCAGGACAATTTTGAAACCGTCAAAAAGTTTCGTCAAAGACTCAAGGAAGAATATGGTTTTCATGTTTCTCAAGAAATGCACACGGCCCATTTTCTTCGCGACAAAGGACTATATCGGCCCTACGGCTGGACGACAGAACAAAGAAAGCAAATATTGATTGATTTTACCAAGTGCATTGCATCCCTCAAAATTAAAATTATTAATGTCGTTATTGACAAAACCAATTTTTATAATGAAAATTATCAGGTACTTGAAAATGCCTTAAAATATAATATTCAACGTATTGACAAAGACAGCAATTCTCAATGGCAATACCTTATTATAACTGATAAAGGTCGTTTAGCGCCAATGCGAAAAACCGCTCGTCAAATCCGCGCGTTTAATCCAACTCCTTCAAATTATGGCGGGTATTATAACAATCGTATAAAAGGTTTGATTGAAGACATTTTGGAAAAAGACTCCAAGGAATCGTATTTTATTCAGATCTGTGATTTCGTTTCCAGTTTTGTATATTTATACTACCGTACGATCCAGAAGAAGCAGCCTTTACCAAATCGTGTCGCAAAGGTTATTGAAGAAAACTTTAGCACTCGTGTCCTGAAAACCTTAAAACAAAAAGGAGTGTTAAACCTTGAGGCCAGCCACAGTAACGAGTATGGTTTAGTCGTGTATCCACGATAGGTATATAAAAAACACCACCTACGAGGCATTCGCCCTTTCAGCGGTTCATTATTATTATACGGTAACGGAGAAGAAAGTCAATACCCAAAATCTAAAAAATTTAAAAATTTTTGGATTTTTAAAGAAGATAGGCTCCAAGTAAAAGGCCGGAGTCTCACCGGCCCAGTCCCAAAATATCGTCTCCACGCGCTCCATACTGAAAACTACTTCCCCCTGATCCCGTCGATCTTCTCACGCGTGGCCTGGGCGTTGGCGCGGATCGTGGCCCAGTCCTGTTTCTGGATCAGGTCCCGTTTGGCGATCCACGAGCCGCCGAGAGCCAGCAGCAACGGGCTTTCCACATACGGCCCGATGTTCTCGAGCGACAGTCCGCCCAGTGGCAGGTACTTCAGCCCCAAATGCGCGTACGGAGCCGAAACCGACTTCAGGTACTTCATCCCGCCGCACGGCTCGGCCGGGAAGAGCTTCAGCTCGCGGCAGCCCAACTCGACAGCCTTTTCGATCTCGCTCGGAGTCATGATCCCCGGCGCGAACGGAAGGCCCGCGGCCTGCGCCGCCAGAACGACCTTTTCATTCAGCCCCGGCGCCACGCCGAAAGCAGCCTTCGCTTCCGCGACTTTCTGAACCTGCTCCGGGGTCAAAATCGTGCCGACGCCGGCGAGCATTTCGGGAATTTCGCGGCGGATATTCGCCAGAGCGTCCAGAGCCGCGGGGGTCCGGAGCGTCAATTCGATCGCGTTGATCCCTCCGTCCATGAGGGCTTTGGCGGTCGGGACGGCATTAGCCGCGTCGTCGATCACGAGGACCGCAATGGCTCCGCAGGCCTGGATCTGGGCGAGGGCTTCGTCTGTAAACTGGGATTTCATGTTGGGTTCCTTTTCTGAAAGTAAGGGAAACACGGGTCGGCCCGCGTCTCCTGTGCGTCTTTGAACAGTTCAACCCTTTATTTTACCACAAAATGAATTTTTTGGAATCCGGCCCCCTTGAATTTTTCGGAAAGATGGGATAAAATTGGGGGTGAAGGGTTTGAACCCGATCCAACTCACTTCAGGCAAAGGAAGATCCCATGACCATTTTCAAGAAAATCATTGACCACGAGATCCCGGCCGACATCGTGTATGAAGACGATCAGTGCCTGGCGTTTCGTGACATTTCGCCCCAGGCGCCCACGCATATTCTGGTGATCCCGAAGAAAGAGATCACCGCCGTCGATGCGCTGACCGAAGAAGACCAAATGTTGGTGGGGCACATTTTCCTCGTGATCCAGAAGATTGCGAAGGATGAGGGCCTCACGGACGGTTTCCGCGTCGTGACGAATAACGGCCGGAACGCGTGCCAGACGGTCCCGCACCTGCATTTCCACCTCCTCGGAGGACGTCCCTTCGGCTGGCCGCCAGGGTGAAATCGAGGATTGAGCAAGGGAACGTCACCCTTGGGGAAAAAAGTGTGAAAATTTTGGAATTTCTTTAAAATCTTTCACGAACACGCCCAGCGTTCGACCGCCTCCGCGCGACCGGTCATGGGATTGAAGTCCACGATCGTCCCGTGGAGCCGAACGTCTTCGTCCGCCACATCGTACGCGACGGGGCGGCCGGTCAGGGTCGCTTCGGTCACGCACTCGATTTTCCGGCCGATGATGCTTTTCATCGCGCCGCACATGCCGACATCGCACTGGAACGCCGTCCCACCGGGATAAATCTGCTCATCCGCCGTCACGACGTGGGTATGGGTTCCCAAAACTGCCGTGACGCGGCCGTCCAGGTAGCGGCCCATGATCTGCATGTCGCTCGTCGCCTCGGCGTGGAAATCGACCAGGATCACTTTGACGTCTTTGGGGAGCTGGCGCAAAATTCTGTCCGCCGCGTGGAACGGGCAGTCGATCGGCTGCATGAAAACCCGGCCCTGAAGGTTCACGACGGCGGCGCGGGCGCCCATGCCGATCTCGAAAACGACGAAACCTTTTCCGGGTGCCTCGGCCGGATAATTGCCCGGGCGAATGATCCGTGGGCAGGATTCCAGGACCGCGATCGCTTCCTTGCGCTTGAACGTGTGATCGCCCATCGTGATGCAATCGATCCCGGCGTTGATCAGCTCGTTATAAATTGCGTGATTGATCCCCGAGCCCGCGGCTGAATTCTCAGCGTTGGCCGTGACAAACTCCAGATTCAGTTCCTGACGGACGGTTTTCAGACGCTGACGGATCAGATCGCGCGCAGGTTTCCCCACGATGTCACCGAGGTGCATGAATCGCATGGATCATTCCTCCTCGTCTTCCTCGTCATCATCATCGCCGCCATCATCAGCGTCTTCCTCGTCGTCATCATCATCTCCATCTTCAGCGTCTTCCTCGTCGTCATCATCATCGTCATCATCGCCGCTGTCGTCAAAGAAATCGTCTTTTTGTTTTTTACTGGCTTCGCTCCGCATAACAACTCCCTGTCTTTCGTAGGGATTTTCCATTCTGCCCTCCCAACGAACGATTTCCTGCAAAAGGACTTTTTCACCGCGCAGGACCCAGACCATAATATTGCAGGGAAGTTCAAACTCTTCACCGATGAGGTCGAAACCAAAGGCGTACGTACTGAACGGGTCGGTTTTTGTGGGCATTTTCCCGACCATCGTCCGGCTTGCATTCGGGAAAACGAGTGTCGTTTCATCTTCACCCGTTCGAGAGTTTTTCATTTTTACCCGTATTACCGTGTCACGTACTCCAAACGCACCGATCCAGCCCAGGACACTCATCTTAACTTCCGGATCCCCGAATCGGAGCGTCTTGAGAAGCATATCGTCTTCATCGCCGAGGTAGCAGTCATCAATCGCGTCCTTGAGGCGGATATTTCGTAAATCATACCGATTCAACCATCGGCTCTGCAGGAAAACAGGGGTTGTCTTTGTCGGGTCTTTGACCGTTTTATCATCCAAAATACGCACTTCTACCGAAGCGGTTGGGTGGACATCGCACGGATAGTCGATTTTCAGGATACGAATGTTCTGCGGGGTCAGAACGGTGGAAACGTACTTTTCAGGCACAGTTTCCTGCTTCATGGTTTCCCCGACCTGGGCGAAAACCGTGGAACACAAAACCAAAAGGCTGAAAATGGGCGCGAGATTAAAATGATTCATGGGTCCAACACGAAAAAGGGATTCTAAATTTTTTGATGATTCACAAAACCATTACATTTTAATATTTTCTCCCGGTTTGAGAAAATTTCCATCAGAAAATCCTTTTTTTTTAATCCTGAGACAAAATTTTAGCGTTAAAATCGGAATAAGATTCAAAACCGCCCCAAAAAGAAGAGCGGTACGACAGACAAAAGCCGAAGGCTTTTTAATTACTCATTACGAATTTCCAATTCCTGATTAAATTCCTTCTTCCATCACGGCGAACTGCACGTCGTAAATCCCCGCTTCGGCGGCCTGGATCAGGATCGGTTCCACGATGGAGTAAGGGACTTTCCGGCCCGCCCGGATGCGCAGCTGGAAGCCCTCTTTCTGCTGGGCTTTTTCCCGGGCAAGAATTTCCGGGAGGTCTGCGGCCGCGATCGGCTTCATCCCGATGAATATCTGCGTTTCGTCCGGGAGCGTCACGGTCAGACGCGGCGTTTCTTCCGGCGGGAGCTCTTTTGCCTCGTCCGCCTTGGGAAGGTCCACCTCCACGGCATTCTCCTGATTCGTGAAATGACTCGCCACCAGAAAGAAAATAATCAACAGAAACACCACGTCGATCATCGGCGTCATGCTGAACCCGGCGGCGGAGTGCGGCGCTTGAGGAGCTTTCATTTCCCGGCTTCCTTCCCGGACTTGGCAAGGGCGTTACTCACGCGGCGGCGGTATCGCTTCAGTGGGAGGAAGATCGACTGGACCTTCGACGTCATTTCGGCCATGAACTGATCGACCCGATTCCGGAAGAACGCGAACACACCGATGCACGGGATCGCGACGATCAGCCCCTCCACCGTCGTGACGAGCGCCTGGTAGATCCCGCGGGCCAGTTCGGGGCCTTGGGCGGACCCCTGTGTCACGGCAATTTGCTGGAAAGCCGTGATCATCCCGAGCACCGTCCCGAGCAGCCCGAGCATCGGAGCGATGTTTCCGATGACCGACAAGATCTCGATTTTCCGGAAGTATTTGGCCGCCTGTTCTGCGATGGCGTCCTCGAGCGTCTTTTCGATGTCGTTCCAGTCGCCGTCATTCTCAAGCAGACCGGCGCTGACCACACTGGAGAGCGGGCACGGCTTCGATTTGCAAAGGTCGAGCGCCGCTTGAAGCTGACCGTTGGCGAGCAGTTCCCGAAGCTCCGCGGCAAGCTCTTCCGGCACGATTTTCGTCGGGCGCAATTCGAGAAAATACTTGACCGCGAACGCGACCGCCGTGACGGAAAGGACGAAAATGACGAGACCTACGAGGCCTCCTGAGGCGATGATTTCCAGCATGGTTCTTTCTATATTGACTACTATTGACTACTTAAAACCTTCTCCGCTTCGTCAGCTCTCCCGGCCAGTTCCAGGGCTTTTTGAGCCTGTTTTGCCGCTTCCCGGCTTAAACTTGGGGATTCGGTATAAACCCAGGCAGTTTTCAGAAACGCAAGCGCCGCCGAGTCGTAATCCTTCAGCCGTAAAAAAGCCTGACCCACGACGAAACAAGGCCCTCCCCGAAGTTCCGGCGGGAACACTTCGATCCGACTGCGCCAAGCCGCGGCCTTTTCGGGGGTCACATCCATCAGACTCAGCCGCCAGGTCAGAGCCTCGGCAAGCAGCGCGATGCGTGTTTCCTTGTTTTCGGCCAAAGTCTTCAGCTTTTGCGGAAGGTCTTTTCCCTGCGGGGAGAAAAGGAGGAAGCTGGCACACATCACTTCCACGGGTGGAATGTTCCGGTGGGTTTTGAGGGTCGTGAAGGCGGTTTCTTCCGCGCGTCCGTCGCCAGGGATCGCCTGCCAGACCATCGGAATACACGTGAACGTTTCATCGGTCATATCCGGCTCCAGCTCGTTCAGGTCAGTAAAATGCTGAATCGCCTGGGCGTAAAAACCGAGCGCGGATTCGCAGCGGATAATTTGGGCCAGGAGTTCGACCTCGATCCAGCGTCGAAGTGAGACGGAAAGAGCCTTTTTGTAGTGGGCCAGTGCGTCACGGTAGTTTTTCTGGTGGAAATGCTGGTCCCCGAGGCGCTGCTCGTTGGATTTTTGGTAGTAGATCCGGGCCACAAGATGTGCGGCGATGGTGGTCATTCCGTCGGCGGTTTTCAACTCAAGCCCGTTCCGGTTGAACGATTCCACGATGCCAACCTGACGGGAGAAGCCACGGCCGTCGCTCCGATTCCGGATTTCCACAACTTCGCGCCCGGCCGGAATATCGACCTTGTTTCCACTCTCGTCGTCCTGGGAAAACTGGGCGAAAAGCGGGTTGACGTAAAACAGGAAAATCAGGAGGAAAAAACGGTTCATTAAACAACGTTTTGCAGGACTTATGGAACGTGTTAATACATATTTTCCTAATAATAATGTGGAAAGGATATTTTGTCAAGTGAAAAAATCGAAAATATTTTTCTCGAATGACACGCAGATTGCATTTTATTTATTTGTCACCCCCAAACGGGTTTATGAAATTTTTTTCCGTTCTTTCCCCAAATGGAAAAAAGTTTCCTTTAGACCAGAGCTTTCCCCACTCTGGCCGAATAAAAGGTTTCGCGTTCTTGTGTGTTGCTTTTTATTCAATTTTAAGGTGGTTTGCCGGCTTTCCCCCAAAGGCCGCGGCACTTTTGGAACTTGGGTCGGCTTTTTTACTTTTTTTATCGCCCCTCGTTTCCCTTGCTAACCGCCTATTTATGACGAGCAGTCAGGCCCCCAACTGACCGCTCGTTTTTTTTATGCTCATCTGTAACTTTGTGGAATCTGGGAGAGATGCATCATTTTGTATCGTTTTGGATGCTGCAAAATGATACACTGCTTCAAAATGATACACCAATAATTAAGCAAATCCCTCTTGACTTTTGTCCCGATTTGGTGTATTATGGATTTTTTTAGATAATACAAAAAAAATTTTTTCGCGAATTTTCCATGGAAACTCCATCGCATCCCAATCAAGATTCGGCCGACTCGCGTGGGAGTGTTTTCTCCTCGTGGGGGATATCGATTCTGTTCCACGTGATTCTTCTGCTGATTTTGACATTTACCATTTCGAAAGCTGTTCCGGTCCAGAAGGGCATTTCCGAGGAAGAAACGGCGGATGTGGGGATCGCGTTTCGGACCCAGACAGAGGAAAAAACGCTTTACGAGTCGGCGGCTGATGCGATGAATGAGGATTCCAGCTCGGGTGAGGACGCCGCATCGCAGGATTCCACCTCCAAAAAGACCGAGGCGGAAGTGATTTCGGCCCTTTCCTCCGAGATCGCGTCGAATGAAGCCCCATCCGTGCCGGACGTCGCGGCTCTGGCTCCCGGAATGGCCCCCACAGAGGGAAGCGGAAGTTCCGGCCTTCAGCGTGTTACTGACGGTCTGGGCGATGTTACCGGCGTGGGAAGCGGCTCGTTCGAGGGGTTCGGAAAAGGAACCGTTTCCTGTTTTGGAACTTCAGGAAAGGGAAACCGCTTCATTTTCGTTTTTGACCGCTCTGCGAGCATGAGTTTTCACCCCGCCGGAACCACTGCGACCCCGATGGCGGCCGCGAAACAGGAACTGCGCAAGAGTCTCCGAATGCTGAAACCAAACCAGCAGTTCCAGATCATCTTTTACAACGGGCTGGAAGAGGATATTTTGCAGTACGAAACGAACAAAATGGTCTTCGCGACGAAAGAAAACCTGATCGGGGCGGAGCGTTTCCTCAGCTCCATCACCGCAATGGGCGGAACGGACCACAGAACCGCGCTCACAATGGCGCTGAGCCGCCACCCAGATGTGATTTTTTTCCTGACGGACGCCGACGAAAACGAAACGACGATCAATGCCGCTGATTTGGAGAGGATTCGGAAAAACTCGATGGGAACGCAGATCAACGCGATCCAGTTCGGAAACGGCCCGCAGCCCAAAATGACGAACTGGCTCAAGCGCCTCGCGGAACAGAATGGCGGTCAGTTCGTGTACCTGGACGTGAACCGGTTGTAGTAGTACGGGGACGACGCTTCCAGCGTCGTCAGAAATACGGCAGACATTTACGGGGACGACGCTTCCAGCGTCGTCATAATTTATGGCAGTTTTTTTAACGACGCTGGAAGCGTCGTCCCCGTAGATTCATAATTAAAAGACGACGCTGGAAGCGTCGTCCCCGTAGATTTTAGATTTTGAAACGATGCTGGAAGCGTCGTTCCCATAAAATTTCACTCAAATCTGCATTTCCCCATTGGGAGGTTCTTGACTTTTTTTATTTTGCTATTATACTTTAGGAAAACGATCCAACTTTTCAAACTTCCAGTTTAACCCCCCAACGAAAGAAAACCCTCATGGCCGCCAAATCCTCCTGCAGCTGCGGCTGCTACTGCGCTTCCAGTGACCCGAAAACCTACGCCCAGGAAGTCTGCGACGCTCTGATGAAGACCGACTTCGAGATGATGGAGAAAATCGCGGAGGTCCTGCTCGCCACGAAGGAAAACGGGAACATGATCTTCACGGCCGGGAACGGCGGCAGCGCGTCCACCGCCAGCCACATCATCAACGACCTGACGAAAGGGTGCCGCCTGAACCACCGCGAGGGTTTCCGCACCACGTGCCTGAACGACTCGACCGTCCTGGTCACGTGCCTGGCCAACGATTACAGCTACGACGACGTGTACTCCATCCTGCTCAAGACCCTCGGCCATCCCGGCGACGTACTGATCGTGTACAGCGGAAGCGGGAACTCGCCGAACGTCGTGAAAGCGTGCATCCAGGCCCGCAAAATGGGGATCACGGTCGTGGGTTTTGGCGGCCGCGACGGCGGACAGATGAAGAACTGGTGCGACTACTGCCTCCTCGCCCCGACCTGGTCGATGGAGCAGCTTGAGGACCTGCACGTGGTTTACTTCCACTCGCTGGTCTGCGCGCTGAAGGAAATGCTGAAGACCACGTGGGACATCGAGATTTTCGAGTACCCCACCCCGGCCCAGTCGCAGGCGATGTACTTCTTCGACGAAAAGGCCGTCCGCAAAGTTCCGGGTTTTGACGATTTCATCGAGTTGGTCACCGAGACGGAGATCAACGACTGCGAGGAGTCCGAAGACGATTTCATCATGTTCTGCCTCAACGACGAGGAAGTGGCCGAAGCGAAAAAACTCGGCGCATACGCCGTCGGTGTGGCCGTGGACCGCAAAGAGCTGAACCTCGTAAACGAGAGAATGCGCATGAAAATGGTGGACGCCGGCGCCGACGCCATCATCCCGAACTTCACGAACGCCCGAAGGCTGGTCGATTTCCTGATGAAACGGTAGTTTATTTGTCCAATCCTAAACACAAAATCCAGCTTACAGCAAGCATCAATTTAAACACGGATTTTCACGGATTAAAAGGATTTCCACAGATTATTTAAAGGGATTTTCAATCAAACAAAACGAAATCTTTTTAATCCATTAAATCCGCGAAAATCCGTGTTTAAATAAAAGGTGAAAGTGAAGTGGGCCTGGTATTTAGGGCGGATGTTTTTTAGAATTTCATTAAATCCGACCAGCCTGATCCGCGGGGCCTATAGCGGCTTCGGATTTTCCCTTTGCAATTAATTTCCGCGTACATTAAACGTTTTTTAGACTAAAATTTATGAACGAACAAGAAAAATCCCGTGGTTACTGGGCCGAGACGTGGAGACGGTTTCGGAGGAAGAAGCTCGCGATGTGCGCGCTGGTGTATGTCTTGTTTCTCGCGCTCGTGGCAATATGCTCGCCGATGATCGCCGGCGTGAAACCCATCGTCTGCCAGTACAAAGGCCACATCTATTTCCCGTGCATGGGGTATTTCAATCCCCGCTGGGAAAATCCGGTCTTTTTTCAGGACGACATCGTCCGCGCGTATCCCAGCCGCCTGAAGGAAATGGACCCGAAGAGCTGGGCCGTTTACCCGCTCATCTACAACGACACCAAATACCGTGTTCGTGAAGGCGACAAACCTGGCCGGCCGGAAAATCCTTACGGGACCCACGGCCACCCGTCGCTCCAGAACCCTTGCGGGACCAATGTTTACGGTTACGATGTTTTCTCCATGCTCGTTCATGGAACACGGACGGCGCTGCTCGTCGGCTTCGTCTCGACCGGACTGGCTGCGCTGATCGGCATTACACTCGGCGCCCTGGCCGGCTATTTTGGGGGCTGGATCGACATCATCATCAGCCGGTTCATCGAGGTGGTCCTCTGTGTCCCAACGCTGATTTTGATCCTCGCCGCCGTCGCGATCATCCAGAAACCGAGCATCTGGTACGTCATGGCAATCATCGGGATCACCAGCTGGCCGGGGATCGCACGTCTGACCCGAGGCGAGTTCATCAAGCTGAAGCAGAGCGAGTACGTTTCCGCCGCCCGATCGCTGGGAGCGAGTCAGTTCCGAATCATTTTCCGCCACATTCTGCCGAACGCGCTGGCGCCGGTCCTCGTCCCGATCACGTTCAGCATCGCGGCCGCGATTTTGATCGAAAGCTCGCTGAGTTTCCTCGGGATATCGACCTCTAGTTCCTCCATCAGTTGGGGCACGATCCTGAACGACGGGCACCGCAACCTCGCGATGTGGTGGCTGACGTTCTTCCCCGGAACGTTGATCTTCATGACGGTTTTGGCGTATAACCTCATCGGCGAGGCGCTGCAGGAAGCGACCGACCCGAGACAAAGGGGCGCGAGATAGAAAAAATATTTGAAGTGTGGCAATACAGAAGCCGAAGGCTTCCTTTGCCGCTTTCACTTAGCGACCGAAAAACAAGGCGGCGAAAACGGTTTTTCTCGTGGGAGACGTCCAGCAAACTTCAGCGGTAAACGCCTCTTCGAGGCTGTATTGCCGCAAGGGAAAGCGATGAATGTCGCTTGAGCGACTGTATCATCCACACCAGATTAAAACGTGCCTGATTTTCTCAAAGAAAAAAAGACGAACGCGGAGGAATTTGAAAAGGGTTCCTCTTTGTTCGTCTTTATTTTTTCCGTCTTTAAAAATGGGGTTGAATTTCTAAAGTACCGAGTGTTTTAATGGGCCGGCAAAACGGCTCAAAAAAAGCTTACAAAGAAAGCGCGCCAACCGGGCAAACGTCGGTGCAGGCACCACACTCAGCGCAGGTGGCTTCATCAACGGTGCATTTGTCTTCGACGATGGTCAGAGCACTGCACGGGCAAGTATCAACGCAAGCGCCGCAACCGATGCAATCATCTTTATTCACATTAACTGCCATAATGAACTCTCCTTTAGAAATAAAGACCAAAAAACTCGCTGAAACATCTCAGCGACTCATCTTGTTATTATAGTCTTTTTTCGGCTAAATTTCAACCCCCGCACCGAGGAAATTTCTCCATTTTTGAAAAAATTTCCAAAATTTCTCTGGTTTTCCGCCTCACTCAAGAGGAATGATCTTTACATCATCCACGTAAACAGTCCCGTATCCTGTCAGGGCAATCGTCATAAAAACCGGGTTGGCATCCGTCACGACCCGCTGGAACGTGATTTTTTGCCAGCCATTCGTTTTCATACGCCGTTCGGCCAGAACCTCGCCCGAGTTGGAATCCGTGATCTTCAGTCCCTCCACCGTATTTTTGAGTGGGACGGGAATATTCAGCCAAAGTTCCACCTGATAAACCGTTCCCACGGGACCGATTTGTACCGCTGGCCCACGAATGACGACCGGCGGTGAGTCGAACATGACCGGCGCCGTGTTTTTGTCTTTCATCGTCACTTCGAGTTTCAGCCCGCAAGGGCCTGAATGAGCCGCTTCCTCGGCGATGTCAGCCCGGGGAGTGATCCCATCGTAAGCGTTCCAGGACTGGAGCTGACGCCACCCCGTCGCGGGGACCTGCCGCAAGTCGTCAAACTCGCCGCCCGGCAAAACATTTCGGCCCCGATTTAACCCTGAGGTCATACGAAGCCACGGGTCCAGAATCGGAAGCGTCCTGTACGTAACAGCTGCGGGGAGAAAATTCGGCGTAGGAAATTGAGCCGTTTTTTCGTGCCAGACCTGCTGCTCCAAATACGCGATCGGCCGGGTGGCCCGCTGCGCAAGCGTAAACGCGTCAGCGTATTCACGAGCCGCAAACGCCTTTTCCGCCCCATCAAGGAAGAGTTTCGCCCGACGGTAGTACATTTCATCCCGATCACCAAGTTTCCTGGCTCCGTGCTGCTGAAGCCAGTTTTCCAGACGCATCGTCGCCAGTTCCTTCATTAATTCCGCCAGTCTCGGCGCGAACCGGACGATTCGCTGCGAGATGCTATTAATGATGATCGAGTTTTGCGTCATCACAATCGTCGAGACGAGCGGCAATTCCTCAAGATTCACGGCCACGCCTCCCGCTTCACGACGGTTGACCAGCGGAGACAGACCGTTCAGTGAGTACTGCCAGCACTGGTACGTTTCCGGAAGACCTCGCACCAAAAATGAAACCTGACGGTTGGCTCCCGCGCCGCTGACGTACTGGGCGTCCGGCTCCAGAACCATCGGAAAAAGGATCCGTACGTGACTCGTTGCCAGGAGCGAGCCGGCCACGTCTTTGTGATTCGACGGAAGAGTCGTGTACTTTTCTCCCTGCGAAATCCACTGCTCCAAAACCAGGATCTCCCGGTTCACCAGTTCAAGCGATCGGGCTCGAAAAACCGTTTCCCGGTCCTTGGAATCCAAACGGGACGAACTTTCAAAGAGGATCCCCCGTGTGCCGGCCATCACCACATTATACGTCAAAAGTCGCAGCTGTTCCAGCGGGATCGCCTTCGGAAACGGCTCCAGTCCCGAAGAACTCCCCAACCGGGCCGCCATCTGTTTCCACTGAGCCTGAAGAAGCGGGTCGAATTCTGTTGGAACCTTCACGAAAATGGACTGACCGGGCGGGACCAGATTCAGGATTTCCCGGAACCAAAGCCCGTACGAAACGAAACCCATCGTTGAGTTCAACGGGTTTCGATCCAGCATCAGAATGTCGTAAACCGAGCTGTATGTTGGGAAATCTTTGTTCGGGATCACAAGGTTGGGTCTGTGAGGAAGCAGCGAATTCGGGATCTGATTCAAAAGGTTCGTCTGACTTCTCGCCAGGTCGGTCGGATTCCCGGGTTTCCCGTCCGGACCGGGTTTTACGTCAAGAATCGTCGGTACTTTTCCAAGGTCCCACGCCAGTACCCGATTCACGAGGCAACCATTAAGCCTTGAGGTCTGGACCGCCTGCGATGGATTTATGTCCGGGTTACTCAGATCCACCGGCGGCGGACAAATGAACCAAAGATTCAGAAGGGCCGCCTCAACTTCCATCTGCCGCGTCGGCGGAGCCTCTAACCAAATCGTGTTGAACCCCAACGAGGCAAGATACTCGAGTGACTCCCCGCGATGCCGAATCGCCCGGACCAGAATCGGCGTCCCGTTTATCGTAACGATCGACCGATTTAACCGAATATTGTACTCTTTTGGCTGGAACGATTGCACAGAGGAAGGGTTCAGCCCGGAGGAGGGTACAATTTCAGGATTGGCCGGCGCAGGACTCGTGGCCGGATGAAGATCGGCAGGATCCCCGCTCCCCTGCTCCGAATGGTTTACCCCACTTTCCCCCATAAGATCATACGTCACGGCGGGTTTCAGGCCTGGCGAACTGCCGGTATCCTCTGAAGTTACCGTGGGGAAATCCCTCATTCTCCCCGCGGAAGGTGAAACGGTGTCACTCTGTGGGTTTTGAGCGAGAAACTCGGGCGAAACCGGAAACACTCCGGAAATTTCAAGCGAATCCACCTCAAGGTCCAGTTCCCCCGGTCCTGTGTAAACGTTCAAAACCAATCGGTCAATGTAGGCGTTTTGCGTATTGGAAAGTTCAGGATGCCGCGCAATTTCCTGCTTCACCTGGCGCAAAATGTCGTCAATACGCAATATTTGCCACCGGTTCACCGTCGAATACGTTCCTCCCGAAACGTAAAACGTGACGGCTCCCCCTGTTTTTGGATCACGAGCTAACGGAAAAACGACCCGGGCCAGAAGCTGGATCCCGCTCCGATTGGCCCTCACCGCGAGCTGAACGAGCAGTTCCTGCCTGACCTCAACGGGTGAAAGCGGATACGCGAGGTAAACCACCGAACCTTCCGTTTCCGTTTGGATCCTCAAATGTTCAAACCCCCGGCCGGACATCGCGTCGCCTTCCTCACGCAGACGAAGTGTCAGACGATGTGCGCAGTCTCCGCCCGCGTCGATCCATTTCGGCATTTTCGTTTCAAAATCATCGACCCAGTGGCGCCCCTGCTGCACCGGAGCCGGATTTTGTGACCGAACGCCGGAAACTCCCCCAAACAGGCAAACCCACACACAAAGGAACAGGATTCCTGGATCAGGGAACCTGTTCCATGAGAAAGGTTGAAAAACGAATTGAAAATTCAGATTCATATACAATTCAGGGAGTCAGGAAATTTGTTTCAGGAATTCGGGCTTCATGTTCAACGAAAAAAACTGGGGGAATTGGGTTATCCCTGGCAATTCACCATTTGGCCGTCATAAAACTTTTTTTCGGAAAATTTTAACAATTTTAGGAAAAATATGAAAATTCGAGTGGCTTTTCTGGAAATATCGGTTATAATGGAAGTAGGACGATTGTAACGTTTTTGTCGCTCGGCCTATTATAGACGAAATTTTCATTTCCTCCTATATCATTATGTGAAAATTATGAAAACTTTTGAATCCACCGTCAAAAATACTGAGGAAAAATGGGAAAAACTTCCGCAAGACGTGCGAAATCTGCTTGCGAAGCTCCAGGAACTTCCACTTGAGTATCAAGCGATGCTTCAGCCATTTGCCGAGGATCTGGTTCGGGGGACCCAGAGACGGCGCGAGATTTTTTCATTAATTCAGGAATCCGTCGCCCAGCTTCGGCTCGACATGAAGTACCTGATTTTTGATTTGGAATCGACCCGGCGTGAACGGGACGCGTGTCGGAAACAAGATTGATTTTTTCATTTTTTGAACGTCGCTTTTTTAAAGTAGTCAGTAGTCAGTAGTCAGCGTTCTGACTTCGGCAGAATGGAGTTCCCAGTATTCAGTTGGCAGTTGAGGAATTGGAAACTGAAAACTGAAAAATTAATTTCGGCGCAGCCGAAACTCTGACTACTGACTACTGACTACTTAAATCAAATGCCCACTTTTTACATCGAAACGGTCGGCTGCCAGATGAACGTTCTGGACTCTGAGCTGGTGGTCGCCACTCTTCTGAAAGACGGTTGGACTCAGGCCGAGTCCATGAAAAAAGCCGATTTGATCCTCTTCAATACTTGCAGCATCCGCGCACACGCTGAGGATAAAATTTACAGCGCGTTGGGCCGTTTGCGTCTCGTAAAGGAAGCCCACCCGGAAAAAATCATCGGCGTGATGGGCTGCATGGCCCAGAAGGATAATTCGCTCATTTTCCGGCGTGCCCCGTTCGTCGAGCTGGTCTGCGGACCGGGCCAAATCGCCCGTCTGCCCGAGCTGATCCAACGGATCCGGGACGGAAAAGGCCCGCAGATGGAGCTGAGTCTGGAGCGCAAAGGTCGCAGCCGCCACGAAGTGGGGAGCAGTTTCTCATTTTACGACCCGATGCGTGTCCGGACCGCCCGGCAAAACCCGTTCCAGGCATTCGTCCGCGTGATGTTCGGGTGCGACCAGTTTTGCACGTACTGCATCGTTCCGTACGTCCGCGGCCCGGAACAGAGCCGACCCGTTGACGAAATTCTGGCCGAGGTCCGCCAGCTCGTGGAACAGGGGTGCAAAGAAGCGACGCTCATCGGGCAAACCGTCAGCAAGTACCACGACCTGACGACCGGAACGCGACTTTCGGGGCTTCTGGAGCAGTGCGAAAAAATCGCGGAATCCACGCCGCTGGAGCGGATCCGTTTCGTGACGAGCCACCCGAACTCCATGACACAGGACCTTTTCGAGGCGGTTCGCGACCTGCCGCACGTCATGCCATACTTCCACGTCCCGGCGCAGAGCGGCTCAAACGCGCAGCTGAAAAAGATGAACCGCGGCTACACGGTGGAAAAGTACCGCGAAGTGTGCCAGCAGATCCGCGAGATGGTTCCCGGCTCCGCCATCACGAGCGACTTCATCGTCGGGTTCTGCGACGAATCGGAGGAGGACTTTCAGCAGACGGTCGATCTGGTGCGGGAGATCCGGTTCAAGAACAGTTTCATCTTCAAGTTCAGCCCCCGCGAAGGAACGAAGGCGTACGAGCTTTGGGAGGATAATGTCCCGGAGGACGTGAAAAAACGGCGGAATAATGAGCTTCTGGCCGTTCAGAATCAGATCAGCGGCGAAGACTCGCAGAAATTCGTGGGGCAGGAAGTCGAAATTCTGGTCGAAGGAACGAGCAAAAACGCGAATAAACTCCCGGTTTTGGGCGATCCCGGCGATTCCTCGGACGCGGCCGAAGCGGGGGTGGACCCGAACGAGGTGGTACAGCTCACGGGAAACACGCCGAGCAATCACATCGTGGTCTTCGACGGCCCGCGCTCGCTCATCGGGCAGATGAAAAAAGTGAAAATCGTGAAAGCCAATCCGTTTACGCTCTTTGGAGAGTGAGTTTTCTCCCATGACCCCCGAACGATTCCGCCAAATCCTGACCCACGCCGACCGTAGTCTCTCCGGCTGCGCGTGGCGCGTGGTTTTGGAAACGATCCGGCCGTTCTACGCGCTGGGCGTCTGGTGGAGGAACCGCCAGTTTGACCGCCGCCCGGGAAAAATCTTTCACGCCTCCGTGCCGGTTTTGAGCGTCGGAAACCTCACGCTGGGCGGGACCGGCAAAAGCCCGGCCGTGCGGTGGTTCGTGCATGAATTTCAGCGTCTGGGCCTGAAACCAGCCGTTCTGAGCCGCGGGTATAAAGCGAACAAACAGTCTGAAAACCCGGAAGATTTTCTGAATGACGAAGGGCGTGAAATGGTCCGTCTTCTGCCGGGGGTCCCGCTTCTGCAAAACCCGAACCGGTGCGAATCCGCCGAAAAAGCCGTTTATGAATTCGGCGCTCAAGTTCTCATTCTGGACGATGGATTCCAGCACCGAAAACTCTTCCGGAACCTGGACGTCGTGCTGATCGATGCCGACGAGCCGTTTGGCCTGACCGGGCGACTGTTTCCCTGCGGGACGCTCCGGGAGCCGGCGGCAGGATTTCGGCGGGCGGACGTGCTCATGTTGACCCACGCTGACCGGTTAAGCCCGCGGGAACGTCACACGCTGCGCGAGGAGATCGACCAGCGTTTTCCTGCCGGGAAAAACCGTCTCTGGATCGAAACCGTTCACAAACCCGTGGGTTTCGTAGATGCGGCAGGAAACCCCTTGGAACTTGCAAAAGACGGACATTACGGCGCGTTCTGCGGGATCGGAAAGCCGGAGGGATTTTTCCGCTCGCTGGAAGAATTCGGCCTGCCCCCCGCCGAAACGAAAATCTTTCCCGACCACCACGCTTTTTCTGACGCGGACGTTTCCGCTCTCGTAGAGTGGCGGGAGAAAAACGCCTTCGACGCCCTGCTCTGTACCGAAAAAGATCTGGTCAAACTCCCTGAAAGCCTGAACGCTCGGGCGTTAAGGATCGAACTGGAATTTCTGAACGGCGAAGAGGAACTAAAAAAACGCCTGACGAACTTCTTGGATCCGCCAGGCGTTTGAATGCGCACTGATTTTTTTACTTTTTCTTTGCTTTCGACTTGGACTTGGTCGAAACCTCGATCGTGTAGCTCGAGTAGTACGGGCGGTACTTGCCGAAGCTCACGCCGTTGAGGACCGTCCCGATGAGCGGAATATCGACGGAACGAATACGCTCGCAGGCTTCGTAAACGAGCGGGATGCGGCTGACGTCACGCAGGACGGAGAGCAGCACGCCGTCGCAAAGACGACCCATCACGAGCACGTCGGCGTCGGTCAGCACCGGTCCGGAGTCCACCAGCACGAAGTCGAACTGCTCACGCAAAAGCTGCATCGGTTCTTCCATTCCACCCTGCGCCAGCGCGATGATGGCGTCCGGGTGCGGCGTACCAGCAGGGATGATCCAGAGGTTTTCCACGCGCGTCGTCGTGATCACTTCGTCCAGTGCCACTTTCTTGCGCAGGAACTCGGCAAGACCCGGGTTCAGCGGACGGTCGAACATACGGTGCGCAGACGGACGACGAAGGTCAACGTCCACCAGAACCACCTTGCGCCCTGTACGCGCCAGAGACGCAGCCAACTGACTCGAAACCGTCGTTTTACCCTCTTTCTCCAGCGAGCTGGTGATCAGCAGCGCCTTCATATTTTCCGCTTCTGCGTGATGCAGGAGGGCCGTTCGTATATTATCGATCGACTCCATCAGGAGCCCCTGAATGCTCTGGTTCACGCGATTGTGGCGCACGCCCTTCGAGATCAGCGGCAGGTCGCCCATCACGTGCAGGCCCAGACCGTAGCTGAGTTCATCCGACGTATTCACGCGGCGGCCGAGGAAGTCCAGACCGCTCACCACGATGAACGTTCCGATGAAGCTCATAATACCCATCAGCCCCATGGTCTTGAACTTTTCGATCTGGTTGTTATGCTTCGGCGCTTCCGGCTCGCTGATCGTCTGAACACGCGGCCCGGCCTGCGCTTCAATATTCCACTCGGCCAACTGGCTGCCCATTCGGTCGTACATGGTCTTCATACGGGTCAGTTCCGCGCGGAGGCTTTCCAGTTCGGACGTTTCGCCGGAGGTCTTGGCCTTGGCGAGTTCAGCCTGATACGATTTTTCGCAGGATTCATATTCCGCCTGATAAACGGCCAAATCGATTTTCAGCTGTTCGATCGTTTCCGCAAGCTGTTCGCTCTTGCTCATCGGGACTTCCTGATTATCGATCTGGGACTGAACCATTTTGGCGATTTCGGGAGTCAGACGCTTTGTTGCCGTATCGATTTCGTTTTTGGATTCCTCCAAAGCCTGCTCCAGACGTTTAATATTCGGGTGGTTCTGATCCTTTGCGACAGAACGTTCCCTTTCCAGAAGCATCTGGATCTGCTCGTATTTTTTACGCAGTTCCATCAATTCCGGGTTTTTGTTCAGGGCCTCGATCGTCAGTGTACGGATCATTTCCGTGCGCTGTTTGATCCGCGCCTGCTCACGTTCGGCCTGTGACGCACCTTTCTGCTGGGGCGACATCGCTTCGAGGTATGCGGTCCGTCTTTTGATTTCTGTCGATAGACCATTGATTCTCGCGAGGTTCGTGTCGCGCTTCTGACGCCAGTACGCGAGGTTTTCCTGCGCGTAGCGGTTCGAGTACATCGCGTTTTTGGAGTCACTCACGCCCAAACGGTCGGCCAGGTTCTGATACTGGATCTCTTTACGCTGGATCGCTTTTTCAAGGTTTTTGTAGGCGCGGTCCACCGTAGCGCGTTTCTGCGTGTCGAGGTCACGTTCCACCTGAACGATTTCCTGCATGTAGGCGTCTCGGACGGCGGTCAGGATCTTCACCAGTTCATCTTTATCAGGGCCACTGATCGAAATGGTCAAAATTTCGGACCCGGTGTAACCGACGTTCAGGTGCGTGGAGAGCCAGTGTACTTTGTCCTGCTGGTTTTTCAGGCAGCTCAGTTTGGAAATGCCGGACTGCTGCAGGGCAGGCACGAGCACGATCGTACTGCGGATCAGGGACGCCTGCGCGCCGCGGTCATTCAGCCAGTTACGCTCGGTCGGCTTTTTGAACAAAATATAATCCGGCGCCTCTGCGAAACGCATCATGACCTTCGCGTTATATTCAACCGGAATGGTCAGCTGCGCGTAGAGGATCGTCAGCGTTGTAGCCACAAAACCCAAAACCAGAGCCAAAGCCCAACGACGCCGAATGGCGTACAGGAGGTCGATCGGACGGATCGCCCGGTTGATGATCTCCGGCTGTTTCTTGTACATCTGCAAGTCGGAACGGACTGCCGGACGGGCCGGAGTCGCCAGACTTCTTCCTTGAGGGGTTATTTCTGCCGGAAGCTGATTGATGTTTTGTTCCACAATTACACCTATTTATATAACAATCGGTTGATTTAATTCAACAAAATTTTTACTTTATACGTAACCGGTTCGGTTATGGTTCACTCTCCGAAAATTTGCTTTGAAAGGGGAACCACTTACCGGTTTTTTTCCTGATTTTAACGCACGGCTCACCAATCGTCTGAACAGGCAGCGGAGCCTGAATTTTAAGTTCCAACTCCCGCAACTGCGCACCCATTTGTTCGTACTCCGCTTTCTTGCGGGCCAATTCCTTTTGAAGCCTTTCCAAATCGGGCGTTTCTTCGCCTGCGGCGTTGGCTTTCTCGAGGTTCTGGCACTCGGTTTCCATATACGGAAGCGCATTCCCGAGGTTTTGGCGTTCGCGGCTCAACTCATCGCGTTTTACGATGTCAAGGTCACGTTCTACCTGAACGATTTCCTCCATATAGGCGTCATGGACCGCGGTCAGGAGCTCCACCAGCTCGTCTTTTTCAGGACCGCTGATCGAAATGGTCAAAAAATCGGCTCCGGTCCACATGAAACTCAGGTGATCGGAAAGCCAGCGCTCTTTATCCTCCTGATCTTTCAGGCAGTTCAGCTGGGCGATGCCAGGCTTCTGCAAGGCCGGTCGGAGAACGATCGGGCTGCGGATCACGGAAGGCTGTAATTTGCGGTCGTTCTGGAAGTGTTCCGACTCATCGGTCGGTTCTTCCGCGAAACGCAATATGACCCGTGCGCTGTATTCTGCCGGGGCGGTCTGCCACGCGTAAAGGATCATCAGCGCGGTAACCGCCAACCCCAAAATCCAAACCCAAGGGCACGGAATGGCGCACCGAAAGGCACCCGACTGGTCTGCCGGGAGCGGCCTGCAGTTTTGCTCCATAATGCTTCCTTTTATTCCATCTAAACGAATCGAATCCCTTAGGGTTCATTCCTCGATCTGCTTCTGGTCTTTCCAGAACACATCCTGCGGATTGTCCATCATGTCGAGCTGGCTCGGGCCTTCGTCCTCGACGAAAATTTTCGTCAAAATATACTGAAGCAAAACCAAAAGCGCGATGGCCAGCGGAACCATACAAAGGCCGGCGCCGTCGTGCACGAGTTTTTTCAGCGTTTCGCTCTCCGGGAACATGAAAATCGCCATGCCGGTCATCACGATTCGGGTGATGTTCGTCACCAGCGCGATCGGAATCGCCATGAGTAAAATGATGACGTTTTCCCACCACTCACGTTCATTGATCAAAACGAGCGCAATGGAAAGCGCGAGGAAAATCGTCGTCATGCGCAGCCCGCTGCACTGCTCGATGATGTCGATCCGGCTTGCGCCCAGGCTGATGGAGTTTCCATCCTGGAAGGCAGCAAAGCCGAGGATCTTCAAAACGCAGGTGCTCGCGTGCGTCGCAAAACGCTGCATCGGGACCAAAAGCTGCGTCGTGGCCGTATGCGGAAGCGGAAACATGAAAAGGAGCAGGAATGAAACCGGCCCGGCCCACCGAAGCATCGATGTACCGCCGACAAGCAGGATCAGCCCCACAAACGCGATCACAAACGTGTACATATCGCCGGTCTCAAACGACGACAGGAAAATACGCGCCATGGAAGCGAAAAGGATGATCCCGAGACCAACCCAACGCTCACGATTCGTCGAGGGACGCAGCGGCTGGCGGCGCATATACAGGATGATGACCGCCAAAATCGGGATCAGGTAACCGTGCGAGTAAAGCTCGTTCGTGCTCCATTCCTTGGCCGCGTTGCAAAACATATTCCAATAGGAGAAAATCAAAAGCAGGAGGAACGCCCCCATAACGCCCCATTGGAATAATTCGCCGGAATTCTTTTCAGGCGTGGTATTTGCCGCTGTTTCTGTGTTGCTCATAATGTTTTGTTATTCCTGGTTTTAAAAACTTTTCAGGATTCCTGAACGTACGCCCGGTAAAGACGTACTTTCAATCGTACCTATTATCGTATTCGTAAAATTAATTCTTTTGGAGTATTCCTTTTTCCCCTTCAAGTCTGTTTATTGTCGCCATTTTTTTCAAAATACGCAAATTATCAGGTAAAATTCCCGGAAAACAATCCTAAAAAGGGGGGCGGGGTGGGTGATTTTTTCTCAAAAGATGGTATAATTACATTATATATTATAACGATTAGTACGGATTTTTCAATAGCCAAAGGCGTTAAAAACAAAAAAATGATTATATTTTATGAAGATTTTGACCAACTGAAAACCCTTCTGACCGGCCCATGGAAAGAGACGATGCGCGAGACGGCAGTGATTTGGAACGTAAAATCTCTTGAAGAAACCGACGCACTGGGGAAACGCGTCGAATCCATTCTGGAAACGGGAACCGTGATTTCGCTTCTTGGAACGCTTGGGGCCGGCAAAACGCGCTTCGTTCAGGCGATCGCCGCGGCGGCGGGAGTCCCGGAGGATGAGGTGACCAGCCCGACCTTCGTTTTGATCCAGGAGTACAAAACCGGGAAGCGGCCCATCTACCACTTCGACGCGTACCGGCTGAAGGATGACGACGAATTCCTCGAACTGGGACCGGAAGAGTATTTCGACGGCGGAGGACTGACCTTCATCGAGTGGGCCGACCGGATCGAGCGGTGCCTGCCTCGCGATTACGTTCAAATCACCATTCGGCTGACGGAAACCGATGACCGGGAATTTGAGTTCCGAAGGATCCGAACAAGATAAAACGTTTACGAGAAAGAAGAACCAGGCCCTCAGCCGTAACCAACACACCCAATCACAAGACCTTTTCACTTTCCATGCCCAAACCTGACGATAACACGACCATTAAATCAACCCCGATGATGAAGCAGTACCTCGAAGCGAAGAAGGCCTGCCCGGACGCGATCCTGTTTTTCCGGATGGGTGACTTCTACGAACTGTTTCACGACGACGCCCGGTTGGGTGCGCGAGTGCTGAATCTGGCGCTCACAAGCCGGGAAAAGGGAGAAAACGCGATGCCGATGGCTGGGTTTCCGCATCACCAGCTTGAGGCATACATCGGGAAAATGATTTCAAGCGGTTACCGTGTGGCCGTCTGTGATCAGATGGAAGACCCGAAACTCGCGAAGGGGATCGTCAAGCGTGAAGTGACTCGTGTCGTAACTCCCGGAACACTCACCGAAGAATTTCTGTTGAACCCCCGTGAATGTAACTACCTCGCAGGGGCCGTGATGGATGATGCGACAGTCGGGATCGCCTGGATCGACCTTTCCACCGGTCGTTTTTTTGCCGCGGGTTTTCCCAAAGCCCGACTTCTGGACCAGCTCGCCCGGATCATGCCTTCCGAGTGTCTCATCTGTGAAAAAGAAAAACTGCCAGACTGGCTCGCATCCAAAATGATGATCACGCGCCGCCCCGACTGGGCCGCAGGGCTGGCTTTCGCACAGAAAGAACTCTGCGAGCATTTCCGCGTTCTGAACCTGGACGGATTCGGCTTCAGCATGCTCGTACCAGAGGACAAACAGGCGATCCGTGCCGCGGGGATGGTGCTCGACTACCTGAAAGAGACGCAGAAAGCCTCGCTCGAACACATCGAAACGCTCCGCGCGTACCGGACTGGCGAGACGCTCGAGATCGACGAATCGAGCCGCCGGAGCCTCGAGATCTCCCGCACCCTGCGCGACGGGAAACGGGAGGGGTCACTGCTTGCCGCGCTGGACTGCGCCGTCACGTCGATGGGGTCGCGCATGCTTTCCGACTGGGTCGCCAACCCGCTCACAAGCAAAAAAATGATCGAACTGCGTCAGGAGGCTGTAGCGGAATTACTGGCCGACCCGAACGTCTGCATGGAACTGCGCAAAAACCTGCGCGGGATCTACGACCTGGAGCGGCTTTTGACCCGTGTCACTACAGGCCGGGCGAATCCGCGCGACCTTTACGCCATTGGACAGACACTTGTTTCGCTCCCCAAAATCCGGAACCAGCTCGTCGGGATGAAAAGCCCGCTTCTGGTTCGTGTCAACGGAGAAATCGACGTCTGCCCGGAACTCGCCAAAACACTCACGGCCGCGATCGTCGATAATCCGCCGATTCTGTTGACTGAAGGCGGGATCATTCGTCCCGGCTACAACGCCGAACTCGACGAACTGCGCAACATGGCCCACGGCGGGCGCGAGTGGATCTCCAGGTACCAGGCCAAAGTTCAGGAGGAAACCGGTATCCAGAACCTGAAGGTCGGCTACAACAAAGTGTTCGGGTTCTACATCGAGGTCAACCACTCCCAGAAAGACAAAGTCCCGGAAAACTTCATCCGGAAGCAGACGATCAAAAACGCCGAGCGCTACATCACGCCCGACCTGAAGGAGTACGAGGAGGTCGTGCTCTCGGCGGACGAGCGGCAGAAGGAGCTCGAGTACAAACTCTTCGGCGAGCTGCGGGAGCTGACGCTTCAGTACCGGCATCGGATGGTCACGACCGCGAACGTGCTGGCCGAGCTGGATGTTCTGTTGGCCTTTGCCGAAATGGCCCGCCAGAGGAATTACTGCCGGCCCGAGATCACCGAGGAGGAAGAACTGGAAATTCTGGATGGGCGTCACCCGGTGCTGGATGTTGTGGCCCAAGACGGTGATTTCGTCCCGAACGATGTGATTTGCGATGACGAACATGGCAAGATCCTGCTGATCACCGGCCCGAATATGAGCGGGAAAAGTACCTATATCCGCCAGGTCGCGCTGCTGACCCTCATGGCGCAGATCGGGAGTTTCATCCCCGCCCGTCAGGCCAGAATAGGGATCGTGGACCGGATATTCACCCGGGTCGGCGCAAGCGACGAGCTGGCTCGCGGGCAGAGTACATTCATGGTCGAAATGACGGAAACCGCCCGGATACTGAATATGGCGACGCGCAAAAGTCTCGTCATTCTCGATGAAATCGGCCGGGGAACGAGCACCTACGACGGTATTTCACTGGCGTGGGCGATTATCGAGTTTCTTCACGAAAGGATCAACTGCCGGACCCTTTTCGCGACGCATTACCACGAACTGACCGATCTTTCCGATTCGTTCCCGCGGATCCGAAACCTGAACGTGGCGGTGCGTGAGTGGAATGACGAGGTTGTTTTCCTGCATAAGATCATCGAGGGCGCGACCGACAAAAGCTACGGAATCCACGTAGCGCGGCTGGCCGGAGTCCCGAACGAGGTCCTGGACCGTGCGACGCAGATCCTGACGCAAATGGAAGCCCGCCAGGACGAACTGAGAAACAAAGAAATCGACGAATCTTCAGAAGCAGAAAACCCGACAGAAAAACCGGCACCGAAACCAGTCAAACCGGCAAAGATCCGACCAGCCGTTCAAACGCGCGTGGCAGACGTCCAATACCTGCTGTTCGACCCGCAGGAGCCGCCTGTGGTTGAAGAACTGCGCAAAATCGACGTAAACCACCTGACTCCCATGCAGGCGCTTGCGCTGGTGGCGAAACTGAAAGAAATGATCAAATAAAGATCGGCGCCAAAAATAAACGAAACGGGAAAAACGAGCTTCATTGAACACCCGTCTTTCCCGTTCTTTCTTCATTCTCAAAGGGTTTTCATCAACCGAACAGGCCACCCTGACCGCCGGAATCACGTCCACCGCGGAGCTGACCGCCATTGGCTTTCGGACGTTTGATCGGCTTGAACTCACGGGCTTCCGCCTTCTTTTGATCCTTTGCTTTTTCTTCTTCAGACTTTTCCGGCACAGGCGGAGCTTCAATCAACGCTTTCATGGAAAGACTGATTTTGTGTTTCTTCGCATCAATCGAAAGGACTTTGGCGGTAACAACATCACCGACATTCACCACGTCCGTCACTTTTCCAACCCGATGATTGGTCAGAGCGGAAATATGAACCAGGCCCTCGATCATCGGCTCAAGCTCGACAAACGCGCCAAACTCCGAAATCCTGGTGACTTTACCCGTAACGGTCGAATCAACCGGATATTTTTCTTCGACCGTGGACCACGGATTCACCTGCATATCGCGGTAGGCGAAGCTGATTTTCTTTGTTTTTTCGTCGATTTTTTCAATACGGACGGTGATTTCGTCGCCTTCCTTCAGGACGTCAGACGGGTGCTTGATCCGATCCCAGGAAAGCTGGCTGATGTGCAGAAGACCGTCAACTCCGCCAATATCGACGAACACACCGAAGTCCATAATTTTGCGGACCACGCCCGTATGAACCTGCCCCACCGCCAGAGATGCCAATAACTCTTTGCGTTTCGCATCACGTTCCTTATCGAGGACCTTGCGGCGGCTCAGAATCAGTTTACGAAGTTTTGGATCCACTTCTATGATGATACACTCGATTTTCTGACCGACATACTGCTCAATATTTTCAACCGGACCGGAACAAATCTGGCTCATCGGGATGAAACCGCGCAGGCTCTTCACCTTGCATTCAAGTCCACCTGTATTACTGGCGGTAACGGTGACTTCCAACTTCATACCCTTTTCAAGGGAAGCCCAATCCGGATTCTGCACGGATGCGCCGGGAAGCGTGGCTTCAAACAGGCCGTCCGCGTTGCTTTCCTTGGTGACGACCACATCGATCTCAGAATTTTCCATCGGCGAATTCTTGAAAATCTTGAGCGGAATTTGGCCTTCGGCGGTTCCATATTTAACGAACACGTAATCACTAGCGACTTTGATGACAAGCGCTTTGATCTTCGCGTTGACTTCGAGTGTCACAGGCGCGCTGACCGACCCCTTAACCATGGCGTCAAGATCTTCAACACCGGCCATGGCTTTTTCCAGCTCGGCTTCTTCTTCGGCAGTCATCGGCGCGTGCTTGTTGATCGCGTCTTCACGAGCGCCTTTCAAATCTACCTGTGTATCAGCGGCAGCTTCAACAGGCGTAACTTCAGCAGGAGCTTCAGCCGGAGTGGTTTCGACCGGCGTGGCTTCAGCGGAAGTTTCGACTGGAGCGGCTTCAGCGGCGGCAGATTGCTGGACTGCTTCCTGAGCGGCTTCCTGAATGTTTTCCTGGGGATTCAATTCGTTGTTTTCCATTGCTAACTCCGATATAGCGCGACAGTTTGGCCGAATTACAGGCGGGTTCGGCTCCCGCAAGTTTCCGGCAAGGGGTAATTACTACGTGATTCCGTTTGGAATCTTCCAGGAGTCGGGACATAAATCAAACGTCCACAAAAACTCCCTTTGAATTTATAAATTTACCACAATTTAACAACCTGTCAAGAATCAGGTCGGAAAAAAAGTCCATATTTTTTCTTTTTTTTCAGAAAAATTCCAATTTCTTTTCCAGTCTCCCTGTTTCAAGGGGCGATTTTGTGTATAATAAAAGTTTCAGAGGTTAAAAATTCCATTCCCTCTCATCCTTTTTAACGTTCAGGTCACTTATGAATTTTCAGTTTTACTGCCCCCAGGGGCATCTACTTCAGGCCGACTCAGCCTCCGCTGGAAGCATCATTTCGTGCCCGATTTGCGGGATGCAGTTCATCATTCCCGCCGCACCTGTTCAACCAGTCGTTACGCCCGTGGTTTCGGTCTCGCCCGTTTCCCAGCCCGCGGAGACTCAGGAGAAACCAGAACAGCCCCAGGAGGATGGTTTGAATTTCGCCGCCAAAGGCCAGCGCAAGAGCGTAAAAGCCGCTAATCTGGACTCTCTTCTGGAAAAAGCCCAAAACAGCGAGCCGGCTCCCGCTCCGGACGCGGACGATCCTCTCGCCAATATAACACGGCGGAAAGCTCACAAACCTGCCCCGAAACAGGCAACTTTCTCCACGGAGGAAACAAAAGAAATTCTGAGCAGCGCGACGAAAAAGAAGAAAAAAGCCGAGGAACTGGATCAATTCAAAATTCCTTGCCCTAACGGTCATATACTGGAAGTGGACAAGGAAATGCTCGGCGAGCGTGTTCAATGCCCGGTCTGTCACGCGGTCTATGACCTAAAGCTGGAAAATAGTCTGGAATACATCAAAGAAAAGAAAGAGGAAGATGAACTGGAAGAGGCACGACTGGGGAAAATCTGGATCCAGCGCGCGATCATCGCGGGGGTTTTGCTCCTTTTGTTCCTCATCATCCTGATGTGCACGTGAGCCGGGAAAAATCCCGAGGAATTCAGACCAGCTCCGCTTTTTTCAGCTGCTCGTCGGAATCCTGCATAAGCTGGTGAAATTCGGGCCGGGTACGAACCAGGTTGAAATCCGGCTCGTGATCCACGAATTCACGGAATCCCGGATTGAGATGCAGACACCGCGCGAGATACTTCAGGCATTTGTCCGTCTGTTTCGCCAAAGCGTGGTAGCTGGCCAAATTGTAAAGCACCACCGGGTTGTTCGGCTGGAGAATTAAAGCGTTTTCGAGAGACTCGATCGCCAGATCACACCGACCGACCCGTTTCTGACACATACCGATGAGGAGCCAGTAACTGATTTCCATCGGCTCGAGCAAAACGGCCTGGCCTAACGGAAACAGCGCGTCCCGGTACTTTTTCAGTTCAAAAAGAGCCGACCCCTCCAAATAAAGAAGATGAGGCGAAAAAGGAAGGTGAAGAGCATTGGCGGCTTTCACTTCGGCCAACGTGCGTAAAGGAAGCCCCAGCTCCAGGTACCCTTCAGCACGGAGTGTGATTTTGTTCAGTCGAATGGCGTCGAAAGAATCCGTCACAAGGTCCTCCTCCGTTTCCTCTGCGAAAGCAATGATTCCTTCAATCCTCAAAAAAGTTTCTGCTAAAAATCACTATTTCCTTTATTATAGCTCAAAAGTCCTGAATTTCAACTATTTCCCCGCCTTTAGAGAAATTTTTTGAGAAAAAAGTGAAAAAAATTTCAGAAAATTCAAAAAATTTGGAATATTTTTAGACTACTCCCCCGGTCATCCAGAAAAAATGATCCAGAAAACTCTTCCGGGGGCAATATTTAGAATTCCTCGTATATCCTCTGGTACTCCGCGAGCATCTTTCTTTCCGTAAATTCCTCCTCGAAGCGTACCCGGGCGTTCCGCGCGATCATCGTCGCCCACGGCGGGTCACAAAGAAGGACATTCAGATGGGCCGCGATCTGTTCCCAGTCACCCGACTCGGCCAAAAGGCCATTTTCTCCGTTGAAAACGACCTCGGGAATTCCGCCGACGTTCGTCGCTACGACCGGAACATTCGACGCGAAAGCCTCCAGGATCGTGAGGGGGATCCCCTCGCTTTTGCTCGTCAGGAGAAAAACGTCCGCAATCTGAAGCAAATCGGAAACGTCCGTACGTTCACCGAGCAGCCGGACCCGTTTTTCAAGGCGCATTTCAGAAATCATCTTTTGCAGCGGTTCCAGCTCCGGCCCGTTTCCGGCGAGCAGAAGTACCGGTTTTCGCGCCTCACCCGCCATCGTCTGGAGCCGCTTCATGGCCCGCAGCGCCGTGGCATGGTCTTTAATGGGATCAAGACGCGCAGTAAAGAGGATCACGTGTTCATCCTTTAGTCCCAAAGATTCCCGCAGTGTTTTTTTCTGTGCCTCGGTCAAACGGTTTTGAATGAATCGATTTTCGTCCACGCCGTTTCGAATGATCTGCACACGATCGGCAGGGATTCCCTCGTTTTGGATGATAGCGTCGCCCACCGACTGACTTACCGCCGTAACACGGTCCCGGGCACTCATCAGGATGCGATTGAAAATTTTGTGTTTCCAATTTGGTTGATCCGGGTAAAAACGCCCGTGCTCGGTGAAAAGAATGGGAGGTTTCCGACAGAAAAACCCTCGTGCGCCCATGGCGTAAAAATAGGGTGTGTACTGATGAGCGTGTACCAACTGAACGTTATATTTCTTCCAGAGACGGGCAATATGGCGCATGCACCCCAGATCAAACCCCGGTTTTCGGCCAAGGATTTCGACCGGGAACCCCGCCAGACGCATTTCCACGGCCCGGGTCCCTTCCGCGTCGAGGCAGAAAAACACAAATCGCCACCGTTCATCCTGAAGCTGACGAGCAAGACGCGACGCCAAAATCTCCGCTCCGCCAACGTTCAGCGTGTGGAGCAGCTGACAAACGGTAACAGGCTGTGTAACCATGGGAATTCTTTCAGGTAATTAAGTTAATTTCACTCTGGGGTTTGCCGGACTATTCCAGAAAGATTTTCTCTCCCTTAAAAACAGTTCCAGCGGGAATTTTTTCCCGAACTGTTTCCGCGTCGAGGGCGAATGATGGCGCGATTTCCACTTGGGCGTCTTCCGGAACAGACGCTCCAGCGCGACGAATCCACGAAGCGTACAAGGCGCTCAGATGGTTTCGAACAAGTTCCGGGTCTTTTTTGAGCGTTGCGAACACCTCGAACCGATCTGCTCGGGCGGCTACGGGATTTCTTGCGTAAGGAAGTATGTCAAAAATGAACCGTTCCGGCTTGATCCCCCACTCTTCTCCGTTTCGGGTCTGAATTTTCTTGATTGGGAGATGGTACGGCAAAAAACCCGGTTCTTCCTGGATCCTCCGAGCCATTCGTTCAAGAAAATCGAGCTGGATCAGGTGGTTTCCAATGCTTCCGGCCCAATACTTCAAAGTCCCTCCAAGGTTGGTCTCTATCGCCATGGTTGCGGGGAAATCGAGGTACTCGACTACCCGAAGTGTTTTTCCTTCCGCGTCGCCATGCACGAGATTTCCCACCAGTTCCAGACCATCGTTTTTCTCCACGATGATGGAACTCATTTCACTCTTTCGAAGCAGGTGTTCCTCCAAAAAGCGTTCATTCAAAACCAAAGCGATTGGATTATCGACGTGGAGCGTATTGATCGTTTCGATCCCATGCATCCGCATATCGTCGGCGGCGCCGCTGGTCTGTAAGGCGGTGATCAGTCCACCATGACCATCAGGCCCCACGCAAATTTTACCGTCAGGCTGGTAAAAAACTGAGCCATCCCGGGGATTCAGCGAGGGCAACTCACTCTGGGAGAAGAAGAAAAAATCAGCTTCGGAAAGGCCAAACCACCGATTTTCACGGAAATACTCAATCGTCGGCTCGTGGGAGACCCGGTTCGTCATAATGTACGTCCGAATAGCGACTCCGTAATACTGGCGCAAAACCGCGATCTTTTCGGAGTGAACCTGAAACAGGGATTTCCCCGTCACTGGCATAATGGGGAACGTGCCTTTGGGTTCCAGCCGACCGAGCCGGGACCCCATGCCTCCGGCAAGGATCACGATTCCCGTTTTTCCGGCTCGAATAAACTCCTCCGATTTTTGGGAGAGATGAAAAATCTGAAACCGCGGCAAATCGATGAAATCGTCACCGAGGGGCCAGACATCATCCAAACCCACATCTTTTTTGGGGGTTCTGGATTCCTGAAACTGCCGAAACATTTCGACATTCCCGTCTCGGTCATCGTAATTTTGCGGATTTTCGTTCATCGACTTCTCACCATTTACATTAAAGTCCCACACTTCTATTGTAGCTGAAAATCGAAAAGTTTCAAGGCCCACTGGAAAAAGAACCAAATCCCTTCCCCACCCCTTTAATTTTTCAGAATTTATGGTACAATGTTTTCAGGACAGGAGTATTTTTCATTTTTGACCCAAGGACCAAATTATGCTGAACACCGACGAAATCCTTTCTACGATTGAAATGCTGCACGCGGAACACCTGGACGTGCGTGCGGTTACGCTAGCCCTGAACGTGAACGACTGTACGGCCCCGACCGCCGACGGCGTTGCGAAGAAACTTCTGACCAAAATCTCGACTTTTGCCGGGAAACTCGTCCAGACCTGCGACCAGATTGGCGCGAAATACGGCATTCCCGTCATCAATAAGCGTGTGGCTCTTTCACCCATCTCAACGCTTCTGGCCGGTCACGGGACCTCCGCCCCTCTGAAAATCGCGCGAGCTCTTGATCAGGCGGCTCAGGAATGCGGCATCGATTTCGTTGGCGGTTTCTCGGCGCTCGTACACAAGGGAATCACCCCGTGGGAAGACATTCTGATCCGCTCTCTGCCGGAAGTCCTTTCCGAAACGAAGCAGGTCTGCTCGTCCGTCAACGTTGCCTCCCGCAAGGCCGGCATCAACATGAACGCGGTCAAAATGATGGGCCAGATCGTCCACGACATCGCGTTCGCGACCGAATCCATTCGGGGCTTTGGCTGCGCGAAACTCGTCATTTTCTCGAACATTCCCGAGGACAGTCCGTTCATGGCGGGCGCCTACATGGGGGCGGGCGAGCCGGAAGCCGTCATTAATATCGGCGTCTCCGGCCCCGGCGTCGTGAGCAGCGCGCTGAACCGCTTCAAAAGCCTGCACCACGGCGAAGTCACGCTGGACCAGCTAGCGGAAGAGATCAAGATCACGAGTTTCCGCGTGACCCGCGCCGGCGAGCTGATCGGCCGTGAAGTGGCGAAAGAGCTCGGCTACGAGTTCGGGATCGTGGACCTTTCACTCGCTCCGACACCCACCGTCGGCGACAGTGTGGGGGAGATCCTCAAAGCGCTCGGAATCGCGAAAATCGGTGCGCCCGGTTCCACCGCCGCCGTTGCCATGCTGAACGACGCGGTGAAAAAAGGCGGTCTTTTCGCCTCCAGCTCAGTCGGTGGTTTGAGTGGCGCGTTCATCCCGGTCAGTGAAGACTCCGCTTTGGCCGACGCAGTCGGAAAAGGGACGCTGGTCCTTGAAAAACTCGAGGCCATGACCACCGTCTGCTCGGTCGGGCTCGACATGATCGCGATCCCCGGCGAGACGAAACCGGAAACGATCTCCGCCATCATCGCGGACGAAATGGCCATCGGCGTAATTAATAACAAAACGACGGCCGCGCGTATCATCCCGGTCCCGGGGGCCAAGGCGGGCGAGATCGTCAACTTCGGCGGTCTGTTCGGTTCCTCGCCGATTATCGAGGTGCGAAACGATGGCGGAAGTGAGGAATTCATCGGCCACGCCGGACGAATCCCCGCGCCTCTCCAGTCGCTTACGAACTAGTTTCCCCGTCTCCCGAAAAAGAAAACCATGAGCACGCGCATCCTGCACAAGATCGTGATTTTGTTGACCGTCGTTTTTTTTGGCGTCGGTCTCTACCTCTATGTCACGACAGACCGAAATCTTTTTACGGCCATTTTTCTGCGTGCAGGTTTCATCTTTTTCATCGCCGCGTGCTTTTGGAAATGGATCCTTCGTATTCCGCCCTGGGCCCAGATCGGCTGGCTCCCGCTCGTCGCGGCAGTCATCGCGTGGCGGCCCTTTTTACTTAAATTCGCCATTCCAACCTCTCTTGTTCTGATCCTTTTAAGCTCTCCTTTGGGAAGAGGGGCTTACAAGAAAAAGAATTGGCGCGACTTGAAGAAGTCCTTTTCGGGACCGGCTCCCTCCCCGGGCCAGTCTAAACCTGAGTCAAAGCCTGATCCGGAACACAAGCCCGTTGTAGAAGTTCTGACGGAACCTGAACCTGAACCGAAGCCGAAGCAAAAGGAGAAGGAGAAGCCACTTTACGGCCCCAATGCGCAAAACGCCATGTTTCGCGCACTGAGCCGTGCCGCTGGACGCCAGGTCGGGAAGATGATGAAGAAAAAAGAAAAGAAAAACTAAACTGCGGGGACGATGCTTCCAGCGTCGTTAAAAACTGCGGGGACGATGCTTCCAGCGTCGTTAAAAAACCTCGATGAATTTCATTTTCGCCCCGGAGTGCATCCCGGCCGCAGCGTACAGAACCCCATCAAAACAGGTGATCCCCGTCCAGATCGAAACGGCGCCGAAAACGCTCTCGGCCGGGCTGAAACTGCTCCGTGTCAGGGTTTTCACGTCGGAGCCGTCCGAAACGATCGTCTTCATGACGCTGTTCGGGTCGCCTTTGGCCGCCGAGTCTTCGTCCGTCTGGAAACTGACGGCCAGCCGTCCGTCCGGCAGCTCGGCAATGCCCGGCGCGCCCGCCTTGGAATTCAGCGTCCCGGGCCTGAAAATCTCCACCGGCTCCGACCAGTTTTTGCCGTCCTCCGAATAAATCGAGCAAATGACGAACGGAAATCCCTCGGACGCGCAATGTGTGCTTTCGATCACGCAGAAATACTCCCCCGAGGAAAGCCGCGTCCAGACCGGCATCCCGTCGCGGGAGCGGTGCCGATTCCCGTCGGAAACGACCGTTCGGCCCGTCCACTGCGTGCCGTCCCAGACTTTGTACTCGATGTTCTGAAAGCCGGACTTCATGACCGAGGCCGCGTCGTTGGCGTAGAAGCAGGTCAGCCGGCCGTTGAGCGTTCCGAGGCACGGCTCCCAGACGCCCCCGCGTAGTTCCCGGTACTCGGCCACGGTGGAGTGGTGCTTCCAGCTCCGGCCCTCGTCCCGCGAAACGCTGACCTGCAGCGACGTGTAAAGCTCTTTGGCCCCCCTCTTAACCGCGCGGTAGGCGAGGTAAAGATTCTGGCCTTCACGGTAAAAATTGACGTTGGCGCACCGTTTATCCGGCCAAAACGACGCCTGAACGGGTTCCGTCCACGTCTCGCCACGATCGGCGCTGGCGAGGGTTTTGATCCCCTCGGAGGTTTCGATCCCGGACAGGATCCGCCCATCAGAGAGCCGGCACACGCGCGGAGCAAACCCGCGTTTTGAAATCAAACGCTCGACCCCATCCGACCACGAAAAACCGCCCGGCTCTGCAAACGCGGACGCACTCAAACCAACCAGCGCGCAAAGAACCACAGCGAATCGGAAAACGGCAAAAAACGTCTTGTTTCTCATGAGGCGGCAGGATCCGGGACTTGGGGGGACTTCTAAAAACCAGATTTTATTATAATCGAAGCCGAAAATCCTGTCAAGGAGGCAAAAACCCTTCACGTTTATAAAATCCGGCGCACGCGACAATCCATCCCACGAAAAACGACCCAAACCGCTATAGGCCCCGCGGATCGGGCGGATGAGGCGGATTAAGGCGGATTGGATTTTAAAACCACCCATTCCAAGCACCACGCCCGTTTCACTTTCACCTTTTATTTAAACACGGATTTTCACGGATTTAATGGATTCAAAGGATTTCGTTTTGTTCGATCGAAAATCCCTTTAAATAATCCGTGGAAATCCGTGTTTAAAATGAAGTTTGCAGCGGGCTGGACGTGAACTTTGGGTCGGCTACCCCTTGCAAATTCTCCCCCACGTGCTAAACTAAAGAAAAAGCGTTTTTTCACTCCCGGAGGGCCACCCCCATGCGTCGTTTTTTCATTCCCCTGATCAGCGTTTTGCTCCTGCTTTCCCCGTCGATCTGCTTCTCCGACCCGACCAGCCGGGACTCGTTCGAGTGGGAAGGGACGAAAATCACCTCGTTCGTCGGCGACGAAACCGACGTCGTGATCCCCGACGGCACGACCGAGATCGGAAACCACGCTTTCTACCAATGCTCTTCCCTGAAATCCGTCGTCATTCCCAAAGGCGTGACGAAAATTGGAAAGGAAGCGTTCCAGGAATGCACGTCCCTGAAATCCGTCATCATTCCCGAAGGGGTGACGAAAATTAAAGACCGTACGTTCATGGAGTGCAGGAAATTAACCTCAGTCATCCTTCCCAAAAGCGTGACGGAAATTGGTTTTGAAGCGTTTGAGGAGTGCCGTTCTTTGACCTCCATCGAGATCCCCAACGGCGTGACCGAGATCGGAGACTACGCTTTCATGGACTGCAAGTCTCTGGAATCCATCGTCATTCCAGAAAGTGTAATCGAGATCGGAGACTATGCGTTCTGGGAGTGCAAATCCTTAAAAACCGTTAAGATTTCCAATGGAGTGAAATCAATCGGACTTTCGGCGTTCGAGGGCTGCCCTTCCCTGACGACCGTCATCATTCCCGACAGTGTAAAAAAACTTGGAGACGGCGTGTTTTGGGGTTGCCCGGCATTAAAAGAATGGCCCATTTCCCCGACTCACCCCCATTTCCAAAGCGCCGGGGCCGGTTTGCTGACCAAAGACGGCAAAACGTTCCTTTCCTGTCTGTGTTCGGCCAAAGAGTACCAGATCCCGGAAGGGGTGGCGACGATCAACGACAACGCGTTTTACGACTGTAACCTCTTAACCTCCGTAACCATTCCCCAAAGCGTGACGGAAATCGGAGAGAGTACGTTCAGCTGCTGCTACGCCCTGACCACGGTCGTGATTCCCAACAGCGTGAAGAAAATCGGAGGGAGCGCGTTTCGGGCGTGTACTTCCTTGCGGACTGTCGTGATCCCCGAGAACGTGACGAAAATTGAAATGTGGACGTTCTCCGGCTGCGAGTCTTTGACCTCGGTCGTGATTCCCGACAGCGTGACGGAAATCGGAGAGGGCGCGTTTTATGAGTGCGTTTCGTTAACGTCCATCACCATCCCCGGAGGCGTGAAAGCGCTTGGAGACTCGGCAATTCGCGGCTGCAAGGCCTTAAAATCCGTTACCATTTCCAAAGGGGTGAAGGTCATTGGATTGGGTTGTTTCCAGGAATGCCCGGCCTTGACGTCCGTCGTCATTCCCGACGGCGTGACGGAGATCGGCACTTGCGCCTTCAACCGCTGCGATTCCCTGACCACGGTCGTCATTCCCGAAAGCGTGACCGAGATCGGACTCTGCGCGTTCTACGACTGCCCTAACCTGACGATCCACGCCCCGAAAGGGTCGAAGGCGGAAGAATACGCGAAGGAAAACAATATTTCGTTTCAGGCGAAATAATACGGGGACGACGCTTCCAGCGTCGTCTTTAAATTCATAATTCTTAATTCTTAATTCATAATTTGAAACGACGCTGGAAGCGTCGTCCCCGTAATTCCTTTTCTTCCGTCCCCAAAAAACCCGAAAATTTCTCCCCCGGTCTCTTGATTTTCTGTTCATTTATGGTAAAATAGTAGGGATTCCATTTTAACCTTTTTCCCTGTAACAGAAACGGATTTGATCTTATGGCTTGGGAATACAGCGATAAAACGAAACAGTTATTTCTTGACGCGGTTCACGGAAAACCCGGCACGCACCTCGGAGAGATCCCGGACGCCGACGGGCTGGGCGAGCACGGCTCCATCGCCTGCGGCGACTCCCTCCGGTTCACGTTCCGCGTGGAGAAAAATGAAGACCCCACGAAAGACGTGATCGTCGAGGCGCGTTACCTCACGTTCGGCTGCACGTCGGCGATTGCCGCTTCGGAAGCGCTTTGCATCATTCTGGAAGCGCGGGCCTGCACGCCTATCGAGGCTCTGAAAATCACCAACCAGGACATCGTGGACTTCCTCGACGGCTTGCCCGACCAGAAGATCCACTGCTCCGTGATGGGCGCCGAGGCGCTCGAAGCCGCGGTCGTGGACTGGGCCAAAAAACGCGGTGTGGACCTCGCCTCGCTCGGGATCAAACTCCAGGAACAGCTCGAAGAAGAGGAAGAAGGCCGGCTGGTTTGCAAGTGCTTCAGCATCACCGAGCCGTTCCTCCGCCGCAAGATCAAGGAGCTGAACCTCCGAACGTGCGAACAGGTCACGGCTGCGCTGAAGGCCGGCGGCGCCTGCGGGAACTGCCTCCACGCCCCCGGCGGCATTCAGGACATTCTGGACGATGTTTGGGCCAAAGAGAAACTCCTCGCCCAAGACGCCGCCAAAGCCGCCACGCCGCTGAAATCCCCGACCGGGTACGTCCCGATCAGCGGTGACGGCGCGCTCCCGATCATGGGCCAGGTGAACGTCCCGGCCCCGAAACCGGTCGAAGTGACCCCGGCGGCGGGCGAAACGCTCTCGCCGTACCAGTTCGCGAAGAAAGTCGAGGCGGTGGTGGAAAATTCGATTCGGCCTTTGCTTCTGCGCGACGGCGGCGACTGCTCGATCGTCGATATTAAGGGAAATCTCGTCTATATGGAGCTTCACGGCGCGTGCAAATCGTGCTCCAGCGCGGACGTGACGCTGAAAATGCTCGTCGAGGCGACCCTCCGCGAACAGGTCCAGGCCGATATTCGCGTGATCCAGGTGTGATTGGGGGACGACGCTTCCAGCGTCGTCTTGTGGAGTGCGGTGATACAGTCGCGCAAGCGCCATTCACCGCTTTCACTTGCGGCAATACAGTCGCGCAAGCGACTTTTGCCGCTGA
>JAUMVK010000081.1:0-7898 GCA_030530205.1 Thermoguttaceae bacterium | reverse complement strand
ACCCGAACCGGAACCGCTTGAGTAATCCGAACCGGAAGAAGAACCGCCAGAATAATCCCAAGTGGAACCAGAATTTTCACTGGTCGTTCCTGATGGATCCGAACTGGGCGTCCCAGCCATAGGTGTTCCCTCGGAGGAAGCCCCGGTTCCAGCGTTTTGCGAGGTTTCCGAATCGGAAGACCCATAATCTGAGGAATCATCAAATCCTGGACTCGTTTTCGACCCGGTTGAACTATAATCCGGTTCATCGCCCGATGAGAGCATTTCATCGAGCTCACTCTCAAACATTTCTGAACCTTCGGAAACTTTCCGGATTGTTGGGTTTCCGTTTTCGTCCATAGTGGGTTTTCCTACCGAGTAGGCCACCCCCTGATCCGTCTGATCTGTCTGCTTTTCACCAGAATCTTTGACTCCTGTGAGTTTTCTGGAATCCCCGCCCATCAGGAAGTAAACGAGCAGCATCCCAATCAAAACGAGGCCAAAGATGCAAAGACGCTGCAAAAATTTGCGCAATCCTCCCAGTATCGTTTGAGGCTCCGATGATTTACGCGACATTCTTGAATTTTTTCTGGGCGGCATGGTCTCTTAGTCCTTCCCTGACGATTGACAAACAGGTGACTTTGGTTTATAATACATCATTTCAGTTTTCGTCCAAGGATAAAATTTTTTCCATTTTTTTTTGCTTCGTCCTCATTTTAAATAATTCCGGAATATACGATTAATGCTCAATAAACTATACAATGACCTGCTCGCTTTTTATCCCATGAAACCCTGGTGGCCAGGAGAGTCCGCTCTGGAAACTGTTATCGGGACGATTTTGACTCAAAATACGAGCTGGAAGGGTGTCCTGAAATCCATCGAAAACCTTAAAAACGCTCGAAAACTGGACCTCGACGCTCTTCTTGAGACCCCGGATGAGGAACTTGCGGAGCTGATTCGCCCATCCGGATACCTGAATCTGAAAACCCGGCGACTGAAAAATCTTTTGCGATTCATCAAAACACGGTATGGAACCGTAGAGGCCATGCGCAACGTTCCCGGGAATCAGCTGCGTGAAGAGCTTCTTTCGGTAAACGGCGTAGGATGTGAAACGGCCGACTCGATTCTGCTTTATGGTCTGGGAAAGCCTTCATTTGTCGTGGACGCTTACACACGGCGTGTCCTCGATCGGCACGGTCTTATGCCGGGAAAAACGTCTTATGACGAAATCCGGAGCGCGTTTGAACACACGATCCCTCAGGACGTGGCCCTTTATGCGCACTACCACGCCATGTTCGTAGAACTTTGTAAAACCTTTTGTCTCAAGAATCACCCGAAATGCGGGGAGTGCCCGCTCGGAAATCAAATGCGAACATTAAAATGAGAATTATTTGGGGGACGACGTTTGCGAGAGTCGTCCCCACATCTTAAATCCCGTTATTTTCTTGGCTCAAATTCCATCTCGGTGACCTTCTCACCCGTCTTGGCCATGAAAACCTCGACTTTCAGACGGTCGTTCTCGACCCGGCCGGAAATGACCGTCGCGCCGTTGATCTGAGGCCCACCGCCCGTGATCTGCGCCCAGCAGCGATCCTCTGTGGCCGGATCAACACGGTGACGGTGCACGTGCGCCGCAACGACCAGCTGAACGCCGGCTTTCTGAAGGGACGGTCCCCAGAAATCCGCACCGAGCTTCTTCCAGGAGGAAAAACCGGTCGAGAGTGTGCCGGGATTCGCCTTCGGACTATCGTCAAAGAGCGGAATATGGCAGAACGCCACGACGAATTTGGCCGTTTTGACCGCTTCCGACTCGATGGCTTTCGCGAGCCACTCGCCCTGCTTCGCGATGTAGGGTTCAAACTCGGCGAGCGTGCCCCACTCGTCGCGGTAATCCGGTTTGTCCTCGCCCGTGTCGAGGCCGATGATCGCCAGATCGCCGTGACGCACGACGAACGAGTAGCCCAGGCCGGCAAATTCCGGGTCGGTTTGCGTCCAAGGGGTGAAGTACTGTGGGTAGTTGCGTGCCTCAATTCCGCGCGTATCGTGGTTTCCGCGGCAGAAAAGGAGCGGGTGGTCGTCCGCGATCGCCATTTTGGCAGGGAACATGACGGAATTCTGGAGCGTGTCGTGGCCTTCGACCGAGTTCACCGAGTCGCCGTTCCAGAGCGTGTAGTCCGGTTTGATCTTCGAAATGAGCGCAAACTCCGCGGCCATCGTGTCCTGCGCCTGGTGCGTGTCGTTAATAACGCAGAAACTGGCGCTTTTCGCGTTGGGGCCCGGCGTCGTAAACGATTTCACCGGCCCGTATTCCGGCTCGCCGTCCGGCTTGATGTTGTACGCTCCTTTGAACGCGATGGCGTGCGTAACGGCGCGGTAGTAGTACGTCGTGTTCGCCTTCAGACCGGTCATCGGGATGGAGATCACCCGGTCAGTAAACGGGCGCAGACCGAAAACCGGGCCGTGGGAAACCTGGTCGAGATTTTCGGGTGAGGTGCCGTACTCGACCCAGCCGGTGCATTCAGCATTGACGGTCCAGACCGCCTGCATGGAGGTTTCCGTCGGATTCTGAAGAACGACCGGCGAGGCAAAAAGAGACTTGGGCGCAGCATCGGCCTGGGCCTCTTCATCGGCGGAGGCGGAACGCAGGAAGGCGGGAGCGGCAAGCGTAGAAACGCTGGTCGCGGCAAGGAAGGAACGGCGTGTCGTTTTTTCCATGATGAAATCCTTTCTAAATTAATTATGAATTATGAATGATGAATTATGAATTAGATTCGGAGGGACGGCGGCTCGCCGTCCGCGGCCGCAAATTACGGGGACGACGCTTCCAGCGTCGTTCTATGAAATGGAAGGCGGCAATGGAGCGCGCAGCGCGGAATTACGCGTTTTGGGTGTCCGTGGTGGTTTAACCGGCGCGTAATTCCGGCCTCCGGCCTCCGGCCTCCATTACCGCCTTGCATTTGACGACGCTGGAAGCGTCGTCCCCGTAATTTACGGTGGCATTACCGCCAACGCTCGCCAGTCTGTCGTTGGAGTCAGGACTCCTCACTCCCGTCTCCGATACCGAAGTATTTCACCGTGGTCCAGAACTCGCAGAAACGGCCTTTGGCGCTTTTTTCAAGGCGGATTTTGATGTAAATTTCAAAATCTTCCGGCGGCATGACAGTCCGAAGATTTTCAAGTTCCTGATAGACCATTTCACGGCGGCGGCGCAGTTTTGGGGAATTAAGTCCCAAAAGGGCAATCGTCTCCCAGCCGCAATCGTCATTTTCATCCACAGGAAGGATCTGACCGTCAGCCGTATAAAGAAAACGCGTTTCGCAGGTCGGATCGCTGGGACTCAGAAGGGACGGAAAGTACAGATTCCGCTTTTTCATACCGCAGCTATTGTCCTCTTTGGTGCCGCAGCCGTTGCAGCTGACGAAAAGGTTGAAGTAGTCGAGCGACAATTCAGGAAAGTAGCTTTTCGGTTTGAAATGCTCAATGTGGCAGAGCCCTTTGGCGATTTCTTCCTCGCAGTAGCAACACAAAAAACCCTGTTCCTGACGCAGGTATTCCCCCAGCTTGCGCTTCACGTCGGCATTATCCGGACGACTGAAACGCTCCCAGTCGTGGTTCCGATGCGTTCGCAAAAACGCGGTCAAAACCGGAGGCGGTGAGGTTTTTTGGATGTACTTCATGAACGGAACCATCCGATAGTTCAAAGGTTTCGGAGAGGACTTTACCCCTAGTGCTTCAGCATTTTGTCGATTTGCAAAATCAGGAAATGCTGTGTGTTGTTCCGGTAAATTTCCTGGTTGAAAATCGCTCGGGCTGAACGGTTTGCCGAGTCCGCTTCAGCAATGAAATTCCGGTGCTGAAGTGCGAAAGCAAGGTCGCGATAAACCCACGACTGACGGAAATGATTTCCGGCCAGTTTGTTGATTTCGGGGGTGAAAATGGCCTGAATCTCAGAGGACTCTTTCTTCTTGAGCGCATTCCCGAGCCGCTGGGACTCCGCCAACTCCTGCATGATCCAGTTTTCTGCCGGGAGTTTGAGCGGTTCCAGAATCTCCGCCGCCCGAGCCAATGCCGCGTTGACCACCTTAAAATCTTTCGTCGTCAGGTCTTTGTGAATGAGCGTCAGACGCATGGCAGTGAGTTCCTGCCGACCAAGCAACGGGTGGTTTTCAGGCAGAAATATCGAGGCTTTTTGTGTCTTTCTCTGTTCTTCACTCAGTTGTTGGTACATTTTGATCGCCAGTGCCTCGTTCGCCCCAAAACGGCCAAGGAGGTTCAGTTCCATACGAAGCGTCAACGTCGTGAGAAGCGGCAGTGAATTGTCTTTCTGGAGCTTCGACCCGCAAACTTTCAGCGCGAGTTTGGAATACTCGTCCCGATCCTGACCATCCAGAATCAAAGAGGTGCGCATAAGCAGATTTTCAACCGGAACCGCATACGCGGGAACACGGCTCACGTCCGCGAGCGACCAGGATTTATGCTGGGCCTCACAGAGAGCCAGAAGGTCCGCGTAGTTTTCCTGCATCGATTTTGAGTCGGGAAAATCTTTTGAGGTGAACTGGTCCGTAAGCGTGAAATTCAGCTCCGCGACCCAGGGAAGGAGGAAGTACGGAGTCTTTTTGAACGCGGGATTTGCCGTCTGACTATCCTCGTGTTCGAAAGCCAGAGCTTCCTCATATAATGAACGCACTTTTGTGAAATAGCCAGCGGCTGTGTCGAAAACCACGTCCGAACTCAGTTCCTTGACACGATCCTCTTCGGCGCTTTTAAGGTTTCCGACTGCGTACCCTTTTGTGTTGATGGCACACATTTGAATAATTTTGGCTGTGCGACGGGCTTCCTTCCCGCGGGACTGAAGAAGGACGGAGTTGGCCGTCGGGATCGCGTTCGCGTATTTCCCGGCAAGAAGCTGCAAAACAGCCGCATTATTACCGGTACTCATCACACGGCGTTCCTGGAGACGCTGAGCGGCCAACGCCTCGGCCTGAGCCTTCAGTTCCGCCGCTTCTGATTTTCTGGACTTTTGGGGCGCTTTCGCGGTGTTGGCTTTTCCCGAATCGGCTTTTGCAGAGTCGGTCTTCCCGGCAACCTCGGCGGTTTCTGATTTCCCGGCTTCCGGTTGAGGTGAGGATGTTTTTACCGCACGTTTGGCGAGTTCCTCAAACTTCCTGTAATTATCAAGCGTTTCCTGTGTCAAATCACCCTGAAGGATTTTGACCGCAAGTTTCCAGTGCGGAAGCGCGAAATCGTCGTTCAACGCCTCCTTAACCGCTTTGGGATCAAGGGAATCGAGAACCTCAGCCGATTCTTTCAGCCTGCCGGCATACGCCAGTGCGATGCCCTTCTGGAACACAATTTCAGGCGGCTGGTTCTTTTGGAGGGCCTCGTCGTACTCGCTCACAGCACGAGAGTATTCTCCCAGAAGCATCGACGCCTGAGCCATGGCCGTCAGAACCCCTGCCGTTTTCTGGTCATAGAGGTTTCCAATGGCGTAACCGGCTTCAAAACGGTTCCGGAAAATCTCGGCATACATCATCATCTCGAGATACTTCGGCGGGATTTTATCAGCCCATTCTTCCGTTTCTATCGAGAGCATGGGCGGAGCCAGAATCGCCTGGGAATCACTGGCCGCGAACAGGAACGGATAGTAAAAATCCTGCGCCGTCATTCGACTAAAATCAGGAAGAGGCGCTTCCGGAGGACGGCACGGACTTACCAGGCAAAAAACCGGGAAAAAGATCAATCCGACGAGGATTGCCGGAAAGATTTCCTTGCGGACTCCATGAGGAAAACCAGGGAATTTTTTCGTGTAAAATTTCGCCAGTTTTAACGCCCGAATGGCACGCGCGACATTTTCCTCGTCCTCGATAAACTGCAAATCCTTGGCTGTAAGACGTTTCTTTATCAGCAGGAAAAAAGCCGTTGCCAAAAGGGCAGCAAAGACCGCCGCCAGCATCACACGGAGCCATATATAGTTCGGAAACTTTGGAACGAAGAAAAGCCCCGTATAAGCCCCAACAGAAACAAAGAGCAAAACAAAGCCCCAAATGATTCGTTTCGTACTGAGTCCCATTTGGTCAAAATTCGGTACACCTTTTTTCCTCTTTGGTTTTTGTTTTTTCTGCTTGTCGGCTTTTATTTTTGTTTTATCGTCATTCTTACCAGCCATACGTGGGACTCCTTGCGTCATACAGTAAAATACAGAGTTCAGTCTTATGTTATTTTAACACAAATATACCAGATTTTCAACCGAGTTTCACTGAAAAAAGAGAAATTTTCCAGAAAAAGATGACGGAAAACTCAAAAAAGATGAAAATACAGAAAAAATAAAAGGAAATGCTGAAAAAAAGCCCATTTAATCAGCATTTCCCTTATGACAGGATTTTATTTCCCTATATCCTTGATCGCGGCCTGCGAGTTCCGGATCGAGCAGAATTTCGGCCCGCACATCGAGCAGTACTCGTGGTGGGACGCGGAATGATTGATCGATTCCTCGTGCATTTTCTTCGCGGTTTCCGGATCGAGCGAAAGCTCAAACTGCCGCGGCCAGTCGAAATTGTACCGCGCCCTGCTCATTTCATCGTCACGATCCTGCGCATGAGGCCGATGACGGGCCACATCAGCTGCGTGGGCAGCGATTTTGTGCGCGATCACACCCGCTCGAACATCGTTGATGTTCGGAAGGCCAAGGTGCTCTTTCGGCGTGACGTAGCAGAGCATCGAAACCCCGTAATAGGCCGCGAGCGTTCCGCCGATGGCGCTGGTGATGTGGTCGTAGCCCGCCCCAATGTCGCAGACGAGCGGACCGAGGACGTAGAACGGAGCCTCGTGACACCACTCCATTTCGTTCTTCACGTTCTGCTCGATCTGGTCCATCGGCACGTGGCCCGGCCCTTCGATCATGACCTGGCAGCCGTGTTCCCACGCCTTGAGCGTCAGCTCGCCCATCACCTTCAGCTCCGCAAACTGCGCCTCGTCGGACGCGTCGGCGATGCAGCCCGGACGCAGACCGTCGCCCAGGCTCCAGGTCACGTCGTAAGCGGCCAGAATTTCGCAAAGCTCGTCAAAATGCGTGTAGAACGGGTTTTCCTGCTTGTGGACCGCCATCCACTGCGCCACGAGCGACCCGCCGCGGGAAACGATCCCGAGCGTCCGCTTCGCCGCCAGCGGGATGAAATCTTTCAAAAGAGCGCAGTGGACCGTCATGTAATCGACCCCCTGCTGCGCCTGGAACTCGATGATCCGCAGAAAATCTTCCGGCTTCATGTCCTCGATCTTTTCCAGTTCCTCCGCGACCTGGTAAAGCGGGACGGTCCCGAGCGCCACGTTCGTATCGTCGATGATCGCCTGGCGGATCTCGTTGATGTGGTCACCGGTCGAAAGGTCCATCACCGTATCGGCGCCGCAGGAGACCGCGCAGCGGACCTTGGCCAGCTCGCAGCCCATGTCACTCTGGATCGGGGAATTGCCGAGATTGGCGTTGATTTTGGTCCGGCAGGAAATCCCGATGCCACACGGAACGAGGCCTTTCTGCAGATGGACCCGGTTCGCGGGAATGACGAGCCGCCCGCGGGCGACTTCATCCCGAATCGTTTCGACGGGCAGAAATTCCTGTTTCGCGACGAGTTCCATTTCCGGCGTTATGCGGCCGGCCAGCGCTTCGGTTCTTTGTGTTTTGTGCATGATTTTGACTTTTCTGGGAAATCGATGGGAATAGATTGTTATAATATTAACCGATTCTGAAAAAAAGTCAAGACGGTGCAAAGAAAATAAAGGGGAAATACTCCTCCCCCTGCGAGCGGTGGCAGTTATACCACCGAATTACGGGGACGACGCTTCCAGCGTCGTCTCAAAAACCAACCTCTGCGGGGACGACGCTTCCAGCGTCGTCTTTTAATTATGAATTAAGAATTTAGAATTAT
>JAUMVK010000080.1:0-7949 GCA_030530205.1 Thermoguttaceae bacterium | reverse complement strand
AGGATTTCCGAGAAGTCCCCCCAGGGTTCAAGGGACGCGGTGATGTGGTAAAATGATATCACTTCGAATGCTCCTTTTTTAGGGTAATAAGTGTACATTATGACACAAAATGACAGCAACAAACAGATTGTTAATATTGCTATCTGAAAAATGATATTAACCAAACTTTTCACGACTTTTCCACCACCAACTTCCTACAATAGCAAGCGCACCTGCAGTCATAACCGGAGCAAGGCCAGCAGTTCCTACCGATGCCATGATAGTTCCAACAGCAACTGCAACTACTCCTAGGCCTACTGCTCTTTCCGTCCTCCCCGATTTGCATTTCCTGAATGAATCCCCTCTCGTTTTACACGATATGGCTATCAGGAATCGTTTTTGGTTGCTAGAGTTTTCTGATTTTATTATTCTTACTTTACTCCCAGTTTTTCCTGAATAGGAGTTTCGCAATCGTTTAATATGTTATTGAGCCAAATCCTCATGTACCGAATGGAACAAATTTTTGGACTCATCTGTCTGCTTTTCACTTGCGCTTGCCTCATCATAAAATATATCACATTCAGGAAACAAAGTTTTAAGTTTTTGTATTCCTTCTGTGGTCACGCGAGTTCCCTTCAGATTCAAACTCTTGAGGCGGTGCCTCGTATCGAGTTTTAATCCTTCAAGTGGGGAGATCACCGCATCATCAATCGACGAATCCGAGAGGTCGAGATGTTCGACCCTCCAAAGAACATAAAGCGTGTCCCACAAACCACTGCCATCTTTTATTTCCGGCATGTTCAAGCTCAAGGTTGATATATTGGTATCCGACATGTCCAAAACGGCAAGGTAATTCATCATAGGCTGTTTGCAGGAGGAAGAGTCGATAGTTATACTCTCGATTCTGGTACTTGGATAACGATACCCAAACCAAAATAGATCACTTGAACAATTGTTTAAACGCAGGTCTGCTTTCGCCCCCATTGATTCCAGCTTGCAAGCCGTATAAACAAGAATGGATTGCCTGGCGAAACCATAGCTTAAACAGACGGAAATAAACAGTGCTCCCGTAATGATCAATAAAAAAGCGGATATTGCAAACCTCGTAATAAAACGCATATTGCCCTCTTTACCAAAAATAGCAAGTTTTTCTCGTATATTCAATAGAAAAATCCGATTTGATTTCGCTATTATTGCATGTTAATGTAAACTTGACATCGTAAGTATCACGTGTAGTCCAGTGTTCTGAATGATGGTTAATGGATTGATATATTTTCCCGTTGTTCTTTCCTTCGCGACAATCATTTATAAACTTTTCCATTTTTTCGATCTGACTTGCCCAAAAGCCGTTTTCTCGTAATTCTTTTTTTCTTTCGCAGAATTTATCCGTATTTAATAATGTGGGATCTCGACTGGCAAGTGCTCCAAGTTCATAGTAGGTTGCCATATCATGATATATTGGTGATTTCCCCTCATGCTCCCCGCCAGAAGTACTATAAGTTGCAGGGCCTCCAAGCAATTCATGAACAATGTGCGAAAAACCAATTGCTTCTGAATTACTTGCTTCCTCACTTAAAGTAATTTTTCCTGGAAGCATTCCACGCCCTTGCCCACAGTTGCATGCTTGAATCCATCTACTTACATCATCTCTTGTTTTAATTATTGTTACACCAAGCAAATCCGCAATATCTTTAGGATTATTTACAGTAATTTTTTTTCTCCCCATGGGATCTGTATAAGAGAAAGGAGTATTCAGGACATAATTAAAAAGATTTACATTTAATTCTTCCTCCTCTATAACATCTCTAATGATAAATCTCCCTAAAGATGGACCATAGTAACGGTTCCGATAAAGCATCAACCCCGTTTCGTAGTCGAGGACCTGGGACGTGAACGTCCTCGTAAGGGCTGGGTAAACGCTTTCGGAGCGTGGGGCGTACGATGGCGTGAGGATCGTGCGCTGGCCGAAGGCGGTGTATGTGTAGCGCTCGGTCAAGCCCGACTGGTTGGCGACGGCGACCACGTTGAAATTCGCGTCCGTCAGCGCGATGGTATAGTCCGGCGTGAAGCAGATCAGGTCGTCGAGGTAGCGCAAACCCCAAAGGTAGGAATTTTGCAGCGTGCCGTATAAGTATTCTTCCAGGCACTGCCAGTTTTTGTTGTAGTAGTATTCACGAGTTTCAGACGCGGTGGTCTTGCGCACACGGCGGTTTAACCCGTCGTAAGAGCAGGAAATAACTTCACTTCCATCGGGGGTTGAGACGCGAACCAGCCGATTCCAAGCGTCGTACGTCAGATTCAGATTTTGTGCCACGGTCGGCCCGGGTACCGCTTTCGGGTTGGGGATCCGCGTCATGTTCCCCGCCGCGTCGGTGCGGAGGGAAGTGTCGGAACCGTCCAAGCTCACAATCTCGTTTGCGGTGTTGTGGGTACGTGTTTGAAGTGTCCCGTTCTGCTGATACGCGAGCCAGTTGCCGGTCGTGTCGTAGTGGAAATGCTCGTGGTTTCCAACACGATCCAGGTCGATCAGCTGGTTCTGCTGGTCGTAGGTGTAGATTTCGTCAAGATCAGCCCCCGCCTGTTCCGCCAGAACATCCCGTTTGGAAGTCCGATTCCCCAGCCGGTCGTAGGTGTATTCAAGGTGGACGAGTTCGGAATTTCCCTGCGTCCAGACCTGTTTCAAAACACGACCGAAGCGGTCGCGAACACCGGGAAGGGTGTAGTCGAGCGTTACGCCGGTCGGCTGGTGGATGGTTTTTATCGGTATGGAAACGCCTTCATATTCATACCGGACATCCATTCCAAGCGTCGTCGGGCGGTTCAGAACGTCGTCAAAGTATTCGTAGTAACCATAATAGAGAATATTGGTCATCCCCTGGCTTTCAGGCCGCAAACGCTTCGTGAAATAACCGTTGTTTTGGGTCGTGTCATACGTGTAGGAAACGTATCTGGACATGCTGTTTACAGCGCCGTTCGGGCTTTGCCACTCCTTTGAGAGCAGACCGCAGGCGTCGTACTCGTAGGAGATCTGGTTCAGGATCGTGTCGTTCGTGCCGTGCGAGGTGATGGACGCGGTTTTGCCGTCGGGCGTGTAGGATGTCGTGATTTTCTGAACGGTCCTGTCGATAGAATCGCCGAATTGAGTCACTGTGTCGGCGACCATACGACCGAGATTGTCGTAGGTGTAGGCGTGGACCGTGCCGTTCTGGTCACGCTTCGAGGTGCGCTCACCGAGCCGGTTGTACGTGTACGAAACGCAGTCGGTCGGTGAGGAGGAATCCGGGTAAAACTCATGAGTAAGGCGACCGAGGGAATAAGCGTAACGCGTGATCTGATCGCCGGTTACCGGGTTTTTCACCGTCATGGTCTCGACCTGGCCAGAGGGGTGGTAGGTGTAGAGAACCGTGACGTTGCAGTCCGGTCTGGCGGCGGATATCGTGCCGTCGGTGAAGTTGGAAACGGTCTTGACCGTTCGTCCCAGCGCGTCGGTAAACGTGCGGGTTTCGCGTCCTGCCGGGTCGATCGTTTTCAGTGGATCGCCGGTAGAGGAGTCGTAGAACGTCGTCGTAACGAGCGTATCGTCGGAACGTTCCGGGACAGTCGCGGGTCGGGTAAACGAGGCTAATGCGCCATAATTCGCGGAAGCGACAGATCGTCCTGCCGGGTCGTACCAGTTCGCGGTGTAAGAGGTACGGAAGCCGAAACCATCCGCGAGCCGCTGCGAGAACGCGGTCTGAAGGACGTGTCCGAGATCGTCATACGAAGTTTCGGTCTTTTCAAAAACCACCTCGTCAAGCTGAATGGCTGCTGAAACGACACGCCCCAGCGAGTCGTAGGCCGTTACGGTTGCGCGGTTTTCACCAAGAGCCTGGGTGCGAATCGTGCGTCCGGCCGCGTCGAACCAGCTTCGGGCGAGAAGTTTGCCCTGAACCGTTCCATCGGCGGGATTGACGATGGACTGCTCGGTCTTCCAGACGTTTCCGCGCATATCGTAGAATGTCTCGGTACGGGCGAGAAGGCGATCGGGAACCGGGTCGAGGGAGAGATACCGCTCCGTTTTTATGGTACGGTCGAGATTGTCGTAAGTCGTGAGATTGTATATGCTCAGCCCATTCTCGTCCTCTTCATTATGGACGTGAATCCGCCGCCCGCGCCAGTCGTAGCCGTACTCGGTAATCCGCATGGTATCGGCATCCACGTGCTGAATCGTGAGGCGTGGTTTCGCGGTCGTACCGGAGCAGGTGGGGCAGCCGCCATCCTCGCCGCCGTACAGCGTTTCGGCGACAAGAGTCAGGTCTGCGGGCGAAGTCCCCAGCCACGTTTGGGTCGGATTGTCCTGCCAGTCAAAGACCGTTTTCGTAACCGTCCCGTCCGGGGAAATAATGAGGTCACGCCGTCCGTAAGCGTCGTAATGATAGCGGGTGGCATTGTAGTGGGCGCTTTCCTCGCCCGGGCCGTTCGTGGGAATGGTGAAGTAGTCACGCTTTTCCACGAGCTGGTCGCCAGCATAAATATTCACGCTCCACGACAGGTAGTCCGTCTGTAAAAACACATCCGCTGCGGTAAGCCTGCCCGAAGTTGAGATCCGGCGTGCGGTGATCGATTCCAGCAGACGGCCATTGACGTCGGAAATTGTGACGATCACAGGATTAACGATATGCTCTGCAAGGTTTTCACCGATCTGGATAAAGCCGTTTGCGCTGGTGATCCTGAAGTTCACGTCATCGTATATCGTCCAGCGGGCCGATCGGGTGAGAATGTTCCGGTTTTCGGTGTTTACGCTCTCATTTGCAGGCCCAAGTGTTTGCGTTACGCGGCCCTGAACATCGTATTCAGTCTCATAAATCAGATGTTTTCCCGCTTCCGGGACCGTGCTCCAGCCCGACGGAACCGGAGTCGTGAAATCGGACGTTTTTGCTGTGTCCACATCCTGAATCGTCCGAATTTCCAGACCGGAAACCACATCATATCCATGATACGTGATAATCCCCAACTCGTCTTTCTGCCAGGTGATTCGGCCCGAGATGTCGAAACATTCCTCACGATTGGCGGAGTCGGGAAGTGTTGTCGTACGCCGGGAAATCTGGAGCGAGTTCGGGAAAAACGTATAGGCGTAGCTGGTCGTGGCAGAATTCGTTCCTGCTTCGTCTGTGTAGTGTGTCGAGGAACTGACGTACCACTTGATTCGGGAATCCACCTGACGTTTGGTGTACTCGTATCTCTGAAGAATGATTCGATTTCCCGATGTGCCATTCTGAAGGTACCTCGCGAGCGGCTGGTCGGCTGGCGTTGTGGTTCCGTTGCCGTATTCCGTGATCTCGATCCGCCCTTCATCGGGTGAAAGACTTACGTTCAGAGTGGCGCTCTGACCGGTTTCAATGGAATAATCAAGAACGCATTTCGGGTTGTAGGAATGAGTCACATTTCCGCGGCTGTCGTATCGGAAATAGTAAATGGCCGGGGGTTCGTCCGATGTGTCAGGAGGAGTGATTTTCTTCAGGAGGACCTTGTCACGAAAGTTTGTGAAGACGAGTGTCTGTTCACCGTGTGGCCCGTACTCAATTGTTTTGCAGGTTATGGCGTTGTAATCGCTTGTTTCAGCGTAGTTTTCATACGCATACCGGAACACGAGCCGATTCCGGTTTTTGCGGGTCAGCGAGATACGGTTCCGGTCGTCATACTCGAAGTATTGGGTGCAATAATCCAATGCGGTGTCATCACTGATCGTCTGCCACTGTTCACCGAACTTTTCCCATAAAAAGGCGAAATCGACAGCATTGAACTCCATCCGGAGCTGGTGCTTTTTCCCAAACGTGCCCGACTGCGTATAATATCGGTAATACTCGGCGCTCGTATCCTGCCAGGCTTGCGCGGCTTCCGACCATACCGCGTTCTGGACCATCTTCAGATCACCGGCATTACCAAAGTTCTCACCCTCCTGATAGTAGGCGTACGCAATGCGCGTTTGATTGTGAAGTATTCCCGATTTCCCCTTACGCACAACAATTTCAACGATCGATTCCTGAGAGGCCGTGTCGTAGGTGTATTCCATTTCGGAAACGACTTGCTCCGTTTCGGATAGCTGCTGAACTTTCCAAAGCCGACCGGCTGAATCGTAAGAGAAGAGCGTCTGCCGCCCCTCTTCGTTCTGAACGTGTTGCAGGATGGCGATGGTGGATCCACTGAAATTCCAGACGGTCCCATTTTTGCGGACGATGGTATAAGCGCTTGTGACCGGGTCGATCGTCAGCGTTTCGGGATAATTGTCTAACGCTTTGTATGTGCCGTCAGGAGCAGGTGTCAGTGAGAAGTTTACAGTGTCTTTTTCCGAAAATTCGACACGATAAAAATTGGGGTATTGCCCGATTTGCGCGGTTTGAGATGTTTTCCAACCCGTACCAGCCGATCGTGAAAGGTAGTACTGGTCGTGTGAGTCCTGGGTTCTTTTGAAGTTCCAGGGAACCGCGCCGCCGCCCACGCTTGCGTCGGTATAGGTCTTTTGTGTACTGCCGCTAGAATAATGAATACCGGAAGCCGATCTGGGATTTGCCCCATCGACTGGGCAGCCGCAGGATTGCTCGGAACTACATGAATTTTCCCCATAGGGGGAGGTTTCATCACAGCCTTCGCACCGCGGCGGTGGATCACCCTGACCACTCGAACCACCGCCAGAAGGTGTCGTTCCTGCGATGTTTCCTGAAGACCGTGTGGTCCAAAAGTCGTCATCGAAAAGCTCGAAATTACTCATGGGATTTATCCTTACTGTCGTCAGGAAGTGAAATTCGAGTATTCCAGAGAAACGCATCCTCTGAAATATCACACACGGTACCCGTTACATCCAATAATCAATCGCGTCCGGGAATCGGTAATCCATATATTTGGACATGATGTCCGAATGACCCGCCCGCTGATGCACGAGCCAGCGATTGGGGGCAAAACATTCGATACTGTGCCGCTGCATCAGGTCGGCATAGCGCGTGTCCACATGGAAATGATACCACCCTTCCGGCGACTGGATCCAGGCCAGAATTTGTTTCATCGCCCGGCGCGAGCGTATTCCATACGCGTGAGTACGCACGATCCGGTTCGCACGGCAAACACAGGAGTTGACGCGTTCTATCGGGTATCGCTCCGGTTTGAAATGCTCTCCACCATAAAAAATCCATTCGGCGCCGGTCGGGAGCATGGCATGAAACTCCCGTACCCGTTTTGAAAAATTCTCGATAAAGACCGCGTCATCCTCAAATACGAGCAGGCTCTCCGTGCCGGATTCCAGAGCGTTTTCCAGCAACTGGCGGTGACTCAAATAACACCCCCAGTTACTCTCCCAGGACTTCCACCACGATGGGCGTGGCACTTTGGTCCCATCGACCGCCGAAAAACGTGTCAGGGTACTGGAGAAAACATCTTGCGGAAACTCCGTTTTAAATTGTTCCCACCGGTCCTGGCGCGAATCGAGATTAATGCAGACGATCCGCTCGTATTCCAGAGGCACACCGGTTTCTTTGGAATGGATTTCGTCTAACGTGCGGTAATATCTCGGAGCTTCCTCCCGCGACATCTGCCAGCTTTTCGGGCCGTGAAAGTAATGGATGATCCCCTCGTCCCGAAATGGTTTATGAGAGGCCGGTACATACAGTTCCTTCCCGACGACATTCAGCACATTGTCACTGTAAACCTCGCGAAGCGCCGGCTCGTCCGATTTCGATTCGTACAGGATGGAACGGATCTTTTCATCGTATTCCGGAGTCATAAATTCTCTGGGAACCACCAGGAACCATTTCGACAGCCCTTTGACGTTCTGGAATTCAAACAGATTCCCTACGACTTTTTTCTCCGTTACCGCCAGATCAAAAAGGTACGTGAGGTCCTTGGTGAACAGCATATCCGAATCCGCAACGCATACCGCGTCGTACTGTTTCTGATTCCGTAAAGCAGTCAGGTTCGTGTACGTAATTTCGGGGTAAAGA
>JAUMVK010000037.1:0-41057 GCA_030530205.1 Thermoguttaceae bacterium | reverse complement strand
TTCAGGAAAATACAAGATGGGATTAGTTGGCGGGGTGGTATGTGCAACAGGCTGTAACTGACCCCGCTCGCCAATTTCACCTTTAACCCTTTAAATTTCCATGGACTTTAAAAAATACATCACTTCCATCCCGGATTTTCCGAAACCGGGCATTATTTTCCGTGACCTCACCACGTTGATCCAGGCTCCTGAGGCTTTTGCCGAAGCGTGCCGCCTCATGACGGAAGCCGCTCGAGAACTGAAACCGGACGTCATCGTTGCGCCGGAAGCCCGGGCGTTCCTGTTTGCCGCTCCGATGGCGATCAATCTTCACGCTTCGCTCGTGATCATCCGCAAGCCGCACAAACTCCCGCGCAAAGTCATCACTCAGGACTACACGCTGGAGTACGGCACGAACACGATCTGCATGCACGAAGACTCGATCCAGCCCGGCAAACGGGTCCTGATCGTGGACGATCTGCTCGCGACGGGCGGCACGGTGGACGCCTGCCGCAAGCTGGTGGAAAAGGTTGGCGCCAAGGTGGTCGGTTACAGTTTCGCCATGGAGCTTTCGACGGAGTGCAAAGGGCGCGAGTTTCTGGAATCACAGTGCGACGCAAAAGTTTTTTCCCTTTTCGAGTATTAAAGAACTCCGCCAGTCAGGTCCCTTTGAAATATGAACCTTTCCATCCTTTCCCAATTCCTTGAAACGGAACTCCTCGCCGCGAATTCCGAAGACGTTGAAATCACGCGGGCGGTTCCGCTCGCAGAGGCCGAAGTTGGATGTGTGACGCTTCTGGATGATTTGAAGAAACTCGCCAGTCTCGCCGAGTGTACCGCGTCAGCCGTGATTTTGCCGGCCAAAGCCGCTGAAAAACTCGAAGGGGACGAAATGACGAAGTGGAACCCACGAGGAACCGCGCTTCTTTTCGCCGAGAATCCTCACGCCGCTTTCACGAAGATCGTGACGTTCTTCAACCCGCCGCTCGCTCGTCCGAAACCTGGGATCCACCCCCGGGCCGTGGTCGATGAGTCCGTGAAAATCGGGCCGAACGTGACGATCATGGCCAACGCGGTGCTCGGTCCAAACGTGGAAATCGGCGCGAATGTGATCATTCACCCAAACGTCTGCCTCATGGAAGGGGTCCGGATCGGGGACGATTCCATACTCTTCCCAAATGTGACGGTTTATGAGAAGTGTGTTATCGGCGCCCGCTGCATCCTCCACGCCGGCTGCGTCGTCGGCGCGTACGGTTTCGGCTACGACTCCAGCTCCGGTGAGCACGTTCTCGCGCCACAGCTCGGAAACGTGGAACTCGCCGATGACGTGGAACTCGGGGCTAACACGACGGTGGACCGCGGAACCTTCGGCTCAACGCGTATCGGTCAGGGGACCAAGGTCGATAATCTGGTTCAGATCGGACACAACTGCCAGATCGGCCGCCGGAATCTGTTTTGCTCCCAGGTCGGCGTTGCGGGAAGTACCTCGACGGGGGATTACGTCGTGCTGGCGGGTCAGGTCGGTCTTGCCGATCACATTCACCTTGCGGACGGCGTCGTCGTTGGCGCTCAAGCGGGAGTTCCGGGAAGCCTGACAGAAAAAGGGACGTATCTCGGCTCACCCTGTGCGAATATTCACGAGATGAAACGGCAGTTTGTGGCGATAAAGCAGCTTCCCGATTACTGGAAGGCCCTGAAGAAACTGGCCCAAGCCGAGAATTAAGCCGGGCCGATTTTCAGAAGTTGGCCTTCAGATTGCTGTACGCATCCTCATAGACGTCGTACAGAGAAAAAAGCATCTCGCGCAGGTTTTCGTTATTCTGGCGGAAATGCTCTTCCACCACAGAATCGGGGATCCGGACGATGGTATTTTCCAGAAGGCGCGAGACGATCAATTTGGCGGTGCTCAGCTCGCTGGACGTCTGGTAAAGGTCCGGATACTCCAGCGGCTCGTGCCCCAAAACGATCACACCGAATTTTTGCTTCTCGGACTTTCGGCGAATTTTGCGCCGTTCCCAGTAAGAAAGCTGCTCATAACCGTCGATCGCCAGCTGAGAATTCTCATCCATGCCAGCAAAATCTTCATCAGAAAGCGGTAACGTTCGTACACCATCCTGAAGCTCTAGGTGCACGATCCGACGGTCACACTTTTCCACTTCGGGTAAAAGCGAAGCCAAAAGTGTCGATTTGCCGGAGCCGTGCGGACCGATGATCTGCCCGCACCAGGCATTCGAGCGCAGCGTTTCGACCAGCGTCTGGTTCGAAATCCCTTCCGGGAAATAAAACGGAATGGCTCCAGGCTTAATGCGGCGGGAGCAAAAAGGGTTTTCTTCACGCATGACGCCGCTCCTAATTCAGTTCCACGTGTACGGGCGGGATTTTACCCACGTTAAACTCTCGCTCGCTCATCACTTCACGGCCATTTTTGAGATAAAGCCGCACTCGAACGCACCAATAAATTTTCAGGATCTTGCCGTGCCAGGTCAAAGGAGAGGAAGGAAGGCCAACCGAGAAAAAGTACGTCAAGCCTTCCTCGTCCGAGGATTGCAAGAATACCTGATTAATGCCGTTTCCCGACGTGGAATCGGGCTCGTCAGCGTGTTCGTCTTCCCCCAACGATTTAAAGAAATGTACGCCCAGATCCTCATCGCCTTTGCCTTCGGTAAACCAAAGAACAGAAAACTCAAGTCTGGAAATTTCCTCTGGAATAACATCGACCGTTCGAAATGTCCCGGTCACGATTTCCCTCGGCTCGAAATCGTGCGGCTGGCGATCAAACTGAATGATTACCGACGCAATCATCTTTCCGCCTCCTTCTGAATTTCCGGGTACACGATCAACGGGAATACACGCTCGAACATTGGAAACTTGCCAACTTTTCCCTGAACTATCAGCCGCCAATTAATCTGATTATGAGGCGAGACGAAAGAGTGCATGGCCTCGTTTGGGATCTCCAGTGGAAATTCCACGTCAAAGGCGCAATCAGGTGTAATGTCCACTCGTTCCTCGCCAAAAATCAAACGCTGATAAATACGCAGTTTTTCCCGCCTTGTGTTGGTCCCATGCGTGAAAACGGCCTCTTCCTCACAAATCAGAACAACGTTTAGCCACTGAAGCGGGAGTTCACCGCCCTGCGAAAGAAAAATACGTACCGGCCGACCGGGGATGAGCGGGAATTCACTGATTTCCGCAATCGTTGGCCCCACCACCGTTGTGTTCCGAAACTCGATCATCGTGTGGATCAGAAGCCAGATCCCAACTCCAAGAAAGGGAATCATATAACAGAAACGCAGCCAATCTGCGAACGTGCCAGGAAAACTGAAAACGAAAATGGTCAGGAAAAGGACACAGCCAACATTCCACGTCAAAGTGACTGCCGCCAAAACCCCCAAGGTCCAGGCTGGTGAATCAATCATCGGAAGACGGTAACTGAGACGAATCCCCGGACTGTCCATGATGTCGTTCACCGATGGAATATACGGGAAATTCTCTTCCTGAACCTGCTCGTTTTCAAACCGGTTTCTTGCCAGGGTCTGAACGGCCGCCAACTCCTTGGAACCTCCAATGCGCGGAACCGTCAAGGCATGAAGCATAACCCCCAACCCCATGACGATCAACGAGGCTGGAATCGTAAGGGCGAGGAAGTTCTCCCAATGCCAGCCGCGCATAATGACCACTTGATCAGGATTTTCCGGGTTGAAAAGGCAATCGTAATTTTTATCTTTTTGCCACTGATCAAGAAATTTCTGTGCGTTCTCCCGAGTCGCGAAACGGGAAGATCGGGCAATAGCCCCGAAATTGGACGTCCAGTTCGTCCTTTCCACACCGTCCACGCTGTATTTCAGCTGCATTTCCGGCAAATAATAAACGTCCTGAAGATTGGAACGAAACTTTTTAACACTGAATTTCCCCCGTTTCGGCTCGGTTCCCTTTTCATTCGGAGTGTCCTCAAAAAGAGATGGGGCTTCCGTTTCATCCGGAAGAGGCTGATTCCCCAAAATCGTACGCGGAACAATTCTGCTGTCGAGTACCGTGCAGATGGTTTTCTCGTATCGTTCGTGAATTTTCCACTCCGGAAAAACACTGAAGAAAAGCAGCCAGAGCATCCCGATCGCGCCCGCCAGAATACAAAAAGCCGCAAACGCAAACTCCACGATGATTCCCACGAGCCGGGAATCCGTTCGATGATTGCCTCGTTTTTTGGTATAAAGCCAGGAGCGATCTTTCATTTTCAAGCGCAAGCCGCGGAAACGCAGGGGTTTGGGCGACGTTCTTCTCGGATGCGCGTCGTTCCAAAAGCCAAAATCCGGGGTTCCAAATCAGTTACCGTTTTGTTTCTCTCGTAAAACCCAGTTTTTCCAGCGCATCGTAAACTTCGAGAAGCGTTTTATGTCCAAAGTTTGAAATCTTCAAAAGCCGTTCCGGCGAGCTGTTCAACAGGTCACGGACCGTGAGAATACCTTCGGATTCCAGACAGTTCGTTGTACGGACCAAAAGTCCTATCTGCGCGATACTCATATTTAGAATTTCCTGCCGCCTCTGCTTCTGGATTTCCCTCTCGCTTAAACGCACCAGCGTTGAAGCAGGCCTGAGTTCTTTCGGTTGAGTTTCCTGATTTTCTTCCATTTTTCCCTCCTTGAATAAATTAAAGAAACGTCATTATAACACATAGTCCCCAAAAAATCAAGAGCCTGGGAGAAAAAAACGCATTTTTTGTATTTTAAATTAAAAAAGGCGGGAACCTCGCATCCCGCGAAGCTCTCGCCATTGAGGAAAAAGTATTTTCCTGAAAACTCAATCGAAAACCTTGTCGTGCTTGTGCGGAGTCATGATGTCAAAGACGATTTCACGCAGATATTCCTGCGCACCGCCTTCACGCATCGACTGAACCAGAAGCTCGATCTGTTCCTGGCTCTTGTACATTTCCACCGCTTTTACTTTCTTCTCGAACATTTCGTCATTCGTGCGAATACGCATAGTCGGCGGGGTAATGAAATCGCTGTAGCAGGAATACTCATACAGGCGGGGAATTTCTGCGAGTGGCTTACCAAGTTCCGGCCAGATATTTCCCTGCGCGTGGAAAATGGAGATCAGCATTTCTTTGGTGGTAAGCTGATGGTCAGGATGAAGGTCGGTTGGGGTGGGCAGGAACAGGCGGGTGGGACGGATTTTACGCAGAAGCCAGACGTATGAGTTTTGGAGGCCAGTAGCTCCGGCAATGACCGGGGTTTTCGTGTTTTTATCGGCAAAACGACGGCCAGCGTTCAGGTAGAAGCTACAGTCGTCAAAACCCAGGAAATTTAAATTTTCAGGTTTTACACCCAGGAAAGCGTAGGATTCTTTCGCTTCCTTTTCACGAATGGCCGCTATTGTTGTCTTGTGCTCCGGCCGACAGTAACCCATGCAGCCGTTTGCCGAAATACCAACATGGACGTCCACCTTTTCATACAAACCAGCCTGGAGAGTCAAGGATGCGCCACACGTTACATCGTCATCATGCGCACTCAAAAACAACCAGCACTCTTTTCCTGCACGCCAGTCAGGAAAAATGACACTGGCGCGAGGGGAGCGCTCTACGATGGTTTGTACACGACGTTCGTAAATCACTGGGGAATTGCTCATTATTAAAACCTCACGAAAAAAATGAAAAAACACTCAATCCCATCGCTGGGGGGAAGCCATGTGTAACGAAGACCGATTCTTCATTCATCCCTGTTTTTTCAATCGAATTACCTATTACAGGGCTATGCCTGCTTTGAGACAAAGTTTTCCTGTAATAGCAATTTTCTGCAATGAAAATTACTCTCATTTGTTATTATTTTATCAATTATTTGGAATTAGTCAAGCACTTCAATAGAAAAAATACAAAAAAAATTAAAAAAATGAAAAATTTTAAGAAAGAAATGAATTAAATCGTAACCTTTTTGATATTCGGGATGGTATCACTTTCTGTTTGAACGGTTCCTGTTTTAACTTTCCGTTCACAGAAAACCGCAAAACTACGCCCGGTTGTCTGAACGAGAATAATCGTCCCTGAAACTTTATTTTCAGGACCGTGAAACCATTTGCGGACGACTCCCGGTTCTGGAACATTTCCACGTTTTTTGATTTCAGGATTTGTCCACCCAAGTTTTCTCGCTTCTTTAATGACGTTTTTTTTATCAAGAGGTACAATCGTTAAAATCTCAAAACATGATATTCCTGAATTTATAATTAAATTTTGCCCAGTTAAATAAACAGAGCCTTCACCTATGCGACTTAAATTATATTTTTGCGCCACTTCCCCTTCCAGATCAGCGGCCAAAATCGAGGAATCCACATCAAAAATATACCGTCCCGGAACCTCCGCAGCGGCAACAGGAATCCCGGGACGTCCGCAAATCGTCCAGGCGACTTCCGAAGAATGGGCCTTTAAAATAGTAGCACGTCTCAAAGCCCCTTCCGGTTGCCGTGTACCATCCCGAAACCAGACCAGAAGTTCCCGGCACTCCCGATTCCTGCCGATCCATTCGAGTTCATCCGCTTTTTTCAACCACGCCTCCGGCACTTTGGTCCCTGGTGCGAGTTTCACTGCCGCAGTCTGTCGGTCTTTAATTAATTGTTCAATAACATCCAGCCCTGGCGAAAACCAAACGATCTGTGAAGTACGAACCCCCTCGCTGCGCCGATCAGGGTCGATGTGAATACAGGGGAAATCCTCGGGGCGGGTTTGAGTCAAAAACTCCTCCGCCGTAACTGAACGTACCCTACCCTCCACAGAAATACTATCCCCCATTATCACCTCAAGATTTCTCTCGGCAATGGCTGCGACCAGAGGACTTGCATCCACCCCAAGAACCGGGTGTTCAAGCGCCAGGGCGGAAAGGTCCCCTCCAATGCCGCAGCAAATGTCTGCAAGGGGAACCCCTTTGGGGAATCGCGAGGCCTTGTAGGCGGCCACATAAGCGTCTGTAGATTGTTCCAGCCCGACAGAGGTGAAGAACATTCGGCTGGCTGTTTCGGGAAATTTGACCTTTCCCCGTTCACGAAGTTTGATTTGCTGGACGGCCAAAGCAGCGTATTCAGGGGCCAAATGATATTTTTCGCGCAGAACGGTCAAAAGTTTCAGATCGTCTTGATTCGGCAGGCTTTCGGCAAGTTTCAATACTTCCTGTCCCTCTGGTGAGAAAAGCCATTTCCAGTCATCCGGGACCTGCATGATCAAAACCTTCTACAGAATGCCATTAAAATAATTGTGTTCTTTTATTATCATCAGACGTTAAAACAACAAAAAAGAGGAGTTTTTCCTAAAATTTGAATAAAATTCAGGAAAGCCTAAAGTTCAACCCCTCAAAACACGAAAAATTAAATGCAGCTGGTAAAACTGAAATTTTTCATAAAACCAGTTCAATCCATACAGACAGTCGCAAGACCGAGTATGTATTGTTTACAGCAGTGAAGCGGAGTCACAAGACGAATCCGTTTTGTCTTTCTGTAAAGCGAAACAGGCTATTGCAGATGGAATAATCGAAATTGGCAAGTTTTTTTGACAAATTTGAAAAATTCCGATTTTTCCTCAACATAAAACGTTCCCGTGCCGATGATAAATCAAGCATAGGTGCAAAAACCTGCAAAACAAAAATGATTGAAGCAGTTACAGTTCAGACCCTCAACCCAAACTGGGTTAAAAGGACGTTGGAGTTTTTATGCTCCAGGGAAATTATAATTCAGAGAGGATCTGATCCTGAAAAGCCCAAGGGGGGCGATTCAGGTAATTGAGTCGAGGCGAGTTGTTATATCGGAGAGCCTACCATGAAGGTTTTCACAACTGGTCAGGTTGCCAAAATTTGTAAAGTGGCCCCGCGTACCGTTAGCAAGTGGTTTGATTCAGGCTGTCTGAAAGGTTATCGTATTCCTGGTTCACAGGACCGTCGTATTCCGCGTGAATACCTCCTCCGGTTCCTCAAAGAACACGGGATGCCGACTACCGAGCTGGAAGATGCCGCTGTCGCGAAAGTTTTGGTCGTTGCGCAGGATCAGGTTCTCATCGAGAATCTTCGCCGCGAGCTTCCACTTGATCATCAGTTCAAAGTTGAAGTCGCAGCGAGTGGTTTTGATGCGGGAATCCAGACAGAGAGTTTTCACCCTGACTGTATTGTAGTCGATTATTCAATCGGCAGAACGGAAGCTATGCAGATTTGTCAAAATCTGCGGCGCAATACTGAATTTACTGACATTATTCTTATCGCTCTTCTGCCGGATGATGGCAGCGCAAATGCGGTGGATCGTTCATTGATCAATGAGACGTTCCGGAAACCGTTTGACGCTTCTCTGCTTGCTGAACGTTTGAAGACATTAGTGGGTGTCAGAAAAGAACTGGTCTGATTTTGAAGGACCCTAAATATTCAGAGTAAATAAGAGTCGAGCTTTGTCTCGCTCTTATTTTCTTTGAATGATCCTATAAAAAAAGTCGGGTTACCGGCTTTTTTTATTTTCTTGTTACTCTTTTTCTTCACTCTCGGCCTTTCAGCTCCGCTTCTTATAATCCACACAACCGAACCAAACGGAACTCTGTAACGTAAAAAGAAAGGAAGTTTTGAAACGGGTCTGATTATCTTTTCAGAAAAACTGGCGGATAAACGATAACTGACAAAAGATGTATTACCATTATCTCTGCCTGTGTCCCTTTTTGGAAACACGGCGATATTAACGGGTACGAATTTCCCCAACGGTTTTTTCGTGAGGGGTTTTGATAATTGGGAGAACGGCTCGATGAAGAACCTGTTTGGGAAAACACTCGTCGTTTTGATTTTTATATTCAGTTTGCTGCTTTTTGCCATGTCAAGTGCTGTGTACATGACGCACACCAACTGGCGCGCGAAAGCGGAAGCGGAAGCCAAAAAAGTCGCAGCGGCCACTGCCAAACTGGAAGATTCGGATGCTGGCCTTGGTTACCGCAGCCGTTACAAGCTGCTTGAGGAAGAAATCGAACTGGAAGAGGGGCTTCGCGATCAGGTCGTCGATGCTTTGGCTTCTGAGGTCAATCAGCGCAAAGAAGAATATGAAGGTTACTGCGCGACCGTCAAGGAACAGGAAGCCAAACTGGCGCATCACTCGATCGAGATGCTTCGTTTCACGATTTATATGTTGAAAGCGCGTATTCAGGCGGACGAACTGATCGTGAAAGTCCAGAACGAACGGAACTCACGTATTCGCGCCATGCACGAGTACATTAATAATATGAATAAAATCGAGGATTTGAACCAACAGATTTTGACGCTTCAAAAACGCGAAAGAAGCCTCACGTTGGACCAGAAGACCCCTGAAAAATAGTCTTCCGCAAATCATTGGTAAAATAAACGCACATAAAGCAATCGGTAAAAAGGACTCCTATGAACCTGGTTGGAAAAATTTTCGTTGTGCTCACTTTAGTACTGAGTCTGGTTTTAATGTCCCTGACCGTCGTCGTGTACATGACCCAGGTCAACTGGATGCGAATGGCCAATAATACGGATACGAAAAACGGCTATCCCCTTGGACTGATTCAGCAGCTGGAAAACTGTCAGAAAGAAAATCAGGAACTGCGTAATGCCTACGCCATCCTGGTCGGTACTTATGAAGTCGCGCTTCAAAAAAGCACCAACGCGGCCAAAGAAGTGGACGTCGTGAAAAACTCGCAGGTCGAGGAAATCAGCAAACTTAATGAAACGATCGCCAACGCTTATCAGGAAACCAACGGACGTCTCGAAGGGACCCTGAATGCTCTGGTCAAGATGAACACGATCCACTCGACCTTGCGCGATTCCGTTCACGACCTCCAGAAAGAAATCTCCAGCATTTCCGACAAACTGGCGACAAGTACCGATTACGAAAATCAAACCGCCCAGCTCAAACTTCAGCTCAAAGAAATGAAGGAACAGAAGGAAGATCTGGTTAAGGAAAATATCCGCGCGAAAGAAGTTCTGACCTACAACAATATGATCAACGATCTGGATTACTACCGCAACCAGGCGCCGCCGGCGATGATTCAGGGCCGGGTCATCGAGGCTGCCGGACGTAAGATCAAGGTTAATATCGGCAGCGACGATGGCGTCCGTGTTGGTCATAAATTCCAGCTCCTTTCCCAGGATGGAAGCCGTTACCTCTGTGACGTGGACGTGGAAAACGTAACGACTGACACAGCGACCTGTACGTTCGCCAACCTGCGCAGTGAACAAAGCATTAACGTTGTGAACGGCTGTATCGTCAAACCCCTCTAATTCAAAGGTGACCCATGAGCAGCGAACAAGATGATGAATTCCTTCCTGATGATGAGATGATGGAAGAACTTCCGGAAGACGGTTTCCTGCCTGAAGAAGAGGCGGAAACAGAAGAAGTCACAGAAGAGACCGAAGCGACTGACGATTCAGAAACCCCTGAATTCACGGATGAAACGGAAGAAGCGTCTCCTGAGTTTTCCCAGGAGGGTGAAGATGGGGAAGAAGCCGGCGAAGAAGAGGAAGAGTCAGAAAAGGACAAACCGATCGAGTACCGTCCGCCTCGCATGGACCTTTACACGATGTTATTGGTTCTTTCGCTGATTTTCGTATCGCTTGCAGCCGCGATCCATTGGCTGGAGGTTCCGGCAACTGAATATGGCAATCCTCCCTTCAAGAAAAACAGCCCGGTCATGACTGCGCCGAATAATCCGTGAAAACGGAACAGATTTTTTGTTTTTTATTTAAATAACACCGCGGCAGAGCGTTTTCTCCCATTTTGCTCTGCCGTGGTTTTGTTTTTTTATTTATCCATCTTATCACAGTCTGATCGAATCTTAAAGCCCACAAAATCCAATCTTCAACACCGATTTGACGCATTTTTTACACAAAAGCAAAAAAATCCGTTTTTTTGACATTTTTTTGCTTTTTTCCTGAAAAAGGGCGGGGAAACGCTTGCATTTTTTTAAAATCGCGGTTTAATATATACTTAGAATAATTATTGGAGTAAAGTCACTTGATCTATGTCTAAAATCTTGCATCCTTTAATTAGCTTTTCGTAGTTGAATCTTTTGTAGTTTTGTATCCGTTCATTTTGAAATGGCTCTTGAAGCAGTTGTACATTTAACTGTTTAAGGGAGTTTTTTGTCATCTCAAAATGGAAGTAGTTTCCTTTTTTACCTTTTCTGGCAGAAGGAGTAGTTATGAAAAGTATTAAAGCAAAGGTCCTCGAATATCTCCAGCAGGAAGACTGGAACTACGAGGAATCGGATGAAAAAGTGATTCATACCGGTATCAAAGGTGAGAACTGTAACTACCATTTGTTCTTCATTTGTGAAGAGAAAAAAAATCAAATGGTTCTGATTGGCTTCCAGGAAACTGCCATTCCGGAACAGTATCGTTCCAAGGCGGCAGAACTTCTGACTCGTGCCAATTTGGGTCTTATGGTTGGCAGCTTCATTATGGACTTTGACAATGGAGATTATCGTTTCCGTATTGGCATCAATCTTGAAGATGGCAAACTCTCTTCTGCGATGATTCGCAATTATATTGCAATCACTTACAAAATGCTCGATGACATGTATCCGTGCATCAAGAAGCTCAACTATAGTGAAACGGATATCGATGAACTCTATGACGAGTGGATCAAGAATTAGTCGAAACCGGTTAAGCGTGTTCGGCCGAAAGTAAGCTGGAAGAATCTTGTACTTGCTCAAGGCCCAGGCTGCATTTCGGTCAGCATGCCGGTCTCCCCAAATCTCCAATCGGGAAGACTAAACCGCCTGGAAGTATTTTCTGACGTGAACCGCGTGGATTCCGCAGATTTCTGAATAATGGTCTGTGAAATCCACGCTCTTTTGTTTAAGAATACGACCCTACAAAAAAAGCCTTGTGGTTTCCCCCAAGGCCCTGAGCGGAAGACACGAGACTCGAACTCGCAACCCCTTACAGGGGCACCTCATTTCCAATGAGGCTGCTAGCCATTCGCTTATCTTCCAGACTTATACTTTTATAATACTCGAAATCTGAAAAAAAACAAGCCCCCCCAGTGGGTTTTTCTTGAAAATTCCCGAAAAATTCTACCTTGGAAGGCTTATTCGCCCTTAAAACGCCGATTCGCCTTTTTCTGGGCGTTTCGCGCTTTATTTTCGAGGCGGCGGAAGACCGAACCGCGGGTGGGTTTCGTCGCGATACGCCGCTTGGGCTTTTTGAGCGACTGAACCAGAAGCGCCTGCAGCTTTTTCAGGCACTCCGCCTTGTTTTTCGGCTGGTCGCGTGAAATCTGGCTGGAAATCACGATTGTTCCATCGTTGGTAAAGTAAGACGGATGCTGCTCCTTCATACGTTCGATCGCCTCGACTTGTTCGGAAAAAACAGCACTTTGGGACGGATTCCAGAAAAGAAAGACTTTGCTGGAAACTTTATTGACGTTCTGTCCCCCAGGGCCGCCGCTTCGCGCGAACGTGAAGGTAATTTCCTCAATCGGTATCTCAAGACCGGGACGAATAAAAAGGGCCATAAAAAACTCCGTAACGAAAAAGAAAACGTCTGAAACACTGATTTATTTTAGACCATTCTTTCAATTAGTCAAGTCCTTCAACCCTGATTTCAAAAAAATCCTTCAATATTCCCGAAAAAACCGCTCCCTTGCTTGACGTTTCCACCTTTTGTGGTATAATTCCCATTATTCGTTATTCGTTATTCATTGTTCATTCTTGCTGTTGAGGAGGTTTTTTCATGCATACTGAGCTTCTGCCGGGTATCGACTGGGTCGGATTCGTTGACTGGAACATTCGGGACTTTCACAGTTACAACACGGAGCGCGGCGCAACGTACAACTCGTACCTGATTCGTGACCAGAAAGTCGCCCTGGTGGACGGCGTGAAAAAAGCCGTCGCGGGAACGCTTCTGAAAAACGTCAGCGAGCTGGTGGACCTCGAAAAAGTCGATTACATCATCTGCAATCACGCCGAGCAGGACCACGCGGGCGCGATGCCGGCCCTGGTCGCCGCGATGCCCCAGGCCGAGATCGTCTGCACGGCCAAGTGCAAGGAGATCCTCAGTGGCTACGCTGACACGACGGGCTGGAAATTTAAACTGGTCGTGAACGGCGAAACGCTCTCGCTCGGCGAAAACACGCTGACGTTCATTCACACGCCGATGGTCCACTGGCCCGACTCGATGTTCACCTACGTCGCAGAGAAAAAGCTGCTCTTCTCGATGGACGGTTTCGGCCAGCACATTGCCTCGAGCGAACGGTTCGACGACGAACTGCCGCTCGATACGCTGATGGAGGAGGCGAAAATCTACTACGCGAACATCGTGTACCCGTATGGCGCCCAGGTGCAAAAAGTACTCAAGGCCGCCGCGGGGCTCGACATTCAGATGATCGCGCCGAGCCACGGCGTGATTTGGCGTAAAAACCTCCCGGCAATTCTGGCCGCCTACGAGAAATGGTCCACCAAGACCGCCGACAAAAAGGTCGTAATTTTCTACGATTCGATGTGGGAAAGCACGGAAATTATGGCCCAGTCAATTTACGAGGGCGTTCTGAGCGTTCCGGGCGTGACGTGTCAAATGCTGCACGTGCGGAAAAGTACGCTCACGGAGATCTCCACGGCTGCGATGGACGCGAAGTGCTGCGCATTGGGAAGCTCGACCCTCAATGGCCTGCCACTTCCGCAGATGGCCGCGGTGATGAACTACCTGCAAGGGCTCCGTTTCCCGATCCAGCACGCGGTCGCGTTCGGTTCACTCGGCTGGGGGAAAAACGCGGTGGACGAAATTTCCGCCTGGTTCGAGAAAGTGGGCTGGACTCCTGCCGCCGACGCGATCAAATGCAAGTGGCGCCCCACTCCCGAGGTCCTGGCCCTGTGCGTCGAAGCAGGTAAAACGCTCGCGCTTAAAGCTCTGGATTAACAATCCCGCCACGTTTTCCCATTCTTTCCCAAAGGATTTTTTCAGTTTTTTTGAAAAAATCCTTTTTTCTTCCTTGCATTTCCACTGAAAAAGGGTACAATAGAGAAAAAGGGACATTTAAAGACTTTAGGATGGAGACCCGACATGAAAATCGAACTGTTCGTCGTTGACTGTGAAACAGATAGCAGTCGGGTTTTGCTTAATTTACCCGCAATCATTGGCCGAGGCAACGATGCGGACCTCGTCGTGGCCCATCCCGAAGTCAGCCGCCATCACTGCCGACTTTTCTGTCATCAGAATGAAGTTCACATTCAGGACCTGCGCTCTCTCAATGGTACCATCGTCGGAACGCGCCTGATTCAGAATTCCGAAAGTCTCATCAAGCCTAACGAAACCTTTACCGTTGGCCCCGTTCAGTTCCGTATCAACTACAGTCCTCAGGAAATATCTTCCAACGATTTTAGCGGTTCCACCTCACGCAGCCGGTCGAATTCCACGAACTCTGGCAGCGGCGCCCTGAAAAAATAAAGCCTCATTTTCTCAGCATTGACGCTCAATCGCGTAGTTAGCGAATCCCTCGATTGCATTTTTCGCCTGGGATTCCGGGAAGACGCTCAACAGTTCCAGCCCCTGCCGAATGTGTCCGATAGTCGTCGCTCGTACCGAGTCGCAGATCTTGTGTTCACAAAACAGATCGCGAATTTTCGAGTACGTCCCTGACGAAAGTCGATTCCGGATTTCCCCGATCAATGTTTCACGTGAAACAGCATCCAGCGCCGCCAAAAGGCGAATGATCGGAAGGGTGAGCTTCTGTTTCGCCAGGTCAGAACCAAGCGTCTTGCCCATCCGATCCTCCGTGCCCAAAATATCGAGCAAATCGTCAGCGATCTGGAACGCCTGACCAAGACTGCGGCCAAACAGGGCGGCGTTTTCAATTTTCTTTTGATTTTCCGCAGAGATTTCCGCCGTATTTCCATCGGGGATCAAAGCACACAGAACGCCCAGCCGACACGCACATTCAAAGAGCGCAGCCGTTTTCCCGGTGATGATTTCATAGTACTCGTCTTCCGTCAGGTCAAACCTGCCGCGGCTTCCCACCTGACGCATTTCACCTTCGCATAGCGAACAGCTCGTCTGCGCAACGATTTCATTAACTGTCTGGTTCCGGAGTTGGGCCACAGCAAGCATCGCACGGGCGACCATGAAATCCCCCATCAGAACGCTCGTTTCGTTATTCCAGACGGCGTTCACCGTAGGCAAATGGCGGCGAGTTTCGGCTTCGTCCAAAATATCGTCGTGCACAAGCGAGGCGGTGTGGATCGTTTCCAACGCGGCTCCAATAACAAAATGCGCCGGCAGAACATTCCCGGCCATTTTCGCGAAAAGAAGGTGCAAAGCAGGCCGCATACGTTTTCCTCCGAGCCGAAAACCGTGTTCGGTAACCTGCTGAATGAATGGATTATCGCAGGCCAGAAAATCTTTCAGAAGGCGTTCAACTTCCTGTAAATCTTCCTGAATAACCGAATAAAAGCCCTGGAGTGCCGTTGGAATCTGGGTCTCGGAAAAAGTTTTATCCATATAATCCCCCGCAATGTACATAAAAACAAGTTAATTATAGCACATTTTGAGAAAAAACACAGGGGGGAGGGGAACTCAAGCGAGTTTTTTTGTATGAAAATCGTCATTTCCATAATCCCAGAATTGAGTCTGCTCGTCAATTTTTATCCGAAGGAGCTTCAAGACCTTGGCGTACTGGAAAAAACCGAGTACGAAAAAGCCCAGGACGAGCAAGAAAAGAAACGACGAAAGAAGTGTCGCAAGCAACAGAGAAAAGATCATGAAAAAAACCGTCCGATGAATTTGACGCAAGAGCAACAAAACGCGCTTTTCCCCCAGAAGGAGCGACAATCGAAAGAAAAATGAGAGCCAATACTGCCACGCCAGCAAATAAAAAAGTGGAATAAAGGTACTCAGGAAAGGGATCCCGTTCAAAATGCACACACCAAACCAGGCCAGACCGTAAGATTTGGCTCCGGGAATTGGTGGACAGTTCATACAAAAAATCGTCCCGACGATATTCATCAGAACCCCAAACAAAAAGAAAAGCGAAACCAAAGTCAGGGGTGGCCTCAATTCGTCTAAAGGAAGTACTTCCGAGAAATACTGCTGCTGTTCCAGAAGAGGAAGTTTCTGGATTTCCACGATTTTCTCCGGCGTGACTTCCTCCAGGAACGTCTGAAACTGAGGTGAGTTTGCCGTGAACCAGAACATTACGGCCGTCAGAAGCAACACCGCGCAAACGATCAGAGAATCCGCCCAGAAAAGAAGTCGGAACCCAATGGCACACGAACGCAAATCGTGTGGGTTGCAAGGAAACGCGAGGGAATAGTCTTTAAAATCGCGAATAATTTCTGGCATTTTACTCTTTATCGGTCGGGTGAGGAAGTCCCTGGATTTAATCCAAACCAGGGTTTCAAAGGCCAATCTGAAAACGGGGAAAAACCAAAGTGCTCCCAAATCTTTTTTTATTATAAATAAAATTTTCAAAAAGTCAAACGCCCCCCCTGTAAAAAGTCTGAAAATTTGCTATAATACAGACTATAAAATATTAATTTATGTTTTCATTGGCAGTTTCCCTTCACTGTGTGTGACTGGGACTTACTTACAGGAGATTTATCGTGGGAACAAAAGTTTCTGGAAAAGGTCGTCGCAAGATCGGTCGTAAAAAAAGAAAAATGCGTTCGAGAATTCGTCATCGCAAATGATTTTTCGTACTTGGGTGAGAAATTCACGTTTCTCACCCGCCGTGAGTTTTATTTATTCGTGAAGCTCAGTGTGGTTGATTTTTCCGACTTTTGTTCATTCGGAGATCTTAACTGTTTGACATAATATCCGGTGTGAAATTTCCACTGGATTTTTTTTTGGAAAGGCGCATTATGTCCCCCCTTCCCGGCATGGTCAGCGTTCAGCACCAGAAAAAGCGCATCAATATCATCGGCGCGCGTGTGCATAATCTGAAGAACATCAACGTGGACATTCCGCGGAATCGGCTCGTCGTCATCACTGGCCCAAGTGGTTCAGGAAAAAGCTCTCTCGCGTTCGATACACTGTACGCCGAGGGACAGCGGCAATACATCGAAAGCCTTTCCGTTTACTCCCGGCAGTTCTTTCATCAGATGGAACGTCCCGACGTGGACCGGATCGAGGGCCTTCAGCCAACTATTTCCATCGATCAACACTCAGGAATCAGTAATCCCCGGAGCACCGTCGCGACCGTGACGGAGATCTACGATTACCTCCGCGTCCTCTTTGCCCGGCTTGGAACCGCTTCCTGTCCCAAATGCGGCCGGCCAATTCGCCCACAGCTTCCCGACCAAATTCTGGAAACCCTGATGGGGTATCCGGAAGGGACCCGCATGATGCTCCTCGCGCCAATTGTGAAGAAGCGCAAAGGAAACTGCCAGGATGTTTTCGAGCTGATCCGGAAAGCAGGTTACATTCGAGCCCGGGTTGACGGAACCATCGTGGAACTGGATCATGCGCCTGCGCAGGACGTTCGCCAGCCTCATACGGTAGAAGCGATCGTGGACCGGGTCGTCATTCGGGAAGCATCACGTCCGCGCCTGACGGAAAGTCTGAACCTTGGTCTGCGGCACGGAGGTGGCCAGATCATCGCAACGATCGAACACACCACGCCTCAGGGAAACGTCTGGAAAGACAGAATTTTCAGCACCAAAAACGCCTGCCCGATCTGCAACATCAAGTTCGACACACTGGAGCCGAGAATGTTCAGCTTCAACAGCCCTTACGGTATTTGCAAGACTTGCGAGGGATTTGGCTATTTGGAAAAGTTTGACCCGGATCTGGTCATTTCGAATCGAAGCCTTTCTCTCGCGTCCGGAGCGGTTGGGATTTGGAAGAACCTTCCAGATCAGACCCTGCGTCGTTTTCGCGCCCGTCTTTCTCCCTGCCTTGCGGTTCTGGGAATTCGCTGGAATACGCCGCTGGAACGTCTGAATGACACACAGATGGATTTTCTCCTTTATGGTTCCGGGAGCGATCTGTTCGATTTACAGGAATTCCTGAGTACCATCACGGCACTGCGCAGCGCCTCCCCTTCTTTTGACAAACTGCTGGTTGAGCCGGCAAACACAACGGAATCCAAAGTCCCAGTAGAAGTGTCCACTCCGGAGAGCCAGCAGCAAAAAGCCGTCATGAAAGGAACTTTCAAGCCAACGGCCGTACGTGACGACGATGGAGTTTCTTCTGTTTCCGTGGGAGCTTTCCAGGAAAATGATCCCGATGACCCCGCTTTTTCTGGTGTCAAAAGTACAAAACCCCCAAAAGGCGGAATTTCCTCTGGGTCGGGAAATGAGGACTCGGATTCCGTGCTGGAACCAGAAACCGACGGAAAGTCGATCGACCTGGAAGAATCCATGATCGACTACTGTGCGGAAATAAAACACGGGCAAAACATCAAATTGGCCTCCGCGAACGGTGAAAACAATTCGTCCGGGGAAAATGAATTTTCCGGTGCGAGCAGCCTTTTCGGACAGTCAGGCGCTTCTTTGTCTTCGGCAAGCCAAAGCAGTATTTCCGATTTGGCGGCCAAAACATCTTTGACCCGTAAACTTCCTGCCATCGGTGAGAAAGTAGAAGGAATTTTCGACCTTCTGAACGACGAGTACCAGAACGGCTCCTCCGTTTCTTTCCGTCAGACGCTCGATTCCTGCCGTGGTCGGGTAGAATGCCCCACCTGCCACGGTGCGCGGCTTCGTCTGGAAGCGTTAAACGTGCGGATCGGGGACTTCCGTCGCAAGGACTTTATGCGCCCGCACACGATTCAGGAGTTGACCGCGCTGAGTATTCTGGACGCATTGAAGTTTTTCCGGAATCTCAAGTTCGACGAAGAGTCGGAGCTTCCCATCGCGGAACCGCTCATTTCGCAGATTCTGCCACGGCTGGAATTCCTGAAGCAGGTCGGTCTGGGTTACCTGACGCTCGACCGCTCGGCAGATACACTTTCCGGTGGCGAGCTGCAGCGCGTTCGACTGGCTGGCGGCCTCGGGTCCGGGCTGGTCGGCGTTTGCTATGTACTCGACGAACCGTCGATCGGACTTCATCCCCGTGACAATCAAAAGCTGATCGAGGCGCTCCGCCAACTCCAGAGGATGGACAATACCGTGCTCGTGGTCGAGCATGACGAATCGATCATGCGTCAGTCCGACTGGATCATCGACGTGGGCCCGGGCGCGGGTGTACACGGCGGAACGATCGTGGCGGAAGGAACGCCCGAAACGATCCAGAACCACCCACGTTCCATCACGGGAAAATACCTTGGCGAAATGCAAAAGTACGCCCTGCGCCACAAGCGGCGCTCGGTCAACACGCGGACCCGTTATGTGACGATTGAGGGTGTAACAACGAACAACCTGCAGAACGTGTCGGTCGATTTCCCGCTGAACCATTTCGTCTGCGTGACGGGCGTGAGCGGCTCGGGAAAAAGCTCGCTCGTAAATGAAACCCTCGCCCCCGCCATCATCCGAAAGCTGGGTGGCATCTCCGTAAAACCCGGACCGTATGAGAGTCTTCGCGGCGCTCAGAAAATCGACAAAGTGATCCTCGTGAATCAGGCCCCGATCGGTCGTACACCCCGCAGTAATCCCGCGACGTATTTGGGGATTTTCGACGAGATCCGAAAGGTCTTTACAGAAACCCGTGAGGCAAAGCAGCGCGGCTACAAAATCGGCCGGTTCAGCTTCAACGTACGCGGCGGACGCTGTGAGCACTGCCAGGGCCAGGGAGTTCAAAAAATCGAAATGAACTTTCTCCCCAACATGTACGTGCAATGCCCGGAATGTGAGGGAAAACGTTTCAACCGCCAGACGCTCGAAGTTCTGTACAAAGGAAAATCCATCGCGGACGTGCTTCAAATGAAAATCGAAGACGCTGCGGTCTTTTTCGAAAATTTCCCCGCGATCCACCGCCCTCTGGAGAGTTTGATCTCGGTCGGACTCGGCTACCTGGAGCTGGGCCAGCCTTCCACTACCCTTTCCGGTGGGGAGGCCCAGCGCATTAAACTCGCCTCAGAGCTTTCGCGCACTTCAACCGGTAACACGCTCTACATTCTGGACGAGCCCACGACTGGTCTGCATTTCACGGACATTGAACGGCTTCTGAACGTTCTGCACGATCTGGTGGACCGAGGAAATTCGGTCTTCGTGATCGAACATAATCTGGACGTCATCGCCTCCGCAGACTGGGTCATCGACCTTGGGCCTGAAGGCGGAAGCGCCGGTGGTGAAATCGTAACGTGCGGTACTCCCGAAGACGTTTCGGAAGTCGCAGAAAGTCGCACCGGCGTGTTCCTGAAAGAATATTTGGCCCGCCAGGCGTAACGAACTGACCGTGAGGGCGTAAAGTTTTACTCCAACGCGGAGCACGTACCGCTTCAAAATTCCATTTAAACACGGATTTCCACGGATTTAAGGGATTAAAAGGTTTTTTTGAGAAAGATTTCTCACTTTTTCTTTACTAATCTGCGCAAATCCTTTGAATCCGTGGAAATCCGTGTTCAAATCGGGCGTCTAAGCGCGGCTGGTTCGGCGTTTAACCACGGTCCCTTCCGTTTTTTTGTTCCATTTGCCCCGTTTCCAAGCCGGTCCAGCTTCTTCCTCGCCGGATCAGCGTCAAGAAAATCGAAATCTGGAGGGCTTCCTCATGAAAATCATCCTCGCGATGTCCGGTGGCGTGGACAGCAGTGTGTGTGCGCACCTTCTGACCCAGGCCGGGCATAAAGTCACCGGAGTTTTTATGCGTCACGGCATTCAGCTTCACTCAACCGATTCCGACGGAAATTCCATCCGCCGAAAGCATGGCTGCTGCAGCTCAGAAGACGCCCAGGACGCTCAAAAGGTCGCAGACCGTTTCGGGATCCCGCTCCACATCATGGACTTTCACGAAGAGTTCCAGCAAATCGTCGATTATTTCGTGAGTGAATATTCTTCCTGCAGGACACCCAACCCGTGCATCGTCTGCAACGCCAAGCTGAAATTCGGGAAAATCTTCGATTTCGCCGATTCGCTTGGAGCGGATTGCGTCGCGACGGGCCACTACGCCCGGATCCTGCCGACCGACCAGCCGAACGGGACCCGTGAAGCGCGCATCTGGCGCGGCCTGGACGAATCGAAAGACCAGTCCTACGTCCTCCACCGGATCCCACGCGAAAAACTTTCCCGTCTGATTTTCCCGCTGGGAACTTACAAAAAGGAAGAAATCCGCCAGATCGCCGAGGAGATCGGGCTGCACGTGGCGCACAAAAAGGACAGTCAGGAGATTTGTTTTGTGCCGGACGGCAATCACGCCGGGTTTGTGAAAGACTGCATTTTCCAGAAAACCGGCGCCTACCCGAACACGCAGGGGGATTTCGTCACGCTCGACGGTAAAAACCTCGGCCCCCACGAAGGTCTGGAACGCTACACGATCGGCCAGAGAAAAGGCCTTCGGCTGGCGTTTCAGGAGCCGCATTTTGTCGTGCGTCTGGAACCCGAAACGAATCGGGTGGTTCTGGGCCTTCACGAAGATCTCGCCCGGACGGAACTCACCGCCTCCGACGCGATCTGGCAGATCCCGGACCCGAAGGAGCCGTTCGAGTGCGAGGTGAAGATCCGCTACCGCTCGCCGTCCGTCCCGGCCCTGGTGACACCGCTTGAGGACCAGAAATTCCGCGTCACGTTCCACTCCCCCGTTTACGGTATCGCCCCAGGGCAGGCCGCCGTCTGCTACTCCGGCGGGATGATGCTCGGCGGTGGATGGATCGACTGATTAATTAAGAATTTTGAATTATGAATTAAAAATTGGAAGAGGTTTTCCCCATGAAAAAGACTTTCCTGTTTCTCTGCCTCGCCTGCTGGTTTTGCGTTTCCGCGGTTTTTGCTCAGGAGGACGGTTTTCGCCGCCTTTCTGTGGAAGAGTACCGTGACAAAATGAAGGCCGGCTGGGTCGGCCAAATCGCCGGCGTCTGCTGGGGAGCACCGACGGAATTCAAGTTCGTCGATCGGATCATCCCCGAGGAAAGCGTTCCGGTCTGGACCCCCGAAATGATCAATAACGCGTTCGGTCAGGATGATTTGTACGTCGAAATGACGTTCCTCCGCACGCTGGAGCAGTACGGCCTGAACGCTTCCATCCGCCAGGCCGGGATCGATTTCGCGAACAGTCAGTACGCCCTCTGGTGCGCGAACAACGCAGGGCGGACCAACCTGCGGGCCGGCATCGCTCCACCGGACTCCGGCCACCCGAAATTCAACCGCTGCCCGAACGACATCGACTACCAGATCGAGGCCGATTTTGCGGGTCTGATCTCCCCCGGCCTTCCGAATTCCGTCATTGCTCTGGGCGAGAAATTCGGGCGGCTGATGAACTACGGCGATGGGATCTACGGTGGCGTCTTCATGGGCGCGATGTATGCCGAGGCTTTTTTCACGGAAGACGTGGACCAGCTCCTTGACGCTGGGCTGGCGGCGATCCCTGCAGAAAGTCAGTACGCCGAAATGGTCCGCGATGTGCGTGCGTGGCACGCCGAAAACCCCAACGACTGGACGTTCGCGTGGAATAAATGTGTGGAGAAGTACCGCAAAAATCCCGAGTACCAGAAAGCCTCGAACGGCGCGATCGACGTGAAGATCAACGGCGCGTGCATCGTCCTGGGCCTCCTCTACGGAAACGGCGATCTGGACCAGACCATCGTCATTTCGATGCGGGCCGGCTACGATTCCGACTGCAATCCGTCGAGCGCGGGCGGCGCCCTTTTCACGCGGCTCGGGTTCAAAAAACTCCCGGCCAAATTCTCCGAAAAACTCAGGAACGAGCCTAAATTCTCGTACACCGAGTACAATTTCCCGGCGCTTCTGGACGTTTGTGAGAAACTCGCCCGCCAGACGGTCATCGCCGCCGGCGGACGCATGGAGACCGTGGACGGCGTGGAATATTTCGTGATCCCGCGCCAGAAAGCCGAGCCGATGCCGCTGGAGCTTTCGTGGGACCCGAAGCCGGCGCTCGATACGAAATTCACGGACGCGGAAATGGCCCAAATCAAATTCCGCGCGTACAAAGAAATCCAAAAAGCGGTCGATCATTTCTTCCCCGGCTGGAAAATCTCGCAGTGCGGCCCGGACATGAACCCGGGGATGAAGGATCAGTGGAAGGGGACGGCGAACGTTCTGATGACGCACCCGCTCAAACGGGAAACGCCGTGCATCCTTTCCCGCTCGCTGACCGTGAAAAACGGCGTAAAAACCACCCTGAAACTGACGGTCACGAACCATCCGCAGTACGACTGGCTCCTGAGGATCCGCGTGAACGGCTCGCCGCAGCTCGAAAAAGTGATTGCGGGCGATGCGTGGCAGGACGTCGAGTTTGACCTGACCCCGTTCGAGGGCAATACGATCCAGCTTGAGCTGGAAAACTACCCGGACGAATGGTCGTATGAGGCCGGGTACTGGAAAACCATCGAGATCGAAGAAAAATAGCGTTTTGGCTCTTTTCCATTTATTTCGGGGGAAGGAAAACTGAAAAGTCCTTCCCCCCTGCTCCGCTAAAAAGGAATAGCCTTTTGACTGGGAAATTTTACAATCTGCGTAATCCTGCGAAGATACACAAACCGTTCCGAAAACTTTTTCCTGAAAATTTTCAAAAATCGTTAAAGTTTTACTCATCAGCTCTTTACAAAATCCAAATCTCTGTTAAAATAGAAACTTGATTTAGAGTCGTTTAAAACTCACCATTTTTTTCACGGATGAAAAGGAGAAATCATGAACTTTTTCGATTGGATTCGTCAGGGCGTCAAGCGCTCGGTTCTGGAAGGCGTCGCGGACGCTGTGGACCAACTCGGAACTCCGGCAGAGCAGGATCAGATTCGCGAGCAGCTTCTCGCTTACTCTTCGCCTGAAGCTCGTACTCCGTTGATTGAAGGTCATCAGCAGGGTGGAATGCGGAAGCGCCTCGGACGTGGTATTTCCATGGAGACCACCGAAGACTGAGCCTCAACATCAGCGCAAACAATAAAGGAACGGAGAAATCGGGAATCGGTTTCTCCGTTTTGTTTTGAAAGTAAAAGATCCCCATGACCCCAACGAACCCCCAGGAACCCGCACAAGACCCGAAAAAAACCGATCCGAAAAACCGGGAAGAGGCCCGGCTGGAACGAAAACTGAAGGAGAAAAAAGCGCGCAGACGGCGGGAACTGAGTATTCCAACGCTCGTTTATGACGAAGAACTTCCCGTTTCCGCCCGCCGGGAAGAAATCAAAAAAGCGATTGCAGAAAACCAGGTCGTGATCCTCTGCGGCGAGACCGGCTCCGGAAAATCCACCCAGCTCCCAAAAATCTGCCTGGAGCTTGGTTTGGGGACCCGTCGGCTCATCGGCCATACCCAGCCGCGCCGGATCGCCGCAATTTCCATCGCGAATCGCCTGGCCCACGAACTTTCTCAAGGCACTCAACGGCCGATCCCCTTTTCAGAAAAGGAAATGGAACTGATCCCGCCGGAAAAACTCGTCGGCTACAAGATCCGGTTCACCGACCACACGTCGCCGGAGACGTGCATCAAGCTGATGACCGACGGGATTCTGCTCGCCGAGACGCAGGGGGACCGGTTTCTGAATCAGTACGAGGTCCTGATCATCGACGAGGCGCACGAACGCTCGCTGAACATCGACTTCCTGATCGGAATTCTGCGCCGTCTGGCCGACCGCCGGCCCGATCTGAAAATCATCATCACGTCCGCGACGATCGACGCCGCCCGGTTCGCCGCCCATTTCGAGACCGGCACGCGGAAGGTCCCGATCCTGATGGTCGAAGGGCGAACGTATCCGGTCGAAGTGATTTACCAGCCGATTTTTGAGGAAGATGATGAAGAAGCGGACGACGAGCTGGACGAACTTCCGAATTACGGCCAAAAACCGAAAAAAGAAAAGGACTCCGCCCCGCGCGTGGTTCACGACGGCGACGTTCATCAGGCGGTGATTCGTGCGGCAGAGTTTCTCGCCCTGAAAGGCCCCGGCGACATGCTGGTCTTTATGCCGACCGAGCGCGACATTCACGAGCTGACCAAACTCTTTGCCGGGGAGGAAAAACGCCAAAGACTCGCTCTTTTTCGTCAGGGAAATGTTGAGGTCCTCCCCCTTTACGCCCGCCTGCCGGCCGAGCAGCAGCAAAAAATCTTCAATCCGACCGGGAACAAACGGCGGATCGTCATCGCGACCAACGTGGCAGAATCGTCTGTCACGGTCCCGCGCATCCGGTACGTGATCGACTCGGGAACGGCGCGAATCAGCCGATACTCGGCGCGTTCCAAGACCCAGCGTCTTCCAATCGAGCCGATTTCACGCGCTTCCGCCGACCAGCGCAAGGGCCGCTGCGGCCGAATCGGGCCGGGGATCTGCGTGCGCTTGTACTCGGAGGAAGATTTCAACTCCCGCGAGGAGTACACCCAGCCGGAGATCCAGCGCACCAACCTGGCGTCGGTCATTTTGCAGACGAAGATCCTGAAACTCGGGCGCGTCGAATCGTTTCCGTTCCTCGATATGCCGAAGCTCGCGGCGATCCGGGACGGGTACAAAACCCTTTTTGAATTGAAAGCGCTGACGAAAGCCACGCCCGACGGTGATCTGACCCCGCTCGGGATGAAACTGGCGCGGATCCCCGTTGACCCGCGCATCGGCCGAATCGTTCTGGAAGCGATCGAACTGGGGAAAACTACGGGGACGATGCCTCCAGCATCGTTTAAGAAAAAGAAAACGCCGCGAAAATTCAACGACTCTGGAAGCATCGTCCCCGCAGTTCGAGCCAACCCGCTTCTTGAGATCCTGGTCATCGCGGCGGCTTTGGAGATCCGCGACCCACGCGAGCGGCCGATCGAAAAACAGGGCGCCGCCGACGCCGCGCACGAGCAGTTTCTCGACTCCAAATCCGACTTCATTTCCTTCCTGAAACTCTGGGATTTTTACGCCCGGCTCAAGGAAAAACTTTCGCGGAATCAGCTCCTGAAAGCGTGCAGGCAGAATTTCATCTCGTGGAACCGAATGCGCGAGTGGTTCGACGTTTACCAGCAGCTCCGCGAATTGGTCCAGCAGATCCTTAAAGAGGAAAAACTCCCGGAAAAGCTCCTCCACGGCGACATGTCCCAGCTCACGCCAGGGACCGTGCCGGGGACGAAGCCGGAGCAGATCCAGGCGAAGTACGAGGCGATCCACCGCGCCCTTTTGAGCGGACTCCTTTCCAACGTCGGGCAGAAAACGCCGCTGACCCCCGAATACGCGGTCGGAGGCGGCGGGAAGTGCTGGCTCTGGCCCGGAAGCGGCATTTTGCGCCAGGTTCCCGAACAGAAACCCACCCCAAAAATCGAAAAAACGCCAAATCCAGGTGGAAGCACGAAGGACCTTCCCAAAGAGATCCGTCATGAAAAGGCCGGCGCGAAATTCTGGGGCCGGACGCTCGACGCTCAGGGCCGCATCATCGACACGCACGGGAACGTGGACCCCGAGACCAATTCTTCAGCCCCGGCAGATGCGGGGGTGGGTTCTATTCTGGACCCGGCGGAAGAAAAGAAAAACCGGAAAAAATCTTACCCGGAGTGGGTCATGGCGGCCGAAATGGTCGAAACGTCCAAGCGTTTTTTGAGGACGTGCGCCGTGATCGACGTCGAATGGATCGAGCCCCTCGCAGAACATCTGATCCAGAAATCGCACAGCGAGCCGCACTGGTCGAAGCAGAATAACGACGTGATGATCTACGAGAAAGTGACCCTTTCCGGGCTGACGATCGTCCCGAAGCGCCGCGTTCCGTACGCTCAGGTGAATCAGGCGCAGGCCCGCGAAATGTTCATCCAGCAGGGACTTGCCGAGGGAAATCTGCGCTCGAAAATCGACTTTTACGCCTGGAACCGTGAGCTTTGGTTTGAGTTGGAGCAGGTACAGGCGAAACTCCGCCGGTTCGATTACCTCCCCGGCACGTGGAAACTCTACGAGTTTTACGACCAGCGGCTCCCCAAGACCGTTTTTGATCACGCGTCGCTCGAAAAGTGGGCCAAAACCGCCGACCCGGAAACATTGAAAAACCTCGAAATGCGCGAGGAGGATCTGGTGCCGGAAAAGCCTGATCCGACGCTTTCCGAGCAGTTCCCTGACTCGTTCAGCGGCGTTTTCACGTACAGCTCGAAGCCAGTGGTGATGAAGCAGGGAGCCAAAGCGGGAAATTCCAGCGAGAAAATCACCCCCGAAACTTCCCAAAAGCCAGAAACCGCAGAAGAAACGCCGCTGCGCGAGATCCGCCTTTTCGGGCAGGTCGTTCAACCGGTTCTGAAGACCAAAAAGCCCGCACAGCCGAAAATCCCGCCCAAATCCATCGAGACAAAACCTTCGATTCCTGAAAATACCCCAACCAGGGAAAAGAAACCAAACGCAGAAATGACTTCCAGCTACCAGTTCCCGCTGGAGTATCGCTTCGAGCCGGGAAGCGACACGGACGGCGTGACGATCCACGCGACACTCGAAACGGTCCACCAGCTTCAGGAAAACGCTCTGGAATGGGGTGTTCCAGGGCTTTTGGCCGAGCGCGTCGCGCATCTGATCAAAGCGCTTCCGAAGGAGCAGCGGCGAAAACTGATCCCGGCCCCCGACACGGCGCGGGAGGTTTGCGCGCGGATCCCGTTTGGAGTCGGAAATCTTCGGAGCGTTCTTGCGGCCGAGTTCACCCGCATCGCCGGCGAGCTGATCCGGGAAAAAGACCTCGATTTCAGCCAGATCCCCCCGGCTCTCCAGATGAATATTCGGGTCAGCGACTCGCAGGGGAATATTCTGGCCGAAAGCCGGAATCTGCGCGAGGTTTTAGAGCAGGTGGGGGACCAGGCCTCCGAGAAATTCGCGATGGTCAAAGACTCGAAATGGACACGGTCGGGTTTCACTTCGTGGAGTTTCGGCGATCTGCCCGTTCAGGTCCAGATCGAATCGACGCTCCTCGACGCTGCCTCACGGGCCGGGAAAATCTCGGCGTTCCCGATGCTCGTCGATGAAGGAAAAACCGTCGGGATCCGGCTTTCCACGTCCCAGTACCAGGCCGAAATGAACATTCGCCGCGCCGTACTTCGACTTTTCCGGATCGCCGCCAATCGGGAGCTGAACCAGCAGGCCGTCTGGATGCCGGGATTCACCGAGATGAAAATGCAGGCGGACTATTTCGTGAAAACGACCAAAACCCCGTTCGTCGATACGATTTGCGACCTGATCGCGCACTTGGCCCTTGAACCGGACGGTTTCCCTGCGCTGGCGGACCTGAAACCTCTGTTGGACCGCGTGCCTCGCAATCAGCAGGAATTCGAGCGAATCGTGAAACAGGCCAAAAGCCGCATTTCCATCGTAGTCCAGGAACTCCCGCAGCCACTCGAGCAGCTCTGGAAATCGTACCACGCCGCGATCAAGGCCCTGAACGGTCTTTGCGTGAAAGGAAGCCAGCGGCACGCCGTGAATGATCTGGCGTCGCAGATCAAATTCGGAACGCTTCAAATCAAGTCGTTTGGAAACCTGAACTCTAAAAACTCTCAAGATGAAAGGGACGAAAAACCGTCCCGCGTCGCGCTTTACGAGCCGTTCCAGCCGATCGTGGACGATTTGGACGCACAGATCCGGCGTTTGACCCCGCCCGATTTTCTCCTGCGGACGTCGTGGAAGTACGTGAAGCATTTCGGCCGGTACTTCCGTGGGATCGAAGCCCGAATCCAAGCGCTTTCCGGCACAAACTCCGGCACGAAAATCGCTCTTTCGCGAGGACTGGAACAAATGCAGGAACTCTCGTATTTTCAGGAAGAATACGAACGTCTGCGCCGCGATTTCGACCTGCGCGGCATCGAAAGCGAATCCCTTGAAGCGTTCCGCTGGGCGATCGAGGAGTACAGAATTTCCCTTTTCGCGCAGAAACTGGGAACGAGCATAAACGTTTCGGCCAAGCGGCTGGCGAAAATGCTGGAAGAGATTTGAGAGAAAAGCGGGTTCAGATACAAAAAACGGGGTCCTTTTTAAAGGCCCCCTCTCATAGGGGGCTGGCTCGCAAAGCGAGACTGGGGGAGTAAAGCCCACTTCGTACCACTCCCCCCGGCACTTTGTGCCACCCCCCTCAATGAGGGAGGCTTTAAAATCTTTACGGTTTTTTACTGACGACGACCTGGCTGGCGCGGACCACACGGTCGAAGAGCATGTAGCCCTCCTGCGCCACGACGATGCACGTGTTTTCCGGTACGTCTGCGCTCGGCATCTGCGAAATGGCCTGATGGAATTTCGGGTCAAACGGCTGATTTAACGCCTCGATCCTCGTGCAATTATTCTGTTTCAGCGCGTCGGTCAACTGCTGGTAAATCATTTTGACGCCTTCCAGAAGCGGATCGTCCGCGTTCTGCTGCGAGGCTGCGTCAATGGCACGCTGCAAATTATCCATCACCGGGAGGATCGCACGGATCACGTCCATCCCGGAATATTTACGCTCCTCGACCATCTCACGAGCGGCACGGCGGCGCGTATTATCGAGCTCGGCGTAAAGGCGCAGCGTGCGTTCCTTCTCCTCGGCCAAAGCCTTTTCCAGCTCTTTGACCGGGTCTTTCGGAACGTCTTCATCTTTCGGCTCGTCCCCTTTCAAAGCATCCTCCAGCCCCTCGACCTTCGAAGTATCGACTTCCGGGGTCTGCTGCTCCAGTTCGTCATCTTCCGTATTATCGCCTAAATCTTCGTAAATCTCTTCGTTGTTCTTGTTCTTGAAAAACATTTAAGCCTCCTTTTTAATTATTCATTTTTTTTCGTCCGTTTCTTCTCCAAGTGACTTCAAATATTCCGCGACGCGCTTGAAAAAACCCTTGCGCTGGGACGAGACGTTCACGTTTTCCGTCTCGGCATACTTCCGCAGGAGTTTTTCCTGCTCGTCCGTCAGGGTCCGCGGAACTTCAATGGTCACGATGATTACAATATCGCCGCACTTTTCCGGACGATTAAGCTGGGGAAGCCCTTTTCCTTTCAGGCGGAAAATATCACCATTCTGCGTGCCAGACGGGAGTTTGAAATCCTGATGACCGTCGAGAAGTGGGACATCCAGTGTAGCGCCAAGGGCCGCCTGCGTGAACGTGACGGGCATTTTGCAGATCAGATCTTTTCCATCGACCTGAAAAACCGGATGTTCCAGGAAACGGACGTTCAGGTAGCAGTCACCAGGCTCGCCGCCCTTCGGACTTTTGCAGCCTTCACCAACGAGGCGCAGTTGGTTGCGTTCGTCGATACCGACGGGGATTTCCACATCAATCTCCTGCGAGCCATCATACAGGCCGGAACCGCGGCAGGCGGTACAGGGCTGACGAATGACTTTTCCCGAACCGTGACACGACGGGCACGTGGTTTGCATCCGAATGAAGCCCGCACCCTGCATGATCACGCCGTGGCCGCCACAGTAGGTGCACGTTTCGGGGGCCGTGCCGGGTTTCGCGCCGGAGCCGTTGCACGTGGTGCAAACCTCTTTTCGGCGGATCTTGACTTTCTTCTTGACCCCTTTGGCCACTTCGCGAAGGTCGAGGTCCACGACGCAGCGAATGTCCTCGCCCCTCGGGGGTCTGCCGGATCGGGAACCACGTCGGCCGCCGCCGAAAATGTCCGCGAAGCCGCCGCCCATACCGCCGAAGGCCTCGAAAATATCGTTAATGTCGTTGAAGCGCGGGCCGCCGCCAGGCATACCATTCACACCCGCGTGACCGTAACGGTCGTAGGTTGCGCGTTTTTCGTCGTTGTTCAGGACGTCAAACGCTTCAGAAGCCTCCTTGAACTTTTCCACGGCTTCCTCATTACCAGGATTACGGTCAGGGTGGTATTTCATGGCGAGTTTGCGGTACGCGGCCGCGATTTCCTGCTTCGTTGCGGTCTTTTCAACGCCCAGTACTTCGTAATAATCCCGTTTGTTTTCTGCCATTTTCGATGCGTAAGGAGGAGTAAAAGGTTAAGGAGTTAATATGGAACAACGAATAACGAATAATGAAAACTCGCGGAAACGTCATCATTCGTTATTCGTTTGTGGAATAGTTTCTTGCGGGAACAACGCTTCCAGCGTCGTCAAAAAAGGAAAACCTTTTTAAGGTGATTTTAACGACGCTGGAAGCGTCGTCCCCGTAGAACCTGAAATCAGCGTACTGCGCCTTCAGCGGCAGCCTTTTTCTTGTCTTCTTTGTCGAAGTCAGTGACCATGGTTTCTGTCATGAGCATCATTCCGGCGATGCTCGCGGCGTTCGCCAAAGCCGTGCGGACCACTTTCAGCGGGTCGATGATCCCGGCCTCGAACATATCGCAGTACTCGCCGGTCGCCGCGTTGTAGCCTTTACCCGGCTCCATCTCGGAAACGATGTCGGCCACGACGGTTCCGTCTTCGCCGCCGTTGTTCACGATCTGGACCATTGGCTTGTTCAGGCAGCGCAGGATGATGTCCACGCCGATCTTCTCATCGCCGCGGGCATTGGTACGGGCCTTCTCGACCGCTTCACGGCAGTGCAGAAGGGCGACACCGCCTCCGGGGAGGATCCCCTCTTCCGCGGCCGCGCGGGTCGCGTGCAGGGCGTCTTCGATGCGGGCTTTCTTCTGCTTCATTTCGGCTTCGGTGCTGGCGCCGACCTGAATGACCGCGATGCCGCCGGAGAGTTTCGCCAGGCGTTCCTGGTACTTCTCACGGTCGTAGTTGCTCTCGGTCTTTTCAATCATGTCACGCAGAACGTCAATGCGTTTTTTGATCGCTTCTTTCGTTCCGCCGCCGTTCACGATGGTGATGGAGTCTTTCGTGACCGTGACCTGTTTCGCGGAGCCAAGCATCGAAAGGTCCACGTTTTCCAGCTTGATACCAAGGTCTTCACTGACGACCTGACCGCCGGTGAGGATCGCGATGTCCTGAAGCATGGCCTTGCGGCGATCACCGAAGCCTGGAGCTTTGACGGCACAGACCTTCAGGTTGCCGCGCAGAACGTTCACAACCAGAGCGGTAAGCGCTTCGCCTTCAATGTCCTCAGCGATGATCAGCAGCGGTTTGCCCGTCGGGACGACTTTCTCAAGGAGCGGGATCAGCTCGCGCAGATTGTTGATCTTCTTCTCGTGGAGGAGAATGATCGCGTTTTCCATGAAGCAGTCGGCGGTGTCGGGACGGTTCATGAAGTACGGGGAAAGGAAGCCTTTGTCGAATTGCATCCCTTCAACCACGGTGTAGGTCGTTTCGGCCGTTTTGCCTTCCTCGACCGTGATGACGCCGTCGTTTCCGGCCGCTTCCATCGCGTCGGCGAGCAGGTCACCGATCGTGTGGTCGTTATTGGCGGAAATGGCGCCGACCTGAGCGATCTCGGCCTTGGTCGTAACCTGTTTGGCCTGTTCGCAGAGGGAATCCACAGCGGCATTGACCGCCATATCGATCCCGCGGCGAATACCGGCCGGGTTGCTTCCGGCGATGATGTTGCGAAGACCTTCGCGGAAAATTTCACGCGCCAGAACCGTCGCAGTAGTGGTTCCGTCGCCGGCGGTGTTGGAGGTTTTCTGGGCCACTTCGTTCACGAGCTTGGCGCCCATGTTCTCGAAGCGGTCTTCAAGTTCGATCTCTCCGGCGACCGTCGCGCCGTCTTTCGTGACGGACGGGCCACCGTAGGCTTTATTAATAATAACGTTACGACCGCGCGGACCCATGGTCACAGCAACGGCGTCAGCCAGTTTCTCCACGCCGCGAAGCATGCGCTGACGGGCGGAATCGGCAAAAAGAAGTTGTTTCGACACGGTATTTGTTCCTTTCAATTTTAAAGCCGCCCCTGAAAGGGGAGGTGGCGACGCAGTCGCCGGAGGGGTTAAAGAACTGGGGAAAGTCATTTCCGCTTCCGGAACCCCCCAGTCTCGCTACGCGAGCCAGCCCCCCTTTCATGGGGGCCTTTAAATTATGCGTTCCTATTTGATGATTTTTGCCAAAACGTCACTCTCGCGGAGGATTTTGAATTCTTCACCCGCGACTTCGATGTCACTTCCGGAGTATTTGCCGTAAATGACTTCATCGCCAACGGCGACGGCCATCGCGCTGCGTGTACCGTTTTCGAGGAGTTTGCCCGGGCCGGCAGCCACAACAGTACCACGCTGGGGTTTTTCTTTCGCGGTGTCGGGAAGGACGATGCCGCCAGCGGTCATCTGTTCAGCTTCCATCGGTTTCACGACAAGACGATCATCAAGAGGACGAAGATTCGCGTTCATTTTAAGGTTCCTTTTATTTGTTAAATGGATTCTTGTTTTTTTGGAGTGCGGTGATACAGAGCGAAGCTCATTCACCGCTTTAACTTCAGGCGATACAGAAGCCGAAGGCTTCATTCGCCGATGGTAAAATTGAAAGTGCGCGGCACTTCAGCGGCAAATGCCTCTTCGAGGCTGTATTGCCGCAAGTGAAAGCGGTGAATGAGCTTCGCTCTGTATCACCGCACTCCACATTACATCATGCCGGGCATTCCACCCATGCCGCCCATACCACCCATTCCCGGGGCGCCGCCTGCCGAGGGTTCCGGCGTATCTACCGGGATGTTCGTGATCACGCACGAGGTCGTCAGGAGCAGACCCGCAACGCTGGCCGCGTTGGTCAAAGCCGTACAAACCACCTTGGCCGGGTCAATGACGCCCGCTTCCACGAGGTTGCAGTACTTGTTTTTGTCGGCGTCGTAACCGTCGTTTTGGCCTTCCATACGGAGGACACGATTCACGACTACGGCACCGTCAATTCCAGCGTTCTTCGCGATCTCACGAAGCGGAACCTGCAGAGCGCGTTTCAGGACCACGATTCCCAGAGCCTCATCGCCCTCGAGTTTCAGATCGTCAAGGACTTTGGAGCAGCGCAGCAGAGCCACGCCACCACCCGGAACGATGCCCTTCTCAAGCGCGGCGGCCGTTGCGGCTTTCGCGTCGTCGAGGAGGAATTTTTTCTCTTTCATCTCGGATTCGGTCGAAGCGCCGCAGAGGATCTTCGCCACGCCGCCTGCCAATTTGGCAAGACGTTCCTGGAGTTTTTCGCGGTCGTAGTCGCTCGTGACCGTCTCGATCTCGGAGCGGATTTGAGCCGCGCGGGCAGCGATCGCTTCCTTGGAACCGGCGCCGTCGATGATCGTCGTCGTATCGTTCGAGACGATGATCTTCTTCGCAGAACCGAGCTGGGAAAGCTCCACCGCGTCGAGTTTGATGCCAAGGTCCTTGAAGATGGCCGTTCCACCGGTGAGCGTCGCGATGTCGCCGAGCATGGCCTTACGACGGTCGCCGTAAGCCGGGGCTTTGACGGCACAGACGTTCAGGATGCCGCGGAGTTTGTTCACGACGAGCGTCGCAAGCGCTTCGCCCTCAATGTCCTCAGCAATGATCAGCAGCGGCTTGTTCGCCTGGCTTGCAGCTTCCAAAAGTGGAACGAGCGACTGTACGTTGTTGATTTTTTCTTCGTAGCAGAGGACCAGGCAGTTTTCCAGCTCGACGGTCTGACGGTCGTCATTCGTCACGAAGTGGGGGCTCAAGTACCCGCGGTCGAACTGCATCCCTTCGGTGAATTCCACGGTCGTTTCGGATCCGCGGCCTTCTTCGACCGTGATGACGCCGTTCTTGCCGACTTTAACGAAGGCTTCGGCCAGAACTTTGCCGACTTCCGGATCGTTGTTTCCGGCGATGGCGGCGACCTGAGCGATTTCCTTCTTCGATTTTTCGTCAACCGGGACGGCCATTTTTTCGATTTCGGCGACCACGGCATTCGCAGCCTTCAGAATTCCACGCTGGAGGGAGACCGGGTTCACACCGCCCGAGGTCACAAAACGCAGACCTTCGGTGTAAATTGCTTCGGCGAGGACCGTGGCTGTGGTAGTGCCGTCGCCCGCGACGTCGTTCGTTTTACTGGCGGCTTCTTTTACGAGCAGCGCGCCCATATTTTCGTTAGCGTCGTCAAGGGTAATATCTTTCGCGACCGTGACGCCGTCTTTGGTGACTTTCGGGGCGCCCCAGCCTTTATCAAGAACTACGTTACGTCCGCGAGGACCAAGCGTACTGCGGACCGCGCGGGCCAGCTTCTGGACACCTTCCAGAATAGGCTGACGCGCTTCATCTTCAAAAACCATTTGTTTTGCCACTGCGGATTCCTCCTGTTGTTGGCGGTATGTAAACTATAATCGTATTCCGTTTCAAAAATATACCCAACCTGACAAATTGGGCTGAAAGCGTATGAGTTTTATAAATGCAAGAAGCGTGTCATTGACAAAGTGGCAGGGAGTTTCCACAAAACCGGCCCTTTTCCCGGCTCTCCCCCTTGTTTCTTTAAAGAGGTGTGCTATATTGAAAAGAGATTTTAAAGACCTTACCTCCCAAACACCAGCCACGTTGCACTTCCACCTTTTATTTAAACACGGATTTCCACGGATTTAATGGATTAAAAGGATTTTGTTTTATCAGATTGAGGATCACAAGAAAATACAGGAAAATCCCTTTAAATAATCTGTGGAAATCCTTTTAATCCGTGAAAATCCGTGTTTAAATTGAGGTTCAAATCACGCTGTGCATTCACCCGGGAAAAGGGTTTAAGGTTTTTGGAATTTCCTTGAAGAACGAACCAAATCTCCAGTTCAAAATTTTAGTCCACCCTTTCAACATTCTGGAGCCGATCATGAATCGCAGACAGTTTTATCATTACGCCGCCGGTGCAGCCGGTGCGCTTGCTCTCGCTTCAGCGACCCGCGCGGACGAAAACGTTCCTTCCACCCGGATCCGCCGCCCGCTGTGCGTCTCGTCGTATTCCTACTGGGGATACCGGACGGAAGCCGCGCCCACCATGGAACAGTGCGTCCTTTGGGCCTCCGAAATGGGTTTCGTCGGGCTGGAGATCCTCGAGAAGCAGATGTACCTGAACCCGGCGGCCGGCGAGATCACCGAGTCGAAACTCCCCGGGGGCGGGCAGCTTTTCCAGACGTACCGGACCAATCGGGCGTACCTGAAAAATCTCAAACGCTTTGCGTTCACGCAGGGGATCGCGCTGTGCGGCTACGCGACCCATCAGAGTTTCGTCACGCCGGACGAAGAGTTCCGCCAGAAGAACGTCGATGCGACGATTGCCGGGATCGAAACCGCCGGCGAGCTTGGAATTCCCACGCTCCGCGTTAATACCGGTCGGTGGGGGACCTCCAAAGATTTCACCGACCTGATGAACCACAAAGGGATCGAGCCGCCGCTTGAGGGCTACACCGACGCGGACGCGCTTCCGTGGGTGATCGAAAGCCTCGAAAAATGCCTGCCGACGGCCGAAAAGTGCGGCGTCATTCTCGGTCTGGAAAACCACTGGGGCCTGGCCCGGCGCGCGGAAGGTGCGGTGGAAATCGTCAAGAAGATCGATTCGCCGTGGCTTCGTTTGACGCTCGATACTGGAAACCTGCTCGACGACGACCGGTACGAACAGATGGCGCAGATGGTGCCTTACACCACGTTCGTCCACGCCAAATCGTACTACGGTGGCGGAACGTGGTACACGCTGGAACTGGACTACCCGCGGATCATGAAAATCCTCGACGAGGCGAATTACCGCGGGTTCATCTCCTGCGAGTACGAGGGCCGGGAATCTCCCGCCACGGGAGTACCCAAGGCGAAGAAAGAACTGGAAGACGCGATGCAAGAAATTTAATCTTTATTAAAGAGGAGGGCCAACGTCCTCGTCGGCCCTCCAAATCTTTCTCTATCTCACTCAAACGCGATCTCGTACGCCTCGCCGCGGAAGTTGGCGCCGGCGACGTACTGGATGGCAGTCTCGGAGAAACGTTCCTGGAACGGGAAATGCAGATGGCCGCAAAGGATCGCTTTCAGGAGCGGCTGCTTTTTCAGGTAGTCGATGAACTCAAGCGTAAAGTCGTTCGCACGCTGCTGCTCGAACCGGTGTTTCGGGTAGTGCCGGATCAGCTCCTCCGGCGCGCCCGTAACGTAGCCGAGCGTGTGATTCACGTTGACCATCCGGTCGAAAAGTTTCGGCGTGTAGAGCGGCACGTGGCACATCATCACGATCGGAAGCCCCTTTTTCACCTCCGCCTCGAACCGGGGCAGGTGCTCCGGGAGGAAGTAGTAGTACACGTCGTCGATCGCGACGAAATTCACGCCGTTCACCACCCGGGAGCAGAATTTCAGGTCGTTCGGGTACGCTTTTTGCACGCGGTCGTAACTCTGCGCCTTGTACGCTTCATCCTCTTTGGCCTCGCCGAGGTAATGGCTGAACTCGTGATTCCCGGCAGAGACGAAAGCGTCCCGGCCCTGGAAACCCGCGGCAGCGGCTTCAAAGTTCTTTTCGCTGACGAAATCGATCAGGTCGCCCGTGTGCAGAAGCAGCTCGTTGTGTTCTTTCGCATAGGCGAGCGAGGCGGCAAAACAGGCCTCAGCGGTCTTGAAATGGCCGGTCCGGCTCTTGGCCAGCGCGATCTTGCGCTCGGTTTCGCGTTCATCAGCATACGCCAGATGCGTGTCGGAAATGTGGAACGCCCGGAACGGTTTCTCAAGACCGATCGAAATGGTCAGACGATCGATTTTCAGAAGGTTTTCTTCCTCAGCGAAACAGAGGGATGGCAAAGTACCCGCGGCGCAAAGTCCCGCGGAGAGTTGAAGAAAATGACGGCGAGTCAGAGTCATAGAAAGCTCCAAAATAATGATTTTAAGTCAGGGTTACGCGGTTTCAAATCTGGAAATGACTTCTTCCTGATGTGCATTACGGGTCACTATCAACGCGATGTCACCGGGTTCAAAACGGAAATTGGCGCCCGGGACCTGGTTCTTTTCACCATTTTTCCTGCTGGCACCAAGGACAATACACTGCGGCGGAAGTTTTGCTTCCCGGACGGTAAACTGGGAAATTGGCGATCCAGGTTGGACCTCGATCTCCATAAGCTGGAGTTGACTCTTGAAAATGGAATCCATCGAAATGACCACACCGCGCTGGAGGAAATTCAACACCCGGCGGGCCGCGGCTTCACGAGGGCTGATCCAGTTTTCAATTTCCAGCTTGCTCTTGATCACATTACCATAGTCCACACGGTTAATCACTGAATATGTGCTCTTCACACCCATTTCTTTGGCTTCCACGCAGCCAATCAAATTATATTCATCCAGGCCCGTACACGCGACAAACACATCCGCCGTACCAATGTGTTCTTCTTCCATATCGGTACGGTTCCGCAAATCGAGATTGATGACTTCCACCGAACGTCCAAGCACTTCTGCCAGTCTCTGTGCGCGATCACGGTCAGTTTCCAAAAGGCGAATCCGATGGCGTGATTTAAGTATCTGCGCCAGGTGCATTCCAGTCTCACCGCCGCCGGCGATAACGATGTTTTTCTTTTGGGGGAGTTCACCGCCCAAGCTTTTGCAGACTTTCAAAAGGTCATCGTGTACACCAAAAATCGCGATCTTGTCTCCGGGCTTGAGAATGTCATCCGCACTGGGAATAAACGGTATTTCGTCACGGCGAACCGCTCCGATCCGCACATTATCAGGAAACTTCAGGTCACGGATCTTGCGCCCCATTCCTTTGGAACCGGCATCCATATTGAATTCCATAAACTCAAGGCTTCCGTAGAGATACGCCTCCAGATTGAGGGACTCCGTAAAATTATCGATCGCTTTCGCAAGCTGGACGGCCGTAAGATACTCGAGACTCAGAATTTTATCGATTTTGAAATGGCTGCAGTAGTTGAAAGTTTCCAGATTATCAATCAGACTGGAATAAACCCGGGCAACGACGCGGCGGGCCCCCATTTGCTTTGCCATGCTTGCCGCAACAAGGTTCACGGAGTCAGAATCGGTGACTGCGAGACAAAGATCCGTTTTCTCCACATTGGCCTGAGACAAAACCTTGGCAAGAGCAACATTCCCCTCAAGGACCATGGCATCCAGCGACTCGCTCAGCATTGCGAGCCTGTCCGGATTTTGGTCAACGAGCGTAACATCGTGCTGGTTCGAACTGAGGAGTTTCGCGATGGAAGAACCAACGGTTCCTGCGCCGAGAATCAGAATGTGCATGGGTTTTTCCTAAAAAAGGATCATCATGATAACGAGGGTCAGAACCATAAAAAACCCGAGCGTAGCGCTCATACGAAGGGCATAATAAATCAGGTTCTGCGTGTCTTCATTTCGGGAAGCCGCATAGACAAAACTCGTCGCGAAAATCAAAGGGATCGCGTAAAGGCAGTCCAAACAACGAATAAAAGCTAAAGGTTCCATAGGGTCAGGCCCTTTCAACTGGTCGGGATTCCGGGTTTTCAGATTTCTTCCGCCGCATCATCTTTTTGGCGTTTCGCGCGGCGTTTCATACGCTTCTTCTGGAGCTTTTCTTTCCGGCGGCGTTCAGTTTCTTCCTCGTTGACCGGGCCGGACAACGCGTCAAAAATAGCGAATATGTTCAACAGCCCCGCCATTGTCGTCATGAGAGTCCCAAGCTCGAAACGGCGGTTCAGCTTTTTGCGTATATTATCGATCGAATTGTCGTTTTCAGAGTACCCGCGCAGGGAGGGCGTGACCCGCAGCGGCGGAGCCATCAGACCGTTCCAGAGGGGATTTTCCCCCGTAGGGTCGTGAATATACTGGATGATGGCGGGGAAAGCCGGTGAACCTACCCAAAACTGGGCAAAGTAGTAATATCGCATATCGCCGCCGCTGCCAGGCCGCATCGAAATATACACACATCGCGCAAGACCGCACTTCCCACTGGCAAGTATGGCCCCAAAAAAGAAAAGTCCCAAAATACAAACGGCGTAAATCATCGCCTTGGTCTTGCGACCCTGATACAAATGCCCCAAGCCTGGCAAGAGCCAGGTGAGCCAGGCGGCGATGTACGGATCTTTAAGCTGAATCTCTTGCGGAGAAGTTTGGGGACTTTGTTCTTTGGCGGCCATGGGAAAACTCAGGAGTTAATGTCGATTTTCACTATTTATTATAATATAGGATAATTCTGACAAATTGGTTTCAAGAAGTTTGAACATTTCGCTTTTTATTATACCCAAGATGAATAAAAAGAAAAGGACCACCGAAAAATTTTTTGAAATGTCCATCAGGAAAAGCCGGAAAATTTCTCCAAACGAAAAACTCAATCGTCGAGTCAGAAGTGTTTTTTACTTTTTTTTGAAGGAAGAAGTACCCTGCTCCCTGGAAAAAAATAAAAATTTTCTAAAAAGTGAAATAAAAATCCAGAGAAAACCGCTCACGGGGGGTTGCAATTTTTTTGAATTTTGCATATAATAAGAAATCCTTTTGCATATAAAGATTTTGGCGGCTTGAGAAACGGACGTTTTTGGCCGTCAAGGAATACCTGATTTCACTTTACTGGAAATTTTACTATGTCAACTTTCAGCGTTTTTCGTAAAAACCAGAAATTATGGCTTGCCGTCCTCGGCGTGCTGACCATGCTTTCTTTCGTTTTCATCCCGACCCTGGAACAGTGCAGCGGACGTTTCGTTCCGGGAAACCAGGCTTACTTCAAAACTCGTGAGTTCGGCGATCTGTCATACGGCCAGTTCGAGCTTGAACGCCAGAAACAAAGCTCCATTTATCAGGTCTTCCAGCAGAATTTCTATGGACTGACTAACCAAATGGTCGCTTCTACATGGCTCAAAGCCAAGTACGCTGAAAAATTCGGTTTTGTCGTCTCTGACTATGAAATCCGTGATTTCATCAGCAAGAGCTTCGAGTCGGCTGATGATTATAAGAAAGCGTTGGATCAGTTTGGCATGAACTCCTCCACTTTCGAGGAAGGGTTAAAAGAAATTATCCTCGCTCAGAAATACGAGACGTATTGTCTTTCGGGTCTTCTCGCGCCTCGTACCATTCAGCAACAGTGGGAACTGTTCTGCACGATTTACAGGAACGCCAATATTAACGTCATTCCGGTTCGTGCGGAAGATTTCCTTACCAAGGTTTCCAATCCGTCGAAACTCCAGCTCAAGAAATTTTTTGAGGAACACAAGAGTGAGCTCCCCAATAAAAATTTCGGAATCGTCGGTTTCAAAATCCCTGCCAAGATGCGTATTCATTATCTGGTTTACAAAAAACCGGTAATTGAGGGCACGCCCGCTGCGGAAGCCGTCCCGCTCCCCGAAAACATCAATCTGGAAGAAGCGGCACCTGAAGCGGCACCT
>JAUMVK010000036.1:0-42749 GCA_030530205.1 Thermoguttaceae bacterium | reverse complement strand
GCAGATTTTGGATTTTGAAACGACGCTGGAAGCATCGTCCACGCAGATTTTGGATTTTGAAACGACGCTGGAAGCGTCGTCCCCGTAAAGCGTTGTCCCCATATTTTCAAAAATTTTCAACTTTTTCTTAAAATTTTCTTGCAAAACCATCAAATCCGTGTACAATTAAAGGTTAAGAATTGGATTTTCCTTTAATTTTATTCCTGATGGGGGCTGATCCTCATGAAACGCACGAATTTGTTCCGGACGTTTTTGACGTTTTTGTTCCTCGCTGCCTCGGCACTCCCCGCGCGGGCATACACGCTTTTTGAGGTCCCGACGACGTGGGACGCCGTCTGGAACGGCACGGCCGCTTCCGCTGGTGGAACGGTTGACAATACGTCCTTCTGGCATAATAATACCGGGGAACCGACGAACCCGCTGGGCGTGACCATCAACTACAATCCGCCCTACTATACAACGTACAATACTCTGGCCGGGATGAATAACATCCTCATCGGGAACGGGTGGGCGCGCTCCAACACCAGCTGGCTCATCGGGCAAGCCAATAATTTGTACCTCGTTGATGATTTCGCCTCCGGTGATTACCCGGAGCATTATGCCGTTGGGCTGGAAATGCTGCACAATGCGAATTTCTACGGAATGACCTACATCACTTCTGGCTCCACGGTCAATCAGGCGACCGGAACGTACCAGCTCGACCACGGCAGCATGTACATCGGGGACTGCAGCGCCGGCACGTATAATCTGGAGGGCGGTGCGTTCGTCATCAGTGACACGGCCGCGGCCGGCTCCCGGGTGAAAAGCTACGACCTGCACGTTGGTTCCAACCTGCTAGACCCCACGGTGGCCGGAACGGGAACGTTCAATCTGGCGGGCGGGACCGCGACGATCCCGTCGGAAGGAAAGGTTTACATCGGTACGGTCGATGGTTCCGGCAACGCTCTCTCCACCGGTACGATCAACATGACGACCGGCCAGAACGCCGCCGGGGAGGCCATCAACGGGACGCTGACCGCACCTGAGATCCAGCTCATCAACGGCGCGTTCAACTTCACGGCAGGCACGATCAAAACCAACCTGATGACCGTCGAGAAGAACGGGACGCTAGGGGCCAACGCCAATTTCATCGTCGATACGAATAACGTCAAGACGCTGACGTTCAACGACGGGAAGATCAATTTTGCCACGGGCGACACGACCATCTACGTCGGGAACAGCGGGACTGGCGTGTGGAACATTCAAAACTCCGGCACGGCGGAAGCCCCGTTCACCATCAACGGAACCATCCGCGCCGGATACGGCTCCAATGCTGTGGGAACGATCAACATCACCGACTCGACCGTTCAGCACACCGGGTCGTACCTCATTCTGAGCAACTCGGGCAAGGCCGAACTGAACATCACGAACGCTACGCTCCAGGCGACCAAAAACTTCTTCACCGGTGACTCCCGCAACGTCACGACCTCGCAGACGACCATCAACATTAATGATGCCGGGCGGCTCGAAAGCACCGCGACCGTTTCGCTTTCCGACAAGAATAACACGAAGACCACGGTCAACGTGAACACGGGCGGAAACTGGACTGCGAACGGTACGCTGAAAATCGGCTACAGCAACCACTGGGGCGACGAGGGAACGAACCATCAGGACGGCGGCTCCGTCGCGTTCAACCTGCTCGGCGGCTCGGTCAACGCGAAGGCGGTAAACATCGGTAAGACCAGCGCCCTGAACGTTGGCGACGGCACGTTCGACGGGACTGGGGCCATGGTGATTTACGGCACCAGCGAGATCAACGTCGGCGGGACGGAGGGCAAAACCGGCACGATGACGCTTTCCAGCACGCTCAACACTTACGAAAATTCCGTCATGACGGTCAAACCGGGCGGCTACTTCAACTCCACTTTTAGCAATAACAGTACGCCTTGGGCAGTTTTCCATGATTCCTCAAGTCTGGTCGTGGACGGCGGAACATTCACGAATACAGGCACCGGAACGACCGACCTGGTCTTTGCCGACACAAGCTCCATGAAGGTCCAAAACACGGATTCCAATTTGAATGTGGCCTACCGACTGAAACTGACCGACACCACGGAGAGCGCCATGAGCGCCGGCTCTTTGACCACCGGCAACGATTTCGTCCTCGGCTACAAAACGAATTCAGCCGGAACCGCGAAATTCAACGTGACGGGCGGAACGGTAAACGTCGGCGCCACGCTGGTCCTTGGCGTTCATGCGGACGCGCCCGGTGAAATGACGATCGGCGGCGGATCGGGAACCGCCACCGTAACGACGAAAACCTTCAAACTCGGCGAAAGGTCCACCGAAAAGAGTACCATCACGCTGAACCCGAACGGCCTCCTGGACGTCACCGGCAGCAACTCGTTCACCATCGGCCACGAAGCGGGAGGCCTCGGTGAGCTGATCCTGAACGGCGGCTCCTTCAACGCGCCTTCCGCCTCGAACGGATACATTATCGTGGGGTATTCCGGCACGGGGATCCTGACGAAAGCGGACGCCTCGACCTCGACGATCCCAAGCACCATCCGTCTCGGACAAAATGCCACGTCCAAAGGAATTCTGAACGTTTACAATGGAACGCTTCAAAATACGGGAAGTTACATCCTGACGGGCATCAACGGCGACGCGGAGATCAACGTCGTGGGCGGCACGCTGAAGGCGAAGAATATTTACCTCGGTGACGCGGCCTCGGCCCTCACTTCGAACGTCGTCGTGAAAGCAAACGATGATGGCCGCCCGGGGACCCTGACCTCGGAAAATGCCTTATGGATCGCCGACAAAAACAGGACGACCGGAAACGTGGACGTTCAGGAGGGCGGGAGCGTAACCGCTGCTTCCACGAAAATCGGTTTCTCGCAGCACTTCACTGACGCGAACGGGACGCACATCGGCGGGGTCGGGACCCTGCTGGTTTCCGGCGGAACGTACACCAGTACCGGCTCGACCCAGGTCGGCGAGCGCGGGACGCTGAAAGTCACGGACGGTTCCTACACTGGCAACGGGAACGCGCAGGTCGTCGGAACGGTCCAGAATTCCTACGCGGCGGACCCGAACGCGCACGGCTACATTCTGCTTGACGGCGACGACGCGCAGATGACGTTCAAAGGAGACGTGAATATCAGCGGTACGGCCGTCACGGAACTGAAAAACGGAACGTTTACCGCGAATGCTTCCGGGAAAACCGTCACGGTCGGCGGAGCCTTCTCCACCGGAAACACCGCGCAAGTCCTGGTGGACGGCGAGTCCCAGCTCCTGATCGACGGCGCGACGGCGACCATCGGAACGCTGAATATTGGCGACGCCAGCTCGACCCACACCGGCAAAGTCGCGCTGAATGCCGGAACGCTGAACGTCGATACGCTCAACATCGTCGAGGGAAAAGGAACCTTCGAAATGACCGGCGGGACGCTGAACGTCACGACCTCCACCGCGGACATTACGCAAAACGGCGGTTTTCTCTCTCCGGGCGGTAACGACGCGGCGGCCATCACGACTCTGAACGGCAATTACACGCTCGCGGGCGGCTCGATCTACATCAACGCCGGTGCGCTGGACGTGATCGACGAGAACTGGACGCGGAACCCCGCCAACGACCTCGTGAAAGGCGGCAGCGATTCGGAACTCCAGCTTTCCGGCTCGGTCGAACTGGATCTGAGCGAGTCGCTTTTCAGCACGCTTGAAATTGGCGACCGGATCGTCATCGCGGAGGCCCCCATCATTTCGGTCAACGACTGCCTCGCCATCATGGGCAGTTTGCCGGATCTTCCCGGTTTCGCCTGGAATTACGGCATCGCGGAGGTCGGCGGCTCGCAACTGCTTTTTGCCGAGCTCACGGTCCCGGAACCGGCTGCGTGGCTTCTGCTTCTTCTCGGCACGGGCTTGATCTTCTGGCGCCGGAAAAAGTAAAACCACTTCACAAATCACGCAATTTACTCACCAGCCCCCGTAAATGGGGGCCTTTCATTTCATACTTCATCTGGAGATTTTCATGACCAAGACCCTTTTTTCCTTTTTGATCCTCGCAGGAGCCGCACTTTCCATGCTGACCAACTCCGTTTCGGCGCAGGACGCGCCCGCCCAACTCACCCCCGCCCAGTTCAAAGCCCAGGTGGACGCCGAGCTGGTGCGTGACCTGAAACTCTGGTACCCGCTTTCCATCGACGAGGAACACGGCGGCTACCACTCCATTATTTCCCGCGAATGGAAGCTCCAGCCGTACGAAACCAAGGGGATCGTTCAGCAGGCCCGCATGGTTTGGGTCGCGGCGGAAGTCGCTCTTCGCCGTCCGGAATGGCGCAAGACGATGGAGCCGATCTCCCACCAGGGCGCGAAGTTCGTCGCGAACAAAATGTGGGACGCCAAGTACGGCGGTTTCTATTGGGAAGTCAAGGCCGACGGCACGCCCCTGACCGATGAAAACTCCGAGATGAAACACGCCTACGGGATCGCGTTCGCGATTTACGGACTGGCGAACGCGTACCGTCTGACCGGCGACGAAGCGATCCTGAACCGCGCCGTCGAAGGTTTCCGCTGGCTCGATGAAAAAGGCCACGATGCGGTGAACGGCGGCTACGTCGAAGCGTTCTACCGCGACGGGACGCAGATGCTCTGCCCGCCGAAAGACCGTCCGGACGTCGTGAAGGGCAAGACGCGCGAACTGCTCGGCTGCAAGTCAATGAACTCGCACCTGCACCTTCTGGAAGCGTACATCGAGCTTTACAAAGTCTGGAAAGACCCGGTCCTGCGCAGTCGGCTTGAGGAACTGGTGATGATCATGCGCGACAAAGTCACGACCTGGCCGGGCGCTATGCGTCAGTTCTTCCGCGCCGACTGGACCCCCGCCGCGACGTACGTCTCCTTCGGCCACGACATCGAGACGGCCTACCTGATCGAAGAAGCGCTGGAAGTCCTCGGAACTCCGGACGACGCCAAAACGCTCGAAGTCTGCAAGAATCTGGTCGATCACGCGCTGGAATTCGGCTGGGACAAAACCAACGGCGGTTTCTACTATGACGGCGCGACGTTCGGCGCGGAGCCGGCCGACTCGACCAAATTCTGGTGGGTCGAGGCCGAGGGGCTGAACTCGCTGCTCCGGATGTACGTCCGCTACGGCGACCAGCGCTACTACGACCTGGCGGTCAAGCAGTGGGAATTCATCGACTCGAAGATCATCGACGCGAAATACGGCGGCTGGTACCCGGTCGTGGACGCGGACGGCGGCAACCCGCGCGGCCTGGATAATCGGTTCTCGCAGGTCTCGCACGGACTGGAAAAGGCCCACCTCTGGAAAACGGCCTACCACGAAGTTCGCGCGCTGCTCAATGCGTCGGACATGCTGGAGAAGTGCATGAAAAAGTAATGATCCGGAGGGCCGGCGTCCCGCCGGTCAAGTCAAGGGGACGAAGCATTTTGCGCCGTCCCCGTATCTTTTAATTGGAGGCAAATCATGCCGCGCGTTACGTTGATCCCTCTTTTTTTGTGTAGTCTGTTCCTCTTTTGCGGCAAGGCCTGGTCTGAGCAATCTCCTGATTTTCGGATAATAGAGGAGGACGGCCAGACGATCCTGGACAGATACTGCGGTTCTGAAAAAGACGTGACGATCCCCAAGGGCGTGACGAAGATCAGTAGCCACGCGTTTTCTGATAATAAATCCATAACCTCCGTAGTAATTCCAGAAGGCGTGACAAAGATTGAAGACTGGACGTTTTCCAAGTGCGATTCCTTAAAGACCGTCGTGATTCCCAAAGGGGTGACGGAGATTGGAGTAGACGCGTTTGAAGGCTGCCATTCTTTAACGTCGGTTGTGATTCCCGAAGGTGTGACGGAGATTGGAGTTGGCGCGTTTAAAGACTGCAGTTCCTTGACTTCCGTGGAGATACCCAAAGGTGTAACGGAGATTGAAGGAAGTGTATTTTCCGGCTGCCAATCCTTAATGTCCGTGGTAATCCCTGAAGGAGTAAAGGAGATTTGCTATGGCGCGTTCTTTGACTGCAAATCCTTAAAGTCCTTGGTGATTCCCAAAAGTGTGACGAGCATTGGGTGGGGCGCATTCGCAAAATGCAGTTCCTTGACATTGGTGGAAATTCCCGAGAGTGTGACATTTTCTGAATACGACCCGTTCGCAGGCTGCGCTTCTTTGGATAGACCGTTGCTGAGTGCGGATGGCCGCATTTTATTGGATGTCCATAATGATACCGCAGGGGAATTTGTCATTCCAAATTGTGTAAAAGAGATTGGCAATTCCGCGTTCGCCGGCTGTCATTCTCTAACGTCGGTGGTGATTCACAAAGAAGTACAGGTGATTGGGGCATGCGCCTTCGCAAACTGCGAATCCCTGACATCGGTTGTTATTCCCGAAGGGGTGAAGACGATCGGGAGGTTTACATTCACGGGCTGCCGTTCTTTAAAGTCGGTCGTGATTCCGGACGGCGTCGAGTGGATCGGCGTGAATGCGTTCAAAGGCTGCACGTCCTTAACGTCCGCAGTCATTCCTGAAAGCGTGACGAGTATTGGTGTGGCCGCATTCCTTAACTGTCATTCCTTGTCGTCTGTGGTGATCCCCAAAGGCGTGAAGGAAATCGAGTTAGTCACGTTCTCTGGTTGCCATTCCTTGACATCTGTGGTGATCCCCAACGGTGTGAAAAAGATCGAACCTGGAGCGTTCAGGGATTGTCATTCTTTATCTTCTTTGAATATCCCTCCAAGCGTGAAGAAAATCGACTCCGACGTATTCACTGGCTGCAACCATCTTAAAGAATGGAAACTGTCGGAAAAGAATCCAAAGTACAAGGTCCACGGCCCGCTTTTGATGACAAAAGACGGTAAAAAAGTAATCGCCTGTCTTGACGTGGAGTCGGTTGTGATTCCGGAAGGCGTGACGGTGATCGGGGAATGCGCGTTCGACGGCTGCGTTTCTCTGAAGTCCGTGGATATCCCCGAAGGGGTAAAGACGATCGGGGCTCGCGCGTTTGCAGATTGTCATTCCTTGACCTCCGTTGTTCTTCCTGTGGGCTTGGGGAGTATCCGTGAGAATACGTTCGAGAACTGTCGTTCTTTAACTTCTCTGGTCATTCCTGAAGGCGTGAAGGCGATTGGCCAGAGCGCATTCGCAAACTGTCATTCTTTGACCTCGGTGTCAATTCCCGAAAGTGTGAAGAAGATTGGAGACAGGGTGTTCGAGGATTGTTACTCCTTAACGTCAGTGACGATTCCCGAAGGCGTGAAAAAGATCGGGGAAAGCCTGTTCGCCGGCTGCATTTCGTTAACGTCGGTGACGATTCCCGAAAGCGTAACAACGATCATGGATAACGCTTTCGCGGGTTGTCATTTGTTAACGTCCGCGGCGATTCCTCAGGGGCTGAAGCATATCGGGTCCAACGTATTCGAAGGCTGCCGTTCGTTAACGTCCATAACGATCCCCAAAAACGTGAACCATATTGGGGATGGGGCGTTTGCAGGCTGCATTGGTCTGAAAGAGTGGAAACTGGACAAAAAGAATCGTTTCTATCGGGTGAAAGGGCCGCTTTTGATAACAAAAGATTGGGAAAGAGTGATTGCCAGCATTAACGTTGAGTCGGTTGTGATTCCCAAAGGCGTGAACCGTATCGAACGAATGGCTTTTTTCGGTTGTACGTCGTTAAAAACCGTAAAGATCCCGTGGACCATATCCATTGAAGAGGGCGCGTTCTATGGCTGCAGTTCCTTGACTTCCCTGGAGATTTCTGATGGGTTGTCGTGCATTGGAAACCACGCGTTCTATGGCTGCAGTTCCTTAACGTCGGTAGTATTTCCCCAAAGCCTGTACGAGATCGAAACATGTGCGTTTAGAGACTGCCGTTCCTTAAAATCGGTGGTCATTCCTGAAAAAACTGAGAAGATCGGGGAAGGCGTATTCGCTTACTGCTTTGATCTTAAAGAGTGGAAAGTGGCGGAAACGAATCCCCATTTTATGCAGCAAGGCCCGCTGTTGATGACAAAAGACGGCAAAACCGTACTGGGATGCCTCGACACGGAGTCGGTTGTGATTCCCGAAGGCGTGACCAGGATCAAGATGTTCGCGTTCTCGAACTGCCGTTCCTTAAAATCGGTCGCAATTCCTGAAAGTGTCACGGAGATCGAGGACGGCGCCTTCACTTATTGTTCCAGTCTGAAAGAATGGAAGCTGTCGGAAAAGAACACTCATTTCACGGCGCAAGGCCCATTCCTGATAAGGAAGGAAAATCAACAGGCGATCGTCTGTCTTGACGTGGAGTCGGTAACGATTCCAGATGATATGAACGCGACCGGTGTTTTAGTGGGTATCGTGTCTATTGGCCGAAAACGTCTGAAAGAATGGAAACTGTCGGAAAGCAATCCCAATTTCACGGTACAAGGACCGCTTTTGATGTCGAAAGACGGCAAAAAAGTAATCGCGTGTCTGAACGTGGAGTCGGCGACGATTCCCGAAGGAGTGGAAGCGATTGGCCCCCTCGCATTCCTTAACTGTAATGTCTTGACTTCGGTGACGATTTCCGACCGAACTACGGAGATTGAAGACGGCTCGTTCATCGACTGTCCAAACCTGACGATCCACGCTCCGAAAGGGTCGAAGGCCGAGGAGTTCGCCGAAGAAAACCAAATTCCTTTTGAGGTCACAGGCGAGCAGTGCCTTTCACCATGAGTTTCACTCACGGGTGGAACGGTAAAGTTTAAAAAGAGAAAAAGCGCACGGTGGGCCAAAAACCTGCCGTGCGCCTTTTCGTTAGAAGTTGAAAACTCAATCAAACCGGGAGCTGGACCCCATGATCTGGTTGATGAATTCCTGGTTCGACTTGCGCTTGCCGAGCTTCTGCGTCAGCTGCTCCATCGCGTCGATCGGGTTCATGCTGGCGAGCGTCCGGCGGAGGAGCGTCACGGCGTGCAGAACGTCCGGCGGAAGGAGTTTTTCTTCGCGGCGCGTGCCCGACATGCTGATGTCCATCGCGGGCCAGATACGGCGGTCGGCCAGTTTGCGGTCCAAAACCAGCTCCATGTTGCCCGTGCCTTTGAACTCCTGGAAAATCAGCTCATCCATACGCGACCCGGTATCGATCAGGGCCGTGCCGATGATCGTCAGCGAGCCGCCTTCTTCGAACTGGCGTGCCGTGGCGAAGAGCTTCTTCGGAATGTCCATCGCCTTGATGTCCACGCCGCCGCTCATCGTGCGCCCGGTATTTCCCACCCACTTGTTGAACGCGCGGGCCAGTCGCGTGATCGAGTCGAGAAGCAGGAAAACGTGCTCGCCTTTTTCGGCCAGACGCTTGCAGCGTTCGATGATGAGCTGGGAAAGACGCACGTGGCTTTCAATGTCGCGGTCAAGACTGCTGGCGACGACTTCGCCCTTCACGGCCCGGCGCATGTCGGTGACTTCCTCGGGACGTTCGTCGATCAGAAGAACAAAGAGTTTCACTTCCGGGTAATTCTGGGAAATCGCTGCGCTGATCTGCTGCATGAGAATCGTTTTGCCGGTACGCGGCGGAGCCACGATCAAAGCGCGCTGGCCGCGGCCCAGAGGCGTCAGAAGGTCCATCACGCGGGTACTGATCGGTTCCTGGCCGGTTTCCAGCCTGTACCACGTGTCGGGGGTGATGGCGGTCAGTTCATCAAAGGGACGAACTTTCAGATATTCTTCCGGTGCTTCGCCTTCCACTGTGAGCAGTTCCTTCAGACGCGGCCCCTGATTCTTGCGGCCGGGGATCATCGTTCCCGTGCAGAAAACACCTTCGCGCAGACCAAAATGTTCAATGAGATTTCCCGGAACAAACGGGTCAATCAGCTGGCGGGTGTAAGTCACCGCCGGGTCACGCAGAAACCCGTAGCCATTCGGGTGAAGCTCAAGAATTCCAGAAATGTTGATTTCATTAACTTCTTCGCCATTTTCATCTTTGAAAGGATCCGCGGCGACAATCGGATCGTTGCTGGTCCGCATTTTGTTCATTCTCGGGCGCATCGTGCGGCCAGTGCGGAAGTTACTGCTGTAGCCGCCATAGGAACGTTCGCCGTAACCTCCACGATTGCCATAATCGCCGCCGCGATCTCCGTAGTTCCCGCGGTTTCCGTAGTTCTGACGGTAGTTCCCGCCGCCATAATTCCCGCGTCCGCCGTAACCACCGCGTTCACCATAGCCGCCGCGTTCACCATAATTCCCGCGTTCGCTGTAATTTTGCTCATTGTAGCTGCCGCGATCCTGATAATTTCCCCGGTCGCCATAGTCGTAACCCGAACGATCCAGGCCCCGACTGCCGTAACCGCCGCGGGATTCCCCAAAATCAGAGCGGTCGTCGTAATCATCCCGGTCGTCAGCGTACCTGTTGGGATTCCCCAAACCGAGGGCGTCGATAACCTCTTTTTTGTCATTTTCGACGTCGAAAGAGGAAGAATTGCGGTTTTCGTCAACATCGCCGTAGCCATAAGAAGACACATCGCTGGAAGTGAATTGACCACGTGCGGTATTACCTACTTTTTTTCTAATCATGTTCGTGTTATTTGTCCCCCACTAAGGACGATTTGAGATCGAAATTACTCAAGAATGAAGAGCATCGGCAGAGCCAAATGCTACAGAAATTCTTAAAATGTAAGTCCTCAAAATGAATTTAGTTAGCAGTACGAATCAAAAATGCGAATGAAATCAATTTCCTGAAGCGGTTTGTCTGCCTGTAAAGTCAATCGGAAAAAAGCGAGAGGCTCTTTCCATGAATCGATCATTCGTCTGATTATACGGATTGATCAAAATAAATGGTACTTGCAGACCGCAGAAATGAAGTACTCCGAAGAAACACCGAACGAAAGAAAAAGCCTGATGTTTCATGGAAGTGCGCGTAATTTACCATATTTTTGGGATTATGTCAAGGGGGAGTCTGGAAATTTCCACAAAAAATCATAAAATTTTCAGAAAACCCTTTTACCCATTTTGGATGTAAAATTTTCAACGAAACATTTTCCGTACTCCCCCCAGTTTCGCCCTGTTTCATGGGGGCTGATGTTTGTTCGGCATCGTAAACATCAGTCCCCCAAAGGGTATTTGATTATTTATGGGACTGAGTCTTCTTCAGTCCACAATCTCAAAGATCGGCGTCATCTCCGTCGTGCGGAATGTCAGGTCGGCCCATACGCCCCAGTCGCCCGAAGTGTTTTTCCCCGGGTTGGTTTCGAGACGAAGGCGGATTTTCTTTCCGGCCCAAGGCCCCAGATCCGCAGAAATGGGCTTCCACTCGTGCGTCGGAATGTGTACTTCCGCGAGTTTTTCCCACTCGCCCGGTTCAGAACCCTGTTCCTGAACGTAGATCTGGTAAAGTATCCCGTCCCCCAGGTCGGAATCGTTTTTCTTACCGACCGAAGCGTCAAAAAAGACCGGCCCGGCGAAGTCCCGCGCCAGATCCACGTCCCACACGCGGAAAATCGTTCCCGTGCCTTTTTTGTACGGCGGGTGAGTGAAGAAACCTGACTTGGAAACGGTTCCGCAGACCATGCCGTTCTGGGGGATCCACGTCGCGCCCGTTTCGGGAGTATTCTCCGCTTCCGGCTCCTTGCCCGGGTACTGGATGAAGGTCATTCCGGATTCCATCGGGAAGTCGAACCTTTCGAAATCCATGAAGAATCGGGTCTTGAATTCGGCCTTTTGCGTATGCGTTCCGTTCCAGACCGTGACGTTCAACACGCCGTCCAGCGGGGTTTCAGGCGTGGCGTTTTGCGTGTCTTCGGAGGTTGAAAGGACCGTCGGGAAAACCGCGTCGCCCTCGCCGTCCACCGTCTTTTTCTCGCCGTTAAGCTCCACCGTCAGTGCGGAGTACTGCGGGAAATTGGGTTTCACGTGGAACGTGATTTTTTCCGCGTCGGCCTTGGCGAAAATCTGGACGAGCGGGCGGGGGCAGAATTCCAGCCGGTTCGGGCCGTGCGTGAACCAGATGCGCTGATGAAGCGGAGCGTCGGCAGGGATCGTGAATTTCTCCGGGCCGTCCGGGGTCTGGATCTCAACCGTTTCCCCGGCCAGAACTTCCCAGCGGTCGCATTTCAACGGCTCTGAAGCGGTTTGGGCCGGATCGTCCGCCAGTTCCACGAGATACGAAAAGGCGCCGTCCACAGGTTTCACGTAGATGTAGCCGTTCACCAGGTCGAATTCGGCCGGGCCGATCTCCTGGTTTTCGTGGTTCAGGGCCGTGACCTTGGCGGCCGGCGGGAGTTTGAAGCCCATCTGTGCGCCGTCAAGCGTCAGAATTTCCCAGTGCTTTTCGTCCACTTTCCGGCAAAGACCGCAGCCGGCGCCGATCGCCTTTTCAAAGCGCTGCATGAAGTCGCGGCCGTCGAGGAAGACGTACTCGGGGGACTCCGCATAGTCGCATCGTTTGCCGGCGCGCAGGCCCGAGAAAGTGTAAACCGTTCCGTCAGCCGTCCAGCCGGTGTAACCGTTCGGCGGAAGATCGACTTTACGTCCGTCGAAGTCGCAGACCATCGGCTCGGTCATGCTTCCATTCGCGCAGATCACGGTTCCGTCGGCGTACTTCACGACGACCTGCGAGCGGTCCGAAACGCCGGTCGGGATCGCGGCGGAGGCGTTCAGCAGGCGCCCGTCAGCGGCGCAGTACAGGATCTGGTCGGCGCTCACCTGCGTGTAGCGGCTCTGGAGCTGCTGGGCGTTGAAGTAGCCGCGCATGGCGACGCGCATTCCGTATTGGGTCGCGAGGAACCCCTGATGACCGAACGCCATGGACGCACAGAAGAAACGGTCGGACGGAACGTCTTTCGTTTCCGGCGTGTCGTGCTTTGGCTCCGACTTTTGCGGGTAGAACATTCCGGGGCTTCCCATCCCGAAGTTGCAGCATTTATCGTGCATGTTTCGCAGGTCGTGGTTCACGATCCACGGGTTTTCGGCGGGTCTGTAGCCCTGATCCTGCGCGTAGTTTCCGTCGGTCAGGCCGCAGTACGGGAAGTGGTAGTTCCCTTCCGAGTAAACCGGTCCGTTCCAGGCGGCTTTCTGGAGGAGCATGATCTCACCGAAGGCGTAATAGACCGCGGCCTGCGTTCCTGCGCCAGGGACACGCGCGTCATAGTCGGTGCGTTCCGAGGACGACACGGCCGTGTGAACGTCACAGTACGCGGTGCGGAAGTGGAATTTTTCCTGGTTGATCGGGGAAAGTTTTTCGCAGTACTCGACCGCCCAGGTCGGCTTGGGGGCGTAGCAGCGCGCCCACGCGCCCTGGAACTGGTTTTCGACCGTGCGTGACGGCATGTCGGTGCTCCAGTACTCGTTCACCGGCGCAAAGTCCGTGAAATTATTGTACGGGCCGTACACGAAACCGAGCTCCTGGTTCACGTAGTCGGAATACGCGCGGAGGTTCGGGTCACCGCCTTTTGCGGGCGCGGATCGGGTGCGGAACGTGAAACTCTCGCCGCCGTCACGGAAGCAGACCTCATGGTCGTTGATCACGAGTTCACGAATTCCGTGCCGCCATAGGTCGAAGCAGTGCTTTTTGTTGGTCTCACGATCCGGCGGATTGGAGTAAATGACGATCCAGTGCTTTTTGCCCGCGATGTGCTTCCACGGTGAGATCGGGTTGGGAAGGTACGGAAGCACTTCCTCAAAGTCCGGGCTGATGGTCAGAATGAAACGCTCGTAGCACGGATTACGCTTCCCGTCCGTCTTGGGAAGGTACTGCACGCCGCCGTTGTAGCGGGCGATCTCTTCCGCCTTCAAAAGCCCCGTCTGACCATAAATTTTGCTTCCGTTATTTAAATACCAGTCGGTGTTTCCCGTGAGGAAAAGCGGACTGAGCGCCGTGGAACGCAAGGCTTTCGTCTGTTCGTTGTCCGTCGGCCGGAAGCAGACCGCCGCGGGCCGGTTCGGGCCGGAGTAGGCGTAGGAGTAGTACGGAATTTTGAAGACTTTGACGTTTTCCAGCCCGTGCGTTTTCAGCACGCCGTACTGGACGTTCGCGACGTTGGGGGAGTCGGAACCCGCGCCGGATTCAGTCTCGATGATGAGCGATTTTCCCTGGATCGAGAAGGAATATTTCACCTCGGCGGACGTTTCGGCGGGTTCACCCTCGCCGGGAGTCGAAGCCGGATTTTGGGCCGTCAGGAGCCAGACGGTTTCGAGTTTCTTTCCTTTAAGTTCCTGCGAGAGGAGTTTCCAGGAGGTCACTTTCCATGCGGGCGCCAGCGGTTTCGTCGGGTTCGCGAGTTCCGTCACGCCGCCGTTCGTCAGCGGGAAGAACGGCTCGGAACCATTCCACGACGCGGAGACGCAGGACCACGGATTCTGGTCCGGCTGGAATGCAAGACGGAATTCAAGACCACCATCCACGGCGGTGTAAGTGAGCGCGTACTCTTTATTTTCCGAGACGGTTTTCATCCCGTTTGAGAAATCCCCGACTTTATTCAACGGGAGGATCGTTTCCGGCCGGGTGGGGAACGGAAGCGTCCCTTCCCCCGTATTCACGCCCTGGATCTGCTGCGGAATGACCACGCCGCGCTTGGGCCTCGGTTTGAACGTCAGCGGCTTTTGAACGTCTTTGCGGATCGCGAAGCCGTCGAAGCAAATCATACGGTCCTGGGGGTTCCCACACCCTTCCACTCGGAAGCCGGTGAACGCGGCGCCGGGCGTCTGAAGGTCCGCCAACTGCTCGGGGGTGAGGCGGCGGAAGAGGAGGAACCACTCTTTCCAGTTCACCGTTCCGAGACGGACCGGGACGGTTTTCTCACCGTTTTCGGTTGGGACGGAGAATAAAGCGTGGATCGTGACCGACGGCGTGTCGGGATGCTTCTCCCAGGCCCAGTTGTTCCCGTAAACCCAGACGGAAACCGCGTCGAAATCCCCGGAAAGCAGAATCGGCTTGGAAGGCCGGATGATGATCTCGGAGGCTTTTTTCTCCGGGTCCGGGTCCTTGCGGTAAGTGAGTTTTCCGACTTTTTCGCCCCAAAGTTTCTGCTCGTTGGTCAGCTCAAAGGACGCGATGGTCCCGTTTGTTTCGACGGTCCATTCGCCGGACTCGAAATCTTCGAGCGCCGGAACTTCGTCCTGAAACCGGTTGGCCCAGTCCATCTCGTACGGACGTTTGCCCTCGGCCAGAAGCAGAGGAGCAGCGGTGAGGAAGAACAAAAAGATGAAAATGCTTTTTTTCATGGCGGGACCTTTCTGCAAGGTGGTGAGTGGAAAGGAGTAAAGGAACTAACTTGACCGGTGGGACGCCGGCCCTCCGAATCTTGTTAAATCTCCAAAAAGCGCATCTGCTTTTCCAAAATCAGAAGCGCGAGGATCAGGTACGTGTGATTTTTGCCTGAATTGTGGCTTTGTACGACGTCCGAAATCGTGTCCGGGTTGAAGATCCCGCGGTCGCTCAGGCCGTCTTTCAGAAGGAGTTCGCTGACGAGCGGTTTCAGCTCGCGGCGGAGCCAGAGGCCCATTTTCTCGTACGGCTGGTAGCCTTTCACGCCCAGTTTGGCGAGGATGCGGTGCTTCAGACTCGCGAATTTCTGGAAAATCGCCGGCGCGCCAATGTACGTGCCCGTGTTCACGTTTTTGACCTTCAGGAAGTCGCGACGCCATTTCTTCAGGAGGAACCACTGGATCGTTTCCCCCATTCGGAACCGCGAGGGAAGACGGAAAAGGGCTTCTTCCAGTTCCCGGTCGAGGAACGGCAGACGGACGTTCACGAACGAGTCGAATTTTCGCATCGAGAGCGGAATTTCACGGAAAACCCGCTGGGCGAGGTAAAGCCTCCAGATTGCGTTTTCGCGCTCCGAGTCGCCGCCCACGTCATCCAACGCGGAGTTGAGCGATTTGCGGGCCATTTCCGTGCATTCCAAACGTGAAATCCCGCGCAAAAGGTCGGTCTGAACACCATCGAGCATAAACGCCTGCAGGTGCTGAAACGCCCAGATCTTCGGCGAAAGCGTCCCTTCCGCCATCGACTTGCGGTCCACTTCTTTCATCGAAAAGGCGTACGCCTTGGTCATGTGGAACAGCTCGCCGGCGTGCCCGCGCAGAAGGGTTTTGAGGCCCTTTTCGCGGTAAAAGTTCAGAGTTGGGATCACGATGCTCGAGGAAAGGTACTGGCCGTCCGTCAGACGTACCATTTCGGTGAGCGCGTCGTCGTAATTCTGAAGGAAATCCGTGTTCAGCTCGTAATTGAAATGGTTCGTTCCTGCTCGCTCCGCAAGCGCCGTGGCGAGACGATGGTCGGTACTTCCCGGAACACCCAAAGCGACAGAAGTCATTCTCTCCTGAAGTTCCGGCGGGATCATCCCCAAAACGGACCGCGCGTCCAGACCACCGGAGAGGGAAATACCCAGACCGGTTTCCTCTTCGTCATTTTCTGAAATCGGAAAGCCTTGCGTCTGAGCGAGGACTGAGTTCCGAAACGCTTCGGCGACTTCCTCGACGGAACTTTCCGGGGTTCCAGCCTCGCCAATCGGGAACGCGAAGTAGCGGTCCTTCGTCAGTTTCCCGGTTTGGGCTTCCCAAGTGTAAAAACCGGCCGGAGGAAGGAGTTCCACGCCCTCGACGCTCGTGCGTTCGCGCAGGTATTGCCCCCACGTGAAGAAATCGACCAGTGCCTCCCGATTAAGGGACCGGCTCACGTCCGGGCACTGCAAAAGGGTTTTGATCTGCGGCGCGAAAAGAAACCCATCGGGCGTTTGAGTCCAGTAGAGCGGCCGGGTTCCGAACAAGTCACAAAAAAGAGTTAATTTACGGGCCGCCGCGTCCCAAACCGCGGCCTGGAAACGGCCATTTACCGTCGCGAGGAACGACTTGCCGCCGGTCAGGAAACCATCGAGCAGAAAATCTGCTGGGGAAACTCCGGCAGGAACGTTGAAAATCTCACCGTAGAACGCGAGGGTCGAAGTCTCGCGTGTCACGCAGTTCCCCAGCCCCGACAGACCACAGGCCGCCAGATTCTGATCAGAAACGGCGGTTTCATACCACGGATGCAACCGGGCGAAACGAAGCATTTCGGGGAAAATTCCTGCCTTGGGGGAACCGACGAAACCTAAAATTCCTGCCATTGCGTTTCCTGCCTTGTACGTTGGTTCAAGTCAAATGACTTCTGGAGTTCATCATTGATTGTACGTTTCGGTTCTTTCCCGAATCGGTTTTTTGGCTTCGTAATTGGCCTTTTCTTCGGCGAGTGACTCGTGGATATTCGGGTCGTTTTCTGTTTGTTTGAGCCCTTCATCGATGGTTTTCAGGGCCTGATCAAAATCACCGGTTTCCGCGTACGCAGCCGCCAGAGTGCTGATGTAAGTCGGCATTGGGGAGAGTTTCACGGCCTTTTGCGCAAGCTCGATCGCCCGTTTGCCGTCCCGGACAGAATCATCCGGCGAAGTCGCGAGCAGCCACGCCATATTATTCAGCACCAAAACGTCGGAGTCGTCCAACTTCAGGAATTTCTCGTAGTAAACTTTTGCCTCGGGATGCTTCCCGGCCATCAGATACCAGTTTGCCACGAATTGAAGGACGTATTTCCTGGTTTCCAGGAGTTGTTTTTCTTTTTCCTCGTCGTCCTTTGAAATCGACTTCAGAGCTTTCTCAACAGCTTTTTCAGCGTCAAGACCCAGTTTCAGACCGGTCTGGTACTCCTTCTTCTGGATGTAAATGAGCGCTTCCTGAACCATAAGTTCCGCGTTTTCAGGCTCTTCCTTCAGCCGCGCGTCAATTTCTTTCAGAGCCTCGTCAACTCTGTCAAGTCCCAGCAGCGTAGCGATTTTCAAATCCCAGGCCTGCTGAGAGAAACCATTCACAGAAAGCGCCTCTGAAAAATCTTCCAGGGCTTTTTCCGGTTTTTTTACCTCTAAAAGGAGCTGGCCGCGCAAAATATACAGGTTGGAATCGAGCGAATTCTGTTCCAGAAGCAAGTTCAGGATTTCGATCGACTCTTCAATTTTCTCTTCTGAAAGTAACGCCTGAAGTTTCAGCCGTAAAAGCCCTTCATTTTCCGGATCGGTTTTCAAAAGCGGTTCTGCTTCTTTCAGAACATCGTCCCAACGTTTTTGCTCGGCAAGAATTTCGACCCGAAACGCTTGCAGTTTGAAAAGTGCCGCGGCTTTTTCCGCCTCACGCTTTTTTACCCATTCCGCAGAGCCAGGTGTTCCTTCCGAGGCGGCATTTTTCGCTTCCCCGGATTCTTCCTCGTCTTCCTCCTCGGTGGACTGGGGGACGTTCACGTCCAGTTTCTTCAGGTCATCGATCTGCTCGTTCAGGAGTTTCAGGGCTTCGTCGTACTTCTTCGTATGGATGAAAAGCAGGAGTTTCGAGTCACGGATCTGATCCTTAAGTTTGGGATTTACCTCCGCGGCCTTTTCCATATCGGCCACAGCCTTATCGGGGGCGGTATCTACCTGAGTAATCGCGCGAGCCATCAGGGATTTCGCCAGCAGTTCCGGGTAGGGGTAACGGTCTTCAACCTTCAGAGCGGAATCAATTCCCAAGTCCAGAAAATCTTTTGCTTTCGGATTCGTGATAAGGACATTCCGGGTATTATCTTTTTCATCTTTGGCGGGATTGGCGTAGTGCGTCATCCACGCGCTGCAAAGGTTCAAAGTCGGTTCCTTGGGTGACCAGGCCATTGCTTTTTCCAGGTTTTTCAAAATGTTTTCCGGGATGGATTTGAGCTGACGCTGCTGTTCCTGAGATAAAGAACTGAAACGGTCGGTGAGAAAAACGGCGTGCTGAATTACTGCGCGCAGGGTCATTTCGCGCACGAAATCCTGGTTTTCTCCCTCATCCGAGCGTTTTTCCATCTCGAAACCCAACTGGATGAAATTCTGCAGGTCATCCAGAGTTTCGATCATCACGCGGGCAAGGATCAACTCTTCCGGGAAGTGACTCGGCTTGATTTGCGGCACACGTTTCAGTGTTTTTGTCCACGGGAAATCCCCTTTTACATTCCAGTTCGGAGAAACCGGTTCGGGCTTCAGGGTTTTCAGGGATTCAAGCTCCACTTCCGCATCTTTGTATGAGATGGGGCCAAAAAGCACACAGACCGGTGAAACTGGAAGCGTTTGCTCCGAAAGAAACGTGAGTTTTCCCGTTTCGGGATGAACCTTAAAAAGCGTGACATTTTTGGAGTCCTGATTTGCCGCGATGAGGAAATTCCCGGTCGGCGAGATAGCAAAATGACGGGGATTTTTTCCATGGACTGGTACGACTTCGCGCAAAATGAGGGTTCCATCCATCGTAACCTTGAAACATGCGATGCTTTCGTCGCCGCGATTCGAAACGTAGAGGAAATTTCCATCAGGCGTACAAGCGATTTCCGCCGGGTAGTTGGGCTTTTCTGACTTTGATTCCGGCGAAAGGGTGGAAATGGTCTGGAACGCTTCCAGAGCGCCGTTTTTACGGACTTGAAATCCCGTTACCGTACTGGCCAGTTCATTGGCGGAATAAACCGTTTTTCGGTCTGGCAGGAAACAGAGATGCCGCGGCCCGCTTCCTGATTCACACTGCGCGAATGGTGGGTCATTGGGCGTGAAGGCGCTTTTTACCGGATCAAGCTCATAAATCATGATTCGATCCGTACCGAGGTCCGGGACGTAAAACCGGTTACCCGCCCCAAATTTTACACTGTGCGGATGAGCTTTTTCCTGCCGTTTCTCATTGGGGCCTTTCCCTTCGAGAGCCTGGCGTTGGGTTTCGGCGCCGAGCGAGTGGTCTTCCTTCAGTTGGAAAAGGGCGAAGTCCGAGGAGGAATAATTCGCCGTTAAAATATTTTTACCGGACGGGTCCAGCGTGAGGTGACAGAGCGATTTCCCCAATTCTGAGAGTATATTCAACTCGGTCAATTTGGGAAACTCGGTCGCTTGGCTCAGGTCCGAAACACTGAACGCGGCCAGGGAGTCATATTTCTTGCCGCAAACAGCATACAAAAAATGAAAATCCTTCGAGAAAACCAGAAATCCCGGATTGGAAACCTCTGCGGCCCGTTCCGGCTTGGAAAGTGTTTCCGCGTGTTCATTCAGAACGGATGTATAAATTCCCGGCTCTGCCGAGTCTGCATCATAGGAGCCGAAAAACACACGAAACTCTTCCGCAGCCACTGGCAGCAATGCGCTCAATAAAGTACCGATGAAAAGAAATGCCGATATAATACTGTTTCGTTTCATTATAAGGAAATCTCCCAAAGGATTGATAGTTAAATAAAAAGGTTTTTATTAATTATAGATGTTTTAGAATTTAATGCAAGGGTGGGAACCTGGGAATTTTGGAGATTTTTTCGGGAATCTTTCAGATTAATCGGGGTTTGAAAGAAACAAGGGGCCGGCTTGAGGTGAAGCTGCCCCTTGTTTTCATAAATATTGAAGGTTGCACGGAAAATCAACCCCTTGGAGTTTACATTTTTGCACCAATAATCAGGCCGATTCCGGTCACGAAGCAGATAAACATCACAAAGAGCAGTTTGCCCGTTCCTTTCGGAGCTTCCCGGAACTCACGCCAGATGAACACGCCCCAAATCGCAGCGACAAGTGTCGCCCCTTGGCCAAGTCCGTAAGAAATGGCAGGCGAAGCCACCCCGGAAGCGATGACGTTCAGTGTCATTCCAACCGCCCAAATGGAACCGCCGATCCAGCCCCAGAAATGTTCTTTGAAGGAACCGCGGAAGAACGCGAACGGCGAAACCGGTTCACCTACGAACGGTTTGATCTGGAAGAACGTGACCACGAGGAAACTGCTGAGGAAAATCCCCAATGCGAACACGACGTTTGCGCTGTACGGAGTCAATTTTCCGGCCTGAAGTACTGCGTTTTCCTGTGCCAGGTTTGCGTAGGTGAGTGCCACTGTTTCCGTTCCGACCTCTACTTTCGCCAGCGAAGCCGCAACGAAATAGTAGAAAGTACTCATTAAAACACCGCAGATGAGCGCGAGGATCAGGCCCTTGGCTTTGCTCGCTCCCGATTGTTCCGGTTTGGGAAGTTTCCCGTAAGCCAAGGCATTGATCACGATCGCGAGTGCCACGAGCCCCACGCCGCCGGCGAGAAGCGCTGGATTACCGGCCTGGTCCGCGAAGTAGTTCAACGCCACGCCGAGGATCAGCGCCAGGCCGATCCCAACCGGAAACGCAACGGCCATCCCGGAAATCGCGATTGCTGCGACGAGAAGCAGGTTCGCGATATTAAAAACGACACCCCCCAGGAAAGCCGAGCCAAGTGCGTTCGGAGACGCTTGTTGAATATCTGCGATAAATGAACGGCCTAATTCACCATTTGAGCCGAGCGTGAACGCGAAAATCAGGGCAGTAATCAGAACGCCCAGAACGTAGTCCCAGTAAAAAAGTTCAAAACGCCACGTTTTGCCAGCGGCTTTCTGGGCATTTCCCCACGATCCCCAGCAGAGCATCGTGATAAAACAAAAAAGGACCGCGATCGGGTAACTTTCAAGCAAAAACATAAAATGACTCCATAACGGTGGAAGGAAGCTGAAGGAAAAACTCAAAAAAAAGAATCTGGTCCACCAGATTCTTTTTTATATTGTAAATTTACGTACTGTGTTGATTTGTTCGTGTAAAAAATCAACCACCCGGATTTTCTTCCAAATCCAAAAAGACCCGGTGCGAATTACCCGGAATAAACGGTTCAATGTAATGCGAACCGGCCGAGAAACTTGGCATTGTATATATTATTTCGTCACCACGTCCATCATAAGAGACTTGAACTTCCGCTGACGGAGAAATAATGTAGGATTTATTATTATGCAAGATTGCGTCCGCGACTTCAGTCGTTTCAATAATTAACGAGTCGCGAATCGACGCAACAGCACCAATAATACCAACTAACAAGAGTGAGAACAGGACAATCCACTCAAAAGTGATGACTCCTCTTTTCTTTTTTTTCATTATTAAACTCCACTCTGGGGATAAATAAGAATTGCAAATTTCACTACCTTCCTGTCTATCGTAAAAAAATGTCAGAATTATTTAGAAATAATTCAGGCTTCGTATTATTTGCTTTGTATGAATTATAAGAGGCAATTCCAGATAATTCGGAGCGCATCGTCCCCTCTACGCCCCGAAAATTCTTCGTAATCGGAAAACTCAGGCCAAATCCCGATCCTCGAACAAAATCAAAGCGAAGAAAAGTGCCGCCAGAGAGTACAGGAAGCAATAGGCCAGTGCGCCGAGCAGGTATTGGGTCGAGACGGTCGCCCCCCCGCCAACGGTCGTTTCCAGGTTAAAGTAGGTCAAAACCGGCAGAACTGCCGAAAGCAGATTCCCCAGAAAACCCGCTATCTGGAATTGTCCTATGGAGGATTTTACCATTTGAGGGATCAAATGCCCCAGCGCATAAATCGTCGTGCAAAGGATCAGGTTTGGAACCATGGGAAGGCGCGTCGCCAACGCAACCGTCACGGCGGTCATCATCACGATTTCCATGAACGAAAGGGCCAGCCCCGGTACGGTCGTCTGCATTGATTCAAGGCAAGCCTCCGTAAGCGGTTCCTCCTTGCACTGTTCACGAGCGTCGTGGACCATCTTAAAAGCGCACGTCGGCATAAAAAGGGTGCTCAAAGCCGTGAAGAAAATCGAGACACCGAGAATAATCCCAAGGAACTTTCCTATGAGGAGCTGACGCCGGCTGATTGGTTTGGAAAGAAGCGTCAGCGCCGTCTTTTCCTCGATTTCTTCGGAAATAGCCACTCCCGCTGACCAGACCGCCAGCAAAATGCCCAGGACTTTAATGATGGTCATACTTTGGGACTTCATGATTTTTACGTCTTCGCCAAGCGTATTATAAGGTATCCACGGGAAAATCAGGACCGCCATCACTCCGATGATCATGAGAATTGAGAAAATCGGCTGTTTCATGACGCTGCGGGCTGTATTTCCTGCGATCGCGGAAAGACCTACCATCGCGCGGGGAAAAGGAAGTTTCAGCAGAAGCCAGATCACCAATGGAATCGAAAGCGCACCAAGGAGGTAAAGCCCCACAAAAGAAAAAGTCTGGAAATTAAACCAAATCCAGTGATTAACGGCCAAAATCGGCGAAAAAGTGAAGTCCGGCATTTTTTTCTTTCTGAGTTGCTTCTGATGAACGAGAATACGCACGTAAAGCCCATTTCTAACATTTTACCCAAATCTCAAAAAAATGCAAGGGTGAAAAATTACTATTGACAAAAATTTCCAATAAAAATAAAATCAACACGAAGAAAAATACAGAAATTTCATTTTCCGAAAGACCGTTTATGATGAAATCAATTTCCGGCCTGAATTTTGCGCTCGTTTTCATTTTTCTTTTAGCGGTGACATCCGTGCGGGGAGAATCACCGAAGCAAACCGTGCTTTACGCTTCCCAGGCGCCGCTTCTGGAACAGAATCCCGGTGCGGAACCCATGCCAGAACCACCGGCAGTACCCACGGCAAAGGTTTCCAAAAGGTACATCGCCCTCCTGAACGGCTCCATACTTTTCGGAGACCTGAAACTCATTGGGGATCAGTACGAAATCACGACAGAAACGGGGACGGTGGTCATTCCGCAGAACCGGGTTTCCCAAATTGCCGAGTCTCTGCGCCAGATTTACGATTTCAAAGCCTCGCAGGTTTTTGTGAACGATCTGGAAAAACGATGCGAGCTTCTGCGCTGGTGTTTTCAGTACGAACTGGTAAACGAGGCAGAGGAGCAACTGGCACTTTTGAAAAAATACGCGCCGGATCATCCCATGGCCGAGGTTTTTGACCGACGATTGACTTTTCTGAAAAACAAAAAGGAACGTGAGGCGCTCGCATCGGAAAACCCGGAAGCAGAATCGACTGAAGAATCCGCGCACAATCAAACCGGCCCGACCTATGCGGAACTCCAACGTTTTGCCGCGTCGATCCCGGAAGAATCCATTGAGGTATTCCGCAAGAAAGTCCAGCCGATCCTTCAAAAGAACTGTATGATGGCCGACTGCCACGGTCCGAACACGGAAACTCCGTACCGTTTACTGCGGATCCATCCCAAAATGGGACGCGGCGAGATACTGCAAAATCTCTACGCTTCCGTTCAGCAGATCAATCTTGCTCAGCCGGAGCAAAGCCCGCTTTTGCGGAAACCTGTGACGCCGCACGGAAACGATGGCCGGACGGTTTTTGTGAATCAGGACTACGCCACGTACCAGATACTTATTGCGTGGACTTACCTGGTCGCTCGAAATCAATACGTCATTCCGCGCGATCGTCTGCTTCCGCCTCAGCCGGGCGCGCCGGTTTTCACGCCGACCCAGCGTGGGCTGGTGCGGATTTCAAGCCATTCCGCTCCGGTTCAGGTTGGCCCTTGCCAAATGTGGGGCGTGGATCCAAGCCTTTACCCGCAAAACCTTTACCCGGAATGTTACCCGCGAAATCAGGCCCCAAACGGTGCGTACGTCGCAGGTGGTGTAGTGGCTCCGGGAGTGCCTGCAGCCCCGCAGGAACCGCAGTACAAACTCCTTCTTCCACACGACGAGGAAGACGCAGAACCGCTTGAATCCCCTGAAAATGATGTTCAGAACGAGCCTGACGTTCTCCCCGCCGCCGCGGAAACAGACGCTGGGGCCGAATCGGAAGCCGTTCAGCAGGTCTCCGGTGAAGATGAGGAAAAACCCAAAACCGTAAAACGCAAAAGCAAAACGGACTGGAACGCGGTTTTGAGTTCGTTTGGCGAGGCGCTTGGGGAAATGCCTCCAGAGGAAAAAAAGGCCCCACAGCCTGCAAACAGTGCGCCCGCTGAAACTGCAGCGCCTGCCGCCGAGCCAGCGGTGATTTACACGCCGGGCCAGAACACGGCACAAAGCGCTTTCTACGCACCGGGGCAAAGCACGAACGAAGGCCCCGTTTACGCCCCGGGCCAAAGTTCCATCAGCCGGGTTTACGCTCCCGGGCAGTCGAGTGCCGAGAAACTGAAGCGAGGAAACGTCAGCGCGGGCCTCACCGCCTCGCCGATCCACGCTCCTGCGCCGCAGTCACCGGCTGAATTAATGCGTGGCCGCGATTCTGTCCAGCACGGCGGCGGGTCGTACACCTACGGCGCTTCCGGCACGAGTGAAGGCTCAAAAGCCGCCCCGGCCCAGACGCGTACGCACGTTTGGGAGCAAATGCTCGAAATGCAGGGCGGACTACAGCAGCCCGGGAATGAGTAAGACGCCTCACGAAAGGAACTGATCATGGCCCCAAAAACGACCATCGCGCTGATCTATGATTTTGATAAAACCCTCTGCACCCGGGACATGCAGGAGTACGGGTTCATCCCCAATATTGGCGTGAAGGCCAAAGACTTCTGGAAACGCTCGGCAGAACTGACGGCCGAGTTGGGCATGGATTCGATTTTGGCCTACATGTACACGATGGTGCGCTCGGCCCAGGCCGCCAGAAAAGCGATCCGGCGGGAGAATTTCGTCGAGCTCGGCACGAGCATCGAGTTTTTCCCGGGGGTTCTGGACTGGTTCGCCCGGATGAACGCCTTCGCGAAAGAGCAGAACGTGACGCTGGAGCACTACATCATCTCGTCGGGCCTCTCCGAGATCATCGAAGGCTCGGCCATTTACGGGGAGTTCAAGAAAGTCTTCGCCTGCGAGTTCCACTACGACGAAAACGGCGTAGCGGACTGGCCGCTGATGGCGGTGAATTACACGACCAAGACGCAGTTTCTTTTCCGGATCAACAAGGGGGTGCTCGACCCGTCCGACAATACGACCCTGAACAAATACGTCGAGGAGGACCAGCGGGCGATTCCGTTCCGGAACATGATCTACTTCGGCGACGGCCTGACCGATGTGCCCTGCATGAAACTGGTGCGCGTCCACGGCGGCAAATCGATCGCGGTCTTTCCCCGAGGGGTGAGAAGAGAAGGAAAAGCCAAGGTCGAAAATCTGCTTCTGGAAAAGCGCGTCGATTTCATCGAGTGCGCCAATTACCAAAAGGGAAGCTCTTTGGAGAAACTGGTCCAGGAGATCATCGTCCAGATGGCCCTTACAGACCGCCTGATCAAGCGCCACAGCAAACAGTACGACGAGATCAGCTCCGGAGGGCCGGCGTCCCGTCGTTCAAGTTAAGGGGACACCGCTTTCAGCATCGTCTATGGAAGGCCGGAATTACGCACCGGGAAGAATCAAACAGTGCATTTGCGGAACTACCCCAGTCTTTCTGTGCCACTTTTCTATTATCTCCTCCCCCCCCTCACTTTTTCAACCTGGGGGGAATTTTTCCCCGATTTTCGTTTTTTTCCTGTTTTTTTTCAGAAAAAGGGTTGAAATTTTCGGCTTTTGGTGTATTCTATAGGATGATTAAAGTCAGACTTTCCATCAAAACCTGATTTGGAGCATTTTTCGATGAAGAAGATTTTCACCCTGTGCCCGGCGTTCGCGCTGGGGTTTATTGTGTTATTTGCCGCAGTGGGGGCGGTTCGGGCGGATGATGCGCTCGACGCCGCCGCGAAAAAGGGGATCGACTACCTGCGCACCGTGCAGGCCGAGGACGGCTCCTTCAGCAGTCAGATGGGGACCGGCCTGACCAGCATCGCGATCCTCGGCATGCTCGGCAACGGTCTGCCGATCGATGATCCCATGCTCGCCAAAGCGATCGACTACCTCAAGTCCCAGGCCCAGCCCGACGGCGCGATCGTGAACCCGGGAATGGGCTTCGGAAACTACGAAACAAGCATCGGCATCTGTGCGCTGGCGAAGGCGAAGAAGGCCGGCCGCGGCGATCTGGACGAGATCCTGAAGTACGCGGAACGTTACATCCGCAAGTACCAGTGGGACGAATCGGAAGGCCTTGACCCGTCCGACATCAAATACGGCGGCTCGGGCTACGGCGGCAAAATGTCGCGTCCGGACCTTTCCAACACGGGGTTCATGCTCGAGGCCCTGCACGAACTGGGCGCCGGGCCAGATGATGAGGCCGTAAAGAAAGCGACCATTTTCGTCTCGCGGTGCCAGGGGCTGGAGTCCGAGCACAACGCTCTCCCCTTCGCCAAGAACAGCGACGGCGGCTTCGTGTACGTGATCGACTCGCAGGACCCCAAAGCCGATGGGCCGATGGGGCGTTCCAAAGAGTCGCTCAGCACGTACGGCTCGATGACGTACACCGGGTTCAAGAGCCTGATCTACGCCGGCCTGACGAAAGAAGACCAGCGCGTCCAGACCGCTCTGGCGTGGCTCACCAAACGCTACAGCGTGACGGAAAATCCCGGCCAGGGTGACGCAGGTCTGTACTACTATTATATGTGCATGACCAAGGCGCTGCTAGCTTACGGCGCCGATACGATCACCGACGCGAACGGCACGGAACACAACTGGCGGCAGGAAATCGTCGCGGAACTGGTCAAACGCCAGGCCGAGGACGGCTCCTGGGCCAACACGAACCGCCGCTGGATGGAGAACAGCCCGGTCCTGGTGACGGGCTACGCCCTGATGGTGCTCGGAAATTGCAGACAGTAAATCGAGTTCATTCGTTATAAATATTGGACTGAAAAAATGATTAAGACGAATCGCATTTTAGCCGTTTTGATTTTGGCCTCCTTTGTGATCGGCGCCTCCGCGCACGGGCAAGTGACGATCGACGCGGATAATCCGTTGACGATCACGCCGTCAACGCTTCCTTCTGGAACCGTGACGTTTGACAGTGGAAAGCTCACGGTCTCGGGCGGTGAAACGACGCTCCCCAACGCGGTGATCGTAGGCGGGACTAACGAGATCGCATCCAGCTCCCGACTGATCCTGACCGGGCCAATTACGGGTGATGGCTCCATCACGAAGACCGGCGGCGAGCAGCTGCACTTCTTCGGCGACGCCTCGGAGTTTTCCGGCAAGGTGACGATTTCGTCCAGCTGGATCAATTTCCGTACTCCCCAGGGTGCGAGTCCGAAAGCCACGTACGAATTAGGCACGTCAAATTCCGGCTTTGTCTTCTCGACCACCAACAGCGACTATACCTTCCAGCTGGGGATGATCACCTCCACAAACACGAATGCGATCATTCGAGTCAGCACCGGGATGCCGAAAGACGCGACGCTCCAGGTCGGCGGCGAGGCCATGACCGGGACCTATACCGGATCCTTCTCGGATGAAGGCGGCAAGAAGATCAACCTCGAAAAGGTCGGCACCGGCACGTGGACCATTTCAAAAGAGCAGGCCTTCACCGGCACCACGACACTGAAGGCCGGTACGCTGGTCATTCAGAATAGTTACAAATCGCCGATCACGGTCGAGGCGGGAGACCTCCAGCTGGGCAACGCCTCGGCGAACTCCACGATCTCGAGCGTCACGCTCAAGGGCGGAACCACGTCCTTGAGTTCCGGCTCGAAGGCCGTGACGATCACCAAGGCCAATTTCGCCGGCGGAACGCTTTCCGGGTCCAGCTTTACGCTTGGGGCCGTTGATTTTGCGGCGGGCACGAATTCCACTATCAAGCTGACCGGGACGACCAACGTCTCCGGTGCGATCACCGGCTCGGGGACCGTCACCTACGAGGCGAATAACTCCGCCAATAATCAGCTCCACTTCTCCGGCAGCGCGAACACCGAAGGGAACGTTTTCACTGGGACCATCATCGCCAATAAAGGCGGCTACGTCGCGTTCCGTACGCCGGACTCGACCAGCGCCTCGGCCAAATACCAGTCCACCAACGGCGGGAATTTCGTCTTCCTGGCCTCGGGCGACACCGCGACGTTCAAGTTCGGCGAGCTGACCTCCACGGGGGCCTGCGAGGTACGTACGCTCAACGCCAACACCTGCCCGAACATTACGCTGGAAGTCGGCGGACTGAACACGACCGCGGAATTCAAAGGACTCATTAAGGACAATCCGAACAGCAACGCCAACAAACCGCAAGAGGGGATCAAAGAGAAAATTGGACTCACGAAAGTCGGCACGGGCAACTGGACCATTTCGGCCGATCAGGATTTCACCGGCCCGACCAACGTGAACGGCGGAACGCTCACCATTAATGGGAATTACAAATCCCCGGTCAACGTGAACAACGGCGGGACCCTGGCCGGTACCGGCAATTTCCAGAATGGGCTGGAAGTCAGGATCAACACGGGCGGAACCCTCAAGCGGAGCATGGGCCAGTCCGTGATCCTCAACGGCGGAACGTACGCCGGAACCGATTTCGTGCTTCAGGACGTTGAAGTGGCCGATGGCGTGACATCTTACGTGACCCCGAGCGGGAAACTCTACATTCGCGGGAGCCTCTCCGGGACCGGGACGCTTCTCACCAATGCAAGGGGATCCAATGCAAATCAGCTTTGGCTCGAAGGCGACAATACGGCCTTTGAAGGAACCGTCATTTCCGACCGGAATGCCTACGTCGGTCTGAAAGGCGGCGCGTCCACAAGCTCATTGGCCAGGTACCAGGTCTCAAACGCCGGGACGACGCAGGACAGCTGCGGGGGATTCTGCTTCGTTTCCACGGCAGATGATTCAGGGATTTACGAGATGGGCGAGCTTTCCGGAAACGGTGAATTCCGTGCGGGAGCCGCAAACGTGAAAAACGACATTACGCTGAAGGTGGGAAAAGCCACCCCCGCGGGTGAAAACGCAACGTTCTCAGGCTGGCTCTACGGCAGCAGAGTCGGCAGCAGTGGACTCGTTCTTTCCGTCGTGAAAGAGGGCGCAGGCTCCTGGACCCTCACCGGGACGGACTCCTTCACGGGAACGACGACCGTTTCCGAAGGGAAACTGATCATCGGTTCGACCGGTTCTGTAACCTCCGGCCAAGCGGTAACCGTAGCGAGCGGCGCGGAACTCACAGTCAACGGCCTGCTCACTGCGCCGGGCGGAATCACGCTTGAGGATGGCGCCATTTTGAGCGGTGTAGGGACGATCAACGCCCCCATCACTTTAACGGGTAGTTCGTCCTATTTGATTGATCTGAACGACGACTTGATTCGGTCGAGCGTTCTGGACGGAGACATTCTGGAAATTACTGGTGACATTTCCGGCCCACTGACGCTTGATTTGATTGGAGACGAAACGGCAACCCAGGAGATCCAGGCGGCATTGGAGGACCAGGATAAACTTGACTTGCTGAAAATCCTCACCAGTGAAGAACTGATTGCCACAATGAACAATTTGAGCACCGGCGATTTTTCCCTTTTGACGACCCCGATCGACAATGGATACCTGTTGAGCCTTACCAATGCGGAGTCTCCCGCCAACGTGCCGGAACCTGCGACGTGGGTTTTGCTCCTGATGGGAGTATTGGGAACGGCCTCCGTCTCCCGGCTGAAGGGACACCGGGCCTCCCAAAACTGAAATGGACCAAGCGTTTTTACGATTTAAACTTTAAGGCTTCATCACGATCGTGGGAAGCCTTTCCTTTATTTTCTCACACAAAACTGTACCCGATGCCTTTCCTTTCCCAGAACACAGACCTCCGTCAGACCACCTCGACGCAGCAGATTCAACAAATGCGTCAGATTCAGGCCATGACGATTTTGCAGCTTCAGCGCCAGGACCTTGAAACGTTCCTTGAGCAGAAGTACGAGGAAAATCCGTGTCTGGAGATCAAGGAAAACACATCAGAACCACCGGACATCTCGGAGAAGCGGGAAGAACGGCGGGACGAGGATTCGGACCGCTTCGCCCGTCTGGATGAAATGCGGGATGATATTTCGTACTACGATGAACAATATGGCCGCCCGTCGCGTTCTGCGCAGGAGGAAAGCAGCGACAGACATCAGGAATTCATAGAGAATATCCCGACCAATTTGCAGACTCTTCCCGAGTTTCTGCACGAACAGCTCTCCATTTTATCGCTGACAGAATCGCAAATTCAGGATGTGGACCGGGTGATTTATGCGTTGGATGCACAGGGGTTTCTGGTCACGCCGATCGAGGACCTTTTCGGTCTGGAACCGGATGGGCTGGAACGTGGGAAGGCTGCGCTGAAAATCGTAAAGTCATTGGAACCAACAGGTGTGGGGGCGCAAAATTTGAAAGAGTGCCTTCTCCTCCAGATCGACGCGAATCTGAAGCAGTTGGAATCGGATTCCGACGGTGAGCGTGATGAAGATGAGGAGGAGGAAATTCCCGACTACGCCGCCATGCGGATACTGCTCACGCGGTACTCCAAAGATTTGGAGTCGAACCGGCTTCCTAAAATCGCGGCTGAAACAGGGTGGGGCGTCGAAAAAATTTACAAAGTTCTGCGCCAGATGAAGCGCTTGAACCCCAACCCGGGCAGGGATTTCAGCCCTCGTGGAACAGCTGTCAAACCGGACCTTTACTGCGCGAAAAATGAAAAAGGCGAGTGGTACGTGACCCTCGACGAGCACGGACTGCCGGAGTTTACTATCAATACGCACTTCGGAAAACGCTGCACAACAGACTCGGAACGCGAATTCGTCCACAAAAAACTTAACGCGGCCCGGTGGCTTCTGGATGCGCTCGAGCAGCGGCGTGAAACGCTTCTCGCCGTTGGAAATGCGCTGGTTCAGGCCCAGTCGGAATTCCTCGAAAAAGGCCCGCAGTTTCTCAAGCCTTTGACGGAAAAACAAATCGCCGAGACGATTGGCTGTCATCCCTCAACGGTAAGCCGGGCGGTAAAGGAAAAATGGATACAGACGCCTCGCGGTCTGTTCCCGCTTTCCGACTTTTTCAGCGCGAGTGTGGCGCCGTCCCAGACACAAGCCCAGACCGAGGACGACGGAACGGAGAATGAAAGCGTTTCCCGCGATGCGGTCCAGCATCAGCTTTTGGCTTTGATCGATAAAGAGGACAAACAGAATCCTCTTTCCGATGACCAGCTCGCATCAATGCTTAATGTTGCGCGTACAACGATCAATAAATACCGGAAGGAACTGAATATCCCCAGCTCCAGAAGGCGCAAGATTTACACCTGATCCTAACCTTTTTTACCTGACATTTAACATAAAATCCCATGACTAACGAAAACGTTCTCGTCATTCCGACTTCCTTTTTTCATCAGCTTGGCTACTTCCAGGGGTTTACCTCGGACGTTGAGCGCTACATCCCCCAGATACTCGACGAATCGGTCGTTCGTTTCCGTTTCAGGCCGATTACGGAGGTGGATCCGTCATTCAAACAGCTGATCCCGTACATGCTCTTCCGCTGGATCTCACCGGAGGGAAAGACCATGATTTTCCGCTATACGCGAGGCTCGGGAATGGGCGAGGGGCGGCTCCATCTCAAGCACAGCGTCGGGGTCGGCGGCCATCTTTCCGACATGGACTGTGCCGGGGCCGAGAACAATTCCGCCGTTTACCACACGGGAATGATGCGCGAGCGCGGCGAGGAAGTGCGGATCGAGACGGAAATTCTCCGCGAGTCCATCGTCGGTCTGATCAATGACGATTCGAACGACGTCGGAAAGGTCCACCTTGGCGTGGTACACATGATCGACGTCGCGGAACCAAAGGTTTTTCCGAATGAAGACGAAGTTTTGGAGACGGGCTTCTACCCGGTCGAAGAGCTTCTGAAAGACCTGGACGGCTACGAGTCGTGGTCCGCGTTGACGCTTACCGCTTTGTTTAAATGATGCTTTCGGCGTAGTCAAATGGAAGGCGGTAATGGAGCGCGGAATTACGCGCCGGGTGAAATTGCCGCGGACCCGATGCGTAATTCCGCGCTTCGTGCTCCATTACCGCATCCCATTTACGCGTAATTCGGCGCTTCGTGCTCCATTACCGCATCCCATTTACGCATTTACGCGTAATTCCGCGCTCCATTACCGCATCCCATTTACGCGTAATTCCGCGCTCCGCGCTCCATTACCGCCTTCCATTTCAACTCCTCACTCTTCCTCACTCCTTTCCCAAATTTGGCTTAACTCCCCCCTTGACTTTACGCGCAGGAGTGGTAAAATAAGGGATAATTCGATCCAAATTTTGTATGAATTGAAAGGATTTAAAGTGCTTAACGCGGTTGAAAAGGCAGACGTCCTCATTGAAGCGCTGCATTGGATTCGCGAGTTTCGCGATAAAATATTTGTGATCAAGCTCGGGGGGAGTTTAATGACGAACCCCCTTGCCATGTCGCACCTTCTCGAAGACGTGGTTTTCCTGGAAACGGTCGGGATCAAACCGATCGTGGTCCACGGCGGCGGACCGGCCATTAACCGCGCCATGCTCGAGGCGGGGCTTCAGTCCCGTTTTGTGCTTGGAAGGCGGTACACTTGTGAGAAAACGCTTGAAGTGGTGGAACGAGTCCTCGCCAATGAAGTGAACGAGTGTCTTGTGGAACAAATCACGATCCTCGGCGGAAAAGCGCAGTCTCTTAATTTCAAAACGAAGTGTATCGCGTTCGGTGAGCCGCTGAAACTCAAGGACGAACAGGGCAATCTGCTCGATCTGGGGTTCGTTGGAACCGTGACACGAATCGACAAACAAACGATCTCGGACCTTCTGAACAAGGGAACGATCCCGGTCATTCCGTCCATGTGTCTGACGGATGACGGGCAGAAACTCAACGTAAACGCCGATACGGTGGCGATGGTCATCGCGCAGGAATTCAAGGCCGAAAAACTCGTTTACCTGAGCGACATCAACGGCGTTCTGGCGGACCGCGACGATCCGGAATCGCTCATTCCGACGCTGACAGTGGAAATGGCTGAGGACCTCTTCAAGAAGGGCGTGATCCAGGGCGGTATGATCCCGAAAGTTCAGGCGTGCCTGGAAACCGTTCAAAAAGGTGTGAGGAAGGTCCACATCGTGGACGGGCGTGAGCGCCACTCGCTCCTGCTGGAAATCTTCACGACCGGCGGCGTCGGCACGGAAATCGTGCGTTCGAGGAGAGGAAAATAAACCCGTTAAGTAAAGAAAACTTCAGAAATTCATTTTCATTTAACTGCTCATGACTACATTCGAAACCTTTGAAAAATACGTCATTCCGAATTACACTCGTTACCCCGTCACGCTCGTTCGCGGTGAAGACTCCTGGATCTGGGACGAAAACGGCAAGAAATACCTGGATTTCTTCCCCGGTTGGGGCTGCGGCATGCTGGGCCACTGTCCGAAATACGTCGTGGAAGCCGTTCAGAAGCAAGTCGCCACGCTGATCCACATTCCGAACTCGTGGTATTCCCAGGAGCAAGGTGAATGGGCGCGTCTCCTTTCCGAACGCAGTTTCGGCGGGAAATGCTTCTTCTGCAATTCGGGAACGGAAGCGAACGAAGCCGCGATCAAACTCGCCCGTATGTACGGAAACGAAAGCAAACGTTACAAGATCGTGACATTTTTCAACGGTTTCCATGGCCGTACGATGGGGTCGGTTTCCGCGACTGCGCAGCCAAAGTACCAGCAGGGGCTTGGGCCTTTGCTTCCAGGTTTCGTCTATGCGCCGTATGGTGATTTGGACGCAGTGAAGGAAATCGTCGAAAATGACGATGAAATTGTTGCCATCCTGCTTGAGCCGATCCAGGGCGAAGGCGGTGTGAACGTTCCTCCGCGGGAATTTCTCGTCGGGCTGCGTGAACTGTGCGACAAAAAGGACATTTTGCTCCACTTCGATGAGGTCCAGACCGGCTGTGGGCGTACTGGTGAGTGGTTCGCGTATCAGCACTTTGGAGTGACACCGGACCTTATGACTCTCGCCAAGACCATCTGCGGCGGGATCGCCGGGGCGGCTTTGATCACAAAGAAAGAATTCGCGCCATACCTGCGTCCGGGAATGCACGCCGCCACGTTCGGCGGGAACCCTGTCGCGGCTGCGGCGGGAATCGCGACGATCCACCAGATCGAGGAGCAGAACCTGCTCGAAAACGCAAAGAAGAATTTCGAGATTTTCAGGAATCGCTTCCTCGACCTGAAAGAAAAGACCGACGTCATCACGGACGTGCGCGGTTGCGGGGCCATAATTGGTGTTGAGCTGAACATCAACGGCACGCAGATCGTTCAGAAGTGCATGGAAAACGGCCTGCTCATTAACTGCACGCACGGTACGGTGCTGCGTCTGCTCCCGGCCGTTACGCTCACCGAGGATTTGGTAAATCTGGGTTGCGATATTATGAGCGATGCGATTTTGAGTTTGTAACATATATGGGGAAAAGGGAGAAGAAATATTCATAATTTCTTTCTCCCTGTATTTAATTTAATCGAAAGGGACTGCAATGCGTCACTTACTTACCCTCAAAGATCTGAGTACCAGTGAGATTGAAGAAATCCTCGCGATTGGGAAAACCCTGAAAGAGGATCTGAAGCGTGGTGTTCGTGCCCCGCTTTACCCGAACTGTGTCATGGGAATGATTTTCCAGAAACAGTCCCTTCGTACGCGTGTCAGTTTTGAAACTCTGATGACGCATTTGGGCGGTCACGCGATCTATCTTGCCGGCGACGTTGATTTCGGAAAGCGTGAACCGATCCGTGACTTCGCGCGTGTGATGAGCGAAATGGTCGATCTGGTCATGATTCGGGCCAAGCATCACGAGGACGTCGTGGAGTTCGCTCGTTACGCGTCCGTGCCGGTCATTAACGGCCTGACGGACTACTGCCATCCGTGCCAGGCTCTGGCCGATATTATGACGCTCCGCGAGCTGATCGGCGACACGACGGGCAAGAAATTCGCCTGGGTCGGGGACGCAAACAACGTAGCGCTGAGCCTCGCGTTCATCTGCGGGAAACTCGGTATGAAATTCTCCATGGCGACGCCGAAACCATACCAGTTTAACGATGAAATTCTGCAGCAGATCCACGAAAACGCGCCGGAAGCTGATTTCGAAGTGACGGAAGACCCGGTCAAAGCCGTTGAAGATGCAGTGGCGGTTTATACGGACGTATGGGTCAGTATGGGACAGGAAGACGAAAAAGCCCAGCGTGAACGTGATTTTGCAGCTTATCAGGTAAACGCTGAATTGATGAAGCACTGCCCGAATGCTTACTTTATGCACTGCCTCCCTGCCCGCCGCGGCTTTGAAGTGACGCCGGAAGTTATTGACGGCCCGCAGAGCGTGATCATTCCGGAAGCTGGCAATCGTCTGCACGCCCAAAAAGGCGCGGTGATTTGGCTGCTTCGTCAACTGCAAAAGTAAAGCCGGTTTGCGCGAATCTGTTTTCCCGGGTGTTTTTCCAGGTGATGCCGTCGGATGACATTTGGAACATTTTGGATAAAGAAGTGAGTGCGTTCCAGTTCTGCTTTACTGGGACGCGGCACTTCCAAACATCTCCTCTGCGGAAACGCTGAAATGATGCTTAACGAAGACCCCTCCGGCGAAAAGAAATCTGAACATTCCTCTAATCGTGTAGAACGTATTCTGACCATATTGAAGGTTCTTCAGGAACGCTGGTGCTCCCAGGAAGAGCTTCTGAATCTTCATCCGGACTACTCGAAACGGACGTTTTATCGGGATTTGGAAGATATACGTCAGTTTTTCGGAGACGCGATCCAAACCAATAAAGACGGCCAGATCCATTTTATCCCGGATGGAACGATTTATTTCCGTTCCCTCGATTTAACCTACATAGAGGCTCTTTCACTCTACTTACTTTGTCAGCTCGGTTCCCAAAGCAGTCGTGCGATCCCTTATCTGGATTCGGCCGGGGTCGCGATGCGGAAAATGCGTTGTCTTGGATATGGCCTTTTTGAAGAAGAAATCAACGACCATGCCAAAATGCTTCACATGGAGTTGGCGCCTTCCATCTATCGAACAAAAGCGCAATTTTTTGAGGCTGTTTTGCACGCACAGCAAACTCGCCGTTCAATTAAACTCACCTATGACAGCATCCACGATAAGACAATTATTCAGACGTATGTCGAGCCGTATCTGGTCCACTTTATGCGTCATGCGTGGTATGTGACGGGCCGGTCTTCATTTCACTGTCACGAAATTCGAACTTTCCATCTGGAACGTATTATTTCTCTGGAGATTCAGGAGAATATGATGTTTTTCACTCCGGGAAACTGGGACTACAGTACGTTTCGGGGTAATGCGTGGAATATGATTCGCGGGGCGGAGGATTTGGAGATCCATCTCCGTTTTACGGAAAAAGTCGCCCGAAATGTTTCGGCCGTCAACTGGCATCAAACTCAAAAAATCAGGAAGAACGAGGACGGTTCAATGGATTATTACGTTAAAGTGGCCGGTACAATGGAAATAATATGGTGGATCCTTGGCTACGGGCCGGAAGTGGAAGTCATTAAACCGGAATCCCTTCGTCAGGAAGTTCGGGAGAAAATCGAGGCGATGAACCGCATTTATGCAAACGACCCGATCAGTCCACAACCATCTGAACCCCAGACCTGACTCCGCCCACCAGAAGTTTTCCGTCCTGCGTCCAGTCGATCGGCAGAAAAATGGTTTCGTTTTCAGGATTCTGGATTTCGGCAAGGCCCACATCAAAAAGTGGAATGATTTTTTGCAAGGTTCCATCGGAAAGCGAGTAAATGTCCACTGAGATCTGCGCGTTTTTGCCGAGCCGAAGCGTGGGAATGTACACGCGCTTCGCATCCGCCAGTGGGTTGCCAATGAAGGCCGAATTAACGGAAATCGGGGGTTTCATCCAGACCAGCTGTCCCCCTCGGGAAAGGTCCAAAACCACGATGAATGACTGCGGCCGTGTCTCGCGTTCCTCCTCTGGCCAAACAGAAACCCTCGTCCCCAGACGGGCGACCAGTAAGTTTTGGTTGGGAGGGAACGTCAGGAATTGCGGCATTTCCTCATTTTCTGCGTTCAAATTACGTTTTCGATCTGGGAAAAGCAGCCCACGCTGGTCTTCCGGAAGCAGGTCCTCAAAGACGGTTTCTCCTTCTGGCGAGAGGATCCGCGTCATGGAAACCCGCCACGTTTTTTCTGATTTCCTGATATTGCGAGAGGTGATCCGGGAATTGGGCTGTGAAGTTTGGAGGAGATCCCGGACCGTTTTTTCAGACGGGAGTTTCTTCAGGAAGAACGTCCTGGGAAGGTTTTCCATCTGGAGGGCTCGAGCGTGAAGTTCCATTTCCCAGTATGCAGCAGCTCTGACCGCGTTTCCGGTCTGCCAGGCGTTTTGAGCCAGCAATTCCCAAAATTCGGCCTCGTAGGAAGAAAACGGATTTTCCCGGATCAGACGTTTCAGTTCCTCTGGTGCGGGGAGATTCTTCGATTTCCAGGTGGAATTCAGGACCGCTTCCACGTTTTCATCGACCCAAACCCGCCAGGCGAGGAGTGTTTCAGGCGAAAGTGTTTCCAAAAAATCCCTGATCCTTTCAGAAACCTTCCGCCGAAGAGTGTAAGCCGATGGGTTCTTCGGAGGCCAAACCAGTGTGGAAAAGTTTTCCAGATTGGGAGTCTGAAGAGTGAAATCCTCATTTTCCCGCACGAATTTTTCGGATCTCAGGACGAGAAAACGCCGTAAAACTTCAAAACAGGCACGAGGATTTTCGGCGCCGTTTTTCAGTTCATTGCAGGCTTCTTCCAAAATAGCCTGCTCCTCCGGCTGTAGTTCCGGCAAAGAAACATCCTGGAAGCGGGTCGGCTCAAGGACCCTCTCATTTTCGGCCCCGAAAACGGTTTGAGGAACGAAAATAAGCAGGAAAATCCCTAAAAGAGGCGAAATCTTGCGTGTGTTCATTCCTTGGACTGCTCCTTCAGACGTTCGTCTGAATTTTGGGTCGAACGATAACGTTTTAAAAACATTTCAATCTGGTATAAAATGTACGGAGTTTGCCGCACGATTAGGACGCCAGAGGGTACGTCGAAGTAAATGGCTCCGGCTCCCCCTTTCCGTGTCCAGGATTTTGGCTCAATCGTGTCACAGATTCCGTTCAAAACAGTTCCGGCAGCTTTGGGGTTTGTGATGAGGTCTCCCACAGGGAAAAAGTCCACGAGCATTTTGCGTTCCGCCTCATCGTAGGTCGTGAGAAAAAATTCTCTTTCCCCGACCGGATAACATAACAGGGGTACGTTTTTCAAAATCGTTCCGACCGCTTCTTCCATCGTAATTCCTTCGAAACGGTAAATACAAGGTAAATCCAGGATAGATTTGGGAAGTTTCGGTTTATTTCCTTCAAAATCAGGAACATCTGCGTCCTGAAGAATATTCGTGATCGGAACTCGCGCAATCGCTTCTTCGTCAAAAATGATTCTGGAATTGGCGCAGCGCATAACCTCCTGAAGAGCCTGGCGGAGTGTTGTACCGTCACTCAGATCGCAGTCGATGGGCGTGAATCGTGCTTTTTCTGAAATTTTATAGCGTTGAATTGGCTCTCCGTCCGTAATTTCCGTTCCATCATTAAGTTTCAGCCGGCGTTGGGCTGGATTGGTCGGCATCGTTCGCGTTTCCATATTCCTCGCACGCCGGATTTTGTCGAAAAAGAGTTCAACTTCCTGAATGACAGAGGGGTATTGATTGGAGATCGTGACCCGGGATTTCGCGACGTTTGGCGTTAAATGTCCTGGCCCATTCGCATCTTCCCAAAGTGCCGGATGAACAAACTGCGGAATCAGCCGCTCAAGTTCGGTCAGTCCCGACTTGCCGGAAGTGGCGGCATTAAGAGTCGCGGCCAGATCTTCCAGATTTACGACGTGTTTGTCCGGTTTTTCTCCGCGTTCAGCTGCGAGACGCGCGGCTTGAGCGGCTTCCCATCCTCCAATTCGCAGAGCCAGTCCCGAAGGAATCAGGCCCAGATTCGCGGAATAAAGACCGGTATCGAGTGCCTCACGCAGAGTCGTTCCTTCCAGATTTAACGTGATGGGTGTTTCCATCGTGACCCCAAGAGTTTGCAGTTTCTGCCAGTCCGCAGCGAGTCTTTCGCCGCTCATTTGCGTGGCCATTAAAAGGAGTGCCGTCACGGGCCTCTTTTGAATGGAAATGGATTCCAGAGGAACGGAGAGTTTGGCCGCGGCATCGTGGGGTAAGTACTCGATGGCCGGTGTTTGGATACGGAAGGCTTGAAGAACCGGCGCAGCGGGGGATTCTTCGACGGTTTCATCTGTGGGGTTCGGGACGTTGATCGGCTCCTCAGAGCTAGCTTTAGGGGGTTTTTCGACGGAGGGATCGTCGGACGTTTCCACTTCACGAGTCACTTCGTCAAAATCGAGTACCGGGTCACCGGAGTACGACCTTTTCCGCTTTTTTCGGGAGAATTGAAGCGCGTCCGGATCGTTCTCAATCGAAGAATTTTCCGTCTCTGTTTCTGCGTTAACTTCCAAAGAAGCAGGGGGTTCAGCCGGCTCTGAAGTTTCGGGTAAAGGAAGAATTTCTTCGTTGGTACCAGGTTCCTCTTGGGTGTCCAGCGGTTCCTTTACTTCTTTTGCCGGCAAAGTGCCTGTGAGCTTTTTCCCCATGGAACTTTGCATCAACCCAGAAATTTCACCTTCTTCGGACACATTTTCATCTTCGGAAGTCTCTGGAATTTGCATCTCATTTTTAGTTTCCATCGGGTCTTCAATGGTGTCAGGCATTTCCGTTTTGGAATTGATTTCGGGCTCGGTTTCTGACGTTTCGGTTTCCATTTCGGGCGCGGAGTCTTTGGTTTCGGACTTCTCCACAGAGGGAAGCTCCAGGTTTCGAGCCGTGTTTTTCGAGGTTGAAGGTCTCAACATGAAAAACAAAACGGTCGCGCAAACGAAAATCCCGGCGGCTACTCCTGCCATGAGGATCAGAATTTGACGGGGATTGATCTTTGAATCAATTTCCCCTTCAAACTGAAAAGACTCTTCAGATGATGGATCTGTATCAAAATGCGGTGGCTCGGAAAGGATCGGCGGCTGGGGTGGAGCGGGCGGGATCGGAGGATGTGGAGGAACAGGCGGGGCCGGTTTCCCGGAAATTTGGCTTTCATCGGGAACATCATCTTCGGAGATAGAGTCAGAAGCAGGTAAAGAATCCATTCCTGGGACCTTTTCTTTTTCCTCAGTATTTCGTTCAACCATCACCATACTTCCGCATTTGGGACACGGGATGATTTGACCAATTCGGGACTCGTCAAAAAAACGGATTCGGGCGCCGCAAGTAGTACAATGAACGAAAAAAAGAGGCGTTTTCATATATTCAGGACCGTTTAAAAGACTATTTAAAACGAACGTCAGCGGCACAAAACTGCATCCACTGACGTTACACTTGAATTTTCTGTACAACTCCCGGAAAGCAGCCGTCCTGAAAAATATTGACGGAACTTTTCCGGAAATTCAGCAGCGATTCAGGCAAAAAACGGGAATTACTCCGGAGCATTTTCCGAAACCGGTTTCGGCGGAGCCACGGGACCGAGGAAACTGTGGTAATTATCGTGTCCGAGCTTGGGCCAACCGGATTCACAAAGTTCCCCAGACTCGCAACGAACACCGACCAAAACATCGTCGTCGAGCGCGAAAGCCAAAAGGTTTGGCGCAACGATCGTTCCGGCAGACCGGATTCCAGCTTCGAATTTGACGGACCACTTACGATCACCACGCGAGTTCAGGGCGTATAGCCAACCCGCGTTGTTCCCAAAGTAAACCGTTCCATCATCGCCGATACACGGAGTGGATTCGATCATGTCGTCAGTTTCGTACTGCCACTTGATCTTGTGCGAAATGCCATCCACGCAAACCAGATACCCTTTTGCTCCCTGACGAGTCGAAAGGCTCGCGCCGACATAAATATTCCCCTTCGAGTCGATCACTGGGGAACCAAGCAACTGACCAGGCATATAACACGTCCAGGCGATGTCGCCCGTGGAAGTGAAACCAAGGAGTTTCTCGGCGCGCGTGGCCACGACGATGATCCCATCCTGCCCAATAGCGGGGGAGGAATTCAGGAAACCGCCAGCGTAACCGATCTCTTTCCCCTGATCCCAGAGCGAGCGTCCACCCGCATCGTCGAGATCGATCGCGAACAGGTAACCATCTTCCGAACCAATGTACAGGACCCCTCCCGCGATAACGCCCGCTGAATCCAGTTTGGCACGGGAACGGAAATACATACGGGAGTCTTTCTGCCCCTGGGAATTGACGCGGATCAGGCCGCCGTTGTAACCGCTGATGAGCGTATTGCCCCATCCATCCACGACCGGAGCCGCGTAACCAAGAGGTTCGCCGACCTGGATCGGGCGGTACGACTGCTTGCCGTCTTTTGTCACAATGTGCAAGTAACCGTCCATCGCATGCAGATGATAGTCACCATTCTGGTCCACCACGATCGGGCCTGGAACGTGCGATTGAATCATGTATTCCCACACGATCTCTGGTTCCGGCCGTGAAATATCGAGGCAGAAGAGTTTCCCCTGCGAAACCATGACCATTCGTCCTTTTTCGTCAATGACTGGAGCATGACGCATCGGCCGGGCGTCACACGTAAACGGCGGCAGTTCCGGGAATCCCCAGTAGCAGCGTTCCGGACGATCCATCTCAGGACGAATCTGGGGACGGGCTTCCGGCGCTTTGTACCGGTATTCCGGTTCCGCATTTTTCTGACGTTGGACCACCTGACGCACACGGATTCCTTTCTGTTCCTGCGGTGGGGCTTTTGGAGCTTCTGCCTGCGGCTGCGGCGGACGCTGCGCCGGACGTGGAGCGACTTGCGCAGTTGGACGCTTTACAGGGGCTGCCGTTGGTCGGGAAGCTCCCTGTGGAGGAGCCGGACGCGGGGGAATTTGCGATGCGGGTTTTTGAACGAGCCGAGGCGCTCCGGGCTTCGGAATTGGCTGTTTCGCAGAAGGTTTGGGAGGCGCTGGCGCTTCAACAGGCGCGGCCGGGGCTGCTGGCTTTTGGGTCAGTTGAACCGGGGGCTGGACCGGAGGCTGAGCCGGCGGTGTGGGAGGTGTTGCTGGCGCAGACTCAGGAGCTTTCGGCGCTTCAGGAACAGGAGCCTGATTCATGCCCTGATTCATCGGCTGGTTCATGCCTTGATTCATC
>JAUMVK010000035.1:0-42966 GCA_030530205.1 Thermoguttaceae bacterium | reverse complement strand
ATTGCCGCAAGGGAAAGCGGTGAATGTCGCTTGCGCGACTGTATCACCGCACTCCGATAAAATCCGGAGGGCTGGAAGCGTCGTCCCCACCTTTGCGGCCGGGCCGGCCGCGGACGGCGAGCAGCCATCCTTCCGAATCGACGACGCTGGAAGCGTCGTCCCCGTAAAAAGAGCCAATCCGCAAAAATTTTTTCATTTTTTTCACTTTTTTTAAGATTTTTTCCATGATTTTTCTCTAAACTGTGTATAATATTAAGTTACAGAATAAGAATACCAACTCGTTTTGGAGAGAAATATGCTAAAATCAGTGAGTAAAATGGCTGCTTTTGTGAAATCAGGGCGGGGACACAGTCTGCGCCTTCTGGGAAGTTTTTCTCTTGCTTTCGTTTGCGCTTTGGCGGGGATTTTGACCAGCGCGCAGGCCGAGGACGTTTCCGGTACGGTGAGCATCGCTCCCGGAACCGACAACAGTACCAACTATAATTTTGTCGGGACCGCCGGAACGATAAACGTCAGCACGACAAACGCTCACGTTTATTTAAGGGGCACATTCACTACCGCGGCCGGCGGCTCCGGGACGATCAACGTCACGGGAAATAAAGGCCAGGGCAACACCGGCCCCGCGCTTTGGTTATACAAAGATTTTTCCGGTTTTTCCGGTACCGTTACCATCGGGAACGCCGCGAGCAGCCAGCTCGCCCGCGACTGGATCGTTTTCAACGAGAACGCCAAAGGAAGCGAGAACGCGCGCTGGGTCTTTAACACCGGCACGAACTCCGGTATTCTGCTGAATGTCGGGCCGGTCAAGTTCGGTTCTCTCTCTGGTTCCGGTATAGTGCGCGGCAGCACGGGGGTCACGGTCGGCGCCCTGACCACCGCCTCGGACGTGGACGTTTTTGACGGTCTGTTCACGCAGATGCTAGGTGGCGGTTCTAATTACACCGTCGAGAAAACCGGCGCCGGAACATGGATCTGGACCGGAAACATCATTCCTGACTTGACTGCATTTAACACTGGCGGGGTATATGATTCCAACCAGATCGGAACGCTGAAAGTCACCGGCGGTACGCTTCAGATCGGCGACTACGGCCACAAGTACACCGACGGGAACCTCTACTACGCCGCGGGCGCAACGGGGGACGGCGTCCTTGGCAAAGGGGTAGCGGGGACCGGGACCGCGACCGTGGATAAAATCCTTCCTCTGCAATATCATAAAAACGGCACCGAACTGGCGGACTCCAACCCGATCCAGGTCACGAACGCCACGCTGGCTTTCGGTCTGGCCAAAAATTCGGACAACAGTGACACGGAGATCGCCAACGCCATAACGCTCACCAACGGCACGATCTCCAACGTGAACCCCAACTCGACGGTCGCGCTGACGGGCAAATTGACCGGCTCGCTGGTCGCAGGCGGCGGAAACGTGAAAATCACCGGCGCCGAGAACGCGATCACGTCTTACACCGCAGCGGCGGGCACGCTGATCATCGACCCGGCCACGAATTTCTCGACGGCCGCTTCCACCGCCATCACGATCGGCTCCGGCACGCTTCAGCTTCCGGCCGGGAAGACGTACAACAACCCGATCACGTTCACGGCGACAGACGGCGTTCTGGATCTTTCGACTTCTACTGGCACCGCCGGGGATGCGGTAGCCGACGTTCGACTGGCCGGCCAGGTTTCCAGTACCGCGGCGGGTTACGGCACGATCTTCCTTCACGGCAACAAAGGAAAGAGCAACACGAGCAAGGCCCTGCTCGTTGGTGACTTCCTGAAGGATTTCAAAGGCACGGTCCAGGTCGGCGAGAGCGTCCACAACGAAGCCAGCCGAGACTGGCTCGTCATTGACGGGACCGGCACGGGCAGCAGTTCCGCCACGTTCGACCTTCACACGGGATCGGCTGATTCGGGTATTCTGCTCCGAACCACCAGCCCGGTGGATTTCGGCTCCCTCACGGGAAATGGGCGAGTACGTCTTGACAACGTAAACCGTGCGGTCAGCGTCGGTGCGCTCCTCGCAAACGAAACGGACACGGCGGTTTTTCACGGTTCATTTACCAGAAACGGCAACATGGGGGCGTTTGATTTTACGAAAGTCGGCACGGGAACCCTGATCCTGTCCGGCAGAGGAGGACATGGCGCGAACCTGTTCCGAACCGTAAACGTTACTGAAGGGACGCTTCAGTTCGGTGACCTGGGCCATACGTACGGCGCGAACGATATGATCTATAATGAGGGTGCGCAAGGCACAGGCGCCGGGACCCTGATCAATAATATGCTTCCGACCAGCGTGAATCAGGAAGAGGGTGGGCAACCGGTCAACGTCAGAACCAACGTTACGATCGCGGAAGGCGCCAGGGTGAACTTTGCGCTGGCGTCCGACTCGGAATCCGGCGCGGACTTCAACTTCACCACCGGCGGGTCTATAGCAAATCTGAACCCGAACACCACGATCACGCTGAGTGGCTGGCACACCGGCAAAGCGATTCTCGAGACCGGGCGGTTTTACCTGAAGAACGGTTACAGCGAAGCGGCCGGGACATCCACGACGATCAATGACGGCGCTACGTTCGTCGTCGGGAATAACACTTACCTGCGTTTATTCCCCATTACGGTCAATGAGGGCGGAACGCTGGAATTTACCGCCGACCGCACGGGCGGCTGCTCTGCTGCGCTCACCTTCGAAGAGGGAAGCCAACTGGTCAGTCTGGCAAGTGATTTGGTAATCAACCAAAGTGTCGGGGGAACAGGCGTGACCGTCAAAGGCGGGACCATTAACTTTACAAACGGCAACAACACGCTGAAAAAGTGGGACATTGATCAGGGAAAGGTCGTTTTCGGTGAAAATGTTTCGCTGACCAACGCGACCTCGTTCGACCTCGCCAGCGGTACGGCCATTCAGATCAAAAGAGAACATACCATCGGCGGTGGAAATCCCGTTACGGCCACATTCACCATGGACAACGCGACCATTCAGGCGGATAAAAATGTTACCGTCTCGGGAAAAGCGACAGGCTCGTTCATCAAAACCGGCGAAGGTATTTTGGCGTTTAACAATAATCAAAACGCGGTAACCAAAGTGACCGCCAAAGAAGGAACCGTCCAGATTTCTCAAGCAACTCAACCCCATATCACGGTAGTCCTTGACGGTGGGCAATATACCGCGCCAGGCAGCCAGAACATTAATATTGAAGGCACTGAAAATGGCGGGGTGCTCAACTATAATCCCACGTCGTACATTCAGTCCCTCAAAAACGCGCAGGGCGTGGAGACTGCTAAGATCACCCTGAATCATAATGAAGCGCAGGGCCAAATCATGCACGGCCTCAACATGGGCGGCAATCTGGATTCCATCAATCCCGGCTTTGCGAAGGACTTCCATGGGACCATCAACGTGGAGGGCTACTCGATCGTTTCGTTCGGGCTCGAGAAAGATAACGGCGCCATCATTAATTCCGACTACACCGACATCACGATGAACCTGAACACTCCGGACGACGCCTACAGCGGCATTTACCTCGCTCGGCCCGGCCTCAAGGCACAGTTAGGCGACATTTGCGGCGACGGCTTAGTCATGACGGGCGTCGATGGCCGCACCGGAACCTTTACGATCCAGGTCGGCGACAAAGTTCCGGCAGGCGAAACCTCGTCGTTCACCGGCGCGTTTGCGGACAAAGCCAATAATCAGGCGGGAACTTCCGTTCTGAATGTTGAGAAAGTCGGTGACGGAACGTGGGTTTGGGGCGAATCGACGAAAAACGCCTCGAACATCGATAATTACGTCACGAATCTGACCGTCTCCGACGGTGAACTGGTTCTGGCGCGCAAGAGCGGTCTTTCCTCGGCCAAAAACGTGACGGTCGCCGATGGCGCGACGCTCACCATCGCCAACGCCGGGCAGGAAATCGCGTCCAGCCTGACGCTCGACCCCAATGCCACGCTTCAGTTCGTGCTTTCCGGCGACCCGCTCAAGACCGGGCGTCTTAGCGTTCCGACGATCACGCTGGATTCGACCTCCAACGTGGCTTTCAGTTACGATAGTGATTTCCTTGCGAATATTGAGGAGGGGTTGACGCTTCCGCTGATGAACCTCGAAAACGAGAACTCGCTTTTCACGACCAAAATCACCAATGCGCTCGCGAGTGATGTAACCCTGAGTAATTACTTCAGCCTGGTTCAGGATGGGCTTTCGTTCGCGTTGGTGGCGGAAGGCAGCTACAGCGGCGTTCCGGAACCGTCCGCGTGGCTTCTGCTTCTGCTCGGTCTGCCGTTCCTTCGCCGCAGAAAGTAAGTGGTTTTCAAGAGACGTAAAAAGTTTCGAGAGAAAGGGGGCCGAAAAGAGACGACCCCCTTCGTTTTTGGGCTTGACAGAAACCGCATTAATAAAAAAATCTCCCGGATAGCGTAATCCCAGGGGGGCAATGGATTCGGCGGCTATACCGGGAGCGATTGGACGTGTTAAGAAGTGACCTTTTTGTCACTTGAATTACACAAACTATAGCGATTTCACGCCCGAAAGTCAAGTGCAATTTCTGAAAAATCCGAAAAATTTTCAAAACTTTTCCCTTGGACCCTTGCATTTTCGGAGAAATTGGGTATTATTAAGAGATTACAAAAAAGTCAATTTGCGGGAATGATGTTTCCAGCTTTGTCATAACAGAAACCCTTCACTCAATTTAAAATGCTTTCCCAACTGGTCCTGGATATTTACGAAGGCTCCACCCCTTTACGGCATATCGTCCTGAATGAGGCGGAATATATCGTGGGACGTGATAATTCCTGTCAGATTTGCCTTCAGGATTCCGAGGTTTCCCGGCGGCATTTCGTTTTACGTCTGGAACCTTCTGCAGAAAGTCCAAAGTCCGTTCCCAAAGTTTTTCTCGACGACCTTCACAGTACGAACGGAACGCTTGTGAATGGACATCCGGTCCAACAGTGTCAGCTGCGGGCGGGTGACCGTGTTCAGGTTGGCAAAACGACTCTGGTTCTTGACGTTCAGAGGATCTACAAAGAAGAAAAGCAGGACTCCCCGAAAACAACTGGGACGACTGCCGCTTCCGGGTCAACCGCAAACGACGTAATCCGTCAGACCGACACGGTTAGTACGGGTTCATTGCTTGGCCCGCGTGATCAAGGGGCTTTTTTTGATCCGGGATTCACTCCGGTTCCTGACTCGGACCTGGATGAAGTCGATGTGACAGTTGGTTCCGCCGAGGCTCAAGACAAGATACTTCGGACGATTTCTCATACAGAGGGCGAAAAACTGCTCTCACCGGAACGAACCGAAAAACTGAAAGCAGATGGCTCTTGGGCGCACCGTGCGCAGGGTTTTCTGCATCTTCTTTACGAAATGACCCTCTCCATTAGCCGCTGCATGGACATTGACCGTCTGACCGCTGAGCTTTTGGATTTGATTTTCCAGTGGGTTGACGCGGATCGTGGTTGTATTCTGGTTTTCGACAGTTCGTCAAACCGTCTGATTCCCCGGGCGAAAAAAGTCCGTGACGAATTCAAGGATCAGCGTTTGATCATTAGCAAATCAATACTGGATTACGTACTTGAGCATCGTGAAGGTGTCTGGACAAGCAACGCTCAGGATGATGAGCGCTGGGACGATGCGGAGAGTGTTCTTTCAGTCGGGATCCACGAAGCGATTTGTGTTCCGCTTCAGGGCCGATATGGAATCGTCGGCGCGATTTACCTCGACACGTTCTCGCAAACGGACGGTGTTACGAGGGAGCCGCACCGTTTCGGCGAGGATTATTTAAAGCTTATGATCACAATCGCCCATCATACGGCCATTGCAGTTGAGGACACGCGGTACTATCGCGGAATGATTCAGGCGGAACGTCTGGCGGCGATTGGACAGACCGTAGCCACACTCTCACACCACATCAAAAACATTCTGCAGGGGATCCAGGGGGGCAGTTACCTCATTCAGACCGGGCTGGAAACACACAAAGAAATTTTCGTCGCGAAGGGCTGGAAAATCGTGGAAAGGAACCAGAACAGGATTTCTGCGCTCATTCTTGATATGCTCACATTCAGCAAAGAACGAAAGCCCGAACTCGTGGAAGAAAACATCAATCACGTCGTTCATGAAGTCGTGGACCTGATGCGGGACCGTGCCGCACGTCACAATGTGATTCTGGTTTGGCAACTGGATGAAACAGTTCCCAACTCGCTTTTCGATCCCGAGGCAATTCATCACGCCGTTTTGAATCTGGTCACGAACGCAATCGACGCAGTAGCCGAAAAACTGGAAGAAGACCGCGTCAAAGAAGACCAAAATACGAACGCTGATCCGTCTCAAACGGTACGCTATGATGAGCCGGAATCGGTTTTCTTCGATGGTAGTCATATCTTCGACGAAAGCGATAAAGACGACGGGACCCTGATCGACCCCGGAAATGAATCGGGAAGCGATGTCACGCAGCCTTGCGGTCAAATCGACGTCTTAACCCAGTATGACGCAAGCAAAAACGTGATACGAATCCTTGTAAAAGACACAGGCCCGGGACTCACGAAAGAACAGGTGGCAATGATATTTCGCCCGTTTGAATCAACCAAGGGAAACCGGGGAACGGGCCTTGGATTGCCGGTTTGCCGCAAGATCGTGCAGGAACACGGGGGAACGATCCACGTGGAGCAGCGCACACCACACGGGTGCAGATTCATCATCACGCTCCCCGTGATTCGGGAGTCCTGAACTTCGGGGTGCCCTGCCCGTCAAAAGAGGGTTCTTACATTAAATCTTTAAGCCTGGATTTCAGTTCCGTGTAGTGGAAAAGCCGGTGGTAGTCCATCAGGCCGGAAATCGCCCACGACTGAAAGACTTTCTTGCCGGCTTCGACCAGTACCGCAATCGGGTTCAGACCGCCCACGACGATCGCACCGAGGTAGCCATCACTAACGGGAACTCCGAGGATGGACTGATTCGGGAGCCCAAACTTGAGAAACCCGCCCAGCCCTATTTTATTCATACGCTCGATGATCCCTTCCACACGCGGCCGGCTTTCATGAGGCAGTTCCCGAAATGCCGCGCCGATCAAGCCATTCCCGGTCCGCAGTGCGTCCCGGTAGTTCGTCATTCCCGCCCGGATGAAAATCGCCAGTGGGTCCACCGTCGTCGCGTTATAATTGATGATTTCCGTGAATCGGGAGGGTTTCCCGTTTTTCATTTCAAGCAGACCGCTGAATCGGGAGGTCATGGGGATCCCGTGCTTCAGCAGAACACCATTGAACGTAACAGAGCAAACGGTACAAAAGCCGCAGTGGCCCTCCGGGATGGTCACTCCGTTCCAGGTCATACCAGGTTTGAGAAGAGAAACCAGCTCACCCATGGCATACCCCTGACGGAAAACTTCGTACACGTCATCGATGCACTCATAAAAGTCTGCAATCGGCAGGAGCGACATATTAACAATGACACCACCGGAACAGGTCGGCAGATCAAACGTCATTCGGTACGTCATTATATCGATTTTGGCCGAAAGGTACGCAAGCCGTGTGGTCGTGTTGGCCCCTTCCAGCTCGCGCAGCCCGGCACTCGTGATGATCCGCCCTTTCCTTCCGTGAGGCTCTGTCAGCCCCTGCTCGTCGAGGGTTTGAAGGTACATACGAACGGCCCTGCCGCTATAATGCACACCGGCATTCTGCAGAATTTCCACGATTTGCGAAGAGGTCAAAAGTTTGCCTTCTTCTTTGAGGACTCGAAGGATCTCGGTCTTTTTTCGGTCTTTTTTATCCATTAGTTCAAAAACAGATCAAAAAGTTTTTGAAAGAGGTTCCTCAAAAAAAACGCCGACGTAGAGGGAGCGCCGACGTTTTTCATGCAGGATCCAAAAACTAAATCAGGTTAAAACCGGAACTCAAACAACGCCTTGAGCCATCATGCTCTTCGCGACTTTCAGGAAGGCGGCGATGTTCGCGCCAGCGACCAGATTGCCCTTCATGCCGAATTCTTCAGCGGCGCCAGTGCACTGATCGTAAACCGCGTTCATGATGCCGTGCAGTTTCTGATCGACTTCGTCGAACGTCCAGCTCAGGCGCATGCTGTTCTGGGACATTTCAAGCGCGGAGGTCGCAACACCACCGGAGTTGGCGGCTTTGGCGGGACCGAACGCGACGCCGTTGCCCTGGAACGTGGCGATGGCTTCCGGAGTGCTCGGCATGTTCGCGCCTTCAGCGACGAATTTGACGCCGTTCTTGACCAGCGCGGCAGCTTCATCGCCGTTGATCTCGTTCTGCGTGGCGCACGGGAGAGCGATGTCGCACGGAATGCTCCAGATGCCACGGCAGCCTTCGACGTACTGCGCGGACGGAACGGCATCGACGTATTCCTTGATACGGCCGCGGCGGCCCTCTTTGATCTCTTTCACGACGTCGAGGTTGATGCCCGCTTCGTCAACGACGTAACCGTTGGAATCGCTCATCGCGATGACTTTCGCGCCGAGGCTGGTCGCTTTCTGGTTGGCGTAGATCGCGACGTTTCCGGAACCGGAAATGAGGACTTTCTTGCCGTTCCAGTCCGTTCCGGCGTCCTGAAGCATACGGGTCGCATAATAGACCAGACCAAAACCGGTGGCTTCCTTACGCGCCAGCGAGCCGCCCCACTGGAGGCCTTTACCGGTCAGAACGCCGGTGAAGGAGTTGGTCAGGCGTTTGTACTGGCCATACATGAAACCGATTTCACGGGCGCCGGTTCCAATGTCGCCGGCCGGGACGTCCGTGTCGGGGCCAATGTGACGGAACAGCTCGGTCATGAAGCTCTGGCAGAAATTCATCACTTCGAGGTCAGTCTTGCCTTTGGGGTCGAAGTCGGAACCGCCTTTTCCGCCGCCGATCGGGGTGGTGGTCAGAGCGTTTTTGAAGATCTGCTCGAAGCCGAGGAATTTGATGATCCCAAGATAAACGGACGGGTGGAGACGAATGCCGCCCTTGTACGGACCGATGGCGGAGTTGAACTGGACGCGGAAACCACGGTTCACCTGGACTTCACCATTGCGATCGACCCACGGGACGCGGAACATGATCTGGCGTTCCGGTTCGACGATACGGTCAACGATTTTGGCCTTTTCGAATTCCGGATACTTCGCGATAACAGGTTCAATGGTTTCGAGAACTTCTTTAACGGCCTGGTGGAATTCAACTTCACCGGCGTTGCGCTTGACAACAATTTCCATCACGGAATCCAAATACTGAGACATTTTATGCTCCTTCGTATTCAAAAAGGTCTGGTTCTGAAAAGAACGTAATTAAAAATTTCATTTTGGCTCTTGGGACGCTTCCCTCAAGTACACGTTCATTTTAACACGCGGGGAGAAAAAATCAAGAGGGATTGCGGCAATTTTTTGCCAATAAACTCGCAAAACCGGCACTTTTGCCGCGATTAATGGACTTTAACGGCTTTTAGCGGCAAATCAGCGGCAAAAGAGCGGCAAGAAATTTGAAAATTTTTTTCTCAAGAAGTACCTCTGAGGGGTAAATAGTCCGTTCCATCGAATGGATTCACGCCTCTTGGAAGAGAGCGCATTTTTTCAGCGGCTTCGGCCCAATCGTCTTCGGAAACGCTTTCGATCGCGGCCTTGACTTTGGGCCACGAATACGTATATTCCTGGATCGATTCCAGGAACGCTTTCACAAAAGCAAGGCTTTCCTGAACGCCCAGCGTTTGCCCCGGTACGGTTTTCTGGAAAAATTTGTCGAAATCATCGCTCACGGCCGGGTCCGCAGACGTTCTATCCGTAAAAAGGAACGGATCCACATCGCCGCAAAAACTCAGCAATGCCTCAGTCGGATTGGTTCGGGTGCATTTATCCAATGCAAAGAACATCAGATAGTAAATTTCTTTTTGATTCATTTGGTTAGTTCGATCGCCAAAGGACCCATTAAAACAAAGACATTAAAAAGATCATAATGATAATTAGAAATAAGCAGCCACAACACCCTTGAGCGGTTGTATCTTCCGCAGGTTTCTGCTGGGAAACATTGGATTGACTATAACTTACTTTTACCTCTGGTTCCTGGTTATTAAGGATAATCTGGATTGTCACTGGCTCCGACACTTCTGGATCAGTCTGCACTTCGGATTCCTCTCCTTCGGAGATTATTTGCACTACAGGCTCCGGCCTCTTTGGAGCTGACTGTACCGTCGGCTCCGGACGTTTGGAAAAGGGCCTGATCGGAGGCTCAGGGCGTTTGGATGAGGATTGAACTGCCGGCTCGGGACGTTTCGGACGAGGCAATACCGGAGGTTCGGGTCTTTTCAGCGGCGGCAGTGGGGGCGGCAGCGGGACGGCACGGGCCGAGCGTTCTTTACGCAGCTGTGCGTCATATTCCGCCTTTTGTTCCGGGTTCAGCAGGGCAACTCGGGCTTGGGCCAGTTCATTCAGAATTCTTTGAGATTCCTCTGCGTGCGGCCCCGTTTGAAACGTTCGTACATACGCCATTTGCCGGTCGGCCGCGTTGGAAATGGCTTTTGCATTGGACTCAAAGCAGCGAAGCGACAGCAAACTGTAATAGTTAATGGGGCGTTCTTCCGGCGAAATGCCGAGCCATTCGTGATACGGATCAAAGTCTGCCATCGAAAAAATCTCTTAATGGTAAATGATTTCTAACAGGAGATTATATTCTATCATATTTACAAATTTTGTCAAGAATTTCTTAATGGATTTTAGAAATATCACAGAAAAATTTTTGAAAAAGAAAAGAGGGCAATATCCCTGTCAAGCGGGAGAAAAACCTCTCACGCCTGCCAAAGAAACCATTACAAAAAAGAAAAGATGATTATGATGAGAATGACCATAAAAAAGCATCCGCAGCAACCGTTGCACCCATCTGAAGTGATTTTTGATGTATCCGTCGCGTTAGTAAATTCCAGCTTTTCCATCAAATCATTAAACTCTTCCTGCTTCTCTAATGGAAGAAATGACATTTTCACGTTTTGTCCAAGAATGTCAGCGAAATGATCGGCAATATCTTCACTGCCAAAAAGGAAGGCCAATTTCTGATTTGATTTTGTGCGTATTTCCAGTTTGAAGTATTCCAGGACACGTTTTTTTTCATCGTATTTATGCCGTGGATCTCTTTCTTCCCCTTTGCTGGTACACCTCCAGGCGGAATCAATTATCTTTACCCCCCGGGGGACACGGCTTTTAGCAAGATAAACCCTCGAAACTCTTAAATCCAGACTGCAATGGGGAACGATTTCACTTTTATCCTGATTTCTTATGATGACGAACGAGGGATAAATATAAATACCTTCCTCCTTTTCCGTTCCTAAAAAGAGATAAGGTTTCACAGATTGAAAAGCATCCAGATGACCAACGGAAGTCTGGCATTTTTTCAATTTAAAGTTTGATACATTGTATTGATCATTTTCGCCTTGATACAACTCGACGGGATATTCCTCGGCAATTTTCCAAACAGACTGAGTCACCTCAATGCGCTGTTTTTCAATCATATCTTTGAGGGAATTCCATCTTTCACGCTCCGGCGGCTTAAAAAAGAAAGAAATACTCAAAAAGAACTGCCTGTCAAACGCTTTCACGCGGTGGAGATTCCTCTGCAGTTTTCTCAGAAGTGCGGAATATTTTTCCGATGGAAATAACTGATACCATAGGGAAGAGAGCCCAAACTGAAAACCATCCAGCTTGGTTTTGCTTTTTTCAATCATGGACGCAAGCAGATTTTTTTGATCATAAACCTTCTGAATTTTCCTGCAAGCATCCTCTAAATCAGACTGATTCCGATAGTTCGTTTGGAGGTCCTTTGAATCCAATTTTATACTTTGATACGTGTCCGAAAGAGAATAAACTCCGACTTCCGGCTCTGGACGTTTGGCGGCGGAATGGACCGTGGGTTCCGGCCTTTTTGGGGTTGAATAAACTACCGGTTCCGGACGCTTCAGCGACGGCAGTGGGGGCGGCAGCGGAACGGTTCGGGCCGACTGTTCTTTACGCAGTTGAGTATCGTACGCAGCCTTTTTCTTCGGGTTCAGCAGAGTAACACGGGCTTTGGAAAGCTCGTTCAGGATTCTTTGAGATTCAACCGCGTGCGGCCCCGTCTGAAACGTCCGAACATACGCCATCTGCCGGTCCGCCGCGTTGGAAATGACCTTGGTATTCGATTCAAAGCAGTGGAGCGACAGTAAACTGTAATGGTTAATAGGGCGTTCTTCGGGCGAGATACCGAGCCATTCGTGATACGGATCAAAGTCTGCCATTGAAAAATTCCCTTGGCGATAAACCCTTTCAAAAAACCCCGCTCAAACGCAGACCATCAAACGCCGGCTGGATGTGCGGCGGAAGCTCCGACGAAAGAGTCGCGTGGTCGAATTTGTGCCCGATGTGCGTGAAGAAAACCCGCTTCGGCTGGATCTTCTCCACCAGTTCCAGCACCTCGCTCAGGCCCATGTGCGTGGGGTGCGGCTCGTAGCGCAGGCAGCCGATGATGAGCGTTTCCAGGCCGTACAAATGTTCCAGAGTCTCCGGCGGGACGCGCTTCGTGTCGGTGCAGTACGCCAGATCGCCCGTGCGGAAGCCCAGGATCTGCATCCAGCCGTGGTCGATCGTCAGCGGGAGGACTTTGCGCCCAAGGACTTCAAACTCGCGGAACGGCTCGAGCTGGTGAATGATCAGTTTCGGGATCCCCCCCGCGGGAAACTCCTGAACCGCCGGGTTGAAAATGTACGCGAAAGACTGGTGGATCGCCCGATTCGTCCGTTCGTCGCAGTAAACCTCCGTCGGTTTGTCATCGTTGCGGCGCGGAAAGAGCCGTGTGTCGTCCAGCCCAAAGAGATGGTCCACGTGCGGGTGCGTGTAGAGGATCGCGTCGGCATAGACCAGCCCCTCACGAAGAAACTGCTGACGAAGATCCGGGCCCGTGTCGATCAGAAGATTTCCTTCCGGGAAACCCAGAATGACAGAGCTTCGCGTGCGTTTGTTTTTCGGGTCCGCGCTCTGGCAGACGGGGCAGTCGCAGCCGATCATGGGGACGCCGTGGGACGTGCCGGTTCCGAGAAAGATGAGGTCCCCAACGGGAAGTTTCTGAATCATTGTGCGTAAAGTGGGAGGCCGTAACGTGGTAAATCACGCGCCCACGTTACGGCCTTTCAAACGTTTTTGAAGCCGTTCGGAATCAAAGCCGGTTTTCAAGCCTGTTTCTTCTTCCATTTCTGGGTTCCGGAGGAGGAGCGATTTCTCCCTCGCCAGGCTTTCCGCGGCGACGGCGGTTCGCCCTTTTGTCCTGCTCAGGATCCATCATTTCCGTCGGCTCCATCTGCATATCGTTCAGCTCGTTCATATCACGGCGGCGATAAACTTCCACGACATCCTCAAGCTCGGACTGAATCACCAGCTCGCCCTTGGGCCCGATCAGCAGAACCGAGGCCGGAGAGTAAATCCCCGTCGGGTCTTTCTTGATCTGCTCGTCTGCCCCGTTCAGGTCACGTTCATCAATAGGCGCGTAAAGCTCCTGACCACCGCGGAAGTCCAGCAGGACGAACTGTGTCGTAAAGCGCTTCTGTTCACGATCTTCTTCCTCGTCCTCATCGAAACGATTGACGGTGTTATAACGGGTTTCCATGTTTCCGAGGTCACGAATTTCATCTTCAAAAACCATCAGGTCGAGCAACTGCCCCGGGAGAAGACGAACAGGTTCTTCCTTCTTGACAAGACCCGTTTGCTTCTTTTTGCCTTTTGTCGGAGCTGGAACATCCGGCGCGAGCTGTTTGAAGAAGGTAAAGTCTTCGTTACCTGTTTCCGGGTTATATTTCACCGGGAGTAATGTCAGGAAGTACGACCATTTTTTGATTCTGGGGTCTTTCTTGTCCGCTGCTTTTCTGGGATAAAACTTGGAAAAGCCCTGCACATAGAAATGGCGGTCCAACGGAATCGAAACGGGATGAGTCACATTTGAGTAAGGACTTTCCAGATATTTGACTTTCGCATCATCCGGATTTTCAAGCGTGAACGCCGGCTCGTGCTGGTAGTTCGGATTGTGCAGAGAAAGACGGACGCGGTAAACGTACTGCTTCCCTTCTTTCACGGTATAATCGACGTAACGGAAAAGACGTATCTCCGCGTCCTGATCCATTTGATTATCAAGCATCTGATTTGGCGTGATAACGCCGTCGTCATCTTCTTCCTCGTCATCTTCCTCATCATTGGCCGGATTCTCGGTGGTTTCTTCAGCGTTTTGGTCCTTCTTCTTCAATTTGTTATTCATTCCCGGCATTCCGTACCCGTACATCGAGCTCATGTCAAACTCAAAAGCATCTGAGTAAGGAAGGTATGTAGCCCAGTTGAACGTACCAAGTCCGCCCCCCTGACCATTCTGAACGACTTGAGGAAGATTGGCAATCAGCGAGTCACGAGCCATGAGCAAGCCGTTCGCGCTCATGCCGTCCATACCAGCCATACCAGTCATTTCAGGAACCATACCCGGACGATTGCGGCCAGTAGTTTGGGTTGTTTTCCCGGGGGTTTTACCATCTTCTGCCGCTGCGGTTTTGTCGGCATTGGACGGACGGCGCCAAAGCTGCGGAGGACGATACTTATCAGGAATATCCATTCCGCCGCCACCGTTCGAGATGTACGAACCGTCCGAACTTTGAGGATTAAAGAAACGAATCTGCTTTTCGTTTTCAGAGTCTTTTTTGTGAAGGTTGACCCACACGAGATTATCCATATTCCCGTCGGCCGGAACTTCCGCACGTTCCACAATATAATTGTGGTAATACGGCGCGTCCGGATCAGAAGGATTTGATCCGTACATTCCAGCTCCACCATTCACACCGTTGACCATGTTTGCCGGTGTTCCGAGCTTGGTCTGAAATTCTTCCTGCTGTTCATAATAGGGAATTTCGCCAAGAATGATACAGCAGCGAACGCCCATGGTGGTACTGTTTCGTCTTCCACCCAAGCCGTCATCCATCATCGGACGGCCAGTTTCTTCATCAAGTTGCTGCGGCTTCTGCACACTTCCGTGCCACTCTTTAACAACAAGATTCTGAACCCCTAAAGCCTTGGGCGCACGACGTTTCTGGCCTTCCTTGGAAAGGATTGGGTTCCATACGACAGCGGTCGCATAATCCGTAGCAGGAATCGGCTCCTGAACGGAACTGATGAGACTTTCGTAATTCCTGACGACCGGCTGAACTTCCTGCTCCACCTGAAATTTAGCCTGAGCCTGCTCGCACACACTGGTAAGCTGGTTCGGGGTTTGCGCGTAAGGCTTCACCTTGGTGGCGGAAAAGACCATCATCAAAAAGAATAAAGCCAAAACCCCAAAAATGACTTTTTCGAAATTGTTCAGGCACAATTCCTTCATTCGATCTGCATCCAATTTGGCCATAGTCGTTTATTCCTGTTTGAAATTTTGTTTTTTATTCGTTTTTATCGATACACCATCCTGAAATGGCATCGGGTAAAGCCGTGCTAATTTTCGTCATTGTTAGCAGCGGTATCATCTGCAACGGGTTCCTCTGCGTCTGCCGCAGGAGGTTCCTCCCCCGTTTCATCGGTGGATTCAGTGGTGTCTTCAGGAGTTTCCTCGTCGTCTGAAGTCATCTCGGCCGCTTCCTCGTCGTCAAAGTTCTCGTCGTCAGTGTTCTCGTCATCGGCATTCTCATCCTCTTCGGAGGTTTCTTCCTCTTCACTGCCTTCGGAGGTTTCCTGATCACCAAGAACCGCTTCGAATTTGCTTTCATCCGGTTTATTGAAGAGGCAAATCATCCCCCACATTTCAAATTCGACATCTTCTGGCTTGCGGCGGTCGATTTCTCCATTCTCGTTGGTCGGGTCGAACATGGTCTCATTCTGCATTTCCAGCGTGCTATTGTCTTCCATATCGTTCCCGAGGTCGTCACGGGAACCGCGTTCACGTCTCGCCTGACGCGGTGTGCCGCTCGCCCCTTCTGCCCCTTCTGCGTTGGCATCTTCCTCGTCCGGAATGATCTCCAGATGATGACGAATGCTGTCCAGGTCACGTGCCTGCATACTGATTTGATGAATGTAAATCGGGATTTCCGAGTTAAGGCAGTTCAAAAGGAACTGCGGGATTTTTTTCTGGTTGATGAGGATTTTAACGTGAACCGGCATCATGATATATTCCGGCTTGGTTTTCAGGTAGGCAGCCAAATCAAGCGAGGACATAAAATTCCCGTAGGAATCGCAGTAGCGGCAATCAAAGATCTCCTCGAACTCCGAGTCCGCCATGCCTGACGAGCCTTCTTCCTCTTCGGTCATTTCGGGAGGAACTTCGCCTTCACCAAGTTCCTCGTTGCCGGTACGCTGCGGCTCCGCGACGGAAATAACACGTTCCTCTGCGTTAAAGACGACATTTTCGTCTTTCTCGTTTATTCCCCCTCTGCTCTCCCGAATGGAAGCGCGCCCGGAACCACGCTGCTGTGAATCATCGGCACTGGCGTTTAGTGTTGAGGCGTCACTCGCAATATCAATCCGGAAAATTCTTTTGACGACCGCATCGTGGGAACCTTCCGATTTTTCGTTCATCTTGGAAATCGCGCCAAGCAGAATGTCATACATCCAAATGTCTTCCTGAACCAGAAGCACTTTGCGCGTTGAAATCGTCTTTCCATTCCCGATACGGCGGGAGAGAATACGAAATCTGCGGCGCATTTGCTGACGGTTCACATCATCCCACGTACACATTCCTTCAGAAGGAAGTTCCACGCCTGTAGCGCCAGCCGTTTCCAAAACCTGATTATTGACGATTCCATTGATCATCCCCGCGCCTTCCATTCCGTCCACTCCGGCCTGAGGAACGTAAATTTTGTAACGGGTCATAAAGTCAAATTCCTGAATCTGGGTCACGTACTGACGGTAGGCGTCCTGAACTTCCGACGGCATATTATCCGTCTGATCGAAAACAGTCTGGCTGCGCCACGCTTTCTGAAGTTCATCCAGGTAATCCGCGGCCTGAGCGTCCACATCACCTTTTGCATTGCGGAAATTCGGCCAAAGGTTTTCAAAATACTGGACCTGTGGGTTGTAAAGCTGATACCACGCGTCAACGATGGTTTCTTTCAGATTTGCGACATCTTTTTTCTTCTGATCCACGATCATTTCGTTCGGAAGATCCTCACCGGCCAGCCGCTGTATATCCGAGAAGTGATTGTCTATCTCAGCGACTTTGGCTTTAAAATCGGCCTGCTTGCTTCCCGTGACAGAAGTCCCGACAATGAGTGTTATAATGAGGCAAAGTCCGGAAATGACCCAGAAAATGTACTTCTTTATATAGGTTAAAACGATTTGGAATTTAGTCATGATTCAGCCCCAATCTGAAAGGTTTTGTATTGGCACTTTTCGGGACAGCGTTTTCTGCGCCGTCAATATAGGGAAGTGAATGAAAATCAGGAAAAACTCTCCAATAAATCAGGCCAGCAGCCGGGAATTATTCCTCGGAATCATTCGATCCTTCAGACTCTTCGCCGTCGAGCATTTCCTGCGCTTCTTTTTCTTCTGCCGCACGTTTTGCTTCCGCTTCCTGAATGGCAACACGGAGTTCCGCGCGGTCCACTGCCGATTTCGGCTCCCAAAGGAAATGAATGACAAAATCGTAACGGCGTCCGGTGCGTTTCGGAATTTCCTGGACCCCCTCCGGATTCATCGTGTCCATAACCATGGGGGCTCTCGTCCGCGTGTTCATGGCCGCCGGAGTCAGCATATATTCGTCACGAATTTCACGGGTTCGAATATCTTTCCAGCCGCCGTTGAAACTCGCTTCGATCGCTTTATTAATAATGACCGGATAACGCACGCCCAAATCACGCATCGTAACCACTTCAGCGCCCTGAGCCTCCGGATCAATCAAAGCCGCCGATTTCAGCAGGGGGAGTTTGAACTCCAGAGCGTCAGGTCCCGTCATTTTACTCAGGAATGATTCTTCGACAAATTTATCGAATTTGATCCTCTCCTGATTTCCGTTGTGCCAGTGGTAACCATAGATCGAAACGATCCATCTTGCGGGTTTTTTCGGCTTGGGAGCGCCTTCCTCGTCTTCTTCACCTTCACCGGCCCCTTCAGAAGCCGATCCTTCATCTGCGGAAGCCTCCTCGCTCGCCTCACCTTCCTCTCCGTCTTCCGACGTGGAAGCAAGTGCCGTATTCTTTTCAGGCGCCAGCGCGGTACGAATCAGAGCGTCCATCGGGCTTTCTTCACCGTCATCCGCGGCTTCAGCCTCTTCTTCATCCCCAACAGCGGCTGCGGCTTTGGCGGCTGCGGCAGCAATTTTTCTGTATGTCTTTTTCAGGTTATCCGGAAGGATCTCACCGTTGGTTGAGAGGATCGCGACTCGCATCCATTCCTGGGACTCGTATTCCGAAAGGGGCTGCGCCTCGATGTTCACGATGTGCAGTTCTTTGCGGTTCATGATCTCGTTAGCGCATTCCTCAGCAGTGAGTTTGCTTTCATCCGGAAGTGGGGCCGACTCGACCGGGAGACAGGCATTAATTCCAGTCAGCAGTTCCAGCCACGCGGTTCGGCTTCGGAATCCCATGATGAAATTCTCACCCATTTTATCGAGATTCTGGAATGTCTCTTCCTGCGTCGCGATGGCGTCACGGAAATTCTTCGCCTGGCTTGAAAGTCCCTCCGCTTTCGATTCAGCCACCTGCCAGTTTTTATCCGAAACGGAGGGCTGGACACGCATTTGAGCGGCAAACCCGATCGCGGAACCGAGCATCAGAAGAACCGTAGCGGCAAGCATCCACGGCTTCTTCGAATTGATCAAACGCGTAAGAACCACATCACCCGGCAGGAAGTTCGTGTTGAGCGTGCCCTTTTTCAGTCCTTGCAGGCAAAGACCGTAACACGTGCCAAATGTCGAAAGGTTTTCCTTGATGAGCGAACTGTCGGCGAGGTTCGATGTATCGAGATTCGGAAACAGTTTGTCCGTTACCACGTCAATACCCAGGTTTTGGGAGAGGTATCGGGTCAAACCGGTCAGCTTCATCGCGTTTCCAAGCCCGATCACGCGCTCGTACTGCGCGTTCGGGTCGAGGCTTGAGAAGAATCCGAGGGAACGCTGGATTTCATTCTGGAACTGATTGAAAACCGGCTGCATCGCACGCAGAACCGCCACTTTGTCCTGACTTGAGGCCAGATTGCGCTTGAGGTGATCCGCCTTCGCAAAAGTGAGCTTCAGCTCTTTCATCAAGGCTTTCGTGAAATGATTGCCGCCGATGGGGAGGTTACGCTGCCACGCACGGAATCCGTTTGTGAGAATGAGGTCCGTGGAGTCGGTACCCATCGAAAGAACTACCACATACGGCGGCGGGTTTTCCGGGTCGTAATCGTCCATGCTCGGAAGTTCACCCATCTCGTCGTGCATCAGGTAGTTATACAGAACCAACGGCGTAAGCTGAATCGTGTCGATCGGGATCCCGAGCGAATCGCTCATTGTCACCATCTTGAAAATCTGGTCACGCTTCACGGCGAACAAACCAATTTCCACCTCAAGCGGAAACGCGGTTTCCTGGGCCTGCTGACCCATTCGCTGCCATTTCCATATCACTTCATTCAGGAAGGCGATTTGCTGTTTCGCTTCGTATTTTACGATTTCCGGGATTTTTTTCGGTTCGATCGGCGGGAGCTTCAGAAAACGGACCAGACCGTTCTGGCCGCTCATCGCGAATGCAATTTTATCCCCCTTAATTGAGTTACGGGAAAGAAAAAGTTTGAGCGCTTCACGGACCTCCGCGTCCGCATCCACGCCCGGTTGAGTCAGAATCTGCGAATATTCAATGTAATCGACCGCATCCACGATCACCATGCCAGGATTCGCGTCGTCCGTATAGGCGCGCATCGCTTTCAGTGAACAGTTTCCAACGTCGATTCCCCAGACTGCATTGCTTCGAGCCATCTGTTTTTTCCTTGCTGATTTTTAATTTTTACACCCCCTGAATCAGGAGGTAAACCGCCAGGGGCGGAGAAGTAGCCGTGATTATCGTAATTTCCTAATCCCCAAAACTCCTCCGGTTTTACGTCATCGCCCCACCGCGGGAATATGTCTTTTTTACGGAACCCAGACCTCTATTTTAATATTAAATATATGTTTGGTCAACGACCGGGCCGGGGGATTTTCAGGATTTTTCTCAAAAATTTTAAAATATTTTTCAATATAGGTGCGTATCTTTTGCTTTATTCGTCATTTCAGGACGGTTTCTGAGGGGATTCGACCAGTGCCGAAAGACTTTTCACAGATTAAGAACCAGTGAAAACGAAAAGGTAAAATGGGAAAAATGAAACGAAACGACAAAATTCGGGTTGGATCCGCTAAAATGCTTTGAACGTTAAAAAAAGCGTTCGCATCCTCCCTTCCTTAAAAGCTTTCTAATCATCAATTTAATCACCATTTCCTTAAATTGAATGACACCACCTTCCAGGGAAAAAAGAAAGAAAGCAGGAAAAAATAACGATAAAAGAAAACAGAATCGCGAAAATATGCGTATTTTGAATAAAACAAGCAAAATATTCCCACTTTTCAAGTGGTTAAAATGGGAAAACTATTGCAAATAAATAATTTTGTGGTATAATAGTTGAAAATATTTTCTGCTTCTGGCTGAAAATGAGAAAAAGTACGTTTCAGACTTTTCACGTAAAATGGACTGTTGACCACTGACCGCGAAGTGCGCAAGTCAAGTAACATTTCACCATACACAGAGAAAAAATGACTGATTCCGAATTTGAAAACGCTCCGAACAAAAATCCATCTCCCGGATCGGCCAGTTCATCTGGCGGAAAAAGCGGCGGCTGGCATGGGCTGGTTTTGGCTTCTGCCGGGCTCGCAGCGGTTCTGGCCCTCATCTTCTTTATTTATGGTCTGAGGCTTTATGGTTCCGGGTCGCTTCTTATAAGCGTACTGGGAATCGAGTTTTCACTGATTGCCGTCACGTCCTTCCTGGTTTTTCATGCTGGCCGGATGCGTGCGAAACTCGCCGAGGTCAAGGTCTGGAAAAAGCCGGAATGGGGGACCAACGTCGAAAATCCGTACGAGATCGAATTCGAGCAGGCGGCCAATATTCATTTCCTCCTGATGGGGATTTTGCCCACGGTTCTGTTTGCGGCTTTCGCGGTATACGCCTTTTGGAAGTGGACTTTCCCGATTGACAAAATCCTGCTCGTTCCAGAAGGCCAGTGTGTTTTGATCGCCATTCTCGCGATGGCCGGGAGCATCGTGTGGCTCATAATGGCTCGTGCCTATGACACGATCGCAAACGATCCCGAAGCCGCACGCTCAACGGACCTTCCGGAAGCTGAATCCATGATGGAGGCCTCGTGGGAGGCATGCTGGTCGCTGGCATGCTTCTCGATCGCGATGCTCCTGCGGCAAATCGTCACGTGGCCGGAAACCGCTCTGGTGATTTTCTTCCTGAGCTGGATCCTGCTCATTTCGGTCGAGCAGCTCTGCCGCCTGTTTTCCGGGTGGATGACCACCAAAGGAACGCAGGACACGTTCAAGTCGCCTACAACGGTCTTCCTGCGTTACATGGTTTTCGTGCGCGGGAATCCGATCAAGAGTTTCTTCTTCACGATGGAGAAAAAGTGGGGCGTGAGCTTCCGCTCCTCCTGGTCGATCCGCTTCGTCGCCCGTGCGATGGTCCCGGCGATCGTGATGGTCTGCGTCATGGCGTGGGGCCTTTCCTCGCTGTACGTGATTCGGCTGGGCGAGTTTGGGGTCCGGAAAGACTTCGGGAAGATCCACCGCGAGATCATTCAGCCCGGAATTCACCTGAAAATCCCGTACCCGTTCGGGACGGTGATGGCGTTCCCGGTCAAGAAAATCTCCATGCTGCCCGTCGGTTTCGAGAAAGTCACGGCCACGGAGTACTCGTACATCTGGACGAAAGAACACGGCACGGAGTTTGAGATCCCGCTGAATCAGGAAGAATCGTTCGTCGTGAACGCGATGGTCCAGTTCAAGATCAAAGAGGATCCATCAGGCTTTTTCGATTACGTGGAAAAGTGCCAGAATCCCGAAAACGCGGTTTCCGAATACGCATACCGCGCCTTGGTCGATGCGACGATGGGCCGCACGATGGCGTACGTGATGAGCGTGGATCGTGCCGCGTTCGCCAAAGAACTGCGGGACCGCCTCCAGAAACATCTGGACGAAGATGAGATCGGGATCCAGATCCTGGAAGTTTCGCTTCTGAACCTTCACCCGCCAATTGCCGCGGCCAAAGACTACCTGGAGGTCCTTTCCGAAGAGATCCGCCAGGACAGCAAACTGCACGCCGCGAAAGAAAACGGGGTCTGCAAGCAGTACGACGCAGAGGTTCAGGCCGCTGCCGAGGTCGCGCAGGCCAAAGTCGATGGGATCGTGAAAGTCCAGACGGCCCGGAGTGAAACCGCAGGCGTGCTGAAGGCGTACGAGACGTACAAAATTAATCCCGGCTGCTACCGGTTCCAGTACTGGCTCGATAATACGGAGAGCGTGCTGGCGAACAAACGCCTCATCCTCGTCGATGACACGGTGGAGGTTTTCTTCGATACGGAAAAGCCAAATCAGTCGGGCGGGATCCCGCGTGCGGTACTGAACAAGTAAATAATTTAAAGGCCCCTCTGAAAGGGGGGCTGGCTCGCGAAGCGAGGCTGGGGGGTCCTGAAATGGGACGGATTTTCACCTCCTTCCTTAACCCTGCCACCGTCTTCGGCGGTCCCCCTCCCCTTGCAGGGGAGGCTTTAAACAAGATAAAAGAACGGAGTTCATAAATGTCGGATCATCATCACCATCACGGTCATTGCCACTGCCACAGCCACGACCCGGAGAACAAACTGTCGTGGAAGACGTACATTTTCCGCATCGTTTTCTCGCTTCTCATCATTGCGATCGTGCTCGCGTACGGAATGAGCTACCAGGTCTCCGAGTACGAAAACGTCGTCGTCACGCGCTTCGACCGTCCCATGGAACCGGTTACGACCGAGGCGGGGCTTCATTTCAAACTTCCGTGGCCGATCGATCAGGTTCGCGTGGTCGATATGCGCAAGCGGATCTACGAAACGCCGCTCGTTTCCAACCAGACGAAAGACGACAAAACCGTCATGCTGAAAACCTACATGATGTGGCGCGTCTGCGACGCTCTGAAGTTCATCCGGGCATTTGGCGGTGATGTGGAAGCGGCGGAGAAAAACCTCGAATCCTCCGTCGTGGGTCTGAAGAACCCGGTACTGGGGGACTACCCCATGTCCGCCCTGATCTCGACGAACGGGTCCGAGGTCAAAATCACCGAAATTGAAAAGCGCATCTGTGACTCGGTCAACGAAGTGTTAAAAGATAAAGACTCCGGGATCGAGGTCCTTCAAATTGGTATCAAACGCATTTCGCTCCCCGAAACGAACATGAAAGACATCGTGGCGAAAATGCGCACCAACCGCGGTCTTGAAGCGAGTAAAATCGCCCAGAAAGGCCGCCGCGACGTGGAAGCGATCACGAAGCAGGCCGAAGTGGACGCCCAGCAGATCATCGCGCAGGGGATCAACGAAGCGACGAAAATCACCCAGCAGGCCGACGCCGAGGCCATGACGATCACCGCCTCAGTCCACCAGCTCGACCCGGAATTCTATGAGTTCTGGAAGGCGATGAACACGATCCAGAAGACGATTGGCCCGCGCACGACGCTGATCCTGAAACACGATTCGAGCGTTTTCAGCCCGATTTTCCAAATGCCGAAATGGACCAAACCGTCGGAGGCCACTCAGGCGAACATTCAGGCGGCCGAGCAGATTTTGAACCAGAGCGAAGAGAAGATCAGCGACGTGACGCCGGCTCCGTAGTTTTCAACGTGGGGAATTAATCAGAACCTAAAATCAACCGATTCAATCATAAAATAAAATGGCACAGAAAAAACCAGGAAAAGTCCTTTTTCAGGGCATTGAAGCCGGAATGAAAGTCTTCCGGTGGATGGTGCTTGTGCTCGTGATCCTCTTCTTGGTCTCGGGCCTGGCGAAAGTCCAGCCGACACACATCGGGATCTTGACCCGTTTCGGGAAACTCGTGCCGGTGGGCCCGGGGAATAATATTCACGAGCCGGGTTTCGTCCTCGCGTTTCCGTACCCGATCGACCAGCTCATTCAGATCCCGAAGGATCTGGAGCAGCAGATCGAGGTCACGACCGTCTGGGCGCCGCTCGACGATAAAGAGTGGAACGACGAAATTGACCCGACCATCGAGGGGTACTGCCTCACCGCCGAGGACGACGTGATCCAGGTCAAAGTGGTGGTCAAGTACTACATTTCGGACCCGGTCGAGTTCGAGTTCAACACGATCGACCCGAAAGAAATGATCGAGTCCATGACCGTGGCGGCGCTGACCCAGTGTATTGCGTCGTGGAAGTTCGACGAGGTCCAGCACATGAATCGTATCGTGAAGGTTCCGGTTCAGACGGTGGTCGATGGAAAAGAAACGACCGTCGAGGAAGAACGCAAAGAAACGCTCGATACTCTGGTGGTCCAGAACCTCCAGAAGCGTCTGGACGCGGTCGGGAATGGAGAAACTGGCCGGAGCGCCATCCGGATCAGCAACGTGGACTTCGTGGACGTTCACCACTTGCGGCACGTAAAAGCCGACTTTGAAAATAAACAAACGGCCGAAATTGCCGTGCAGGTCGCGACGGACGAAGCGCTCAAGCAGGCCGACAAACTGCGGAACGACGCGCAGACGCAGGCGATCCAGCTCGTGAACAACGCAAAGATCTACCGTCAGCAGAGACTGGCCGGGGCGATTAAGGACGGCCGCGAGTACCTTCCCAAGCTGAAGGAGTACCTGGACGCTCCCCAGTACGTCTGGCAGCGTGAATACCTGAACGCGATGGAAGACGTCTGGACCAACGTTGGAGCTTTGAAATTTGTGCCTGCGAATTCCCGCGTGGTGCTTCAGGATGAAGAGGAGGCCGAACAGCAATGAGTACACAGGCATTTGAAAAACCCATTTCCAGCCGGATGCACGACCTGGACGTTCCGCTTACCCTCATGGAACGTTTCAAAATCGGCACTCAGCTCGGCTCCGCGATGCTCGCCGGCGGTCTGTTGATCGTGGGTCTGGTCGAGTGGAAGCTCTTCGATATGGAGGTCGTGGGGAACCTGATCATCGCCATCGCGTCGATCATCGTTTCCCTTCCGATTTTCGTGACGGCCATTTACGGAATTTTCACCCGGGACGCGGACGCGCACGCCATGATGGAGCAACTCGTGGCTCTCGCAACGCTCGCCGCCATGATGAACCAGCAGTTCATCGTGGCAACGCTCATCCCGATCATCATGAACCTCGGGCACTTCCTCGAGGAACGCAGCATTTTGGGCGCGCAGGCCGCCATTGACGGGCTGAAAACCCTTCAGGCCCGCAACGCGACGCTGCTCGGCGAAGACGGCTCTCAGACCGAAGTGGCCCCCAACACGCTGAAAGTGAATGACCTGATCCTGGTCCGCCCCGGCGACATCATCGCGGCCGACGGCGAGATCACGGAAGGAACGTCCACGATCGATCAGTCCTCCATCACGGGTGAATCCCTCCCGGAAGACGTGACGGTCGGGAAAAACGTTTTTGCCGGCACGATCAACATGACCGGCGTTTTGAAGATCCGCGTCACGAAAACGGGTGAAAAAACCGCATTGGGCCGCGTCATGGAACTCCTGCAGGAAGCGGAAAACGCCAAAACCCCGGTCATGAAGCTGATCGAAAAATACGCGACTTACTACATTCCGATCATTCTGACGATCGCGGGCGTGGTCCTTTTCCTCACGCGGGACATCGACCGGGCCATGGCCGTCCTGGTCGTTGGCTGCCCCGGCGCGCTGGTCCTTGCAGGTCCCACGGCGATGATCGCGGCATTGGCCGCCGCGTCGAAACTCGGGATTTTGATCAAGAACACGCGCTTTCTCGAGGCCCTTTCCAACATCGATACGGTGGTGCTCGACAAAACCGGCACGGTCACGATCGGCCACCTGCAGCTTTCCGGAATGGTGCTGAAAGACTCCGCGAACGAAAAAGATTTGATGGTCGAAGCCCTGCGCTGCGCCACCGGTTCGCGTCACCCGGCTTCCAAAGCGATCGTGAAGGCCGCGCAGGATCGGGACATTACGATGCTGACCCCGCCCAGCGCCGCGATCCAGGAAGTGCCGGGCAAAGGCGTGGTCCTGAAGGAAACCTCCGAAACCACGTGGCTCGGACGCTTCGGCTGGCTCGAAGAGGAAGGCTTCGATATGACCGGCTGCGAGGCGTTGATCCCCGAAAACTTCATCGGTACGACCGTCTGGCTCGCCCGCCGCATTACAGATGAATCGGGTCAAACCCGGAACGAGATCGGCGGGTGCTTCCTGATGGCCGACCGTCCGCGCCCCGAGGCGTGCGACGCGCTTCAGGAAATGCGCGACCTTGGGATCGAGCGGTGCGTTCTGCTGACCGGTGACCGCCGCGCAACGGCCGAAGAAATCGGGAAGTTCCTGAATATGGATCAGGTGATCGCGGAAGTGCTCCCGTCCCAGAAACTCGACGTCGTGGCGCAGGAGAAAGCCGCTGGCCGTTCCGTGATGATGGTCGGCGACGGCGTGAACGACGCGCCCGCGCTGGCAAGCGGTGACGTGGGGATCGCGCTGGGGGCCGTGGCGTCCGACATTGCGCTGCAGAGCGCCGACATTGCGCTCATGACGAACGACCTGCGCCGCCTCCCGATGACGATCCGCCTGAGCCGCGCAACGCAAATGACGATCCACGTGAACATCATCGTGGGCCTCGGCATGACGTTCTTCTTCATCTGGCTCGCGTCGCTTGGCGTGATCAACTCGCTGACCTCCGCCCTGCTCCATAATGTGGGCGAAGCGTTCGTGATCATTAACAGCGCAAGACTTTTGAAATTCCACGATTAATTAAAGAAACGCCGAAACAGAATGGGACTTCCGAAACCCCGAAACCGCTTTCAAGGCTTCGAGGCTTGGGAAGTCCCGTTTTTTTATCACTTCATCATTTTATCATGTTCGTCAGCGTCAGATTATCGCGGTGAATGACTTCTTCATACTCGGCCTCAAACTCCGTGGAACGCTTTCCCTGGATCTCTTTCAGCTCGGACGACGAATAATTGGTCAGCCCGCGCCCGATCTCCAGACCGTTGAGCGTGCAGACCGCGATGACGTCGCCGTGGTCGAAATCGCCTTGCACCTCACGGACCCCGATGGGCAGAAGACTCTTTCCTTTGTTGATCAGGGCGTCCGCGCAGCCGTCGTCAACCAGTACGCGGCCACGCGGGAAAATGGCGTAGCCGATCCACTGTTTCCGCGCCGCCATCCGGGTCCCCTGCGGGAGGAAAAGCGTCCCGTAGTCCTCGCAGTTCAGGATCTTCTGGAGGATCTTCGGCTCGCGCCCGTTGGCGATGATCATCGCGCCGCCGGCGTTCGTGATCTGGTGTGCGATACGCAGTTTGCTCGCCATCCCCCCTTTGCTCAGACCGGTCAGCCGGTCGAACGCCAGGGCCTGAATGGAAGCGTCGATCTGATGGACCGTCGGGATCAGTTTCACGCCAGGTTTGCGCGGGTCGCCGTCGTAAAGCCCGTCAATGTCCGAGAGCAGAATCAGCAGCGGGGCGTGGATCAGATCTGCGACGAGCGCCGCCAGCCGGTCATTATCGCCAAAGGTAGTCTTCAGCTCCGCGACGCTCAGCGTGTCGTTTTCGTTGATGATCGGGATCGCGCCGAACTCCAGCAGCGCGTTCAGCGTGTTACGGACGTTCAGGTACTTTGTTCGATGCTCGAAATCATCGGCCGTAAGCAGTATCTGGGCAGCATGAAGGCCGAGTTTTTCGAGGAAATGATTGTACGCCTCGATGAGCGCACTCTGCCCAACAGCAGCGACGGCCTGGAGCTGGGCGAGGTCTTTAGGACGGCCAGAAAGACCGAGGCGGCCAATGCCGGAACCAACCGCACCGGAGCTGACCAACACCACACGAAACCCCTTCGCACGCGCCTCTGCAAGCTGGTTCGCGAACGATTCGATTTGAGATTCGCTCAGATGTCCGCTCGCATCGGTCAGAATACGTGTTCCGACTTTTACGACGATGGTGGGCGACTCAGTGAGAATTTCCTGACGTAAAATATTAATCATTGGATGAATCCAAAAAAACTTTCCAACTCCATTCTATCTGACCGGTTTTAATACGACCACACCCAACGGAGGAAGAGTAATTTCAATGTGATGGGGGAATCCCTGGCATGGAGTTGGCTGGGAAACTACGCTTGAATTCGCGGCTTCACCGCTCCCGTCGTAGTATCGCGAGTCACTGTTGAAGATTTCCCGATATTCCGTATTTTCCGGAACACCGACCCAGAAATTATGAGGAGTGTTCGGCGTGAAATTGCACACGACGACCAGATAGTCGTTCGGATCCTTCGCCCGCCGCAAGTAGGAAAGCGTACTCGCGTCGCGGTTCGAGCAGTCGATCCACTGAAAACCTTCCTGCTTGAACTCCAGCTCGTAGAGCGCAGGCTCTTCGCTGTAGAGTTTACACAAATCGGCCACACACCGCTGGATCCCCTGATGTTCTTCGTACTGGAGGAGATTCCAGTCAAGCTGACCGGTGTCTTTCCACTCTGACCACTGCCCGAGCTCGCCTCCCATAAAGAGAAGCTTTTTGCCCGGATGGGTCCACTGATAGGCATAAAGGAGGCGCAGATTCGCGCGTTTCTGCCAATTATCACCCGCCATTTTACCGATGAGCGAGCCTTTACAGTGAACGACCTCGTCGTGTGAAAACGGAAGCACGAAATTCTCGTTGAACGCATACAAAAGACTGAACGTCAATTTATCGTGGTGATACTTGCGATAAATCGGATCGTGCTGCATATACGACAGTGTATCGTGCATCCAGCCCATGTTCCACTTGAGGCAGAACCCCAAGCCCCCTGCGTAGCCGGGCATCGTGACGCCGGGCCAGGCGGTGGACTCCTCCGCGACGGTTATAGTGCCGGGGAAAAGTGTCTGTACCCGCTCGTTCATCTCGCGCAGAAAATCGATCGCTTCCAGATTTTCGCGGCCGCCGTATTTGTTCGGGATCCACTGCCCATCCTCGCGGCTGTAGTCGAGATAAAGCATGGAGGCGACGGCATCGACCCGAATCCCGTCCACATGAAAGAGATCGACCCAATAAACTGCGTTCCCAACGAGGAAATTACGAACTTCGTTCCGCCCATAGTTGAAAATGTACGTCCCCCAATCAGCGTGTTCCCCCTGACGCGGGTCGGCGTGTTCATACAGGGCAGTCCCATCAAAGCGTCCTAACCCTTTAATGTCTTTGGGAAAATGCGCGGGGACCCAATCCAGCAAAACACCGATTCCATTCTGGTGGCATTTATCCACAAAGTATTTAAAATCGTCTGCGCCTCCGTATCGGGCGGTCGGTGCGTAATACCCGGTGATCTGGTAGCCCCAGCTTCCAGTAAACGGGTGCTCACAAACCGGCAGAAGCTCGATGTGCGTAAAGTTCATTTTCTTCACGTAAGGGATCAATCGGTCCGCGATTTGGCGATAGTTGGGCCACTGATCCGTTCCTGGATGGTCATTCTGCCAGCTTCCAAGATGAACTTCGTAAATGGAAAGCGGTTTGTGCTGCCAGTCGAATTCTTTTCTTTGTGCGAGCCACGCGGAATCGTTCCACTCGTAAGCATTATGGTCATAAATCCGGCAGGCGGTTTTCGGGGGACACTCGAACTCAAACGCGTAAGGGTCACACTTTTCAAAGGGTTCCATACCCTCCGAATGAATCAGGAATTTATAGAGCATTCCCACCTTGGCACCCGGGACGAAACCTTCCCAAATACCGTTTTCGGAAAAATTCCAGAGATAATCCGTATGAGGATCCCAGCCGTTGAAATCGCCAATGACAGAAATCTCCTTTGCATTGGGCGCCCAAACCGCGAAATTGACACCCTCAACTCCGTCTATCACGCAGGGATGGGCGCCGAGCACGTGGTACGGCCTCCAGTGAGTTCCCTCGCCAAGCAGATACAAATCCCTCTCGCCAATTAAACCTTTATGATTGTTTGCTCTCGCGTTCAAAAAGTCATTCATGAAAAGCTCCCGATTCATACTAAAGATTATTAATATACATAAATAAAAAACTTCATCTTTATTTTACTATGATTTGAAAATAAAGCAAGCAGAGAGGTGGAAATTTTCCCCATTTTTTTGTTTTTTTAGGATAAAATCAGAATGAAGTGGTCTGTTTTTTGATGTTTTAGAAGATTCTACTGAGCCTCCTCATTTTTTCACGGATCCTTTTCAATCTTCGTTTTGACTCTTTCTGCCTGATTCCTGCCCATTGTTCTCTGCAAAAGTTTTTTCGTTTTTTTGCCGAATTAAGCAGGAAACGTGTAAATTTGGGATTCGTCTTGACATAATCCTGATTTTGTGCTAAAATACATAAAATTTATAAATACGCCAATCTGTAAAAACTTTAACGATAACTAGAAATGGAGTAGATTCCGTGGGATTTAATTCGATTGTTTGTGTAAAACAGGTCCCCGACACAGCAAACATTTCTTCGGACGCAATGACGCCTGAAGGAACCGTAAACCGTGCAGCCCTCCCGGCCATTTTCAACCCTGAAGACCTGCATGCGCTGGAAACGGCTTTGGAAATTCGTGACCGTTTTGGCGGCACTGTGACTGTTTTAACGATGGGCCTCCCAAAAGCCGCCGAGATTTTGCGTTCGTGCCTCTATCGCGGTGCGGACCGCGCGATCCTTCTGACCGACCGCCGCGCGGCAGGGTCCGATACGCTGGCAACGAGCTATATTTTGTCACAGGTCGTCCGAACAATCGGAAATTACGACTTTGTCTTATGCGGACGCCAGGCAATCGACGGTGATACGGCTCAAACGGGTCCTCAAATCGCGGAAAAACTGGGGCTCCCGCAGGTCACGTACCTCGAAAAAGTCATCGATGTGAAAGACGGCTCGCCCAAAACGGCCCGTTTGCGCCGCAATACCGGAAACGGTTTTGAAGTCGTTGACGTTCAACTTCCGGCTCTTTTGACGGTCATCGAGACGGCCAATGACCCGCGCCCGTTCGCTGCCCGCAAAGTGATGCGCTTCAAGCATGCCGCAGTCCCCGCAGAAGTTACACCCGAAAAGGCCGAAGAACTCAAGGCCAAAGGGCTTCTGATGGAGCAATGGACCCTCGATGACGTGAACGCTGATTTCGACCGCTGTGGAATGGCCGGATCGCCGACGAAAGTTTTCCGCATCGAGTCGATCGTGCTGACTAAAGAAGGTTTCGTCCAGGTCGAACCGACTGAAGAAGGCGTGACCGGACTGGTCCAGGAACTCATCGCGGACAGAACGCTCTGAATTAACGAATAGTGAAGAACGAATAACGAATAATGAAAAGAATGAGTTCACACTCAAGCGGGATTTATTCGAAATAAGCGGTTAAAATCTTTCTCCTCATTATTCGTTATTCGTTATTCATTATTCATTCCGAAAAACACCTCACACTTTTTTAACCATAAATTAAAGACCATGGGAAAACCAAATCGAAAAGGCGAAGTTTGGGTATTTGCGGAGCAGCAGGACGGCGTTCTTGCTGACGTTTCGCTTGAATTATGCGGTAAGGCGCGCGAACTGGCAGACCGTCTCGGAGTGAAAGTCGGCGCGGTTCTGCCCGGTTTTGAAATCGGCGATATGCCGAAGGAACTTATCGCGCACGGCGTGGACACGGTGTACACGGTCGATGACCCGTGCCTGAAAAACTTCACGACCTGCCCATACGCCAAAGTCGTCTGTACCCTTATTGGGAAGTATGAACCGCAGATCGTGCTCTTTGGAGCCACCCCTTTGGGACGTGACCTCGCTCCGCGTATTGCCAGTGAAACCCGTTCCGGCCTGACCGCCGACTGCACGAACCTGGAAATTAGCGATGTGACGGACGCCCGCACCAAGGAAGTCCACGAAAATCTGCTCCTTCAGATCCGCCCGGCTTTCGGTGGAAACATCATTGCGACGATCGTAAATTACGATTCGTGGCCTCAGATGGCGACCGTCCGCGAGGGCGTCATGAGCAAGAAACCCGCCGACCCGTCCCGCACGGGGAACGTCGTGGCCGAGTCCGTCGAGGGAATCGGCGCACTGGCCCAGCTCGTTCAGGTCGTTGAGCGTCACGTTGAGGAGCGCAAAGTCAATCTGAAAGCGGCCCGAATCATCGTCGCGGGCGGCGGCGGAGTCGGAAGCAAGGAAAACTTCGATCTGATCCGCGAACTGGCAGCGGCCCTGGGCGGAGTCGTCGGCGCAAGCCGCGCGGCCGTGGACAGCGGGTTCATTGGCCACGAGTACCAGATCGGTCAGACCGGCACGACGGTCCGCCCGGCTCTTTACATCGCGGTCGGGATCAGTGGAGCCGTTCAGCACGTGGCGGGAATGCAGGATTCCGCGAAGATCATCGCGATCAACTCCGACCCGCAGGCGCCGATCTTCTCCATCGCGAACTACGGCATCGTGGGCGATTTGAACCAGGTCGTCCCGATGTTGATCAAAGCCGCGAAAAACCGGCAAAAAGAGTAACAAAACGAATATCGAATATTAAACAATAATATTATTTTTAACGTTCGTTATTTAACAAACTGGACCCGCACAACCCCTTAATCAAAATCAAAAAATCATGGGAAATTTTTACCTCGATAACGAAGATATTCAGTTTTATTTCAAGGCGATCGACGTCAAAAAACTGGCCGAGATTCAGGAAGACTATGCTGAAAACGGCGATGCGGACTACGTGCCGGATGATTTGGACGACGCGGTCGATAATTACCGCCGTGTGCTGGAAATCACGGGTCAGATCGCTTCCGATACCCTCGCGAAAAACGCTGAACAGGTCGATGAGGAAGGAAACACTCTGAACGACGACGGGACGGTCACGCTGAACCCGAAGGTCCGCGAGAACCTCGACACGATGGGCGCCGCCGACCTGATGGGCTTCACCCTTCCGCGCCGTTACGGTGGTCTGAACTGCCCGACGCTCATTTACACGATGGCGACAGAAATCGTCTCCCGCGGCGACGTTTCGTTTATGAATATGTTTGGGCTTCAGGGTATCGCCGAGACGATCAACGCCTTCGCGAGCCAGGAGATCAAGGACCTTTCACTTCCCCGCTTCTGCAACGGTGAAGTGACCGGCGCCATGGTTCTGACCGAGCCGGACGCGGGGTCCGATCTCCAGTCCGTCCGTCTGCGCGCGGACTACGACGAAGCGACCGGCCAGTGGCTCCTGAACGGCGTGAAACGTTTCATCACGAACGGCTGCGGCGAGATCCTCCTCACGCTGGCCCGCAGTGAACACGAGATCGATGACGGCCGCGGCCTGAGCCTTTTCTACTCGGAACGCAACGAGCACGTGAAAGTCCGTCACCTCGAGCATAAACTCGGGATCCACGGCTCCCCGACGTGCGAGCTGGTCTTCACGAACTGTCCGGCAAAGCTCATCGGCGACCGCCAGCGTGGTTTGATCACGTACGTCATGGCCCTGATGAACGGCGCGCGTCTTGGGATCGCCGCCCAGTCGCTCGGCGTTGCGGAAGCCGCTTTCCGTCTGGCGCGCACCTACGCCAATTCCCGCTGCCAGTTCGGCGGACCGATCGAAAACCTCCCGCCGGTCGCCGAGATGCTGACCGACTCCAAAGTTTCGATTGAAGCGGCCCGTTCGCTCGCCTACGAGACTGCGGCGATCTGTGATCAGGAGCACAATGCGCAGCGCGTGACCGAAACGGTTCCGGACCTTCCGAAAGAAAAATCGCTTCCGCTGAAGAAATTGATGAAATCGCTGAAACGTTTGAACGCGATGCTCACCCCGATGTCGAAATTCTACGCGTCGGAAATGGCGAACAAAGTGGCCTACGACGCGATCCAGGTCCTCGGCGGTTCCGGCTACATGAAGGATTACGCGGCGGAACGCTACGCCCGTGACGCCCGCATCACGAACATTTACGAAGGCACGAGCCAACTTCAGGTCGTGGCGGCCATCAAAGGGATCACGAGCGGTATTTTCCAGTCCTACGTGGAGGAATTCGAGGCGAAAACCTACGACGATCCGGAACTGGAAGCGCTGAAAGCCCAGCTGGTCTCCGCGAAGGAAAAAGTGGTTCAGGGCGTGGATTTCGTCAAAGCGAAGTCGGTCACGTACACGGACCTGAACGCCCGTCGGCTCGTCGAAATGGGCTGCGACGTGATCATCGGCCACTACCTGCTAAAGCAGGCGGCCCTTTGCGACCGGAAAAAGACCATTTTGAAGTACTTCCTCGCCCGTGAAATGCCGGCCATCGAGAAAAATCTGCTCCAGATCCTTGGCGGCTCGCAGCTTGCGGTGGATGCGTACATGGAAATCGTCGGCCCGGTTCCTGCCGCGGAATGAGTTTCAAAAGAAGCCCCCCGCGTTCCTGCAAGGGAATCGGGGGTTCAAAATCGTCAAGACGCACGGCGAGGAAAACTCGCCGTTTTTTTCTGACTTTCCCACCTTTTTCCTCCAGGAGGTTTCCCATGCCCCGCCTCTTTTTTTCCGCGTTCCTTTCCGTTTCCCTTTTCTTTTTCGGTCTTTCCTTCGGTGCCCGGTACGAAGCGGAGATCCACGCGATCCCCGAGGACACGAATCAGGTTTCCTCCTGGATCTACGCGCCGCAGAACGTCGACTCGCCCAAATGGTGGGCAAAAGACCTTTCCAAGTGGAAACCGCTGGTGAACTCGCAGGTCTGCCCGGGCACGCTTGCGCCGGAGTCCAACGCGCAGCAGCTCGTTTACGACTTCCACTTTCTCGGCCCCGGGACCATCGAGTACTTCGCCTTTGGGACGGACGTTCCAAAAATTGAGGGCGAGATCCTCATCGGGATGAAGGTCCAGATCCACGAAAAAGACGGAAAACCGTTGAATCTCCCGTTCAACCTCCGTTTTTTGGACCCGTCGGGAGAGTGCCACCAGATCCCCCTCAACATTCGATGCAACGGCTGGCGGATCGGCAAAATTCAGAGTTCCGGCGGCTGCTGGGGCGGGGACGGCGACCACACGCTCCAGTTCCCGTGCCGGTTCGAGTCCGTGACGATGGACCGTAAATTCGACGGCTACAAAGTGGAGGGCCGGCTCGTCGTCGAGGACATTCGGTTCTTCACGCGCCGCGAGCTGGAAACCATGATGAACGTCGAGCTGGCCGACGAATCCCTGCGGGCCGGAAAGAACATTTTCCCCGCCGCGGCATCTTCCGACGGTTCCAGCCCGAAGATCCGCTTCCGCGTCACACCAGATGCCCGGTTCGCGGACCGGCCGGTTTTCGTTCAGGTGGACCGCCGGACGAACGGGAATTTCTCTCAGGAAGCCGAGCCGAATCAGACCGTTTTCCCCATTTCAAAGGGCGAGATCGAACTGGAGCGGAACGCCCTGCCCGGCTTTGAGTCATTCATTTTCACGCCGTTTTGGGAGGAAAACGGCCAGAAGCATTTCGGCCAGCCGCTCAAGTATTCGTTCGTCGTGCCGTACGCGGATCCCTCGCCGAAATACGGTTCCGCGGACTTCCGAAACCGCTGGTTCTGCGTCTCGACGCACGCGAACATTGGCTGCGTGGACCGACTGGCCACCGCCGGTTTTGGGATGATCCGCGACGACTGCATCTGGCGCGGGATCGAGCGTGAAAAAGGGGTTTACACGTTCCCAAAGTACCTGGACGATTACGTGGACCACGTGCTCTCGCTGGGGCTGGAGCCGCTTTTGATCATTTTGTACTCCAACGCGCTGTACGACGGCGACGATTTTCCGCACACGGAGGAAGGGCTCGCGGCGTATTCCCGGTACGCGGCGGAAGTCGTGAAGCACTTCAAGGGGCGTGTCCGGTACTTCGAGGTCTGGAACGAGTGGAACGGCGGCTGCACGATGCCCCAGGCCCGGCACACGAAGTCCAACTCGCCCGAAAATTACGTCCGTCTGCTGGCCTCGGCCTCGAAAGCGATGCGGGCCGCGAACCCGGACATTTTCATCATCGGCGGAGGCGGCGACCATCCGACCTGGCACCGGAAACAGATCGAGCGTGAGATGGAACTGGGCGTCATGAAGTACTGCGACGCGTACTCGGTCCACCCGTACGTTCAGCCGAACACACCGGAAGGGGCGAAAATGCCGGACCGGCTGCGGGAGATCATCGATCTGATGCGTCAGAACGGGTGCGAAACGCCGCGACTGTGGCTCACGGAACTCGGCTGGCCGACTGATCGGGGCCTGACGTTTCCGGGTGGGAAGGACTCGGATTCCGGCACTCGTGAGGAATATTCTGCCCGAATGTTCGTTCAGTCGGCTCTGGAGTATCGGAGTATTCCAGAGATCGAGCGCTACTTCTGGTACGATCTGCAGAACGATGGCACGGATTTGAACTACAACGAGCACAATTTCGGGATCCTGCACAATCACACGACGGGTTGGCAGCCGAAGCCGGTACTGGCGGCGATGGGAACGCTTGCGAGACTCTTGGGTGACGCGGAGGTCACCGCGTGCCGTGAGCTTTGGACCGAAAATCTGCGCGTCTGGAAAATCGCCCGGCCGGACCGCACGATTTACTGCGCCTGGACGACGGAAGGCGAAGAAACGATCCGACTGCCCAACGAACCGACTCGGGTTTTGGGCCTTTACGGAAATGAGCTTCCGCCCGAAACACGGACGGTGACTCCCCAGCCGGTTTATTTTGTCGAGTAAAGCACGGAATGAAAAAGGAACGAGCCAGAAGCAGCTCGTTCCTTTCAAAATCTTTCAGAACTTTCGATGGGCTTTCATTCTTTTTCGTAAAGATTCATTCCCACCTGAAGCCAGCCATCTTTTGCCTGAACAAAAACCGGCTTGATACAAACTTTTGCAAAGTGGGAATCGGCCGGGGGATTCTTCACAATGGGTTGCTCTTTGATCACGATTTCCGGGGCAAAAGCCTCCTGAAGCCGTTTGCCCATGACACGGCGCAGGCTGACCATGCTGGCAGGCAGACGTTTATTGGAATCCGGATCATAATCTGGCGGCAAAATTTCGATTTCATCCTGACGAAGCAGATGAATTCCATCTTCCTGAAGATCAACCGCATAGGAGACGATAATATCGACCGCTGAATACGTCTTTTTATTGACTTCAAGACCGGAACAATGAACAACACAACCCACTTTCCCGTCATGAATGGAAATGGAAATCGGCCAATCTTTCGGGAAACGCATCGCCCAATCATCACGGGATTTTTCATTTTCTTTGGAATCTGCATTTTCCAGGGCTTTTTTCAGGAAACCAGGGGCGGACTCCTGCAAATGTTTACGGGCGTAAGCGTCCAGATTCAAGCCGCCCAGAAAACCCGTAAAAACGCTTTGCAACGCCGTTTCATGAACAGCGAAATGGAAATCAGAGACTTCTGAGATCTGCGGTGGATCCGAATACGCGCCCATTCCTGAGCGGCAGGAAAATAGCGTCTGAGCGTGCGCTCCAGCCTCATCGGACCATGTACGCGCATTCAAAAGATCCAGGTCACGCATGTGAAAATGCACTTTGAGCAATTCCGTCATCTGTTTGTTCCAGCTCCGGAGCGCGTCATCAACCTGCTTGTTAAACCGGGCACGCAGACGGGCTGAATTTTGGGCCATAGCAATGCTTTCTGTCTGGTCCTTGCGGGCATACGCACGGCGAAGGATGAAATTTTCCACTAACTGACGGTTCCGAATGTCCTGAACATTCTGGATTTGGGAGTTGGTACGAATATTGACTTTTGCGTTATTTGTTGAAAAACCTGACGGGTCGATGAAAATTTTCTTTTCGACCTGAACCCGGCTTTTCGCCCGGGATAAAATGATTGCCGGGCCGGCATAGGCACGCGTTCGGGAGTCGGAAGAACCGTTCAAAACGATTGCCAGCTCAATACGGTCAGGGTTCACGACCGGCTTCATCACCAGAGCTCCGTTAAAATTGCTGGTTCCATAAATGGAAGTACGCTGAATCTGATTGGAAATTTTTTCTTCTTCCTGAACTGCACGTGTTCCAAAACGTTCAAAAATGGAAGCGCCGACATGACCAACGATATTTGGTTTGGCCCACATCTGCCGGGTAGCCTGAACCGTCTTTTCTGCCTGACCCGCGATTTCCAGCCAGCGCAGTTCATCTTCCAAAGCCCTTTCAATGACAGAACGATGATCTTTCCCGACGATTTCAAGGAGTTTAACCACGCGGTTGCGGGCTTGCTTAAACATTTCTTTCGCCTGGTCCGGGTCATTCTTGATACTGACCAACGTCAGGTAATGTTTTATGGATTCCCTGAAGTTTACAAAAACCGAAAGCTCAAGCCCAATATTTCCATTGGAAAGCTGGCGGAAAACATCCTGCAAAACGTCAAGCTGCGGGTCTTGACTCAAATCAAGCGCATCGAGATGCAGTCTTTCGACCCACCCCTGACGTTTCTTTTCATTCAGGCGGCCAAGCGTCGTGGAAAAACGATTGAACGCATTTTGAACTTTTTCGTATGCAGTCGCCAAATCTTCATCAGATGGAACACGAAATTCCTCCATGAGCCAGCATTTGCGTACCGCTTTGAGGTCTTTTGAAAAGTCACCAGCCAAATTCTTTTGAAGTTCCTCGATCGTCTGCGGACCTTCAAATTCAGGCGCTTCTGGCGCATTTCCAACGGTTTCTTTCAGCGAATAGTGCAATGAAGGAAGCGCCGGGATACGATTCGTGAACGGTTTAAGCGGCGCGGCGCTGGAGGTTTCTTTTTTGGGGAAGGCTTTCCCGGCGCTGGGATGTTCCTGTTCTTCCGGCTTGATATTCTCCGATTCGGCTTCCGGAATGGAGTCGGAAAGGAAACTTTGTAAATCCTCATTTTCAGCGGCACCCGGTGTAAATTCAGGAGAATCGTTTGAGGAATCTGTATTCGTTTCCAACTCGGGAACCTCAAGATCCGTTTCAGAGGTTTTTATCTCGCAAGCTTTCGATGCAGGAGCCTCTCCTGATGTTTTTTCTCCCTGAATCAGATTTTCAGGCGCGATTGCCAACTGTTTTTGCTCAGCGTTATGCAATTTTAAAGGCATTTGACCACTTTGGAATGAAACATTCACAAAAGGCTTGGCTCGAAGTTTTTCATCTTGAGTCATCATTTCCGTCAAAGACGGAGTTTCGGCCAGAATAAATGGTTTTGAAGGAGCGGCTGAATTCTGGGCCTGAGGCTGTTTTTTGGTTTTCTCCGTTCCTGGGGAAGCCTCTGTATTTTCGTCTTCCTCATGGGTCTTCTGAAGTTTATTATAAAGCCTGGACCGTCTGTGCTTCGGGGCCTTTTCCGACGCGGAAGGTTCCAGATCCGGCGATACTTCCTGCTTGCTTAAAGCGCCTTTTTCCTGTACGTTTTCAGAAAATGGAGGCTCGGGCAAAGCACAAGGCAAATTGCCCTGCATCCGATCCTGGAATTCTTTTTCAAGATTGATTTTCTGACCATGCTCCAGTTCCGGAGTGGTCTTCATCAATGAATTTCCCGTCCCGATTCCCGTCGAGGGCATACGCGAGGAAGCGAGAGTCGCAAGGATCTTCTGATTTCGGAAAGCGGTCTGAAGAAAATTGGATTTCCGCCAGTCGAGCAACGCCCCAAGGGAATCACGAAGATTCACAAAAACCGGATACTTGGTCACTCCGTTCGTAAATTTCAATGCCATCATTAAAGAAGTCAGAGCGTTCGTGGAATCTTCGGATGGATCATTAATGGCATTTTTGGCCTCATTGATCGCCAGATAGTCTGCCCATTGCTCCATCGAATCAGGATTTTGTTCGAGAAAAACTTCGGTTTGCTGAATATCCCGCAAAACAATTTCCTGAAGTTCTTTTTTTGTGTTTTCGTGACTCAGTTTTTCTGCATAAAGGACGGAACCCACTAATGCAGCAATCACAAAAGAAAGAACGATGAAGATGGTTTTTTTGGTTTTGCTCATAAAAAACCCCTAAATTGGCTTATATGACATTTAAATATTTACACATATATTTGTTGTAATCGTAAAAAACCAACCCGAAATTTACGGTTAATAATCCCCTTTTTCATTTTAGACCGATTCCCCCCCTTCACGAAACGGGTTGTTTCGGTTATAAAAGATGGTTGGTCAGGTTAAAATAAGACGATAAGGGGTTTCAGGTCGATGAAACAGGAAAAAACGTTTCAGGTTTCCACTTTGGGCTGTAAAGTTAATCAGTATGAAAGTGAGCAAATTCGGGAAATTTTATTAACTGCGGGATTTATACAGACGGATATTGAACCGGACTGGTGCATCGTGAACACGTGCGCCGTCACGCAGGAATCGGAAGCCAAATCGCGCCGGCTCATTCGGCAAAAAATTAAAAAGCACGCCCCGAAAAATGTCCTGGTTTTTGGCTGCTCGGCGGAAAACGCTCAGGATCAGTACGCGAAAATCCCCGGCGTGACGCGCGTCGTGACGGCCCAAAACCACGGCGGAAACCGCGTCGCGGCAGTTCTTGAAGCGCTGGGCGTCCGTCTGGAAGCGTGCGAAGCCATTCTTTCAGGCGGTCTGCGTCAATTCGGCGAGCGTCACCGCGCGTACGTGAAGATCCAGGACGGCTGCGCGCAGTTCTGCACGTACTGCCTCATCCCGCACCTGAGAAACGAGCTGACGAGCGTCCCCCCTGAAGAGGTTTACGAAGAAGTTCGCTCGCTGGTTCGTCACGGCTACAAAGAAATCATCCTGACCGGGATCCATCTCGGCTACTACGGCCTGAACGAGCGTAGCCGAACGCAAACCATCTGGTCGATCGAAGACCGTAAAAACCCGCGCCGGACGAATCTGACCGACCTGATGGGCCGGCTGATTTCCATGCCTGACGATGCGGAATTTCGCCTCCGGCTTTCCAGTCTCGAAGCGCACGAGGCGGGTGACGATCTGCTGCACATTATGGCCGAAAACCGGGAGAAAATCTGCCCGCACCTGCATCTTTCCATGCAGAGCGGCTCGCCGACGGTCCACCAGCGGATGAATCGGCCCGGGACGGTTGGGCAGTACATCGAGCGGTGCGAGGCGGCGAAGAAGATCCTTGACCATCCGGCCCTCACGACGGACGTGATCGTCGGTTTTCCCGGCGAGACGGAAAAAGAATTCCTCGAAACGTGCGACGTCGTGCGAAAAATTGGGTTTTCCAAGATCCACATTTTCCCGTTCAGCCCCCGCCCCGGTACGCCTGCGGAAAAAATGGGCGATTCCATCCCGGGCGATGAAAAGCGGCGGCGCGAGTTGTACCTGGCCGAAATCGAGCGGGAAATGAGGGAAAAGTTCCTCGCGGAGATTGCAGACCGGAAGAAGAAGTACCTCGTCGAGCGGTTCCACCCTGAAACGGGAACCGTGACCGGAACGTCCGAGTACTACACGCAGGAAGATTTCCCCGGCGAGGAGGGAATGTGCGGGACGTTTGTGGTGAGGTGAAAGTCTGAGAAAAAAAGACGAAAATGGGACCAAGCCCAAGGTGCAAGCCTGCGCCAGTTCAACCCCCGATTTAAACACGGATTTCCACGGATTTAAAGGATTAAAAGGATTTCGTTTTTTTCATTGAAAATCCTCGAAATTCTTAACCCTCATTAAATAATCCGTGGAAATCCTTCTAATCCGTGAAAATCCGTGTTTAAATCAAGGTTTGAAGTGGGGGAGGCTTGCACTTTGGAAATGGGTTTGCAGTTTCTGAAGCCTCATTTAATTCTTTAAAATCCGCCTCATCCGCCCAATCCGCGGGGCCTATAGCGGCTCGGGGCGTTTTCGGAGGGGCTGGGTCTCGTGTGCGCTGGATTACTCACCCTTCCTTTTCATCTTCGCGATCTTCCTCCCGGTCGAGCACAGCGGGATCGTTTCAAGTTCCTTTTCGCCGACCCAGCGGATCTCCCCGCCGCTGGGCGTTTCTTTTCGGGCGTTGGCCGAGCTGATCAACCGGCCGCGAAAGACGTGCAGCAGGATCCGGTATTTCGTCACACTGTGGCGGATCCTGGCGGCCTCTTCCGTGATCTCGACCTCCAGACCGGTGGTTTCGCGTGTGAATTTCTGAAGCTCGTCCTTCGGCGCGTCGCCAAGAATTTGGGTCCTGGGAAAATCCCAAAGGCCGGCCCACCATTCGCCTTGAACGTAACGCAGGAGGCAAACCTCCGACCGTTCGTTTTCGAGCAAAAGCGCCGCTTCCGTCCGCGCTTCGTAGGCCATTTTCGGGGCCGGGACCGGGATTTTCTCCGTGAGTCCCCGTCGGTACGCCTCGCACTCCTTTTGAAGCGGGCAAACGTCGCACTGCGGATCTTGCGGCGTACAGACCAGATTTCCGAGGTCCATCAGAGCGGTATTGATTGCGCACGGGCTTTCGCTGGACGTTTCGGCCGAAACGAACGACTCGGCCGTCGCCCAAAGGCGTTTTTGGGCCTCCGCGGCCGTGACGGGAAGCTCCAGAGCAATCAGCCGCGCGTAAAGCCGCTGGGTATTCGCTTCCAGAATGGGAAGACGCTGGTCGCAGGCAAACGAAAGGATCGCGCCGGCCGTGTACCGCCCGATCCCGGGAAGGGCGAGGACTTCCGCAAACGTTTCGGGAAATTCCGCCCCGGGCCGCTGCGCGATGATTTTGGCGGCGGCGTAAAGCTGACGTGCGCGCCGGTAGTACCCCAGCCCCTCCCACTGCCGCAGGACGGTTTCCTCCTCGGCTTCGGCCAGCGCACGAACGTCCGGAAACGCGGAGAGGAACCGCGAGTAGTATTCCAAAACGGTCTTGACCTGTGTCTGCTGGAGCATGATCTCGCTGACCCAGACTTTGTACGGCGTCCTATCGATCCGCCACGGCAAATCGTGACGGCCATTTTCGGCAAACCAGGCGAGCAACGGAGAAAGCATCTTTTTAATTATGAATTATGAATGATGAATGATGAATTATTTCCTTTCTCTATATTCGTCCCTTGGAGAAAA
>JAUMVK010000079.1:0-8508 GCA_030530205.1 Thermoguttaceae bacterium | reverse complement strand
TTTCAGGAAAATACAAGATGGGATTAGTTGGCGGGGTGGTATGTGCAACAGGCTGATCTTGGGGGCCTAATTCCGCTCAGTTTGTAGATGTGTATAAAAGTTCTGACTTGTATGGAGGGGAATCCACTTGGGGACAAGACAATTTCCTTCTGGTCGAACAAGGAAAAACATGGGCTGAAGATTCTAATTCAAATGCCCATTCTTTTGCTTACGAATGGTTTATTACTACCATTACCTCGACTCAAAATACAACGTCCCCCGGTTTCTGGTGGAATGCAAGCAGTTGGGATGCTGTGTTGACGCAAGCTAAATTTTCACAACCGAACAAGAATAACTGGAATGGATTGATTGTTGCAAGCCGTTCAGGGAACTGGCGATTTGAGGCTCTTTCCATCGCTCTGAATGGTAATTACGTATTAAATTACGACGAGTCAACTGGTCAACGCTGGAACTACCCCGGAAACTGGGATGGACCTTTCAATATTTGGACAAAAACGAATTTGGCGAATAATGACATTGTGGCTTCTCTTGAAAAAACCTATGAACTGCAATATCAGTACAGCTTATTGTCAAATACAACTTTGACAGCGGGCAATTCCGCAGAATTAAGCATTAAGGTTACAGATCATAGCGGTATAACATCAACCCCAAAGCATGCCAAAAATCAAATTAAAGTTGATGCGATCAATGAATTTGTAGGCATATTGTATTACGAAGACGCAAAAGGAAATCAAATTACTCTGAATGAGAAAATCACAATAGATCGATCTTTCCTTAGCAAGATAAATCCCTTTAGCAGCTCTTATATAACTTCCGGCAACAGTATCGTTCGATATTTCAATATTCCCAAAGCTTCTAAACTTTATGCCGCGTTTGGCGAAAACGGCATAACGACCAAAAAGGTCGGCGATGAGCAGCACATTTGCTATAATCTCAAATTGAAGATTATACCGTCAGATGCTAATAACCGTTTCGAACTATATGCTGCAAACGATGTAGGAGTAATTAACATTACTATTGACACAGGATTCCCTTATTGTTCTACCGAGAAAATTCCAAGCCAAACCATCAGAAAGGACGAAATAGCCCGTTGCCTGCTCAAAGCTGTTGGCGGGAAAGAAACAATTAAAGAAAAGCCAACGGCGGCCATGGGGTTAAATCCCGATCCTGATTCACCTCAAATTCCTCTGGAAGGCCTTTCAAATTCAAATTTCGAGCTGATCAACGAAGGAATTTATCGTTATCGCTGGGTCAACCTGACCACAGGCGAGACCATAGCGGATGTTGTTTCATCAAATCCGATGTATGACGTGCCCGATGTCAGTGTAAATCTCGGAATCGGTACGTACGAGTTTGAACTGACGGTTTGGGATCAATACGGCTTTACCGCCTCTGATAAGACTTCCGTCAGTATTTTGGAAGATCCTTACGAAGATGGCGGTCATGGTTCGGGGGATGATGGTTTTTCTGAAGACCCGAACGAACTCATCGGTCCATCTGGCAAGGACGGCTGGATTCTTGGCGAAGAAACCCTGGCGTATCAGATCAATTATGAGAACGACGAGACTGCGACCGCGCCGGCGCAGCGCGTTGATATGGAAATGTATCTCGACGAAGATCTCGATTGGAGCACCTTCCAGTTTACCGGTTTCGGCTGGGCTGACATCTTCGAGGGGCTTGGAAATGGTTCCTATACCATTAACAAACGGATTGAAACCAGTGTAATTCCTCTTGGTGAAGAAGACCCGGTGACCATTTACGTTGAAGTTAATGCGGGTATCGACCTTCTTTCCGGGCGGGTTTATGCGACTTTCCAGACGCTTCAATACACGACCTTGGACGGCGCGCTCGAAGAGGAAGAGCTTCTTGCTCCGATGTCGGCAAACATTGGTTTCCTGCTTCCTTCCGTGAAAGAAGATGGCGAAAAGGTCGATTCGCGTGGTGACGGCTTCCTCACCTATATCGTCAAGGCGAAAAAACCGCTCGTGACCAATACAGAAATCACCTCGGTCGCAAACATCCAGTTTGACTTCGGAGAAATCATTGCGACGAACCAGATCGATCCCCACGATCCTTCGCAGGGCACGGACCCGGCAAAAGAAGTGCCCCTGAAAATCGACGCGGATGCGCCAACCGCCATCCTGAACGAACTGCCCGAGCAGACCACCGAAAAAAGCGTGACGCTCAGCTGGGTCGGTCAGGACGAAGGCTCGGGGATCGCGTTCTACGATTTGTACGTCTCGATCAATGGAGGGAATTTCGAGCTGGTCGAGGGCGGTTTGAATGTTACGGAATATGAGTACACTTTCCCGTCGAAGAACACGACCTACTCGTTCAAGGTTGTCGCAACCGATAATGTGGGCTGGGTTGAAGTCGATAATCAGGCGGAAGTGACGACGAATTACGGTATTCCGACCGATGTGATCTACTGTCTGACGACGACTCCGAGCGATTTGAACTCGCACGTTGTTTCCGCGAACGAGTCGCCAATTAACGAGTGGAACACGGTCAACCTCGAGTTCTGGAGCGACTTCACGACGACCGAAACGTTCACAATCGCTTATGACTCGACCATGTACGAACTCAACGAGGAAACTTCCCGAAATCAGGCCGGAGTGGTCTTGACCTTTGGCGAGTCGCAAACCGATGAAAATGGCTTGACGACTGTTGAGATTACAATCGACTGTACTGAAAACATTGAAATCGGGATCAACACGCTGCTCGCGTCGCTCGAGTTCACACCGATTCGTAACCTGCTGGTCGGCGAGTCGGTGGAAACCCCGATTTTCGTGAATGATCTGCCGCTCGACACGATGGTCTATTCGGTGATTTACGACCTGAACGAATCCGGAAACGTGGAGATCAACGACTTGGTCGCCTTCGCGCGTCTCTTTGGTCAGGTAATTGAGGACCATCCTGACGCATGGGTGGCCGATTTCAACTGCGACGGTACGATCGTGATCGACGACCTGGTCCTTTTCGCACGGAACTTTGGTCTTACTACCAAGACTTCCAACCTGGTCCGGTACGATGCCAATTACACGCCGCACATCGAGGAAACTCTTGCCCCGCAGCCAGCGGCTCCGGTGCTTGAAACCTCGGTGGCGTGGGAGACCCCGACCTGGTCTGGCACGACACAAAACCTCGTCCCGGAACCCGCTGCGGCCCTCCCGACCATCACCGACCGCGCGTGGAACGACCTCTGGTCCGAGCTGGAAGAGGAAGAAGAGGAACGTCTTGCCGAACAGCGCCGAGTCACTGAATTCGCATGGGAATGATCACCAAAGCCCATTTTCAATCGTCCGGAACGAGTCAATCGTTTCGGACGTTTTTTCATGCATATACACTAGTGTTCCATCAAAAATTTACACACTGCATGTCCCTTTTAAATCAGTGAAAAATCTGTTATTAATAACAAATCAAGGGGCAAGTGTAAATACAGCTGCGAATTCTCTTGAATTGAGTGAATGAGACTGCCGGACAGCAAAAATATACATTAGACCAGAGATCCAAAACCAGCCAAAACGTGACGAAGCACATACTATCAGAATTATTTTTCTAAAATCCTGAATCTTTACAGGATATTTACAAAACCTTTAAATTCGCTTTACATTCATCTCATATACTACTTATGTAAGGTGTGAGGGATGGCCTTGCCGAAAACAATCAAAAATTTTCCAATAAGGAGACACAATCATGAAAAAGATCACCATTTCCATCGTCGCTCTGTTTGCTGCTGCTCTGGTTTTCACTCTGAGCGCTTTTGCCTGCAACGAATCCACGCAAGCCACCGCTGAAGAGGGCACGACCGCCCAGGCCGTTAGCGAGCAGCCCAATGGTGAACAGCCCATTTCCCAACTGACCGAAGATGAAGATGACGAGGACGACGCCGACGACCTCGATGACGCAGATGACGATGACGAAGACATCGAAGACGCCGAAGATGCTGAGGACGTCGAGGATGCCGAAGACGAGGACGAAGATGACGATAACGTCGCTGACGTTGAAGACGCTGAGGACGTCGAAGAAGCCGAAGACGTGGATGAGGACGAGACCGAAGTCGCTGAAATCGAAGACGCTGAGACCGATTATGAGTCGGCTTTGTATCGTGCCGCCAAAAGAGGCGATCTGACGAAGGTCCAGGAACTCGTCGCCAAGGGCGCCAACGTGAACGAGACGTCGGAAGATGACGAAACGGCCCTCCACGCTGCCGCGGATGAAGGTCGGGTCGAGGTCGCCAAGTTCCTGATCGAAAAAGGCGCGGACGTCAATGCTGAGGACGAAGACCAGAGCACCCCGATTTTTGAGGCTTGTGACGGCTCCAGCCTCGAAATGGTCCAGATCTTAGTCGAGAGCGGCGCGAACATCAACGTCACAAACGATGATGCCGAAACACCGCTCCACGTTGCCGCCGAAGATGGAACGCTTGAAATCGTGAAATACCTCGTCGAAAAGGGCGCTAACGTCAACGCGGTGAACGAAGACGGCCGCACGCCCGCAGAGGAAGCCGCTCACGAAGGCCGCACCGAGATCGCCGAGTTCCTCCGCAGCTGCAAGTGAGGAAGAAATTCCATTTCCTTTAACCACAAAAGGCGCTCCTTCGTGAGTGCCTTTTTTTATTTCCTGCCCCCTTGATTTTCATGCGCTTTCTGGTACAATCTGTAAAATTTTGAAAAGAATATGGTCACCGGAGGGCAGTGTGCCGCAGCACAGGGGATCGTTGGCGTACGCCAGCAGGCCGCCTGCCAGAAAAGGTGTCGAGTGCGCTCGGTTTTTTCGTAACGATGGTTACGGAAGAACCGTTTTTTTTTGGACAGGCGATCGTATGGATTCAGAAGATTTCGGCAAACTGCCGCCTACAAAACTCTTTTTCCTATGCGCGGTTCCGGCGGTTATTACCTCCGTGTTCGGAGCGCTTTATTCCGTCGTTGACGGCATTTTTGTCGGCAGATGTCTGGGGGAAAGCGCCCTTGCAGCGATCAATCTGGTCATGCCGATCATCTTTGTCGTGGATGCCCTGGCCAACATGATCGCCACGGGATCGTCCGTCAATATGTCGATCCTGATGGGGCAGGAGAAGCGGGAAGAAGCGTCCCGGGTGTTTTCTTTCTCGGTGAAGTTCATCCTTGGGTTTTCCTGCGTCGTCAGTGTGCTGGGGTTGGTCTTCGCGAAACCGTTTGTTGTGCTGATCGCACCGGGAGCAAGCGAGAAAGCAATCGAATTCAGCGCCGAGTACCTCAGAGTGTTTTCGATCTTTGGTCCCCTGATACCGATTTATTATGCCACTGACAATTTTCTCCGCGTCTGTGGGAAAGTCAAATTCAGCATGGTCATCGGCATCATGACCCAGGTCCTGAATGTCGTTCTCGATTTTATTTTGATCGTGCTCCTTCATCAGGGCGTATGGGCAGCCGCAGCCGGAAGCTGTATCTCGATCGTCCTGGGATCGGTGATCACTCTTGCGGCTTTCCGCGGGAAAAGAATGGAGGTTTACTACACCCGGGAGAACATCCCGCTGCAGCGATTTTTCCGGATCATCGCCAATGGTTCAAGCGAGTTTTTCAGCAACATTGCCGTGTCGATCATGAGCGTGATCATGAACCTGTTTCTTCTGCGATACGGAGGAACGACTGCCGTGGCGGCTTTCTCTATCGTCATGTACGTCGATAGTATCGTCGGGATGCTGAATTTCGGGATCTGCGACTCGCTCCAGCCCGCCATCAGTTATTGCTGCGGAGCCGGTTCGTTCGGCAGGATGAAAGCGATTTTCAATCGTGTGCTGATCGCCTCGGTCGCAACCTCGGTGATCGCGTTTGGCTTCATGTTCTTTGCGGGTCCGTCCGTGGCGGCCATATTCATCAAGGAAGGCGATACGGAACTGATGAAGGTCAGCGTTACCGCGATCAGGATCTTCTCATTTTCGTACCTGGTCGGCTGGATCGACATGTGCTTTTCCTCGTTCTTCACGGCAGTGGACCGACCCGTGCGGTCGCTGGTATTATCGCTTTTCGGGACGCTCGTTTTTCCGGTCACGTTCCTGTACGTACTCACCGCCTTCTGGCAGCTGAACGGCGTGTGGCTCATGTCCTGCGCGGCTGCCTTTGCGAGCGCTCTTCTTGCCCTGGCGCTTGCGATACCCCTGAAGCTCGAAGCTTGAGCCGAGAGAAGGAGCGTTTTTATTTTTATAACCCCTTGACACGCTACGGTTTTGTATTATGATTAAGTCTCAGAGGAAAACGTTTTTTTACGATTGGGAGCGCTTTACGATGAAGAACGAAAACGAACTGGTTATATTCTCCAGTGGAGATTTGGAATTATCGGTTCCAATCACACCAGACAGAGAAACCGTCTGGCTCACGCAGGAACAGATGAGCCAGCTGTTTGACACTGCAAGATCTTCCATCGCTTATCACATTGGCAAAATATTCAAAGAAGGCGAGCTGGATGCCGGGACTTCTGTCGAAATTTTCGACAGAAGTAGTGGAAACGCCTCAAGACCCCCCATGTATTACAATCTGGATGTTATCATATCCGTGGGATACCGGGTGAAGTCCAGAATGGGGGTGGAATTTCGAAAATGGGCAACCAAAACGCTCAAGGAATATTTGCTCCGTGGGTATGCGATCAACGAAAACCGCCTGAAACAGCTGGGCGAAGCGGTCCATTTAATGCAGCGTGTGAGCGAAAACCTGGATGCCGCTCAGGTGCTGACGGTCGTTGAACGATACAGTACCGCGCTCTCTCTGCTGGACGAGTATGATCACCAGACGTTACAACGTCCGAAAGGCACTTCAGGGGCTTATGTGCTGAGCTATGAGGAGTGCAGAAACCTCATTGATCAAATGCGTTTCGGTGACGAGTCGGATTTGTTCGGAGTCGAAAAAGACGAATCCTTCAAAGGTTCCATCGGCAATATATACCAATCCTTTGCCGGACAGGAAATTTATCCGACGGCAGAAGAAAAGGCGGCAAACCTGCTCTACCTGGTGACGAAGAACCACAGTTTCCTGGACGGTAACAAACGTATTGCCGCAACGATGTTTCTGTACTTTCTGGACCGAAACAATATGCTGTATGACCAATTCGGCAAAAAGCTCCTGGATGACCATACGCTGGTCGCGCTGACGATCATGATTGCGGAATCCCGCCCGGAAGAAAAAGAAACCATGATCAGCGTGATCATGAACTGCATTATGCGGGAATCGAAGGGATGAGGAGAAAAATCGTATCGTCCGTGTCCCATCAAAATTTTTGGAGATGTGAATTATGTTACAAATTCAAGAAGGAATTGAAATCGTTGACAAAAATGGTGTTCCTAAAATACGGATTGCTATCGGCAAGTATGGCGATAATGAATTCCCCAAAATTGAGATTTTGGATGATACCGGTACTCCACGGATATCAATAGGGCTTGAAGACAATTCCAGTAAGATTGGACTTTATACTGAAGACGGCAATTTTGCAATCGGTATTGGAGAAAATGCTGACGGAGGAGGCTTGGACGCATTTGCTAATGGCTCCCAATACGCCAGTGCGCACCTGATTCCAATCAAAGGAGAATATCGCCTTATTATTTCCCGTCCCCCAAAAACCAAACAATTTTATCCAGATGGCAGTGTATCCGTTGTGACGGATGTGTTTCCCCAAAATGGTGACAGAAACGAGAATTAAACACAAAAATGAAATTTTACGAATTGTGCCCCATCTGGCGGCCAAGGCCTGAACTTGATGTTCTGGCACACGGCTTGATCGCGTGTCCCGAGTGGAGGCTAAAAGGGGATCCTGACCTAAGTTATCTATCTCCAGAAACCAGGATCCTTATGCGAACTGGCCCTTTTTTCCCCTCCTTGGCAATGGCTTCTTCTCGGATTCTTTATTGCCCCAAAATCTTTATGGAGATTTTTTCTCAGAAATTTCCAGAAGTTTCCTTTGAGATTTTCCCCACTGGCCGAATTGTTGACCTGGATTGGCAAAGTTGGCCGGAAGATGAATTTCCAAACTGGATCAATGAAATCGAAGATTATATCATCTGTAACCCACATTCAGAGAGTCTTTCACAAAAGATTGGAAACTTTTATCGCATTGTCATTCCATTTGGCGCAAGAGTTTCCTATTTTCGGATTGCCCCGGAAAACCGTGAAGGGATGTCTGATAATTTAAAAACGAGAGAGATTCACGACTCTTATGGCGCTGTCGATAGGAATACATGGAATGGGATGCCTATTTTCACAGCACAAAATAATGTAATCCTTTTGTCCGAAATTGGGGTAAAAAGATTTCAAAAATTTGGTCTTGAGGACCTCTTTGAATTTGAGGAATATCTCGATAAAGATACTTGGTATGAAAAACGTAGCGAATAATATTTCCAAGACAACTTCAGCAAGCTGGATAAGACATTTCCATTAGTTTTTTTGCCGGAAGACGAGAGAGGCCTTTCGTGTACAACTCATATACTTTCAAAGTTCCCATGGACGTGGTCCTGTATTATGGCTCAGGAATCATTGGAAA
>JAUMVK010000078.1:0-8914 GCA_030530205.1 Thermoguttaceae bacterium | reverse complement strand
GATTCTCGGCTTGCACGCGGGCTTGCAAACAGGCTTGCAATCGGGTTAGCACGGGGTGCACGGGGTGCACGGATCACAAACGGGGCGGCAGCGGAGACCGCTGAAAACGTCGCACTTACGAACAACAACGCACGGAGTGCACTGATTATTGCATCCGCAGGATGCCTCTTGAGCAGGCGCACAATTCTGAGCGAAGGACGGAGCCGCAATGAACATGGCTCCCATCAGCAAGAGGGCGGAAAAAACTGATTTAGCTTTCATTCTATTTCTCCCTAAATGGTAATTTTGCTCCCTCGAACCAACGCCAGACACAATAAGGCGAGGTCTCAAGGGAAATTGCGCTTTTGACCGGCAGCCATCCTGTTATGCCGCCAACTTCAGTCAAAAGGCCCGTTGAAGGTAGGGTTTGAAAACCCCTCTCCGAAAACACAAATTATATCGGAGTCTGCCCTGCACTTCTTGAGGAAATAATCGTTACAGTCGTTACATCACCACCCGGTCACGGTTTTATCGACCGTTCGCATTATACAAGACAGGTAAAATAAAAAAAGTTTAATGTCGTTTGAGGGGCGTTAAATTTTATACATTTTAACTGACCGGAACTGGCCGATGTTAAGATTTAACGATTACAAAAAGTTTGCCAGTCAAAATATTTTTACATTTTTTTCTGAAAATCTTAGGAAAAAGGGTTATTTTGATTTTCGTGTGAATGAGGATATTTCTCTTGGGGGGATTTTAACTGTTCTCGAACTTGTAAGCAAACAATTAAGGGAAAATGGATAAAATGTCGCCCGTACCCCTTGAAAAACTTTCACATCCTTGTATGATATAAAGGAGAAAGAGCTACCCCCATCCTCAAAGGAATATTATGAATCACATTCGCTTTGCTTCCATCTTTCTGTTTGTATTCGTCCTGGCCCCATTCTCCGGAACGGCTCAGGATGTTACTCCATACCAGATACTCACCCCCGTACCGTCTGGAGAGTCCATCCTTGCGAAGCTTTATCGTGAGGAAGCCCCAAAGGTGGTTTATGTTACCGGCATCAATGTCAATCCAACACTGAAGTCTCCCAACGAGTTCTTCAATCCCCCCAATGGAACTAAAGAAGAGCACACCGTCGGAACAGGTTTCATCCTTCATCCAGACGGTTACATTGTGACGAACGCACACGCCGTCAATCGTACCATTCTCCCTGAGGTGGAATTGATCAGCGGCCGACGATACCCGGCGGAAGTCATCGACATCATCGCGGAAGAGGATCTGGCCCTTCTGAAGATCGAGCCTGAAGAACCGCTTTCGGCCGTTCAGATCGAACCGGTCCCAGAGGTTTCCATCGGTGATACGGTCGTGCTGATCGGCTGTCCGCACGCTCTGAAATTCTCCCTGACCTACGGGATCGTCAGCGGGACAGACCGCATCAGTAATTTGACGGATATCCCGGGGCTGACACTCAAGGGACTTCTTCAGACCGACGCGGCCATCAATCCTGGCAGTTCGGGAGGACCGTGGTTCAACCTCTTTGGAAAAGTCATGGGAATGACCGTCTCAAAACGCGGTGACTCAGACGGTATTGCGTTTGGGATCTCGCTTGAAACGATTTGCTGCCGCTTTCCGGAAATGCTCCACCGTGCGGCATCGAAACGATGGGAACTCCCTCTGACCGTCACTGCTTCACGGAAGAGCGACCCGCACCGGACTCGAATCGGAAATTTGACCCCTGAGTTTGCGCAAAAATGGGGGCTTCAGGAAGGGGACCTTATTCAGAAAATTAACGGGACAGAAACGTTTACTGCTGTGGATTATTACCAGGCGCTTCTCTCACTTCAAACCGGTTCTGAAGTTAAATTGTTGGTCTTCCGTGAAAATGAGCCGGAATCGGTAAAAGAAGTTTCCTTCCAGCTTGAGGAACGTGCGCCAAGAAACATAGAGCAGATCGTCAGCAACCGGCTCCACATGAAGGTCAAGGAACTGACGCCTAAGGATCTCGAGGACTTCCATTTGCGTTTCCCTCGCGGAGTCTTGCTCACAGAAGTGGATGCTTCCCGATTTAAACATTTGAAACACGCACCCCGATCGGGTGATATTCTGGCGCGGGTCAATAACGAACGTCCGGAATCGCCAGCGCACCTGGCCGAGATTCTGGAAAACATCTCGCCTGAGTCCACGTTGGATCTGGTCATCCTTCGCCGCCCAACTGGAGAGCAAAATGCTTCCTTCACACGGATCGACATTAATAATCTGTCTGGAAAATAAAAGATTTCCTGTTTTCCCTGGAAATTTTTTATTTTTTTGTACGGAAGCCGCTATGAAAAGGCACTAATACTAATGAGGATTGATTTTTTCCTCAAAAGTACTGTTTTTGTTTTTTCGGGCACCGAACAAAAGGCAAACCGTTATGCGGCTCACACTTAGAACGCTGTTAAACTGGATCAATAACAATCTTTCTGAAGAAGACGCTGCGCTTGTGGCTCAGAAAGTGGAAGAAAGCGAACTGGCGAAAGCGCTGAAGACCCAAATCGAAGGCATCATGGGGCAGCAGAAACTCCCGGCCCCGGAACTTCTGGACGGTACTCCGAAGGGGAATGCCAATTCGGCCGCAGAGTACCTGGACAACTCGATGGACCCGGTACTTACGCCGGATTTCGAGAAATTCTGTATTCATTCGGATATTATGCTGGGTGAGATCGCCGGTTGTCATCAGATTTTGTCGCGGGCATTGACCCAAAAACTCGATCTCGCCCCTGAACTACGCGCCAAACTGTGTGATTTATACAAATTCATCGACGCAAATGATGAGTCGTCGATTCCACTTCCTCAAACGAAATCTCAGCCAGTTGAGGAAGAAGAGGAAATTTTTGACGAGATCCCGGTGAATTCTGTTTCTGCTGCACCGGTACTTGAGGAAGCCACTTCCGAAGAAGAATCAGCAGCGCAGCCGAATGTGTGGAAAATCGCCACGTTCGCGCTGATTGGAGTGGACGTTCTGTATATTTTAGGCCGAATTTTCCGTGTGCTGCCGTGATTCTGTGAATTCATGAGGGCTGACGATAAAAATTTGGAGAAAGATTTCTCAAGAGCCGATGAAATGGTTGAAATGAGGCCGTTTCATCGGTGGCATTTCTCGAGATTTTCTCTTTTCCTGGAGGAAAATCCCTGTTCCGTGAAAAATTTTAAAGAAAATCTTCAGGAATTTTCTTTGAAGTCAAAAGAACAGTTTGCCTGAATATCTGGCAAAAATGTGCTTTCAAGACGTTACGGAACCAGTTTTTTGGAAAACTCCTGCCCCAGAATTGATAAAATTTGAAAAATATCCGGTGGGGGTGCTTGAATATCCTGAAAAAAAATGTAAGATAAAGATATATTGCGGAATTCCCTCATAACATCCTCGATGTTAAGAAGGTAGCTGGGTAAAATCTTGAGCGCGGAGACTTAGGTCACTGCGGGAAAGGAATGTGAAAATGCAAGTTACGTTATCTGTTCGTCGTGGCAGCATCAGCAGCCCTAACACAGAAAAGATTCAGTCCAAGGTCGAAAAACTGACTCGGTTTTATGACCGGATCGCTTCCGCAGAGGTCGTCGTTGACCTTGAGGATCGTAATAACCCCGCATTAACGCTGCTTCTGAAAGTCGAACCGAAAAAAGAACTGGTCGTTCAGTCCCAGGCTGGCGAGCTTTTCGCATCATTGGACGAAGCCCTGAAGAAAATGGAGCAGCAGCTGAAAAAATTCAAAGAAAAATTGACGGACCCGAGAGTGGATTAATTAATTGTGAATATTATTATTTGTTATTCCCTGTAATTGTTTCTCTTCCTGTTCGTAATAACTTTTGATCATCCAAGTTTGAAGGAGTTTTTAATATGAAATTCGCGGATTTTATGTGCAATGAGTCCCTGAATGCCAGTCTTCAGGCCACAACGAAAGAAGGCGCTATTCGTGAAATGGTCGATGCCCTTGTAAAAGCTGGCCAAATCCCGGAAGAAAATTACGATGACATCGTGCACAACGTTCTAAAACGTGAAGAACTTGGGAGCACTGGCATCGGTCGGTGTGTTGCCGTTCCGCATACCAAGTTCAACATTAAAAAGATGGTTGGAACCGTTGCCATTTCTCCGAACGGTGTGGATTTTGACAGCTTGGACGGTCAGCCCGTTCGTGTCCTTTTCATGCTCATTTCTCCGAATGATCAGCCGCATGAACATCTCGGTGCGCTTGAACACATCGCCAAGCAGCTCCGTGAGGATACTTTCCGTCGCTTTATGATGCAGGCCAAAAATCAGGCCGACATTATCGAGTTGCTTAGCGAAGCAGACGCCAACCAGTTTACCGCGTGAGTGAATCGTGAAACAGTCTTCCCAAAAAACAGTGGAAAAAGTCGTGGTGACAAACGAAAATGGTCTCCATATTCGTCCAGTCGCGATGATTTCCCAATGTGCTTCAAAATTTCAGTCCAAAATTGAATTAGAGGCGAACGGCCAGACCGTGGACGCACGTTTTATTATGGACGTCCTTCTCCTGGCCGCTACGAAGGGTACTGCTGTCACTATCACGGCTGAAGGTCCGGACCACGAGGAAGCCGCTGCTGCTATTGCGGAACTTTTCAAATCCGGTTTCCCGCTGGATGGAGTTCTGGACGCCAACCCCTGAAATTTTGAATTCGAGTCGGAAAGCGCTGGGTGGAACCTGAGTGGCAGAGACTGGCTGGAAAGTAAATCATGAGAAAGCTGCAGGGAATTGCGGTGTCCTCAGGGGTCGCCATCGCCAAAGCTGTCATCCTGAATTCGGATGGCCAACAGATGGGGGTTGCTACCTGTGCACCTGATGAAGTGGACGCAGAGTTTAATTTGCTTCAGGAAGCTCTTCAAAGCGCTTCCCGAGAAATCTCTGCGTGCCGCGATGATGTTACCGGCAAAATTGGCTCGAATTACGGGGCTATTTTTGACGGCCATCTCTTGATGCTTCAAGACCCCAATCTCTTTAGTATGATGCGCGATGGAATCCTGAAGGAGCATTATACTGCCGAATATTCTGCGTATGCGGCTCTTACTTCTTACGTTCAGCTTTTTCAGCGTATTCAAAATCCACTTATGGCGGAACGTGTGAATGACGTTTTGGACCTCCGAAAGCGGCTTTTGCGCATCCTTCAAAAGGGAAAACCACAAATCCATAAATTCGACCACCCGTCTATTGTTCTTTCCCGAAATCTCACGCCAAGCGAAACTGCCTCCATGGACACTCAGTCTGTTAAGGCATTCGCAACAGAGATCGGTGGGCCGTCGAGCCATACCGCGATTGTGGCGCAGGGGCTGCACATCCCGGCCGTGGTCGGAATTGGACCTTTCCTCAAGCTCGTCACGGTCGGTACAACGGTCATCGTGGATGGTGACGAAGGTTTTTTCATCATTGATCCCGATGAAAAAACGCTCGAACATTACCGCAAACTGTTGGATCAGCGTCACTCGCTGAACATCTGCCTGGATTCCATGCGGGATTTACCCGCCGAAACGATCGACGGCGAACGGATCCAGCTCCTTGGAAATATCGAATTTCCACAGGAAGCGCAGGCCTGTATGCAGAGCAACGCGGACGGGGTCGGATTGTACCGTACTGAGTTTTTGTATCTGAGCGGCAAGCATCCTGACGAAGAGGCTCATTTTAACGCATACAAAGAAGTCGTTGAAACGATGAACGGGAAACCGGTCACGATCCGAACGGTGGACCTTGGCGCGGACAAACTGTTGGAACCCGAGGAAAACACGGGCGATTCGGACCACAATTATTACATCAACGAGGAGAAAAACCCTTGCCTCGGGTTGCGAAGCATCCGTCTTTCCCTCAAACGTGCAGGTCTGTTCCGCAAGCAGCTCCGTGCGATTTACCGTGCGGCCTATTACGGTCCAGTGAAGATCATGTTCCCGTTGGTCTCCACGGTGGCCGAGTGGCGTCAGGCGCGAATGATCGCCGAGGACGTGAAGGAAGACCTCCAGGACGGCAACATCCCGTTCAACCCGAACGTTCCGCTGGGAATTATGGTCGAGGTTCCGAGCACAGTCCTGATGATCGACCAGTTCGCCCCGGAAGTCGATTTTTTCAGCATCGGGACAAACGACCTGACCCAGTACGCACTGGCGGTGGACCGCACCAATATGGATGTGGTTTACCTTTACAATTCGTGCGACCCGGCCGTTTTGAAGCTGATCGACATAACGATGCGGTCAGCCAACAGATACAACAAGCCGGTGAGCCTTTGCGGTCAGCTCGGCAGCAATCCTTATTTCACCCAGCTCCTGATCGGGATGGGCCTGCGCCAGATCAGCCTCGTGCCGGGCACGATCCCGGAAGTGAAACGGGTCGTGCGTCACGCCCGGGTGAGCCAGTGCCGCAAAATTGCCGAGCGGGCACTCCAGATGGAAAACGCCACGGAGATACGAAACTATCTGTGGTCCGAATATCTGCGGCTTTTCCCGGATTTAGATGGTGAAGTTTTTTAACACCTTTTTATTTTTATGCGAGTCCGAATCCGTTTTTCCAAAACCGGCGATCTCCGTTTTATCGGTCATCGTGATTTGATGGACGCGTTCCATCGGATCCTTCGCCGGGCAGGGATCCGGCCCGCATACAGCCAGGGGTTTCACCCCAAACCAAAAGTCAGTTTTCCCGTGCCGCTTACTTTGTGCGTGGAGGGGGAAAACGAGCTTTTGGAAATCGAACTTCCTGAAGACGCGGAAAACGTCTCCCCTGAGTGGATCCGTTCCGAACTTCAGAAACACACCATTCCGGCTTTGGACTTTCTCTCGGCGGAAGTGATTCCGACGGGCGAAAAAAAAGCGGTCGTGCGGTCCATGACCTACGCGATCTCTGTCCCGGCTGAACGCTCCACGAGAACACGCGAGCGGATTGAATGGGTTCAAAATCAAAGTTCCATCCCATTTCGGCGGATCGGGCACGACAAAGTGGTTGACATCAAGTCGGGCCTGATTTCCCTTTCGCTCGAGGACGATGGGACGCTCCTTTTCGACCTGCGCTTTATGGATAACGGGCCGGGCCCGCGCGACATTTTGGCGCTTCTCGAACTGGGAGACCTGGAAACGCACGGAAGTGTGTTGGTTAGAAAGAACGTACACATTGGAAAAAACGAATAATGAATATACGGGGACGACGCTTCCAGCGTCGTTAAAACCACTGACCACGCTGGAAGCGTCGTCCCCGCAGAATTTGTTTCTTCGTTCTTTTTCCGCCCGGGTTTTGCCTGGGTAAACTACAAGGAAAATCTGTAATGAGACAAGAAATGCTCATTAACGTATCGCAGCCGGAAGAATGCCGGATCGCGATCGTTGAAGACGGAGTTCTCGAGGAACTCTACGTGGACCGTACCAGTCTGGACAGTTACGTCGGAAACATTTACAAAGGCGTGGTCGTGAATCTGGAGCCGAGCATCCAGGCCGCTTTCGTCGATTTTGGCGTCGGGAAAAACGGCTTTCTGCACATCAGCGACATTGAACCGCAGTACTTCCGCCAGGGCGGGATCCGGCCGGAGGACTGCTACGAAAGCTCCCGCAGCCTGAACGCTGGCGCGCGTCCGAAAATCAAGCCGCCGATCCAGGACATTCTGAAGAAGGGCGACGAAGTGCTCGTCCAGGTCATCAAAGACGGCATCGGAATGAAGGGCCCGACCCTTTCCACCTACATCAGCATCCCGGGGCGTTATCTCGTTTTGATGCCGACGCTCGGCCGCGTGGGTATTTCCCGCAAAATCGAGGACGAAGCCGCCCGCAAGCGCCTGCGCCAGATCATGCAGGGGATCCAGCTTCCGAAGGGCTTGGGCTTCATCGTCCGTACTGCCGGCGTGGACCGGACCCGCAAGGACCTCACTCGCGATTTGAGCTACCTGCTCATGCTCTGGAACTCGATCGTGAACCGCATCTGCACGTTCCCCGGCCCGGTCGCGATCTACGAGGAAAGCAACATTTTGATCCGCACGATCCGCGATATTTGCTCGGAGGACATCACGTCCATCATCATCGACGAGCCGGAAGCGTACCAGCGTGTGCGCGATTTCCTCGAGCAGGTGATGCCGAACTACGTGAAGTGCCTGAAGCTCTACAAAGGGGCGGAGCCGCTCTTCCACCGGTTCCACCTTGATAACGAGATCAAGAAGATCAACCAGCGCGTCGTTCCGCTCCCGCTGGGCGGCTCGATCGTCATTGATCAGGCGGAAGCGCTCGTCGCGATCGACGTGAACAGCGGAAACTTCCGCACCGACGATTCTGCGGAGGAAACCGCGTACCAGATGAACCTTCAGGCGGCTCGTGAGATCGCACGTCAGCTTCGTCTGCGCGACCTGGGCGGCGTGATCGTGAACGACTTTATCGATATGCGGCGCGAAAAACACCGCCGCGGTGTCGAGCACGCCCTGCGAGATGCCATGAAGCGCGACCGCGCCCGGACGAAGATCCTCCGCACCAGCCCGTTCGGCCTGATCGAAATGACGCGCCAGCGTATTCGTCCGAGTATCAAACGCAGCATTTTCCAGGAATGCCCATTCTGCAAAGGAACCGGCGTACTGAAGTCGGTTGAGAGCATGGTCCTGGACGTGATCCGGCTGCTCCAGATGGCGTGCCAGCGCGCGGATATTACGAACGTGGAAGTGAACGTCCACCCGGAAGTTGCGGACGTGCTCCTGAATGAAAAACAGACAAAACTTCAGGAACTGGAAGACGCCGGCAAAATGCGTATCAAGGTCTTTGGCCGCAAGGGTGCGCTGCCCGAGCTGATGGAATTCGTCTGCAAAAACCGCAAGGGCGAGCAGGTACAGTTTAACGAAAAAGTTGCGTAATATCTGAAATACGGGGACGACGCTTTAAGGGGTCGTCGCTTGCAGCGTCGTGATAAATTATTGAAGTTTTTTTTTAGAAGC